>NZ_JAOTIT010000001.1:0-1000180 GCF_033721435.1 Exiguobacterium sp. K1 | reverse complement strand
TCTGAGCGGTTTTTTAGTTTATCATCCAAATCCAATCATGACATATACACCGTAAACAAAATACACCACAACACCTGATAACAGGATGAGGGCAATCACTTTTCCGACACCTCTCGTGCTGAACAGAGCAGTCACTAGTGAGGCTAATAAACCGCCTATTAAAAATATGCTTCCCCAAAATCCGTTGACCGGTAATAGATACACTTGAGCAATACTGAAGATGAACAGTCCGACGGATATCCAACCCAATTTTTTTCTCATGCGTTCTCCTCTCTTAAAACGAAGCGTAATGATGTATTTCTACATTTTCTTTTATTTTACCAATTTAATAGTAAAAATTGTAAAAAATAAAGTGTGTGGAGCTGAATAGTTCTTTTAAACAGGGAACCCTTCATCAGTTGCCGAAAAATAGATTAACGGAAGACAGGAGGTAAAAGAATGTGGTTACTGTTTGGGATACTCGCGATTCTCGCAACGGCGGTGAATCTGATTTTGTACTTCATCGGTAAGGATTATAAGCTGGCAATGGCTGCCGGTTTATCGCTTACGGCACTCACGCTGTGCGCAGAATACAGTCAACTGAAGAGCTGGGTCGAAGCAGAAGACTGGGCGGCGCTTGCAGACGTGATACCTGGAATGGAGCGCGCCTTTTGGGTTTTGACGATTATATCGATTGGATTGAATCTGACACCGGTCTTACTGGAAACGAGGAAAAACAGATCATGATTGACCGATGAAAGGTTTTAAAAAGGAGAGTATATGATGACCTATACCTTTTTACCGCTGACACAACGTCAGGCGGAACAGATTACGTATGACTGGCAATACGAGGGTGACTTTTCGTTCTACGATATGCCGAATGATCCAGAGGACCTGGCGGAATTTTTGGATCCGGATCAACGGACGGAACATTACTATGCTGTTATGGATAGTACACAACTAATCGGATTTTTTGTGTTTGAACCCGGACAGGGCAGCCTTGAATTGGCGTTAGGGATGCGGCCGGATTTGACGGGGCAGGGAAACGGGACAGCGTTCTTGGAAAGTGGTCTCGCCTTTGCGATTCAAAAGTATCAACCACAGCAAATCGAATTAGCCGTCGCGGCTTTTAACGAACGGGCCATCCGGCTGTATACGAAAAGCGGTTTTGAGCCGGTCGAACGGTTTCAACAGGAAACGAACGGCGGAAGTTATGAATTCGTCAAAATGCGTCTGCATACAGAAATCATGAAGTGAATATGGAACAAAAGTTAATGTGGACGTACAACGAGGAAATCGAGTCGAAAGTGAAAGGGTGGAGTCGATGATTTTGTACCGACTATTAGGAGGATTAGACGACACGTTTAAATGGAAAACCACACTTCAAGGAGACACGCAATTCTATGCTTTTTTTGATGATACAGATTATGAGCCTGTATTTCCTGGAGCAGATCAATATCAAGATGGGAAGTTTTCTCTTCTGAAACACTTCGTTTTGGGACTGAAACGGTATCCGCTCTATGTGCATTCTTTTAGTGGTGGTTCAGAGATTTGCCTTCCAAAAGTAGGGGAAACGACCAAGTTATCAAGAGGACGGTATCATCATCTCCTTGAAATACGTTCACTCGAAGAAATCGAACAGCTTCTTCCGCTAGCTTATTTTGATGCGTATAACGGGCAAAATGTTCTGATCACGACGGAAAAAGACGTTTCGATCATCAATGATCCGGAGGACTGGTTGTTGTTTGAATTCGATTTTTCAATTCCATCGAAGGATATCTACTATCTAATGATTGGTCACGATGCTGCCGGTTTTGATTTTGTCGCGAACTTCACGGAGCATCCCTTTCAAGACCGGGAAATCATCGACGAATGAAAAAACCTGTTTCCGACGGACAGCCGGAAACAGGTGACGTCTGATTATTTCAAATCGGCATTCATCGACGGCCGTTTACTCGACAACCGCTTTCGAAGAGAAGTTCCGATACCTAACGCAACAGCGGCACCGGTACAACTGAACAAGCAACCGAACACTAAGTAAATCGATAAATTTGATTCACCGATCAGGACGGAAGCGACTCCTCCAATTGCCGGAAACAGAGCTACCATGTAGCCGCTTTTGGCACCACCGATGCTCTCGACCAACTTCAGGTAAAAGAACCAGGCGCCAAACGATGCGAGCAGCGTGAGGTAAAGAAGCGCGGACAAGTAAGAAACGGATGACGGGACACTAACGGTCTGCCCCTGAAACCATAAGACGGATCCGAGCAAAATACCTCCTGCCGTGAAGCCGATGGCATTGGCATACACCGGATTTACTTTCTGCTTCGCATTTCGTGCGGAACTGGCGTCGCCGATTGCTGTAATGCCAGTACCAAGCAGGGCAAGTAAAATTCCTTTCATATCATTCGGATGTATGTCGGATAGAGTCGGATACAGTAAAATCAAAACACCCAGCACACCGAGCAGGCCGCCAAACAGGATGCGGAGATGGAGCTGTTCTTTTAAAAAGATTCGCAAGGCAACGGGTGTCAGGATCACTTTCAGTGAAAAAATCAACGTGACGATTGCGGCTGAACTAAGCATCGTCGCGTAATAGAGACAGAGATAGCTGAGTGCAAAATTACAGATCCCGAACACCAGGATATACGGAATATCCTGTTTCAGAGGTTTTCCGACCGGTTTCATGAACCATGCCAGAAGACTGAACAACACAGCAGTCAGGATTAAACGGTAGGTCAATGATAGCTCCAGGCTGACCGGCGTCCCTTGAATCTTGACAGCAATGAAATTAAGACCCCAAATGAGTAAACAAAAGATGTACATGAAAATCGTCATAAATAGACTCTACTCCTAGATCAAGACAATCAGCGAAAGCCCGATTAAAATGTTAATGAAACTGAGGGTATCCGTTGTTTTTGTAAAGAACGAGCGTCCCGTTTTCTTTGCTCTGTCATTGAAAACCAATAAAATGACAGCGAACAGTGTTGTTAAGCCGAGCGGGGCGTTAAGGAAACTGTCGGAATACGTGAATGAGTTAATTACGAGGTAAACACTGTTCAGTATCGAAAGGTAGAGTAATGTTTTTTGCATCCAATCACATCCTGTTTGATTTATTATATTATTATACATTTTTACATAAAATTTACAACTGAGGAAGGGGCACCTTAAATGTCTTTGCCTGTAATCCTCTAAAACTACGGATTTTTGTATTATGAATCGAGAAGAGGACGGTGTACCGGTAATAGCTAACTGATAGAAGACAGTTTAGGATAGAAGAAATGGTATGGGAATCTGAACAGCGTAGACTAAGTAACACCTTAAAAGGAGCAAAATTCCTTCTCTGTTAGAGGTGAAGGCACGTTGCTCCTTTTCATCATACGTATGAATAATGTTTAAGTTATGTTTGCAAAAACGGTCGTTAAAAAGAGAAACGAATATGTTTCCTCATTCGTGAGTCTTAACTCCCTTATTTATAGATATCTCGACGATGTCCGATCTCAAGAATCAAGATCAAGACTTTGTCATCTTGGATGTCAGCAATCAGACGATAGTCGCCAATGCGATACCGCCATTCACCCGAACGATTCGAGATAAGTCCCTTTCCATGACGACGCGGATCATCCGTCCCGACCAGGTTCTTCTTGATCCAGGACATGATGATCCGCGATTGTTGAGGATCCATCTTCTTAAGGGACTTTTGAGCTCCACGCTCAAACTCCACTGTATATGTTGTCATTCTAAATCAAGTTCCTTCATCATATCGTCAAACGAGATTGCTTCTGATTTTTTGCGGTGTGCTGCCATGGAATCATGATAGAGTTGTAAATCAATCTCGTCTTCAATACGATCGAGGACGGCATCGCGAACAAGTGTAGAAATCGTGATGTTTTTTGCTTTCGCATATTCTTTGATTAGTCGCGTATCCTGATCATCGAGTCGAACAGAAATCGTACTCATACTTATCATCTCCTTTGTAATACATTGTAATACATATTCAGATGTTAGTACAGACACGAGGTTTATTTGTTCTTCCTTCAATCTACTTTGATTAAGAAAGCAAACTGCCCGTCACCATTCTCGGACCATCTTGCTTGAAGTTCATAGGCATATGTGCCGGCTTCTTTCGGTGTTACGAGTTGATTATTTTTTAACGTCACTGGCTTACCGGTCTCCTTGTTAAATCGCAGGATTTTGATTGTATCAGGTTCCGGATCGAAGGAAATCCGGATTTTCTCGTTCGGCATGACGGTGACCGGGTTACTTTTTTCAGTCATGTGCAAACCGTCTACATAGATTTTATCGACGCATTGGCCACTAAACATACCACTCCAGCAAAATGTCCCTTGGACCGTTGGAATACTTTTTCCCTGTATCTCGACACGGGGATCGGGTGGTTCATCACGGAAAGGTTCGAATTGAACGAAAAAAGTAATGATGATCATCACGGAGCCGATTAATAAAAATTTACGCATGTGAAACTGTCCTCCTTCGTAAGTGGTATTCTTCTGTGTCAACAATCTTTTCATTCAAGGAGCTTTTGATATTTATACCCGTTCAAAATAGCGTGATTCTCTTCATACGTCCATTTTTTGATGGAAAGATCAGGATTGATCTTCAAATGATGACTTAAGATATCACGTCCTAAAGAGTATCTGCTCCAAATCGGGATATCTTTTTGTTCGTTCCCGATGGCAACATCCTGATAAGTGGCTTCGCCGTTTTGAATCAGACGCGCCACATGTTTTTTGGTCGTATCATCCATCGGTATATTCCAAGGAGGCGAGGCGTCCGTGACGATCTGATCGGCAAAGGCATCTGCTTTTCCTTCGAAGATGACCGAATCAAGGGATGTGTCAATTCTGCTTAACTCGGGTGTATCATTTAAAACCAGATGATGATATTCATGCGCGATCGTATAGGCCAAAACTTCTTTATCGAAGTTTGGATTCAGTTGAATGATAATCGAGTCTTGAAAAGCTGCTCCTGACACTCCGGCCAAAGGATCCGTCATTGACCAAAATTCCGGATTGGACGGTGCGATGAAAATCGTAGCTTTCTTTTTAGGCAGCGCGTCATAGGAAGCGCTATAGTTTTTCGTAATGATATCTTTGATTTCGTCATGCTGCTTCATCAATTCATTCGTTTGGTTCAGCAGATCCTGCTCGTAAGCTGTTGCCTTTAACATGAAGAAAGTTTCTAGGGTGGTCGGATCAAAATTTTCCTTCTCTCCAATCTTATCTATGTAACGAAGGACGTATTCTGCGTAATTTTTTGAATCCGTTTCTGAAGTGTCGGCTTTAAGCGATGCTTTCAAATAAGTTTGATAGGGCGCATAAAGTGGGACGATGTTTAATTCACCGTCCTCGCCGATCTTCACAGTTTCTGGTTTAAATTCTTTACTTTCGGAGTGCGTCACGGCTTTTTCTGCTTCGTCTGTACAGGCTGCTAACAGCAGGAACGGGATGCAAAGTAAAGGAGCGATTACTTTTTTCAAAGGGAATGACCTCCATTTCGAATTCGTTAGACTGATGAATGTTCTCGTTGATTGATGAGGATAAAGTTCAGAATTTCATATGTAAAATTATACCATGAAAATTAAGGGGGTTAATGATGCTTGAAGCTATTTAAAGGAGAATAGTTAATTTCGCTGATTGAATTTTCTCAAGCAATCATCGTATTCATGAAACCTTTGTTCAAAAAAACAGGTAAAAAGAGGAAAGGGGATGATGAGATGGTACGATGCACGAATTGTAATTATAAGTGGAAGACGAAGGATGTGCTCGCTGTCAGTATTGCAAACCATGGCAAGACCTGTCCGAACTGTGGGAAGAAGCAATATCTTTCAAAAGATACCCAGCATTATCTGTCACTCGGATACGTCAGCCTGTTTTTTCTGTTGATCATGCCGTTTGTCATTAAGCTGAGCGACCGGGAAGAACACATCTGGTAAGTAAGTTGACGCGTGTTCAAAAAAGACGGTGCTTTTTCAGCGAGGTATACTGATGACAAAGGGGGAATGAAAATGAATACATCGCTCTATGAAATCGAGGTACAGGACGCAACCGGTCAGACTGTTTCACTCAACGACTACGCCGGAGAGGTGCTTGTCATCGTCAATACTGCAAGTAAGTGCGGGCTCGTCAAGCAACTCGGAGACCTGCAACAGTTGCATGATAAGTATGCGGATCAAGGTGTCAAAGTGCTCGGATTCCCGTGTGACCAATTCAACAATCAGGAGTTTGCCGATCAGCAGGAAACGATGCAGTTTTGTCAGTTGAATTACGGTGTGACATTCCCGATGTTTCAGAAGATTGACGTAAACGGACCGACGGAACATCAGTTGTATACGTATTTGAAGCAACAGCAGGGTGGTCTGTTATCGTCAAAAATCAAATGGAATTTCACAAAGTTTCTTGTCGATCGAAAAGGACGGGTCGTCAAACGGTTTGCGCCGGTCGATTCGATTCAGACGATTGAAAAAACACTGGAGCGCTATGTATAATTGAATTACGTCCCGTCCGGCGCAAGCCGTCGGGCGGGACGAGTCGCATCACCCTACCTTTGGCGAGGTAGGGCTTTTTTTATATTAATTCTCTTTCGGCAGATTAAAAGAATGTCTGACCGTAAAGTCACTCATCTTATGACCAAGGTCCGTAAAGACCGGCGGACGCGGGGACAGGACATGAAAGTCCTGTTCAAATGCCCGGATGGCATAGTGCGTCCAGTCTCGCGACGGGTCCCGCTTCAAGCCCATCCAGGCCGTCGCAAAGGTCAGAAGTGCCGAGTCTTGATACAGGGTGAGCGGAACCGGACTGAACTCCAGTCCGTCATCCAGTTCATGTAAATCCGACGAGCGGAGCAGGACGCAATCTGCTTCAAACAACAGTTCAAAATAATTGCAGGAATAGTCACCGATGAGCACCATGACTTCGTCCGTATGGCCACGAAAATAGAGTGCCAGCCGGTTGCCATTTTCCTCGTTCATGACAATGTGATCGAGTTTAATCTGATAGTCTTCCCGGTACAACAGTTTCTCGAATGTGATATGCATGACGGATTCCCTCCTTAAGAGTGTTTTTCCTTGGCGAGTTCCAGAACGTCCGGCTGACGTGTCGGACGCGACGACCAAATGAGCAGACCGATACCGCAAAATAAAAGTAAAATACCGCCCCACGACAACAGACTGAGCGTCTCTCCAAGGACAAACACGCCGAGCAGGGCAGCGGTCAACGGTTCACCAAGCGACAGCGTGACGGCCGTTGACGACGAAACCTGCGCAAGACCGCGGGCGAATAACAGATAAGCAACACCTGTTGCTAAGACACCAAGGTGGAGACTGATGCCGGCACCGCGCAGGCTGAAGACCCATGACAGATCAAACAGGAATAACAGTGGCGATAACAAAAGAGCGCTGAGTGTAAAGACAACCGCGACGACGGACAATGGAGAATGGGTGTTGACCAAGTCCCGGCTGACAAACGTGTAGATGGCAAACGATAGTCCGGCACCGAGCGCGAGCAGAATGCCGAACGGATTGACGGAAACGGCTGCCTGATTCATGACCAGCAACAAACAGCCGGTAATCGATAGCGACGTCGACAGCCACCAAATCGTGCCCGGTCGATTTTTTAAGACCAGCCATTCAATCAGTCCGGAAAACATCGGCGCACTGCCGATTGCGACGACCGTTCCGGCGGCGACTCCGGTCATAAGAACGGCGGAAAAGAACAACGGCTGATAGGCGGCCATGCTGACGGCGGCGAGAAAAATCGTGGGCAACGGCCAATTTTTTAAGCTCAGCTTTCCGGTCAGTAAGACGAGACAAAGTAAAAAGAAGCCGCCGACCGCCAAGCGGACTGCCCCGATCGCAATCGGATGGGCCGTTTCCGGCGCAAAGACTTGCGACGTGCCGGTCGTACCCCAAAGCATTGCTGCCAGTAAAATCAGCAGCATCGAAGACTGTTTCTGCATGGTTCACCTCCGGGTTAATAGACATAGAAGCTGTTTGAGAATCATTTTGATTAGAAAAAGAATACCACAGAAACAGGAAGTTAGGATCACCCAAATTATTGGTAAAATGGTAGAATGAAGGAAGATGAGGCAGGACGGCTCATACATAGAGAATTAAGAGGGTGGATTCAATGAATCAAATCGCAGTTGTCCTTGACGGACTCAAACAAAAAATCAGCCATGGATCTACGTTCATCCAGCGCAGTTACAATTCAATCGGTCAAGCCACGTTCCACTTGCCAAAACCGGTCAAGCCGGAAACACTTCAAGCATTCGAAGCGGAGTTCAAGCAACCGTTACCAAGCGAATACCAGACATTTCTCGAACTGTATGACGGAGCGAAACTGTTCATGTTGGGCGATGAGGGGCTGGTCTTGTATCCGCTCGCGGAAGTGATCGAAAAGACAATCGAGGCCAAGGAAGACGGGCTGATTGATGAAGACTATGATCATTACTGGATCATCGGCGAAATCAACGAAGGGTACCTTTTGATTCACACGGATCATGCAAAAACAGAAGATACCCCTTATATGTACTGGAAGTATCATGAAGGATCGACTGAAGACACCGATGCCATCGGTCAAAATTTCGGGACGTTTCTGGAACGTTCGATCATCGCCCAAGGCGACATGTACTGGGAGTTCAACAGCTTTGATGTCCGGGAAGATGATTACTATGTTGAAGAAGAAATGGAGGACGTGCAGGCGGGCGTACCAATTGCGTCCGAGGAACGGGTCCGGATTGAAATTGAGTATCCGATTTACCGCCGGGGAGGGTTTATTGTTTCTTTCTATACATATGAAAATGGAAAACCTGATTTATGGTGGAGATCTGACTACGATACGATGAAACAGGTGCATCGTTCTCTTGTGAGTACTTTGAAAGAACTACGGTTCCATTTTACAGAAATCACAGTGTTCCAAAAAGAAGCACCGCTTTGGGAAAGTGAAGATGCATCCGGTGAACAGATCGCGAAACGCGTCGAACATCCGCAAACCCAAATCATGCAGTATGACGGGTATCAAGCCTTTGTGAACGATTTACCGCGTCCGTTACCGGGTTGGGAATAAACCAAGCATTACGTTCAAAGAGCACCTTCATTTCATCCACTCTTTAGAAACGCATGCGAAAAGGAGGAATGGAAATGAAAAAACTACTGATGATCCCATTGTTATTCAGTTTAGCCGGATGTATGTCGCTCGACATGAAGCCGAGCAGTCAGACAATTGAAACGGGGTATACAGGAAGTGTTAAAGACGGGTTTGTATTTGAATACAAACTGACCAATACCGGCGATTATCCGGTGAAAGTCGCCTCCCGGGCCGGTCATCTGCTCAACGTTAAGATCCGCAAGCACGATACGCAAAAAGTCGTCTACGATTCGTACGAAGAGGTGGAGCCGAAACGGTTGTCGAAAGAAGTACAACCGCATACCACGGTGACGCTGAAGAGAAAAGTCAAAGCCGGTGTCATTCCAGCGGGGCTGTATGACATTGACTACATCGTTCGTGATGATATCGGTGAAAGTGAAGGCGGCGATACAGAAATCAGATTAAAATAATTCAATCCAGGAGGAACGCATATGTTGAAGAATCCAAATTATCGTTATGGCACTTGGGCATTGATTGTCAGCTTTTTCTTGTTCTTTATCGTTCAACTGTTCAGTGCCTACATCGAGCTCTCATCCAATTTTGATGGAGAGGCACTCGAAGAATATCATTTGATGTACTTTCCGGTTATCGCATTGATTGTGGGATGTACGTTCCTGATTGGCGGTTGGTGGAATGAGGATTTTAAACAGGAAGCGCAAAAACGAGCAGCACTAGAAGCTGAAAAATCAGCTGAGTAAATGTGATTTTGTAGGAGTGAAGTCAATGGTTAAAAACTTTTCGAGTTTACTGATGTTGCTGGTGGGTGGAATTGTATTTATGACTTTTTTATCGAACACGGAGATGGTTCCATTTTTGAAGATCGTCTTAACGCTTGTCGGATTAGTGATGATTTCCTGGAGCATCATCGGAATGGTGTTGCATGGCTGGGTCACGAGTTATGAGCGAAATCGAAAACGGATGTAAACAGGATAAATGCTTTGAAACTAACTGACGTGAACTCTGCCCGACGCTAAATACAGCGTAGGGGAGGAGTTCACGTTTTTTGCTGAAGAAGATATAAAGCAAAAGCCAGACGTATGTTAAGTGTTGGCGATTAAACGTTTTAACTTTTGTTCCGTTGTCGTGCCCTCCATCGGTGTATAGATACTGCATCTTAAATCAGTCTCTCCCTGAACTTGTAGCGAGGTCAGATCAAACAGCATTTTTCCTGCTTTTGCATGCCGAAATTCAATCATGATCTCGGGTGCTTTACTGACCTGGCTTTGAGTCCATAGTTCCAGGAAGTCTGGATATGTGCTGCTCATCTCCTCGATAAAGGCGGTATACCACTCGTCTCCGGAATACTGACCGTAATAGGTGCGGAAAATGGACAGAAAACCTTTTGCGAAATGTTCCCAGTTAACAGCCAGTACCTTAAATTCCTTTTGGGAAAAAACGAGCCGGATTAAATTCCGTTGAGATTCCGGGATGTTTGCAAAGTCTACGAATACGTGGGCCGCCGCCGTATTCCAACCAACGATCTGACAGTAGCGGTCCGTGACAATCGTCGGACAATACGTCAGGTCCGATAAAATTTTTTCGAGCGATGAACTGATTGGAGATGGATCTTTTTTTAACGGCGGAGTGACGGAGTTCGCATCAATCGTTAAATCGTACAGGTACTCCCGCTCATCCTTGTTCAAACACAATGCCTGCGCTACACAATCCAGGACACTTCTCGAGACTTTGATGTCTCTGCCTTGCTCGAGCCAGGTATACCATGTCGTGCTGACACCTGCTAATTGGGCGACTTCTTCCCGGCGTAACCCCGGGGTGCGTCTTCTTGTGCCGGACGGGAAACCGAGGGATTCCGGTTTAAGCTCGGCTCTTTTGGTTTTTAAAAACGTTGAAAGGGCGTCGAGTCTGTTTTTATCGTTCATGTCTTGTCCTCCAATCGAAATCACCATCCAAGTATAATTTATAATAGGATAAACAGCTACTTGTAATAGGATAGTAAACAGCTATGCTTACTCTATACGATAACGAGGAGTGAGGAATTTGGAACGAGTGGTCATTACAGGTGTTGGTGTGATTTCTCCTATTGGAAATGATGTCGATACATTTTGGAAGCATTTAATTGAAGGAAAGTCCGGTATTTCAATGATTGATACGTTTGATACAACGCCGCATAAAGCAAAGATTGCTGGAATCGTTCGGGATTTTGATGCGGAACAGGTCATCGGGAAAAAAGAGGCGCAACGACTGGATCGGTTCACACAGTTTGCACTCGCAGCCGCAACCGAAGCATGGGAAGATTCGGAATTAGAAAGCGTTAGTACGGATCCCGAGAGGATGGGTGTGTATGTCGGTTCAGGAATAGGCGGAATCGAGACCCTGATTCAGAACGTGGATGTCCTGCATAAGCGGGGACCGAGAAGAGTGAGTCCGAGTTTAGTACCATCCATCATGTCAAATGCGGCTGCGGCTCATATCAGCATCAAATGGAAAACCATGGGCCCGACGATGTCGCCGGTATCGGCATGTGCCATCGGAAATACAGCGATTGGAGAAGCATTCCGGCTGATTCGGATGGGAGAAGCAGATGTCATGTTTGCAGGAGGGACGGAAGCCGCTATTACGGATTTATCTTTAGCGAGTTTCGGAAACGCGACGGCCTTATCTACACGAAACGATGCCCCCACTCAAGCCAGCCGTCCGTTTGATGCAGGACGCGACGGATTTGTGATGGCCGAAGGGGCGAGTATTTTAATCGTCGAATCACTGACACATGCTTTAGCAAGAGGAGCAAAAATTTATGCCGAGATTACGGGGTATGGAGCGAGCTCTGATGCGTATCATATCGTGGCCACTCATCCGGAAGGTCAGGGCGCATATCTGGCCATGAAAAAGGCATTGCAGAGTGCCGGAATCGAAGCCGGTCAAATTGACGTCATCAGTGCGCATGCAACCAGTACCTTGGTGGGCGACCAGTCAGAAACGCTGGCCATCAAAAAACTGTTTCAGGAGCATACCTACACGATTCCCGTTACAGCAAACAAGTCTATGCTTGGACACATGCTCGGAGCGGCAGGAGGAGCGGAAGCGATCGCCTTGGCGAAGAGTTTACAGGAGGGAATCATCCCGCCGACGATCAATCTCGAAACAGCAGATCCTGTATGTGATCTGGATTATGTTCCGGGAGAGGCCCGGACTGCAGAGATGACATTCGGTTTATCCAATTCCTTTGGGTTTGGCGGTCATAATGCGGCGATTGTCTTAAAAAAATACGAAGGATAACGGATTGATTTCTTAATGAGATGGACGCAACAGGGAACCGTTCGTCACCATCTTGACCGGGTATCACTTGCATCGGCTTTGTCAGTGAGCCAATATGAAGGGGAAGCTACAAAATCGAATATTCAAAAGGGGACTTCACAGATGATTAAGCTGATTTTGACTGACATGGATGGCACGTTCTTAAACAGTAGCGGCGATTTTAATCTGACCTTTTTTCAAGAAATCCAGACGTTGTTGAAGCAACACGATATTCAATTTGCACCAGTCAGCGGTAAGCAGTGTGAACGGATTGAAGAACTCTTTTTGGAGGACGCCGACGGGATGTGGATTTTAGGCGACAGTGCGACACGGATTAAGCGGGCGGGTACTTACGTTTATGAATCCCTGCTTCCGAACAAGATCGGTCGTCAAATCATCCGGCAATTGGAGAAACTGGAGCTCGGACATACGATCATCGCCTGTACAAGAGCAGCGGCAGTCGTCAGTGAGACGATTTCAGACGAGGAATGGGCAATCGTCCGCGGGTCGTACAGACAGGTGGAGCGGGTCGCAGACTTAACGGCGATTGAAGATGATTTTGTCAAAATTACCGTTCATGATCCGAAACTACGTTGTTTTGAGACGGTTAAGTCGCTGGAACCGTTCCGGGAGAGTGCTTATTTTGTTGCCTCGGAAGCCGCCTGGATCGATATCGCGAATCACGAGGTCCATAAAGGGACGACCGTTGAACAACTGCAACGGATGTTACAGGTCCGGCCGGATGAGACGATGGCGTTTGGGGACGGCTACAATGATTTGGAACTGTTCGAACGGGCCGATTTCAGCTATGCCGTCAGTAATGCCGTACCGGAGTTGAAAGCACGGGCGCATGCCGTGATCGGATCAAATGATGCTGACAGTGTATTGCAAACGATTCGGCGGACGATTGAGGAACAGGCGGAAATCAAGACAACTTGAGGACGCGTAAGGAAAGCTGAAACAGATGGAGACGAAACATCCGGAATACAATATCATGGTTCTTCAACCGGGAAGCCGTCTGACTGATCCGATTTATATGTTTCCTTCAGACGGTGCAAGGTCTCTTTCTTGTTAAGCAGAATGAAACAACCCCGGTCGTCAAAAATATACAGGATGATGTCTTTGCCGGGATTCACGAAATAAATCTCGGGATAGTATGTTTGTCTTGATTTGAAGCGGGGATACAACTCGGGAAAGTCCTGATTGCAAATCGCTTGAAGCAATTTTTTATAACGAAGGGACTTTCTGCTCGGCAACAAGCGGGCGTATTGGTAAATGACTTCCTCCTCATCACGAACCTCCTTTTTTTCAAACTCAAGCGCGTATCGATTCTTGTTATTTTTGAGATAGCGCTCAAAGATCTCTGTACTTTTCGCCGGAGGAGAATGTAGTTCTTTTCGGACACGTACAATGAGGTACAAACGGTCGTTTTCATGAAACAGATCTTCAAATAAAGTGAGTGATTTTTGATAGACCTTATCGAAATATTCCATATTCAGTTCGTCGGAATCCGGTTGAATCTGATACAGTTCCTTTTGCAAATCGAGACTGAGTGTCAATGGACGCTCCGCAAAAGACTCTTCCAAAATATCTGAATTGTCAAAGTGAGTGTGGAAATAATCGTTTAGTTTCATAAAGTGCTCCTGTCTTGGTGATTATTATGTACTTTCCTAATGCGTTCAAGAACGTCTCCGGATGAATGAAGATTTCAGGTTAAGGGTATCGAATATAGAAGCAAACTAAAACGATCCACTCAAAAAGGAAGTGAACGCATGGCGAATCAGCATGTAACACCTCATCCGGATGGCGGCTATCAGGTCATTGCGGAAGGGGCATCAAAAGCAACGGAACGGTTTCCGACACAAAAAGAAGCCATCGCAGCAGGACGGAAGATTGCGAAGGATCAACAGGTTGAGCTGATCATTCATAATAAGGAAGGTCAGATTCGCGATAAAGATTCATACGGCAATGATCCGTTCCCGCCGCGCGGATAAACGCAAAAATACATCGCCATTATATGAACTGCCCTATAAAAGTTGGACATAAAAATCCAACTTTTATAGGGTGTTTTTATTATGGACTGAGCCGTCCTGCCATTCTGGCTTCAACAAGGAATACATATATAGATCATCGAACTGACCGCGTGTCTTCTCGTATTGACGCAACAGTCCTTCCCGCTGAAAACCAAGCCGTTCGAGCAACCGTTGAGAGGCTATATTGTCCGGCAGAACAAGCGCTTCGATCCGGTTTAGGTCCCATTCATTAAAACCGTGAGCGAGTACGGCCCGAACGGCTTCTTGTGCCAGTCCTTTGCCCCAGTGAGCAGGACTCAGTTCAAAGCCGAGTTCCGCCCGCTGATGCCGGGAAGAACGGTTCAGGAAACCGCAACTGCCGATGATGTCAGAAGTCGCATGTTCGGTGATGCCCCAACGGAGACCGGTCTGTTCTGTTCGGATGGAGTGATACCAGTTGATTTCATCCAACGCATCGGCTTCCGTTTGGAACGGATCGAGTCCCATTTGTGTGACGACGCGTTCGTCAGCAAGATACGTCAGCAGACTTGGAGCATCAAGCGGCGTGACTTCGCGTAAGGTCAGCCTGGTTGTCGTCAGTACAGGAAATGCAAGTGTCGTCAAAGTAATCCCTTCTTTCTAACTATTTAATACAAGCCGGTCATCGTTAGCTTCAACAGCATCGAGACGATGTAGTTTTTTGCCGTTTGTGTATCCGAAAACTGTTGCGCATCAAACGTGTTCCCGCGTTCACGGAAAAAGGTATACCAGGTCCCTTGCTCCTCATAGTAATAAAATCCGTCCGTCAGCCGGTTGATGGCCGGTGAGTCGGGGAACCCGTATTTTTTGGTATAAGCGAGGACGTCGGTTTCCGTGACCGTAAACACATCCGCGTAGGAATGATTCCGCATGTCAGAGACATTCAGTGTGTCGCAGGCAAACTGATACGGATTGCCGTACAGGAGAACCCTGATTTGTGTATCGTGGTCAATCATATCCTTCGACTCCTGTCCTTAAAAAATGGAGATAACGACGTTCGAAATGTATTTCCATCATTTTAACATTTGGATTATTGTAAAACCAGATGATGGTAAAATAGAAGGGGAAAGTTGGCATTCGTTCAGAAGCTTCAAGGTTGTTATAGCACCACCTCTGGATAGGTTATGTACGATATAAAATAGAAAGCAGGAATAAAAGAATGAACTATATCATGGAACTCAGAAAATTGGTCGGCACACGTCCGCTCGTCGTACCCGGCGCTTGTGTCATCGTCCTGAATGAACAAAAGGAAGTGTTATTACAACTGCGCCGCGATAACCACTGTTGGGGACTGGCCGGCGGAGCATTCGATCCGGGCGAGACGCTGGAGCAGGCAGCGGCCCGTGAACTGTTCGAAGAAACCGGACTGACGGCAAATCGGCTTGAGTTATTCAATGTCTATTCCAGCAACGACTTTTACTATAAATATCCGCACGGGGATGAAGTCTACAATGTCATCTCTGCCTATATCTGTGGTGACTATCAGGGGAGATTGGTGCAGGACGATGAAGAAGTCGCGGACTTACGGTTCTTCCGTCTAGAAGAGCTGCCGGACAGAATCAATCCGCCGGAACATCCGATTTTGCTCGAGTTCATTGCAACGTATCAATCATAAAGCGGCAACGCGATACGTTCACGAGCTCTGTCCCATTAAAGGTAAGTCGATAGATATCCGGTTTAGTCGTCTGCCACAGAAAATCAAAGTCGTACTTCGTATCAAAATGGTGAAAAATCGCCGTCATGATCAATCCGTGCGTGCCGATGACGATTCGTTTTCCGGGATGATTTTGCAGGATGGAGGTCAACGCTTGAACACCGCGGCGCTGACAGGATTGAAACGATTCCGAGCTGTCGCGTGAAAAAGCATGATCAGCAAACATTTGTCGGACGAGCGGATAAACATCCGTTTGCGGCATCGTCTGGTGTTGTCCGGAGAAAACACATTCCCGCAAGTTCTCGTCGATCCGGATAGCTTGTCCGAGTGAACGGGCTGCTCCTTCAATTGTCAACAAGGAACGTTGATACGGACTCGAGTAAAAGAAATTGATTTTTTCAGTCGTTAAGAAACGCGAGACGCGTGCTGCAGCCATTTGTCCCGTATCGGTCAACCCGCGTGTTCGTTCATCTAAATCAGTTTTCGGAGATTCGGCGTGGCGGACGAAGTAAATGGTACTCATGAGTTGAATGAACCTCTTTTCTTTAAATAGGTAAGATCCGGTTTTGGAGTTCAAAGAGAGATGAAGCAGCTGTCACAAAGGACAAAATTTAATACTCTGGGCTTTGTGATCTTAGTAAACAGTCTAACCCTTGTTAGATTATTATGAGCGATAGACGATGGAGTAACCAACCCGTTTTGTCTATCAAGCGAAAAGTACTTCTCGGTACGGGACTTCTGCCGATGGAAAAAGGTCATGAATCAGTTGTTGATGCTCACAGACCGACCAACGGCGATAATCGTCTCGGGAAAGAAACGGTCCAACTGCTTGATTGATTGGATGTGTGAAACGACATAACTGTAGTCCATCGAGACATACGAAGAGAAAATGTCTTGCAAGAGACAGGCTGAAGGTAACGTACTCAAAAGTAATTGGTCAGGAGGAGTTAAATGAAATTCTATCAATTAAAAAAAGAAGCGGGTAAAAAAATCACAAAATTTGATTCTGATTTTGTAATGTCACGTATTACGCAGACAGAGAAAGCAGTACATATAGGATGTGTACATTTAGATGGAAATGGAGTAATCGGTTATCATCAGGCTGTTGTGTCTCAGCTTCTTTTAGTTGTAAATGGAGAAGGTTGGGTCAGAGGTGAAACGGATGAATACATCAAAGTTCATAGTGGGGAAGCCGTATTTTGGGATAAAAATGAATGGCATGAAACCAAAACAGATACGGGGTTGACTGCAATCGTTATAGAAGGCGAAGAGCTGACCACTTCATCCTTAATATCTTTGGAGAAAGTTTAAGTGTTAAAGACATATGAGAAACTAAAAAACATCCTAACTAAGCTGCCGTTACAGCGTATTCATTCAGTGTAATAATTGTGAAAAGTATTTCTTTGTCTTACAAAATTTAATGTAGAGGATGTCTATAGATCACTTTCATGTGAAAAACGCAGATTCTCTGTTCTTCCGTGAACAGGAGGATCTGCGTTTTTCACATGAAAGTCTTTCGTTTGTACAGTTTATCTTCGATTCGATTCCAAATACGCGTTGCGACATAAATATTACATACTGCAACGATAGCTGCGATGACAATCATACTGATCCCGGTCTCATCTGCTAAAACAAGCGGTTTAAAGATAGTGAACACGATAGACAGAAGAATCGGAATGGTAATGCCGATCCATACAGAAAAGAATAATAGTGCTTTCCACATCAAGCTCATCCTTTCAAGGTGAATCTATTGTGATATTTGCTGCGTTAAGACCGATGCGATGAATGATTAAAAAATACTTAATCGTACGATGCAATGGCTTCTCGTAAAAATTCCAAGTAGTTGTCTATGAAATGTTGTGGACTTAGAATTTTGACCATGTTTCCCAAACCGGCTAAGAACTGATAGGAAAACGGGCTCTCGGGTAATTCAATGTTCGCCAAATACTGATGGATCGTCACTTCCGTAACAGATTTTTTTCCATACCTCTCGATGAATTGATCTCGTACGCGAGCATCAATCAATAGTTGCACCGTGACCAGATCTAATTTCTCTGCCTTGCCATTGCTTTTCATTAGGTCTTCTTCAGATCTTGGTTTAAAAAACCCTGCTTTTTGAATGTCTAACATTCTTGTCAACTTAAACGTACGATAGTCGTTTCGTTCCCGGCTGTAAGCCACCAGATACCAATGCCTTTCGATGAATTGCAGTTTATAGGGTTCTACGATCCGACACGTCCTTTGTCCAACCTGATCAATATAGTCAAACTTCAACAACCAATGCTGTTCGATTGCCTGATGCATGAATGCAATGTCTTCTTTGATTTCGTCTCTTCCCGACCATTCATAGAAGGTCAGGTTAAGCTTTGATGGAGTATGCGCTTTAGACATGGCTTTGATTTTTTGAATCGTCATCTGGATGTTGGGATTCGTTATTAATTGATCGTATCCGGCCAACGAAATCAGGATATTTTCTAAATCATGGTGATTTACCAAACGTTTATCAAACTTGTATTCGTCCATCAATGCATATCCACCTTCAGCGCCATGTTGCGCATAGATGGGGATGTTTGCATAACTCAATGCCTCCATGTCTCGTTGAATCGTCCGTTTTGAGACATGGAATAGCCGGCTGAATTCTGAAGCGGAGATTATTTCTTTTTGCAGTAGAATCATTACGATCGAGATGAGTCGTTCAATTTTTTTCATGAAGTCCTCCTATATACGACACCTAGTTGTCACCTATAGCCTATTATACTTTGATTAAACAAAGGAGGAGATACAAAATGAAAACGGTAGCTTATTTACAATTCGATGGTCAAGCGGAAGAGGCATTGAAGTTCTATGAAAAAGCATTACAGGCAACAGATGTTAAGAAAGTACGATTCAATGCTTTAGGAGAGAATCCTAATATGCCGCTTGAAAAAGAGGATCAAGAGTTAATCATGGAGTCACGTATTGAATTTGCAGGGAATACCTTAATGCTTTCAGATGTTCCTTCTGCAATGCAAACGGTGACAGGAGGAATTCACAAAGGGAATTCTCTTTTAATCAGTATCGTCGATGCGACACCGGAAGTGAATACCTCTCTTTTTAACGGTCTCTCTGAAGGAGGCACTGTCATCATGCCTTTATCATACACCCCTTGGTCGGCCAGTTTCGGAATGCTGATTGATCAATTTGGTGTGACATGGAAATTTAACAGTGAAGCGAGTAAGTTTCTTGAGAGCTTTACAAAGTAAAAAGGAAAAGAGTCATCAAAAAAAGAATGCATGACATGCAAAGAGCTGGTTCTCCGGATTTATGGAGGCTGGCTTTTTCTATATTTCACAAATTAATGACGACTGGTTGTTTGAAGGCGAAACCGATTAACCTCGGTATACGTAAAAGAGATGTCGAACGGAAGATGGAGGAATGAAAGTGGAACTTGTTTTACACAATCTGTGTCTGATTGCCTGTATCGGAACAGTCGCGGCCTTTTTATTTAATCGGTTGCAACCGGGCAGTCGTGTCTGGACAATCAGTATCAGCGTGACCGTTTTGTTGTTGATCCTGGTAAGCGTAACCGTGTGGATTGGATGGAATGCTGCAGAGGAAAAGCTGTACCGGTCCTTTGGATGTTTAGTTATGAATATCTTTCCGCTCTGGTATGTACGAATTGAAGGAAACAATAGGAGAACTATCGTCTGGTCACTGACGCTGGCCTTGATCGTATTGGTGTTCGGAACAATTTTAGAATGACATATGATAGAAATCGTACATAGACGTTAAAAAGGAGCTGTTCATATTGAAGAAAAAAATATTGGTCATCTCCATTCTATTGATGGCAGGCGGCGTATTTGGAAACATACTTTTTACCCGGCTCGGTTATTTTCCGAATGCAGATTTTCGGATTATGAATATTCCGTTAGCAGCGGGAGCGCATTACTTTAATCTGGGACTGGCGTTGCTTACCATGACACTAATCGGACTGGTGTTATTCCCATGGTTTCTTGAGAAAAAACAATTTTCGAAAACGGTGCTGGCACTTATACTAATTATTTGGTTGCCTGAAGCCGTCTAAACAACATGGACAGGAGCGAAGATGTCGTGAGTAAACTCATTAAACGTCTCCACCCCGATTCAAGGGTGCCCGGGGCGTCAGCTGTTGACTTGAAAAAAGCAGAACGTGCCTTAGGTGTTTTGTTTCCGGATGAATACAAAGACCTTTTTTTACAGACGAATGGTGCACAGTTTGGCGAATGGAGCCTGTATCCTGTACCAACCAGACAAGAAGTCTTACAGGATATCGTTCGTCACAATGAGAAGCGTCCGGCCGGTTTACCCGATGACTTGATCTGTATCGGTGAAAATCTGACCGGCGACAAATTGTGTTACCGGATCCGGAAACGTTTTCTGCAGGAACTCGTCTTTAGAGGGAATGAAAAGACGGGTATCACAAAATATCCGTCGTCTTCTTTGGAACAGTTCGTCGATTGGCATGTCCCGAAACGAAAAACGAATCAGGCCTACCGACTTGGCCGTTTCATGGTAGAGGGCAACGAACTAATCGTGACGGATCCTTACTATGGACTAGAGGAAGAAACAGATCTACAGCTGATGTTGTCGAATGTGAAATCAGGCAGCTGGACCGCAGCTATCATTTACACGGAAGACGAATGGGTTAAGCAATTGCTTGTTTTTGAAGGGGACAAAAAGCGGAGCGGCAAATGGCACCGGCAGGAACAACCAATCGGCGTGGACTCGGCACTGGCTGGCATTTTTGATGGGACAGCTTATCGTCAGCATCAAGCGATGGAGTTCGAGACAGTTGTTTCTGCCGACGATCAGGCCGGTATCGTCTCGTTTGGTGTCGTCTCAACGTCAGGTTTTGGGGACGGACTGTACGATGTGGACATACAGTATGATATCTCGAGGCAAATCATCGGTGTACGGGTCAACTTCGCAGAGGATGAATGAAGGAGTTGGGATAATGGAGTTGGATAGTATGTTGGTCGGTGAAGGAACTGCTTTTATCTTTCCATCCGAGGACAAAGGAAAAGTTCGTTTTCACTGTCATGAGGATGTCGAACGAACGTCAGAATTAGATATGGTAAAAGGAGTGTAAGCGGGCGATGGAACAGACCTGTTTACACTCCTTTTGCTATTCGTTTACTTCTGAAATGGTCTCAAAGATTCGTGAGTAGACGTCTTTGACATTTTGATCATTCTTTTGATTGTTATTGAGTCCGTATTCCCAGTAGCGATAGCTGTCCTTTTTCTCTTGCAGATAACCGGATGCATAGGCATCATTTACCTCGCTCGCATTGTCATACGTCAAGTCTTCAAAAACAAAGGGAAGGAATCCTTTTGTCGTCTCTAAGAAGAAAATCGGAACATCGAGTTTCCGGTACACCTTGACGTACTTCTCTTCACCTGCCTGTTTTAGATTATCTTTTGTGATGAACACTGCATCAAAATTTGAGGAAATCCGGTTCGTGTCCTCTAGTTCTTTAAATGAGAGTGTCATGAACTTTACATTTTTCTCTTGCAGATCAGGCTGTTTTCCAATCACAGCGATTTTTAAGTAAGATCCATCATAGGAAGAAGCGTTTACTTCCTTAGATTCACTTGGATCACAGCCGGCAAGTGCAGTTGCAGCAATCAGTGAAGCCATTAACAATTTTTTCATGGAAATGTTCCTTTCACGTTCGTTTAACATTGTAGCAACCAATAAATTGGAATATATACTTAAAATGAAATTAAAAAGCAGTAAGTTGGCAATTAAAAATAAAAAATTCCCAATAATATTATCTGATTATATAATGTGAAGTGTAAATAAAATTTATTTTAAGTCTTGTTTCATTGTCGAACAAAACGGTAGGTACATACAAATAAACTGTATTGAGTATTTAGAATAACATCGCGGAGAGATAACGGTGATTCTGGAACTAGAAGATATTATGGAAGAAAAAAACATCAATTTCTGAGTGTTTGAGTGTTACTGTAGGCTTTCTTCTACTGTATTGGATCAGTGCGTCATGGTAAAAAGCAAGAGAAGAGGAAATGAACGTGTGGAAAAAAATTAGAATCATCGCGAGTCTACTTGGCATACTGCTGGCTGGATATTTGGCCTGGCAAATCTACATTTTATTATTCGCCGTAGATATCAAATATGTACCGCAAGGCGATTTATACAGGAGGGTCACCTCTCCGGACGAGCAGTATACGTTACGATTTTATCGTTCGAGCGGAGGGGCGACGACGGGATTTGCGATGCTCGGCATCATGGAAGATCAAAAAACAAAAGAACAGCGGCGTGTCTATTGGGAATATCCGTGCAGAGAGGTAAGTGTGAAATGGCGACGGGACGTTGTCATTATTAATGACAC
This sequence comes from Exiguobacterium sp. K1, assembly GCF_033721435.1. NCBI lineage: Bacteria > Bacillati > Bacillota > Bacilli > Caryophanales > Exiguobacterium > Exiguobacterium sp. K1. The sequence goes on along the minus strand of NZ_JAOTIT010000001.1, from coordinate 977,706 downwards.
CCGCTTAAAAATCTGGACAGAGGTGTATGATTTCAGATTGGATCAACCAATTTATCCAGCAAAATAGAATTCATGAAGGGAAGATGAAATATCCTGATGATCATACTTAGAAAACAAATCGAAGGATTGATGTATTCCTGGACCATTTATCGCGATGGCCGGTCGGTTCAGGCATTTTTTGGAGTCAATGAACCATGGATGCTTGATGAAGATCTCGATGAAAAAACGGAAGAACGGTTTACGTTTCGTTATCAAGCCCGACGACGCGTGAAGGAACTGATTGCCGAGAAGCAGGCGGACGGGTATCAACAGGAAATCACACCGGATCCGGTGCCGAGTCGGGAAGAACAGTTGACGTTTCACAATCGGGCGACATGGTTTGCGTATGTACTTTTCGTAGTGGGGTTGATTCCGCTTGTCACACCCTGGTCTTTATCTCCGTACGTATTAGTCATTCTTGCAGTACCCTTCCTCATCATGTCGACGAGCGGTAAAATGCTGCCCTTTTGGGTCAAAGCGATTTGCTTTATCAGTTATGTCCTGATTAACATCAGTAACAGGCAGGCACCGGACATAAAATATCTGGACGCCGGTTTGTTAATCGCAACGGGTATGTTCCTATATGTGTATACGACTTTCAAGAGGCAACGGATTGAATCGTAAAAGTAATGATTTGAACGAAATATCATCAATAGAAAAATCGATTTTTGATAAATGAAAAGGAGCGATATAAAATGAAAAAACTAGGTACTTTTAATAATCAACAAGGCAATATGATCGTTTCGGACCCAGCTTTTCTTGAACCGGATCCGGAAGTTAACATCACGATTCCGGTTGCTCCTGATTCGACATGGACAGTCTGGTATAACGAGGACGACCAGCCGGAAATTAATTTAGTGTACTTGACGATTAAGGACCACGCAGAGATTGCAGCGGATGACTTTGACATTCTTGAAGGTTATGCAGTGGTGGATTCCTCACAGCTCGTCGTCATGAATACAGCGGATTACGGAAAACGCGAGGCCATTGATTGGGAGATTCGGAACACGCTTGAGTTCGACGATGAGATCGATCCATTTTATGTCGCCATCTCAGATGAGATGGTGGAGGAGGAAATCTTTCTGTTTCCGTTTGGCGTTGCCGTCCAGTTGATGGGAGACGGCCACTACAAGGTTCGCGTACGACGAGATGCGGATCAGGTCACCGGTATTTTGCTGGTCATCGGGGAACATGAAAATTTTGAAGAGGACTTCGAATAATTCAATACCAGCGATTGAAAGCGTCTCACCTAAACTTGTTGAAGTATCAATTCAAGTAGAAGGTGAGATGTTTTAGTATCCATATCCGAAAACTTGATCACAGGATGTTAAAGAGCATTGAAAAGACGAGCTGATGAAAGGAGGACTATTTCCATGAAGACAACGTATTCCCGGGCAGAGCTTCTAAAACTCGACGACCCGTTTGAATATGAATCGGGTCTTCCGTTGAAGATCAGTGACCTGCCCTCATCCGTGATGGAAGAGGACATCTTGGACAGTAAAATGAAACTGCTTGAGAAGCTCGCAGAAGGTTACTCCTTGATCATTCAAAAACCGCGGATTCCAACTGAAAAGGTGTTTTCCGCGTTTCAACTGTTGGACGAAAATGAATTCATGAAGTTGTATGTGGTAGACGAAACAGCCTTTACTGAAGCATTGTGGGATCTTTTGTATGAGCGTGAATACGACCTTCACTGGGCTTTCTTTTTACTAAAAGAGAGGAAAGATGTCGTTTTCGAGTTGCCCTATTCGGGTGGAGAAACTCGCGCTCTGACTCTCTCAGGTCTGCACGCAAATACCCTGATTCATTTACGGCTTGAAGTAGACGAAAGCGTGACCTGTCGGTGGGATTGAATAGATAGAAAAATCTCAACGGTCATCCAAGGAAGAATTTAACGGTATGACCTGAGTAGTCGGACGATGCGATTGGTGAATGGGGTTTTGGGTTTGCAACGTACTAAGAAGAAAATTTTACAAATGAGGTAAGCCTAGAGTTAGGAGGGGCAAAAGTGGAATTTCAGAGTGGTGAATCGATTGATGTCTATCGGGAGCTGTTACCGCATGACGATTGGCAAGAGCTCGTCCGAATTCAAATGACTCAGCATAACTATCCTTTTGAAGTCAAGTTGTTGGAACGACCGGTGAAACAAAACCGCAATATCTACGATTTATCAGATTGGACGGTCTTGTCGCATGTCATTATGACAGATACTTCGCAACTGAAGACATTTCTAAATCAACTCGAAATCGAACAGATAGAGATGTCAGCCGAGTCGAAGACGATTCTCAGCATTCGGAAACAAGGGCAGGAAATTGTTCGTGTCACTAACGATAGTGTCTCGATGTATGGTGTCGTCTATGAGGAACTAAGCGAGTCGGGCACGGAGTACGAAAACTTTTTTGATGCTGTCTTACCATATGCGACGTTCCCGATTGAGGTCGTCTTTTGCGGCCGTGGCGTTTTAAATGATGAAGACTCGATCCATGCGATGACGTTGAACGATACGAATTGGCAAGCCGCCTTCGAAGATCGTTTGTTGCATTTGCTGAACCGAAAAGAAATCACTTCTGGATTCCTGCCAACGAATTACTCAAAGCCCTCTCAACAAACGCTCGAGAACTTCATGACAGAGTTCATGTTGTGCATGCCGTATAACTTTATTGTGACACGTGATGCAAATGGACGGTTTGGTATGCTCGATCATTTCTGTACCAATGGAAAGATTGCGCACTTCGGAAATTTACGTCATGGAAAACAAATTTAAGTACTATCTTCGACGAACTCTTTCCTGATAACGAGGTTACTCACTAGGCAGATGGATTGATTGAGAAAGAGGAGGGGAAATCATGCTGGATGTCTACTTTGAGAAGCATATGGATCACGCAAAAGTCATCAAAGACAGATACTTATATATTGATCAACCGGAACGTATCGACTTCATCTATTCGATGGATGGTATTCCGGATGATGAAAAAGGGGACTATCAAGGGGCCTCGAATCGAGTCTTGAAACAATTTCTGACGCGTCTTAATCGTTATCCAGTTTTCGTCACGTTCGGTGAAGTTTTTTCGGATGATGAGGTCGAACCGTTTTTTCAAAAGAACAACTTATCGTATACAAAGTTTCAACCAAACAAGCGCCCTTATTATAGCGTTCAAGTGAATCATGCGAGAGAGCTTGAGCTTTTGCCAGAAGAGACCTATTGGTATGGGGCTCAAAACGATTTTTACTTCCTGTCGTTTAAGAATCTCCTGACTTTTGAATCGAGAATAGTCAGGCGATGGTTCTTCAAAAGGGAAATGATTGTTCCTGTCGTTAACACGACGGAAGAAATGTTATTCATCAGAATCGAGCATGATTTCATGGGCTATTATCTGTTTTCGAATGAAGCCTGTTTTGATACAGAGGACAAGGCGAAAACATTCCTGCCTGAAGGTGACGGCATTGAATACTATGAGTATGAGTAAGGGAAATCAAAACCGGCAAATCTTAAAGAAAGGGGAGGCAAAAATATGTTTGGGATCAGTACGAGCTTAAAAGAAATTCCGGAAGAAGAAAAAGACATTCTCCGTTATCCAAGTCGTGTCCACATTTTTTTGATTCAAGACTTCTCCAGCGTTTCGGATCGTTGTGATTTGCTGATTCATCTTGATTCCTATGCTGATAAATTGTTTGTAGCAAGAGAAGTGAACGAGCTGATTGGAATCTGTGAACTGCTCATTCAACGGTATTGTACACCAAAGGAACCATGGTTATTGAATCAGGCACATTATTATCCAAACGAACCTTGGATGATCCATCAATCAGATGAGTTAATAATGGAACTACATCATTTTTTAGAGTTGCTCAAGCGAATGTGTATCGCGTCTGTGTACCAAAACGCGTTGATTTGTTTTTGGGGTGACTAATTAACGATTAATACAATTGAGGTGACAATATGAATAAATCAATATTAATAAGATCTTTCATCGTAGTATTTGTGATTAACATATTATTATGGATCATCATAAGATTTTCAATCGATGAGTTAGTTCCTGATAAACGCATTTTATCTGCCTTTTTCATGATAATCATTTGGTTAATATTTTTCTTGCCGGTCAAGAGACTGGATGTTTATAAGAATCAAACGATACCTTATTGGACATTTAACCTAGCTATGACGCTTGGTATGATTTTAATCACCATTATTTGTTTTTCTGTACTTATAGTAATATTCCCTTAAAAAAACTTTCTACCTAAGGAAATTGAATACATATCTTGGAGGAATCGTTCGTGATCTTACCATTCATCGGTCTTGCTGCCGGACTCTTTTTGCTGATGTTAGGAACGACTTCATCCGATGTAAGCATGCACACAAAACGCCGCTATCAGGACATGGAGACGGGGTCGATCATGTCGATTCATTTGTGCTTAGTCTCCTCTTATCAATTGGCGTCATCCTCTTTAGTTCATTATCCGTCAGACAATACGGTTATGTATGCTTAGCAGGAGGATTGCTTTTACTGTATGGTGTCAACGCAGTTTGGTAAGGAAAAGAGAAGAAACAGAAGGCTGGCATCATTCATCACAAAAGACTGAAGGTCTGGAAGGCAGTCTTGAACAATTCATACAGAGCAGTGTAAAGGGAGATACCAGCATGATTCAATTATTAAAACAAATCGACGATGAAGTCTATCACGTCGTCTATCACCAAGAAGGACGTACGTTGTTCGTCAGGGAAGGCGTTGCCCGGAAAGAACCGGCCCCGGATAGTGACGATATGATTGAAATTAACGAAGAGACGGCGACTGTCCGAATGCTTTTTAAAAATACGTTTGCCGCCTATCGTCAGAAAAAAGAATGGATGCGTCAAAAGATGGATGAAGGATATTTAAAATCACATTTACCCCAATCTGAGGCGATGGACTACCGTGCAGATCGGCGCAACATCAAACTGCGCCTCCTGAGTGCTCTATTACTCATGCTGTGCGGATTATCGACATTGACCGGTCTGTTACCGATCCCGGGATATATTCCGCTTGTGTTCTTATCTTTCTTTTATCCGATCTACATCGAAGGGAAAACAGCCCGTGCCCGTTTCTATCGTTGGTCGGGAGGCGTATTCTTTTTTATATTAGCCGGTTCATCAAAAGATTATTTAAAACCATTTAATCTTTCTGCCAACGGAACCGTCTGCCTCATCGCAGGGTTCATCCTCTTGCTGTACGCAACTCAACAACTGAAGGAACTGACAACGAAGGAGATCACGCCGCATGAAGGGTAAACAAGAATCACTGATTCAATTAAAACGAGAGATCAGCCAAACCGTCGATTACTGGGTCTGTTACCGGGTGGGGCGGACGCTTTATCAGGTCTCCGTCCAAGAGCAGCCGAACGGTGAAACGAACGAAGGAGAAGTCACGACAGAACGGTTCCCGTTCTATTTTGGCATGAAAAAGCAAATGCATCAGTTAGTGGAAGAAAAAGCAGCAATCGGCTTTCGACCGTTGACGGAGGCAGAACAGGCAGCGCACGTCATCGAAGCGCCGGAAGAACCAGCGCTTGATCCGGCCTTTTTTAAGCCGGCCATTCGTTTGGCGTGGCTGCTCCTTGGACTCGGGATCCTCCTGTTCGTTCTTCCTTACGAGAGGCTAAATAACTTTGCATTCGGTTTAGGACTGTACGTCTGGTATGAAACATTTAGTCAGGTTGGTCTGCCGAAATTTTTCCGACGATATTTTCACGGGATGTTTGGTGCGTTGATGATCTTGCAGGTCCTGTCCGCTTTTGAACTGGAGCGGGAAGTACAGCCATATTACGCCACTTTATCTGTTGTATCAGCAGTTATGTTGGTATTACTTGTCGTGCAGCATCATTTGAAAAAAACGGATCAAATCGGACAAGGTAAACGTGTCAGTAGACGGAAAATAACAGAGTATCCGGATTTCGAAGAGTGAAACTGAAAATCCCATGCACTCAACTTTTGGAAGACTTGTGGGTGTAACAATCCTGTAAAATAGAGGTGGCACATTAACCGGCACGATTCATGAACTGAATCAGTCTATCGAAAAAGGGAGCGATATCATGGACGTACAACGGAATTCTGATTTCATCTTTGAGCTTTTGTTGGTCATCTGGGCAATAGGAGCAATTGTTGTCATCACTAGTCAAGCTCGGAACACGAAAAGCCTAAAAGAAAGTCTGTTGAGAGGAACAGTCATCAACTTCATCTATACACTGGTCATCTCCCTAATGTGGTTTTATGAAGTGGCGATTGATGGAGTCAGTCAGGTTCTGGTCGTTTATTTCTTCGGTGGTATCTTTCTGATTCTTGAGGCTCTTCTCCTGATTGTTCTCTTGCTGGTTAAACGTAAAAAACAAACGAACTTTTAACACGTAAAGGAGTTAAGCATGAATCGATACATCTGGGTCACCCATGCCGCTACACAACTGTCCATGCTCGATATGAGACGACGGGCGATTTCAATGTTAGGGAAACACGTCGTGCGTCTGGAAGAGCCGAGAGCAGTATCGAGTATGCTGCTACATATCGGTATGCTGTATCTGGAACTAGGTGAAGAACAAGAAGCGAGCCAATACTTTGTAGAAGGATTGACGATTGTCGAAGCGATGGAACTTGAATATGCTCCACAATTTTTAACTATTTTACAAGTCATTCAACGACAAGAGACACCGATGGTTGCAGACTACTGGATTCAAAACTTTACGGATCGGATTGCAAATCATCCGAAGTTCAAGCGGACGATTGCTGGTCATGTGTTTTCAAACAAATGAAATCATAAAGTGGAGCGTCACGCGTTATGTACGCTATTTTCGATGTATCTAATATACGATAAAAATCTGTTAATGATGGAACGCTTTTTGACGCGACTTGCAAAAAAGAAGGGCACGATGTAAGTCGTCTCCTTCTTTTTCTATACATTAAGTTAAAGTGTCAAACGTCAGTCGATAGTTTAAATATCAACTCCGACTAATTTAAGAACCGCAACGATTACGATGATAGATAACACGAATGAACCGGCATAAGCCAATTGCTTTTTCATTGGCCATGTCCCTCCCTCTGTGTTTCGACATTAAAGTTGCTTGGGCCAAGTGTGTACTCAAACGTTTCTTGTTCATACGTTTATAGTGACATGAGTAATTTTAATTGTCGATAATATCCAAATTAAAAAAGTCTCGTTGAAAGGGGAGCGGAAGATGCCTGGGAAATCTATTCAAGATCATGCTTTTTTCGGAAATATCAAAAAGGTGAAGACATGTATCGAGCGCGGAGATGATTTGAATGCGCTCGATGAAGAAGGATCTGCCGCACTGCACTGGGCAGTCGAGGAAGGGTATGACGAAATCGTCACGCTGTTGCTTGATCATGGGGCGGACATCAACCAACACGATAAAGATGGTCTGACACCGTTGCATCTCGCCTTGTATGAAAAGCAGGGTGAAATCGCGATCCAACTGATTGACCGCGGCGCTGGCCTTGATTTTGACGGGGACGGCTTTACGGCACTGCATTTTATCGCTGCCCGTTCCGGGAACAAACGGGTTCTCCGGCGACTACTGGAAGACCGGACACATGTGAATTGGCAGACAGATGATGGAAAAGGGCATACGCCGCTACATTATGCGGCTCAAGAAGGAAAGACAAAGAAAATTCGTATACTGGTGGAGGCGGGGGCCGATGTCAACCGGATTGAAATGAACGGCTTCGCACCGCTCCATCTGGCGGCCGGGGAAGGGCATGTCAAAGCGGTACAGGCATTGTTGACAGCAGGAGCCGACATGGAAGTCGAAAATCCGTTAAATGAGAACAATACCCCGTTGATGCTTGCGAGTCAGTACGGCTGGACCGAAATCACCAAATTATTGTTGGAGCATGGTGCAGATCGACAGCATCCAGACACGGAAGGGAGAACGGCACTCGACTTTGCCATCAAGCATCGTTATCCGGAAATCGTAGCCTTATTACAAACTTGAGCAGGAGGAAATCGACGTGAAGAAATGGATTGGGGTCTTGATTATCGTCCAGACGGTTTTGTTTAGTATGCTGATCATTCAACTCAACAAAATGACGGAGACGATTGCGGCTGTGGGATCAATGATTGTTACGAAAGAAGGGGATCTTGCCTGGGGAGGAGGACTACCGACAACGGATTATGTCCTGTTCGGAATCTTACTTGTTTTAGGTATTTATCTCATCATTCCGGAAGATAAAATAAAGTGGTAACACGAGTGAATTCTGTTCAACAACGGCATCCGGACATGATAAACTGAAATTATGGAATATATTTACTTATTTCCTTATGTAAAACATAATCCACATAAAAAAGGACGTGAACGTATGAAAAAAGTAACGGTTCGTAAAGCAATGGCGAGTACGCTTGTAACGGCTCTTGTATTGACGGGAGTCGGAGTAAACAGCAATGTAGCGGACGCTTCGACCAAGACGACGCAAGTCGCGAAGAAAAAATTCGACTACAAAAAGTATCGCGCCAAACAAACGAAAGTCGTAGCATCGTACGGCAGCACACTCTTCCATATGGGGAATCTGGGCGGAATCAAAGTACCGGACTACATCACGGATTCTGTGTACCGCGCCAAAGTGGAAGCGTATAACAAAAAATCAAAACAGTATATGACGGACCGGAAGAAGGCACGAAAAGAAGCGGAAGCCTTGAAAAAGCTGATTAAAGAAGTGAACACGCAGAAGGAAAGAAAGGCTGCGGACAAACGGATTGATACTTTGAAAAAAGAAACGATTCGTTTGACGAAGGCGGAAAAGGTGTTGACCAAAGAAGGACAGGCTCTTTATAAAGTGATTGTTGACTACGAAAATAAGCAAATCAAGTTATTTGAAGGTCAGTACGGATCGATTACAAAAGCTTTAACCGTACTCGACTATAAGGACTACGCCAATCGTTTGAAAATCTACCTGGATGCCAATAACTTCAGTGCAGACGAGAAAATCGAAATCATGGATCAAGTATATGATCGGCTTTTGTATGCTCGTGAAGACTCATCAGAAATCGTCGGAGACAAACGCGGTGCAATCAGACTGCTGGTTTACGCCGGTAAATTTGAAGAAGCAAATCAACTGTTTGTGAATACAAAAGAAACGATCCTGGTTGAAGAAAACGCGAAATTAGATGCGTTATACACAAAAATTATTGAAGTCTACATGACGGAAAAGTAACAACAGAATTGGTTTACAATGCACAGCATCCTTTTCGGATGCTGTTATTGTTTTACTTTGAGCTCTATTCTGTTGGGTCGCAGAAGACAGGAATTTGAAGATGACGTTAGAGATACAGCGTTTGAATATTGATAAGCTCGAAGTTCCCGGGAAAATATATGTCTTGATTAAAAAATGAAGCAAGGAGTGTGCGCGGAATGAAAAAACGTTTTACTGTAAAAGCCAAACAACATCTGAGCGGGGGAATCATTAAAATCATCGTTGATACAGAAACCGGTGTGAATTATATAATGACGAGCGGTCTTGGCCTCAGTGGGATGACGCCTTTATTAGATAAAGAAGGAAATGTAGTTGTTGATAGAAATTAAAGTAATCTACATATTAAACTTCGCCTGAGACATTTCTGATAATTAAAGAAGACGATTCCTGTATTGAATGAGGAATCGTCTTTTTGTATTTCGCTAAAATCGATCAGTTTTGATCGTACCTCGAATAATCCTTTTTGATTCTATTTCGTAAGAGAAAGTTCCTTGAAACGCACTTCCTGTTCTTAATAATGCAATCGATTGCATACCTATTCTTTTAACACCTAGTCTTAAACGAATCGGATTTCTTGCAAAAAACTAGTTTTTATTTCACGGGATTTATGTAAAAATAGAACACAACAAACTGAGAGAATTTTTAGAAAAGTAAACGAGTAAACTATCTGTCTTTTGGATAGGAGAGAGAATCGTTATTTTTCAAATTCTAAATAACTTATTCGTTTTGAACCTGGAGGGGAACGTATGAAAGTTTTGAAGATGTGGAACCAAATCAGTTTAGTGAAACAAATTGCAGTCGGTTTGATTATTGGTATTATTTTAGCTGTATCGATTCCTGAAGCTGCCCAGTCCATCACCATCTTTGGAACACTGTTTGTTTCCGCGCTGAAGGCCGTTGCGCCGGTCTTAGTATTCTTCCTGGTCATGGCAGCAATCGTCCAGCATAAAAAGGGACAACAGACGAACATGAAGTCGATTGTCTTCCTGTATCTCCTCGGGACGTTCTTGGCGGGAGCCGTTGCTGTCGTATTCAGTTTCCTGTTCCCTGTCAACATCGCGCTGACGGAGAGTACGGAGAAATTAGCTGCGCCGGGTAATGCGATTGAAGTCATCCGGACACTCGTCTTGAATATGGTGGACAATCCGGTCAATGCGTTAGTCCAAGGCAATTACATCGGGATCTTAACGTGGGCCATCGTATTGGGCTTAGCGCTGAAAAATGCTTCCGATTCAACGAAAACGTTCATTTCAAATTTTTCGGATGCGATCGCGAAGATGGTCGGGTGGATCATTAAACTCGCACCACTCGGAATCATGGGGATTGTCATTGAGTCGATTACGAAAAACGGTCTCGGATCCCTTCTCAACTATGGTCAATTGCTTGTCCTGTTAATCGGGACGATGTTGTTTGTTGCGCTTGTCGTCAATCCACTGATCGTTTTCATCAACGTTCGTCAAAATCCGTATCCGCTCGTCTTTAAATGTATCCGTGAGAGCGGAATTACAGCCTTCTTCACACGGAGTTCGGCTGCCAATATTCCGGTTAACATGGAGCTGTGTAAAAAACTTGGTCTCGATAAAGAGACGTATGCGATTTCGATTCCGCTTGGCGCGACCGTCAACATGGCAGGGGCGGCCGTAACGATTTCCGTCCTGACACTTGCTGCGGTCAATACGCTTAACATCCCGGTCGATCTTCCGACTGCCATCATCTTAAGTGTCTTGGCTGCTGTCTGTGCCTGTGGAGCTTCCGGTGTCGCCGGTGGATCTCTCCTGTTGATTCCGCTTGCCTGCAGTTTGTTCGGAATTCCGAATGAGATCGCGATGCAAGTCATCGCTGTCGGATTCATCATCAGTGTCTTACAAGACTCGTTTGAAACAGGACTCAACTCTTCAACGGATGTACTGTTTACAGCGACAGCTGAATTTAAAAAACGGTTAAAAGACGGCGAACAACTGTCAATCAATCGGCCAATCATGGCGGAAGAACCAACTGAACAAGTCGTCAACAGCTGATTTGCGTTGATGAGATCATGAAAAAGATGAAAGACATCCCGTAAGAAGAGATGTCTATCATCTTTTTTGTCGTCATGGATGGAACGGAAAACAAGGAGAGAATCATGTGATTCCCTCCTTGCCTGAAGTTACTTTTGTGTTTTTGTCTTTTTAAAGCTGTAAATGACACTGATCAGGATGACAAGGACGATTGTTCCAAGTGACATCCAGATTGGCATTTTGTAGACATCGCTGAAAATCATCTTCGCTCCGATGAAGACGAGCATGAAGCTGAGACCGTGTTTCAAGTAGTAGAAGCGGTCAATCAGGTTCGCGAGGACGAAGTAGAGACTGCGGAGTCCGAGAATCGCCATGATGTTCGCGTAGAAGATGATGAACGGATCACGCGAGTAGGCAAAGCTTGCTGCGACCGAGTCGACGGCGAAGACGATATCCGAGACTTCGATGAAGATCAACGCGATTAACAGTGGTGTAAAGAACAATTTACCGTTGATTCGCTGTGTAAATTTACCGGACGAGATGTCTTGTGTGATTGGCAAGCGTTTCTCCAGCCAACGGATCGTTTTGTTTTCTTCAAGCGACGTTTCCTGACCGATGTTCTTAAACATCATGTAACCCGTGTAGACAAGGAATGCCCCGAAGATGTAGTACACCCATGCGAAGTTCTCAAGAAGCGATACTCCGGCGACGATGAAGATGACGCGGAAGAGAATGGCACCGAGAATTCCCCAGAACAAGACTTTGTGCTGGTACTTCAACGGAATCGCGAAGTACGCAAAGACGAGTGAGAAGACGAAGACGTTATCAATCGCGAGTGCCTTCTCGATGAAATAAACGCTCGTGTATTCAATGGCAGCGTCACTGCCTTGTGCGTAGAACAACCAACCGCCAAAGGCGACGGCGAGTCCGATCCAGACGAACGTCCACGTCCAGGCTTCGCGGAGCGAGACCTCATGGGCTTTCCTGTGAAACACGCCAAGGTCCAATGCGAGCATGATGAAGACGATCGCTAAAAATACAATCAATAGTGTCAACAGCGCTTCCTCCTTTTAAATACTATCCTGTTTATATTTTGATTATAAGTTCATAAGAACTCAAAGTAAAGCGGCAAGTGTGCTGTTTTTCTTTAAAAATACAGTTGGACACTTTTTTGCCTTAAAATAGAGTCAGACTGAAAAGGAGCTAAAAAATGTGAAAAAATCCAGTGAACGCAACAAAACGGCCTGGGAATACCGGGCCTACGAATTTTGGAATCAGCGTGACGGGTCACCGGTGGACAAGGCAAAAAAAATCATGGCCGACCCGAGGGCAAGCCTGAAGAAACATCAGAACTATTTTGAAGAAGTTGTCGGAAAACGAATTGCCAATCTCTGCGGATCAAACGGACGTAAGGCTGTTCCACTGGCACTGCTTGGAGCGGACGTCACGGTCTTCGATATCTCGGAAGAAAACCGCCGCTATGCCCTTGAACTTGCCGCCTGTACCGGGACAGAAATTGAATATGTCGTCGGCGATATTTATGAGATCGATTTGCATACCTATCAGCACCAAATCGATGTCCTGTATCTTGAAGGCGGGATATTGCATTATTTTCATGACCTGGAGGCATTCACGGCGATTTTGTTTGCCTTGCTCAAACCGGGCGGGAAACTGATTTTGAGTGATTATCATCCGATCAAACATTGTATTCATGAAGACAAGTACATCCCGCACTATTTCGATCAGAATACATATGAAGAAAACATTGCGTATCAATCCCATTTTGATCCGGCTGAACAAGCTGACTTTCCGAAGGTGCTATTGCTGCATTATACGATGAGTGAAATCGTGAACACCGTCATCAGAAGCGGCTTCACGCTCGTGCAACTGGACGAACATCGGGGGTGGAAGGGCGAAAACATCCCGTGGGAATTCACGCTTGTCGCGACAAGATAAAACCCAGCGTCCTCATGGATGCTGGGTTTGTTCGGCGATGGCTTGAAAAATCGGGTGCAAACTTTTACCTGTTGGCGTCAGTTGATAGACGGCTTCCGGTCGTTCAATGACTCCCCGTTGTGTAAGATGAGTCAGACACACGGTCAACTCTCGCCGTGAATGCTTGGGTCCGGTTGATGACAACTGGTCGATGGAACAAGGAAGTCTGCAATAATTGAGTGATGATGTGCATCTCATGCACCGTTCCGAGCATCCGGACGGTGTAGTCAAGTGCACGCATATCCGTCGGCATGATTATAGACGTTCAAGACGACGGGAGACGGCAGTCAGGATGACGGCGAGGATGACCATGATCCCGCCGACCCACGGTGTGTGGACAAGTCCGATCGTGTCAGCAACGAGTCCGCCGATGGTTGCCCCAAGCGCAATCCCGATATTAAAGGCGGAGATGTTCAACGCGGAAGCGACATCAACCGCTGCCGGGACGTATTTTTCCGCCAGCTGAACGATATACAGCTGCAGACCTGGGACATTCATGAAAGCAAGCAGTCCCATCAGGATGATGCCGATGATGCCGGCGACTTTAAACGGAATCATGAAGGACAGGGCAATCATGACAATCGCGTGCAGAATGAACATATAGAACAACGCTTTGATCGGATTTCCGTTGGCGAGTTTTCCGCCGACCGTGTTGCCGATGGCGACCGCAATGCCGTAGACAAGCAGGATGATACTGATCAGACTTGGACTGATGTGGGTGACGTCCTGCATGATCGGCGTCAAGTAGGTGAAGGCGACGAACGTTCCACCGTACCCGAGGGCGGTGATCAGGAAACCGAGCATTAAACGACCGTTCGTCAACAGTTTGAACATGTCGGAAAACTTCGCCGGCGGTGATTGTTTCAAGTCTTTTGGAATCAGGAAAAAGCTCGCGATGATGGCGATGACGCCGAGTGCGGCAACGGCAAAAAACGTCGCACGCCAGCCGAATGATTGACCGATGAATGTGCCGAGCGGGACGCCGGTTACGGTCGCAACCGTCAGACCGGTGAACATCAAAGCGATGGCACTGGCTTTTTTATGTTCCGGTACGAGCTGAACGGCGATCGTTGCGCCAATCGAGAAGAAGACACCGTGCGAAAACGCGGTGATGAACCGGGCGACGATCAACAGTTCGAAAGTGGGTGCGATGGCTGATACGAGATTTCCGGCGATAAAGACGACCATCAACGCCATCAGTAATGTTTTCCGGTTCATCCGGTTCGTCAGGGCAGTCAAGATCGGTGCACCGACGGCGACACCGATTGCGTAACCGGAAATGATCAGTCCGGCCAGAGTGATGCCGATATTTAAGTCACCGGCGATCGCAGCGAGCAGACCGACCGGGACAAATTCCGTTGTTCCGATACCAAAGGCGCTGATAGCAAGTGCGAGCAGGGCGAAGCGGCCGTTTTGCGGGACCTGTTCCTGTTCAGCACGCGGGTTTAATTGATTCATGATAATTCCTCCTGGATAAATGAGCTAAAGTGAGATAGTGCAACCATGCTCCGAACGACCGGGCCCGGATCGTTTTTCAAACAGGGACACTTCTGCGTGATCCCATCATAGAGCGGCATTGTTTTTTATGGAAGTACGTACTTTTAAGTGCGATAGGCACTAAAAAGTACCCTACCATCACCAATTAAAGCAATGGACGAAGGTGGCTTGTACTTTCCGTTAACAGTTGTTATCATAAACCCATCAAATCTACTTGAGAAGTACGCACTTTCAAGTGCGATAGGTACTAAAAAGTACCTGTCCCACCGTACTTCGTAACGAAAGGAAGAATCAGCATGGCCTACAATATTCCGGTCGAAGCGACGCTACAAGTCATCGGAGGCAAATGGAAAGTCGTCATCATGTGTCATCTCATTAAAGGCGAACGCCGGACAAGCGAATTGAAAAAGCTGATGCCGAACATCACGCAAAAAATGTTGACGCAACAACTGCGTGAACTCGAACAGGACGGTGTCATCATCCGGACCGTCTACGAACAGGTTCCGCCGAAAGTCATCTATTCGTTATCGGATTACGGTTGGTCGTTGCGCCCGATTTTAGATGCGATGTGTGCCTGGGGTGAAGGGCACATCGATTTAACCGGTGAGGAAGTTGTATCTTCTTAAAGCGAACTATCATACTGCACAGCAAAACGACCGCCTGTCATCAGGACGGTCGTTTTTTCGGGTATCCGTTATTTAACGAAGGAAGCAGCTTCGCGGAGGAAGAACTGTTTAATGGCATCGTAAACAATCTGCTGTTCTTCGGTCAGACCGCGGCTCAAGCGTGACAAATAGATGTTCGAGACGATCGTCAGGTTATCCTTGGCGACGAACGGAAGCTTCAGTTCCTGGCAGACGGAAACGGGAACGAAGCTGAAATACCGTTGCTGACGCAGGGCGACCTGCAGGGAAACGTCATCAATGTAACGAATCGAATCCGCGTATAAACTGAATTCCGTCATCTTTAATTTGATGAAACTGTTGTAATCCTTATTGTGTGACGGGAACAGGAACGATTTTGCCGTCTCGTTGTCATAAAGCACACGCATTACTTCCTGCTCCGTATAATGATCGGGGTAAGTCAAAACAATCTCTTCTTCGATGACCGGTTCACTCGTGACTTCGGGATGTTTGATTTCCATAAAGCTGATCGAGAAATGGATTTCATCGGTCAAAAGTTGCGACAGGATTTCACGGTTCGACAAAATCTCTGTATTGAACAGCGTCGCTGACGGGTTAACCAAAAATTCCGCCAGCAGAATCTGAATAAAGCGACCGTGTGAACTGGCGAGGCTGATCGTCACGTCCTGTTCCGGATTAGACAGCCGCTCTTTGACGAGTGCGAGTTCATTTTCGATTTTTTCGACGGACTGCAACAGGATCCGTCCCTGATTCGTCAAGGTGATCGTCCGACCGTTCCGGTTAAATAATTCGGTATCCAATTCCCGTTCGAGTTTTTTGATCGTCATGCTGAGTGCCGGCTGACTGATGAACAGACGTTTCGCGGCATGAGTAAAATTCAGTTCTTCTGCGACGGTTCTGAAATAATGTAAATGAAGCAATTCCACCTCTCACACCTCCTATAAGTAATCGTTTATAGTAGTATACATCATTATATATTTTTGTTTATGTGGAAACCGGTATATGCTGAGTGCAGAGGTGATGGAAATGAATATCGCAATTTATGGAGCAGGATCACTCGGTACCATCATGGGTGCGTATTTGAGTGAAACATATCCTGTCGTTGACTTGATTGACACGAACAAAGAACATGTCGCGCGACTAAACGAGAACGGGGCACACGTCGTCGGACCCGATATGACGCAACGCGTCACGGCTTTTCTGCCGGAAGAGATTACGAAAACGTATGATATCGTATTGTTGCTGACGAAACAGCTCTACAATCCGCAAGTCTTACCGGCGGTCAAAGCGATTTTAAAAGAAGACGGCATCCTCGTTTCCTTGCAAAACGGAGTACCGGAAGAAATCATCCGCCAGCATATTCCGAGCGAACAGATTATCGCGGGATCCGTGGAGTTCGGGGCGACGTATGTCGGACCGGGACAATCCCGCCTGACAACAGATTACGCGTTCTTCAAAAAATATGCGTTGCAAATCGGCGAACTCGACGGGGCGACGACAGACCGGATCGTTCGGTTAAAAGAAGTCCTCGATACGATCGGCGGAACGGAAATTTCCGATAACCTGCCGGGCACGAAATGGTCGAAACTGATCATCAACAGTGCGTTCAGCGGATTGTCTGCCGCCTGTAACGCGACGTATGGTGACGTGCTCGACCATCCGGTCCTGTTGCGGGCCGCGATTCACGCGATGAAGGAAGTCCTTGATGTCGGTCAGGCGCACGGAATCGAATTTGCCCGGATGGGAGAAGTGGACTTCACGGTCTACAGCGAACTCAGTGACATCGACCAAAAGATGATTGAACTGCCGCAACTGATGAACAGCTCGCGGAATCTTGAAGCGAGCATGTTGCAGGACTTACGGAAACATCAGCCGACGGAAATCGACTACATTAACGGTGTCGTCACGATGTACGGGGAAACGTACGGCATTCCGACTCCGGTCAATTCAATGATTCAAGCACTCGTCCGAAATGCACAGGACAAACAGGAAGTAACCGACTTTGAACAAAGTGTCGAGCAGTTCAAGGCACTTCTCGCCGTCAAATAAGGGGGATGAGCAGATGAAAAAAGAGGATGTCCAGAATATCGTCGCGACACCGGTCAACGCACCGGTCTTTCCGGCGGTCGATATTTTCTTCCGGAACCGCGAATACATGAATATCGTTTATGAAACGGACCTGGAGCAATTGCGGGCCGTTGTACCGGAACCGCTTGAGCTGATCGGCAACCAGATCAAGTTCGAAGTCATCAATATGCCGGACAGTACGGGACTCGGATCGTATCTGGAATGCGGTCATGTCATCCCGGTCCGGTACAACGGGGAAGTCGGGGAGTTCTACCTGTCGATGTACGTCAATAACCAGGCGGCCATCGCTTCCGGGCGTGAAGTTGCCTCGTTCCCGAAAAAATACGGTTCGCCGAAGCTGTTTTTAGACAACGACGTTCTCGTCGGAACTCTCGATTATCATTCGCTTCGTGTCGCCCAGGCGACGATGGGCTACAAATACTATCCGGTCAAGGAAGAAGAGGCGAAAGCGATCATCGGGACACCGCAATTCATGCTGAAACAGCATCGCGGCTATGAAGGGGAGCTGATTATCTCTGAATTAACGCGCAGTCAAATCACGGATATTCAGGTGAAGGAAGCCTACCGTGGACCGGCCCGTTTGGAATTGTTCCAGCATGTCATGGCACCGCTGGCCGATTTCCCAGTCGGAAAAATCATTGATGCCCAACACATCATCGCCGATTTACGGCTTGGCGGTCCGAAGAAGATTTTTGATTATATGAAGTGAAGTGACGAGACGGGAAGCCGTATCTTCCTGAATCGCGATGAACTAAAAGGCCGCATCCGGGTGATGCGGTCTTTTGACGTATTATCACTTGTCGAGTGTGTCTCTTTCAGCGCAGTCCGATGAAGGTAACGAACAATCCGACGGTAAGCGTAAAGGCAAGCATGGCATTCTGGTACCAGCCACGAGGGAAAAAATCGACGAGAAACAACAGCAGAAACAAGGTGGAGACAATCAAACGTGCGTCGCGCGTTTGAGGACGGAGCGATTTCCAGTGGATCAACAGTAACAAGGAGGCCGAAGGAGCAACGATATAGGAAATTACAAAAAACAGAAAGCGTTTTAAGTAGAACGGTAATCGTTCAACGGTGCGGCACGGGAAGTCTTTATGGGGACGTTGCCTTGGCTGATCCATCTCGTATTCGGCGGAATGTTACTGCTGATTTTTTTTGATTGGATCACGCATGGTGTTAAAGCATAAAGAACGCTCGATCATGCATGGAAAATGGTTCTTGCACAGTACAAATCATGATTACATTAATAAGAACTATCACAAATGAATTCTGATAAACGAAACACCCCGCGCCAACAGTATCGATGGCACGGGATGTTTTGTAAAATAATAAATGAAAACTACGGGCAGCCGTTGTCCGCAAGGTGAATTAAGACGTCGTTTTTTCCTTGACCGCGACCCAAACTTCGCTGTAAACGTTCAGGGAATCATCCTTGTGAATCGTGAATGAGATACTTGGAAAGTCGACGAGTTCATAGCCTGAAGTGGGTAGCCACTCTGCATAGGTTTTTGCCATCGTCTCTTGAAGCGTTTGTGGAAACGGACCGGTGTTTGGAAAAACGGCCCACAGACTGTCCTCAATCGTAATTTGCTCTAAATCTCCGTAAGGATTTTGTCTACTCGTCGCAAAACCAATCATATGAGTCAAACTTCCTTGTTCCTCTAGATAACCCTCATCAAAATCAAACGAGACATTCAAGGCGGTTTCCGGATATAGATCGGCTAATTGGTGCATTTCTTGGCGTTGCTGTGGCGTAATCGATTGAGCTAACTCCACAATGGAGTGATTGACGCCCTCGAACTGAATCGGAACACGTTTGGAGACGCCGACGACATGAAACTGACTTTTTCGTTCAATTTTAAACTCCATGGAAACTCCTCCTTTAATATCAATATAAAAAGTAAAACGGGGAAAAGATTTTTGAATTTTATTTTTAATGACTTCTGAAGGTAGGAAACCAGACCACTCACGAAAGGCACGTGAGAATCCTTCAATCGATTGATAGCCGTATTCGTAAGCGACTTCGGTAACCGAATGCTGATTGACGAGATTGAGGTTCGCCTGCGAAAGACGTCTGTTTCTGATATATTCGTTTAGTGTCATGCCGGACATATACGAAAACATTCGTCTGAAATGGTATTCGGAAACTCCAGTAATTCGGACAATGTCCGTTCCTGAAAGTTCCTCGGTCAGATGGTGTTCAATATGGTCCATGAGTTGGTTCAGTTCTTTTAACATCGTCATTCCTCCTTTCTTGATATCAGTGTAGAGGATTCAAAATAAACGAACTTGACGATTTTTGGACGGATGATGTCGGATGGTGATTGAATCGAACAGTAAAGAAAAGACTTCATTCATTATCAAGATATATGAGACCAGTGAATTAAAGCGGATATAAGTGGTGATCTCGTCGTTCAATGACGAGGATCTGATCAGCGGTTTCTACCGGCACATCGTCAAATTCATCATAGTTTCGCTGTTCATATGAACGGATCTGATAATGCTCCAATCCATCGATGGTTTGCAGATAGTCCGGCAATCTTTCGGTCGGTTCCGTTAAAGTTGGATTAGTAAACGGAAAATTATCGTCGTTTGGATTGTGTGTATGAATGTAGACGGCGTCCAATCCTGCATCTAGCCGGGACAGTTCAATCCAAAGCTGATACGGTTGTCCCCACTCCTTGAGTGCGGCATCGAGCTCATTCATCAGCTGAAACAGTGCCCGGACATGTGCTTTTCGAATTTTGAGGTGATCATTTCCACGTCCATAAAAATCAAGGTGGACATGCCAAAAATCAAACCAGCTGTCAGAACTGAAATCTAAGGCATGGGCCGAGATGTGTTGTTCGGCCTGAAGTTGTCGAAAGTAGCGGCGTTTGCCACGGAATTTTTTCATGGGATAGGTGTCTCCTTGCAGGGAATGATGTTCTATTCATTATACAGGAGTCATCATCACACAAAATAAATAAAAACAATAAAGAAATTTTATTTCAAAATGTTTACGCTTTCAAATAAAACATTGTTTCTGAATGTCGGGCTTGTTATACTAACGGGGAACACGGGGAAGTAGCAATCATGCAGGGGTCAAAACAAAAGGGGAGCTGAGTATATGGGACAGAAACTCAACTGGACGGCGACACTCGGATTGACGACGGCGTTACTTGCCGCGTCATTGCCGATGCACCCGGTCGCGGCCGAGACACCATCCGTTACACAACGGGTTGACGCGCAACTGGAACAGATGACGCTTGAGCAAAAGATCGGTCAAATGATCATGCCGGATTTCCGGTTATGGAACGGGGTTAATCATACGCAACTGGCACCGGAAGTCGGACGGATCATCGACCGGTTTGATTTAGGTGGTGTCATCCTGTTTGCGGAAAATGTCAGCGAGACGGAACAGACGACGAAACTCGTCCATGATTTGCAGGAAGTCGTCGAGCAGGATCCGAGCAACGATATCCCGTTGTTCGTGACGATTGACCAGGAAGGCGGCATCGTCACACGACTCGGTACGGGGACCAATTTACCGGGCAACATGGCACTCGGGGCGACTCGCAGTCCGGCTTACGCAAAAGCGGCAGGGGGAATCATCGGCTCCGAATTGCATGCACTCGGCATCAACGTCAACTTTGGTCCGGTCCTGGACGTCAACAATAATCCGGGCAATCCCGTCATCGGAGTCCGGTCGTTTTCAAGTGATCCGAACCTGGTTGGGGAACTGGGCTCGGCCATGACGCAAGGCATTCAGCAGCAAGGAGTCGCTGCGACGGCGAAACACTTCCCGGGACACGGCGATACGGCAGTCGACTCGCATTACGGCTTACCGGTCGTCGACAAATCGCTGGCTGAACTGAAACAGCTGGAACTGATTCCGTTTAAACGGGCAATTGACGAAGGAATCGACATGGTCATGACGGGACACATCGGCATGCCGCAGATTGAGGATGAGGTCGTCGAGTCCAAACAAGGGACGTTCCCGCTACCGGCGACGTTATCGGATGACGTCATTACCGGTGTCTTACGGGAAGAGCTCGGCTATCAGGGACTTGTCGTCACCGATGCCTTAAACATGCAGGCGATTGCCGACAACTTTACGGAGTCGGAAGCCGTCATCAAGACGTTTAAAGCCGGTGTCGATATCGCGTTGATGCCGACGATTTTAAGATCTGCGAACGACGTGACGAAACTGGAGTCGATTTTTGACGACGTGATCGAAGCCGTCGAAAGCGGTGACTTAAAAGAAGCGGACATCGATCGTTCCGTCGAGCGGATTCTGACGCTCAAAGCGACACGCGGCATCTGGAAGGAAACAATTGATCCGGTGACGCTTGAGGAACAACTGGTTGAGGCGAAGGCTGTCGTCGGCAGTCCCGAACATAAGGCGCTTGAGCGGCAGATGACGGAAGCGGCAGTCACGCTCGTCAGAAATGATCGCAAGACATTACCGTTCAAGCCGAAAAAAGGGCAGACCGTCCTCGTCCTGTCACCGACAAAAGACCAGACGGACAGTATGGTCAAGACGATCCGGTCGCTTGAGAAAAATGCCGGCAATCTGAAGCGGGTGAACGTGCTGACGGAAAATTACGGAGCCTCGACGCCGCATCTCAATCAAAATCCGGCACTTCAGGAGAAAATCAATCAAGCCGATTATCTGATTGTTGGCTCGAACGTCAACAACAGTGCGAAGCTCGGAGCATCTTCCGCGGATCATTATGTGCCGGCGGAAGTCTTCCATCAGGCTAACCGAACAGGAAAGAAATCCGTCCTGCTCAGTCTGCGGAATCCGTATGATGTCGCCGTACAACCGGACGCTGATGCCCAACTGCTCGTTTACGGCTTCAAAGGGGATCCGAACGGACCGGATTCGGAAGCGGGAAACACAAAATCAGCCGGACCGAATTTACCGGCAGGAATCCGCGCCATTTTTGGTGAATTCGTACCACAAGGGAAATTGCCGGTCGATGTGCCGAAGTTTAAGGACGGTACGTTCCAAACCGATTTGTACCGGGAGTTCGGGGACGGATTCCGCAATTGGAATAAGTAACAGGCTCGTTTGAGGGAGTCCAATCGACGCGGTTGGGCTTTCCCTATTGACTTCTTTTGCAATTTTATTTCTATTAAATCAATTTATTTTTGAATTAATGTTTCGTTATGTTCAGGATAAAAAGGAGCTGTGGAGAGAGGATGAAAATCATGTTAGAGAAATTGGCGACAGAACGCCGGAATCAACGAACGATGGAGCTTGACGATATGACGGTCGAGGAGATCTTGACGGTGATGAACGAGGAGGATCAGTCTGTCGCAGGTGTGATTCGACAGGAAATCCCGGTCATCCAGCAAGTCGTCGCGCAAGTCATTCAATCGTTTCAAGCGGGCGGACGCCTGATTTACATCGGAGCCGGAACGAGCGGCCGCCTCGGTGTGCTCGACGCGGCAGAATGTGTGCCGACATTTGGTGTCTCACCAAAGATGGTCGTCGGTTTGATTGCCGGAGGCGAACGGGCGCTCATCAAGGCCGTTGAAGGGGCGGAAGACAGCAAAACGCTTGCTGTCGAAGATTTACAGGCGCTCAAAGTAAACGCAAACGATACCGTCATCGGCATCGCCGCAAGCGGCCGGACCCCTTACGTGATCGGCGGTCTCGATTACGCCCGTGAAATCGGCGCGGCGACAGCTGCGTTGTCCTGCAATAAAGACGCCGTCATCAGCCAGCACGCCGACCTCCGGATCGAAGTCGAAACCGGACCGGAAGTCTTGACCGGCTCGACCCGGCTCAAAGCCGGAACGGCACAAAAGCTCGTCCTGAACATGATTTCAACGGCAGCGATGATCGGCATCGGAAAAGTCTATCAAAACCTGATGGTCGATGTTCAATCGACGAATGAAAAGCTTGAAATCCGGGCCAAACGGATGATCGTGGAAGCGACAGGGGTTGATCTTGAGACAGCCGCGCGTTATTTCACATCGGCGAATGGTCACGTCAAGACGGCGATCGTCATGATTTTAGCGGATGTTTCGTATACTGAGGCGGTCGAACGATTACAGCGTGCGCACGGGTTCGTCCGCGACGCGCTCTAAGGGGGGATTCAGATGAAGAAGGAAGAAGTATTGGCGGAAGGAATACTGGAACATGTCGGCGGAAAAGACAATCTCCGCCAGCTGGCCCACTGTATGACACGCGTCCGGTTGGCGCTGAAGGATCCGACGAAAGCGGACATCCAGGCACTCAAACAACTGGACGGCGTCATGGGCGTCATCGATGACGAGACCCTGCAAATCGTCGTCGGACCGGGAACGGTCAACCGGGTCGCGGATCATTTAAGCCGGAAAACGGGGCTTGCCATCGGGGAAGAGTCGGTCGATGAGAATCTGACGTTTGAGGAGCGGGCCGCCATCGAACGGCAAAAAGTGAAGGACAAACAAAAATCACCGTTCAAACGCTTTTTACGGCGCTTAGGAAATATCTTCATCCCGCTCATTCCGGGACTGGTCGCGTCGGGAATTATCAATGGAGCGGCGAACTTTGTGAAAAACGCCGGAGTCGATGCGACGGAAACGTGGATGCAGATTTTATTACTGATCGGCAGCACCGTCTTTGCCTACTTAGCGATTCTCGTCGGGTGGAACACGGCGAAGGAATTCGGTGGCACACCGGTCCTTGGGGCGATTGCCGGGGGAATCTTATTTAATCCGTTGCTCGTCGATATCGTCATTTACGGCGAACCGCTTGTCGTCGGGCGGGGAGGGTTGTTTGGGGTCATCTTCGCCGCCTGGTTGATGACATATCTCGAAAAACACATCCGCCGATTCATGCCGGTCTCGATTGATATCATCTTTACCCCACTCTTGACGGTCCTGATCGTCGGATTTACAGCACTTTATGCCATCATGCCGGTCGCCGGTGTCCTGTCTGACGGGATCATGAAAGCAATCAACGTGATTCTCGAAGTCGGCGGACCACTCGCCGGTGCCGTCCTCGCCGGATTTTTCCTGCCGCTCGTCATGGTCGGACTGCATCACGGTTTGACACCGATTCATCTCGAACTGCTCAACACCGTCGGCAATACGGCCCTCTTGCCAATCCTTGCGATGGCGGGAGCCGGACAAGTCGGTGCCGCACTGGCGATTTTCGTCAAGACACGCAATCAACGATTGCGCAACATCATCAAGGGTGCGATTCCGGTCGGTTTCCTCGGAATCGGCGAACCGTTGTTGTACGGGGTCACGTTACCGCTCGGTCGTCCCTTCCTGACAGCCTGTATGGGAGCGGCAGTCGGCGGGGCCTTCCAGGCGACGATGAAGACAGCAGCGCTTGGCGTCGGCGTGTCCGGTCTGTCGTTGACACCGTTGATTGATAACGGGATGTACCTGACGTATATCGGCGGGCTTGTCATCTCGTACGTCTTCGGATTCCTGTTTACCTTCTGGTTTGGATTCAAGGAAGAAATGGCAGACGGAATTTAACGTCGGCACAAGAACCGCACACAACAAAAAGATGGAAGATCACGTGACGGTGATGTTCCATCTTTTTTTGACGCGTTGCCGGCATCAGTCAGTCAAAACCTGATTGATGTTCATTTCCGACTTCAACTGGTGTTGAAGCAACTGTTTTACGTCCTGTTCCTGTGTGATCGTACTGAGAGCTTGACCGTACCACTGGTCGAGCTGATTCCGTGTCACGGTATACTTATAGTCCGGGAATGTAAAGGTGATCCGGTCGACATTATCGACGAGGACAAACAGATAAGTGGCATTAAACAGAACCGTTTCTTTGATTTCCTGTTCGATGTTTTCTGTCTCGATGTCCTTGTAAGTCAAATGAATGCCGTATGGTGTTTGTTTCGTTTGCAGGGCAATCTGCCGTAATTCCTGGTGGTGGGCTAATTCCTTGACGATATTCGTGACGGCACTGTTATTGCCGACTACGGAATGTTTATAGTGGAACAAATCCGTTTTCGAATCAGCATGCTGGCTGTAGACGTTCCATACCAGCACGAGACATGCGACGGACAGGAACGGGATGAAGATACGTTTCATTTTATTTTCCCCCTTATGTAATACACATTCATGGTATCATAGTTCAGGTGGAATCTCCTAAAAAATGTGAATTTTAAACATTCGTGTCATTTTTTTCGTGTTAGGCAATTAAAAAGGAGTGATTCAAATGAAAGGACTGGCCGTTTATTTGAGTAAAGCATTGACGGATGAGGTGAAAGTAACCATCGGACAGATGCGGTCACTCGGCTTTACCTCGATCTTTACTTCGTTACATATCCCGGAAGATGACCCGGCATTATATACAGAGCGGTTGCGAACTTTAGGCGAATTGGCAAGAGAACTCGAGATGGAGCTTGTCGCGGATATCGCTCCGACTTCGCTTGCTGCGCTCGGCAAGACATGGGATGATGCCGGAACGTTAACCGGGTGGGGCGTGACCGGACTACGGATTGATTACGGAGTGACGCCGAAACAGGTCGCGAATTTGTCAAAACAGATGATGATCGCCTTGAACGCCAGTACAGTAACAGCGGAAGAACTCGACGCGATGAAAGCAGAGGGGCTGGTACTTGAGCACGTCGAAGCATGGCATAACTTTTACCCTCGACCGGAAACCGGGCTCGACCGGAACTGGTTCGACGACAAAAACTGGTGGCTCCATCAACAAGGAATCCGTGTTCAGGCCTTCATCCCGGGTGACGGGCAACTGCGTGGTCCGCTTTACGAAACGTTACCGACGCTCGAGGATCACCGCGGACAATCACCGTTGGCCTGTTATCTGGAGCTTGAAGTATCCGTCGACCGGATACTGGTCGGGGACCCGGGCTTGTCGGAAAGCTCGATGCATCAGTTTGCCGCCTATCAGGAGGGAATTATTGTTCTCCGGGCAACGGGACAAGGCGAAGATCCGATGTTAGAAACCATCCAGACAAACCGGATGGATCCGGCACGCGATGTCATCCGTTCGGTCGAGTCACGTGCCTACGGCCGAACGGGCGACGGACTTCTCGAACCTACAACTCTAGCCGATCGACCTGTTGGATCGATTACGATCGATAATCTGCGTTACGGCAGGTATGCGGGGGAACTGCAGATCACAAAACGGGATCTTGCGGCAGACGAACGGGTCAATGTCATCGGACGCGTGATCGAAGCCGATCGACCGTTGCTACAACAAATTGGTCCCGGCGGACGATTCCGAATTGAGTGGGTCAAGGCGGAAGTCGCTAACAATTCTATGTAATTGAATCATAAATAATGAAAAAATGATTTACATAGAGAAGGAGGGATAGTATGAAGGAGCAGCTCTTTTTAAAATTGAAAAATGGAAACCTCTATTCGGTGGACGCTTTTGCTGATTTAAATATGTTCATGGAAGCAATTGATGGATTTTTAGAACATCATCAGACGGCTGAACATTATACGACACCATTTTTCAGACTTTCCGTTAACGGTGGTAATGTACTGGCGTTTCAAATAAACGAATTGCTTTCTGTTTATATGGAACGATACGCGAAAGAAGACGAGCCGGTAAATGACGTGTAAGGAAAGAAAGGGGGGACACGAAATGAAAAAGATTATGTTGATCGGCTCCGGCGGATCGGGTAAGTCGACGCTTGCGAGACAACTCGGTCAACGGCTCGGAATCCGTGTCCACCACCTCGACAGCTTATTGTGGCGGGCCGACTGGCAGGCAGTACCGCGCGCAGAACAACAACAGATTCAAACGGACTTGATCAGCCGGGATGACTGGATCATCGACGGAAATTACGGCGGGACGATGGATATTCGGCTCAACGCAGCGGATACGATCATCTTTCTTGATTTGCCGCGAACGACCTGTGTCTACCGGATTCTGAAACGGTCAATCCGGTACCGGCATCAGGCACGACCGGATATGGCAGCCGGGTGTCCGGAAAAAATCGATGTTGCTTTTTTGAAGTGGGTGTGGCGTTATCCGGATGAACAGCGGCCGGGCATTCAAGCAAGACTCGCACAAGTGACAGCGACGAAGACAATTGTCGTGTTAAAATCACGGAAAGAAGTCCGGCGGTTCATCGACAATATCGCTTAATCCAGGAATAGACAAAGCAAACGACTCCCGGACGTCCGGGAGTCGTTTTTAATAGTACAGATCATCTGGAGTCCCATGTCGACAGATCCAAATCAAACACAATGCCGGCAGCGGCATCGTGTTCATTTAAAAATAAAAATTGATAGTTTCCGGCATCAAGAAACTGTTTTTTCTGATAGGGCGTCAACGCTGACTTTAAAGACAACCGTTGCTTAATTACAATCGTCCTGTTTGAAATAGAAGTAAAATCGACCGTCACGTGTGCGGGCTGTTTACGTTTCACATACGGACTGAGAACATCCTGATTTACATTGGCGGCAAAACTGAACGTCGGCGGATGGGCCGTCTGTTTGAATCTTTCCAGCAATGCCTTCGACAGTTTCAGTTTCATCTGCAAGTCGATGGTCTGGTCGTCTTGGACATGAATATGCAGCGGTGTCCGCTTAAACTGATCGCCGTTTAGAGCGGCCGGGTAATCGCCGATGGACGAATAACGCGGCTTCGGCAGTTTTTGAGATGCTGTATCGACCGAAACGGTATTGGGATTAAACCAAACAGCGACACTGATCGTCAGGAAACAACTGATCAGCCAAAACAAAGATTTTTTTTTCAAATGACTTCATTCCTTTACGTAATTAAATCTGCTGTCTTTCGTCAACGGCAAGCGTTCTGGTCCAGTGTTTCTGAATCACCTGCAGTACAAATGCCGGATCGTCCCAATGCGTGATGTGGGAAGTCGACGGAACAGAGATGACGGTACCGCCGGTTTTCTCCTGCCACAAGGCGATCGCTTCTTGACGGAACGGTTCATCGGAAACGGGTAACGTCGCCCGGAGCAACACGAGGTTGTCACCCGGAACGTCATCGAGGAAATCGAGAATCTCATCTTGATACATCGCCGTCAAAATGGCACGGGCCGTCTTCGCGCGGGCATGCCAGTAGTACCGGCCGTCCTGCATCCGGACAAAATCCTTACCAGCCAGATCAAGCAGTGGCGATCGGCGCATGTTGGGTCCATAGACGGCAACGTCGCGGAACTCTTCCCACGTCGCAACAGACTCTTCGAAATCGGTGTCGTAAAACGCGGATTCCTGCTCGAGTGGGGTACCGCGTAATCGTTTGCTCTGATATCCGCCGTCGATCAAAATCGAGCCGAGAACCCGGTCCGGCTGTTCCTTCTGATAAAAGAGGGCGATGAAACTGCCCCAAGAGTGGGACAGAAAATAAAAATCCTGGATACCGATCTGGTCAAACAGCTGATTCAGCCAATCGGAAAAGCGGGCGAATTGATAGTCGCGTTCGTCCGGGAACGGCTCGGTTTTTCCGTGACCCGGCGCATCAATCGAAACGATCCGGTACGTATCTTGTAAGGCGTCCGCCAGTTCGATGAAGCTGAGGCTTGTTCCGCCGAGACCATGCAGGCAGAAAATGACCGGCCGGTCCGGTTCACCCCACTCGGTAATTTGTGTCGAAATGCCGCCGCATGCAATGATATATCGTTTCATTTTTCTGCCTCCATTTCGAAATAGGTATGTACTTACTTTTTAACCAGTATTATACATCAATTATTGTATACTGAAACTAGCAAATGGATTGAAATGAGATGGAGGAGATAGACGATGAAAATTACAGCAGCGACACTTTGGACGAATGATGTCAAACCGATGCAGGACTTTTATACGGGGACACTCGATTTTCCGCTCGTCGAGGAGACAGCGACCGCGTTTACGGTGCAAATCGGAACGAGTCAGCTTCGATTCGAGCTCGACACGACACAGCAACCGAAACAATATCACTTTGCGTTTAACGTTCCCGGAGATGCCTTCAGACTAGCGAAGGACTGGTTGCGGCATCGTGTCCCGTTACTGAACGAGGACGGCGAAGACGAAATCTTTTTTGAAAACATCAATGCTCATTCCGTCTATTTTTATGATACGGACGAAAATGTCGTCGAATTGATTGCTCGGCATGACGTCAATCCGAACAAAGAACTTGAGACGTTTACGGTGAGCGATATTCTCGATATTGGTGAAATGAACGTCACGACACCGGATGTCGCCGGTGTCGGTGCACAATTCGCCGAACTTGGTGTCTTTCACCGGTACCATCAGCCGATTAATGTCGACTTCCTGAATTTCCTCGGCGCGCCGGAAGACGGCACCCATCTGTTGCTCGGACGAGAAGACCGGACGTGGTTGTTCGCACCGAAACCGGCCATTACCAGCCCGCTTGTGCTTGAACTGGACGGGAATTTGCACGTCCGGCTTGATGCAGAGGGAAACTTGCACCACGAAAAATAAACCCGTCCTGTGACGGGTTAAAGGTCAGGCGATGAGTTGTAAAATCCCGAACGTCGTCAAGACGACATAAGAGACCGAGACAAAAATCAAGACGGGCTGAAAGAGCGAGTCTTTGGCTTGGCGTGTGATTCCTTCGACGAAACAGCTGAGGAGGAAGACGAAGATCGCCAGGCCGATATACATCAGGACAATCGTCAGGATACTTTGGATAATGCCGAACGTGACGAGGGAAAACACGGTAAAGAACAGATAACCGAATCCTGCGAGGAGGATGAGACCAAGCAGGATCCCGAGCGCTGGATGAAGCCGGTTGACACGCGCCGTCCAGTTCGGAATGCGTGGGCTGAGTAACGTCCAAGCCGTATGTAATGACAGACAAATCGAGATGAACAACATCAGGAAAAAGAGTGCCTGCAGGAGGGGCGACAGTTGATTGGTCCAGAACGGAACGATTAAAAAGACGACCGGAAAACAGAGGCTCAAAAGATGTTTCTTCAAGTGAATCACTTCTTTCGTAAGAGTAGGAACTTTCATTAACAATATCTTCCTTATCCGTACCGTATCATACGTGAAGATAAGAGGGAAGGAGCACGGATGACACATTTTTGGAAAGTGAACGGCAAGTGGCGGATCGGGCGGATTGTCTTACTTGCGATACTGTTGGTGTTGATTTCATGTTTTTTGTATACCTACCATCAGAAAATCCTGCGGCAGTTGTACTTGGAAGACAGATTAGAACAGCAGTACGGGCTGAAAAAAGACGAGTATCAGATATTCGGTCAATTCACAAAGTTTGGTTATGGATACAGTGTATTTCTAAAAGATGAACCGCGAACATCCTATTTGTTTAGTGTCAGAGATAAAGACGGGAACTACTTTGCAGTATACTCAGGACATAATTTTTTAGATCCATCCGAAGAATTCATTGATTTCCGAGAACCAAAACATCCCGAGTTTGAACAATTCAGAGATGATCCGTAAGCGAGTGAGATGTTACAAAATACACTCAATCTTAAAACAGGAGGAATTCACATGTGGCAAAACTACGAATGGCTCAACCAACCAACTGAAATTGACAACCAACAACAATTGAAATTTACAACAAATGGCGATACCGACTTCTGGCGCAACACGTATTACGGATTCAACCGGATGACGGGGCATGCCTTGTTAACACCGATTCCAGCACCGGCTTTTTCCTGCCGAATCGAAGTGAAGCTGTATCCGCAAAAAACATATGATCAGGCAGGCATCCTACTTTATTTAAACGAGGACAACTGGCTAAAAGTTTCAGCGGAATTCATTCCGGACGGGAAATCGCATCTCGGAGCCGTCGTCACCTCATTCGGTTATTCCGATTGGTCATCGCGCGATATCGATAATACGGTCTTTGATCAGCCGCTGATATTTGAACTCGTCTGCAATCAACAGGACGTTGAACTTTACTTCGTCGATGGTGAGACGAAGGAGCAGTTACGGATTGCTCATCTGCATGCGGACGGAGACTGGAAAGTCGGTCCATACGCCTGCAGTCCGAATCTCGAAGGTCAGGGATGTGACGTCGAAGTATTGGAGTTTGACTATCGCGAAGTATAAATGAAATCAGATTACTTAAGCACTCATATCGTCTTATGAGTGCTTTATTTATGAAGGGAGGAAAAATGAAGTGGCCATGATCTTCAGTATCTTTATAGTATGCTGCCTATTTTACGGCATTGTCGGTCGATTCATGTATCTCATCCATCAGTTAAATCGTCCAATGGATGGCTTCATTTGTTGGTATGAAACGACAATCCGTCAACTGGTTCATGGACGGATCGTCTTTAAGCAAGGGCGGATCAACTACCTTCTGTTTGCGGGGTATCTTTTAATTATTCTCTATGCGACTGTTCTTTTGTTAGAGAATCTGCACAGAGGTGGTAGTGTTTCGCTGAAAGGAATTGCCTTAATCGTTTTGGCACTTATTTTTCTTCTCACAATCAGTCCTTTAATTGTAAAAGATGAATCTTCAAACGAGGAAAATCAGGTTGGTCTAAATCGAGACAAAAAAACGTTTTGGAACTTTTTAAAAAGTCGTTTCTGTTTCTTCGTCGATCAGGTCTTGTTTTTCATTCTCATGCCATTCATATTCAGCACGGGTGTCTTGACTACTGTGATACCTTTCCTCCAATGGAATGAATTGTGGTTGACTGGTAGTTTAGTCGGTTGGTTCTTCTTTTTATCCTTGTCGTCGCATACAACTCTGTTTGACTGGTGTTACTATCGGACAGACTTTAAAAATCGGTTTTCAAGTGAAACTAGAAAGAGGCAGATTGCTCAAAAAAAGGTATGTTTTCATATCATTCTTCTAGTCGGTAGTGTATTCAATTTCTCACTGGCGATAGAGGGATTAGCTGACATAAGTAGGTGGATTGGTGGAATCATTTCGTTTTACTATTTGCCTGGGTGGTTTTTCGAATTTGTTGAAACGTCATATATGCAATACAAAAATGATTCGACTTCACCATAAAACACAGGGAAATCAACGCTTTCACGGATTATCCATTGACAATTCTTAGCACGGACTCTTACAATTGAAAATGATTATCAATACGAATGGGAGTCCTGTCCACTATGAACGTATCACGCCGTAAGAAATCCATCATTCAAGCTGTTTCCATCCTCTCGATTACGACACTGCTGTTCGGTTGTTCAAATCCGAACGAAGATGCTGACAATAAATCAAATCAAGATACATTAACGATGGCCTGGCCGCGTGACATCGGCGAGATGAATCCGCATGTCTACAACCCGTCGCAACTGTTCGCTCAGTCGATGGTCTACGAACCGCTTGTCCATTACGCAGAAGGCGGAAAGCTCGAGCCGTTCCTCGCGAAATCATGGGACATCTCAAAAGACGGAAAAACATATACCTTTAAACTGCGTGACGATGTCAAGTTCTCGGACGGCTCGACGTTTGATGCGACAATCGTCAAAAAGAACTTTGACGCCGTGCTCAAAAACAAAGCCTTACATAGCTGGCTTGGCTTTATCTCAAAAATCGACAAGACGGAAGCCGTCGACAAGCAGACGTTCCGGATGACGTTGTCGGAAGCCTACTATCCGACGATTCAGGAATTGGCGGTCGTCCGTCCGGTTCGTTTCCTCGGCGAAGCCGGCTTCCCGAAAAACGGCGATACGTCAAAAGGCGTCGAACAAGAAGTCGGAACCGGTCCGTGGGTGCTCGACGAGTACAAAGCGGATCAATACGCGACGTTTAAGGTCAACAAAAACTACTGGGGACCAAAGCCGAAAGTGAAGAAAATCAAGGTCGACATCATTCCCGATGCCGAAAGCCGCGTACTCGCCTTTGAAAAAGGCGACATCGATTTGATTTTCGGCGAAGGGGCAATCAGTGTCGACGCCTATAATCAACTGAAAGAAACGAAATCTTACAAGACGACGATGTCAGAACCGGTCGCGACGCGTCTGTTGATCATGAACACGAAGAAAAAACAGCTGGCAGACGAACGCGTCCGTCAAGCCCTGCAATACGGCTTTGATAAGAAGACACTTGTTGAAGGGATCACGTCCGGTCTCGAAGCACCGGCTGACTTCATCCTGCCGCCGAACCTGCCGTACACATCGAACCTGAACGTTGAAAAACGGGACTTTGATGTCGAAAAGGCGAAAACGCTACTGGACGAAGCCGGCTGGAAACTGCCGAACGGCAAAAAGGTCCGTGAAAAAGACGGACAACCGTTACAGATTGAAATGATGTATGATGCTGCGGAACTTGTTCAAAAAGCGATGGCGGAGACGTTACAATCAGAGTGGGCGAGCATCGGTGTCGATTTGAAAATCGTTGGTGTCGAGCTGCCGGATCAAGTCCAGCGCTTCAAAGACAACAAATTCGATATCAACATGTACAGTAACTTTGGCGCACCGTATGATCCGCATACATTCGTTAACATCATCGGGACGGACGGATTCGGTTTTAAAGAAGCGATTTCCGCTTATCCGAACAAGGATCAACTGTTACAGGAAATGAAAGATGTCCTGAAGACGACAGATGAAACGAAACGTCAGAAGATGTATGCCGAGATTCTGCCGTCGCTCCAAGATCAAGGAGCCCTCGTCCCGATCTCGTATCTGAAAAAGATGGCGATTTATCAAAACGGGGTCACGAACTTTAAATTTGCCGCGAACCGGGATGAAAGTCCGTTCGCCCAAATCGGCATCAAGTAAAAGGAGGTGAACGGAATGGGCGTCTATATTCTGAAACGGGTCGGGTCGGTCATTCCGATTCTGCTCCTCGCTATTTTATTACTGACGGTGATGATTTATTTGTCACCGGTTGATCCGGCGGAAGCGTATCTGTCTGCCGCCCACATCCAACCGACGGAAGAGGTGCTCGCACAAAAGCGGGCCGAGTTCGGACTCGATCAGTCGTTTTTGACCCAGTACGTGACGACCGTCGTCCGGCTGGCCAGTTTTGATTTCGGAACATCGTACGTTTCCGGGAAACCGGTCCTCGACGAAGTGTTGCTCCGTTTGCCGGCGACCGTCCAGCTGGCGCTGTCGAGTCTGTTGCTCGCAATTTTCGTCAGTATCCCGCTCGGCTTTCTCGCGGGAATTCGGAAGAATGGTTTTTTTGACCATTTGAGCCGGGGGATCGCCTTCATCGGGGCGTCGATTCCGTCATTTTGGCTCGGCTACCTGCTGATTTTCTTTTTTTCCGTCCAGCTTGATTTATTACCGGTCGGCGGGATCGGCAGTCCGAGTCACGTCATCTTGCCGGCAATCACGCTGGCGTTGCCGCTGATTGCGCTGTATACGCGGCTGTTACGGACGAGCGTCATCGAGACGATGCGCGAACCGTACGTCCTGTTTGCCCGGACACGCGGCATCCGGGAAACGATCATTTTAGGAAAACACGTCTTGCGGGTCGCGATTCCGCCGATGTTGACCGGACTCGGGATGAACCTCGGGAAGCTGTTGACGGGGACGATCATCGTCGAGACTGTCTTCTCATGGCCGGGATTCGGCCGTTATTTTATTGAAGCCATCTTTGACCGCGACATGCCGATCATTCAAGGCTACGTCTTCCTCGCGGCCTTGCTGTTTATCGGTAGCAGTC
Source organism: Exiguobacterium sp. K1 (assembly GCF_033721435.1). Lineage (NCBI taxonomy): Bacteria > Bacillati > Bacillota > Bacilli > Caryophanales > Exiguobacterium > Exiguobacterium sp. K1. The sequence goes on along the minus strand of NZ_JAOTIT010000001.1, from coordinate 942,723 downwards.
TGCTCGTTGATTTATTGCAACTGGCAATCGATCCACGGATTGCCCGGAAAGGAGGGAACAGACGATGAATGTTCCGCTTGGACGACCGCGTCTGCTTGACCGCCTGTCGAATCAACGGCTGATTTTGATCGGCTGTTCCGTATTTTTAGGGCTGTTGTTTCTCGCGGCTCTGGCTGCACCGTGGCTTGCCCCTCATGATCCGTATCTCGTCAATCTGGCGGTCAAACTGCAGGAGCCGTCCTGGACGTATCCGCTCGGAACCGATCATCTCGGACGCTGTACGTTGTCGCGACTGTTGCATGGTGCCCGGGTGTCGCTCGGATTTGCCGTCCTGATTTTTGCCTCGTCACTGTTGATCGGTTTATTGATCGGGACGCTTGCCGGCTACATCGGCGGCTGGGTCGACCAACTGCTGATGCGGTTTTGTGACGGCGTGATGGCATTTCCGAGTCTGATTCTCGTCCTCGGTCTCGTCGGGATTTTTGGACCGGGACTGAAACAGGTCATCGTCGCCTTAATGCTCGTCCAGTGGGTCTACTACGCCCGGATGTTCCGGGGGTTGATCATGACGCTGAAGGAAAAAAACTTCATTGCCGCGGCGCGTGTCAACGGCTCCTCGCACTGGAAAATCTTCCGGACGCATCTGTTGCCGAACATCCTGCCGCCGCTCCTTGTCATCGGGACACTTGAGATGGGCTGGGCGATCATGGACATCTCGGCGATGTCGTTTCTCGGACTTGGTGTTCAATCGCCGGGAGCCGAATGGGGAGCGATGATTCACGAAGGTAAATCATATACCCGGACGAATCCGGAACTGATGATTTATCCCGGTCTGCTGATCATGCTCGTCATTGCGAGCTTTAATCTGCTCGGGGAATCATTATCGGAACGGTTCGGAGTGACCAAACAAACGAAATGAAAGGAGAGACTCGGATGAAACCTGTATTATCCGTCGAACACTTGACGATCGAAACGACGAACGGTCAGCCGCTCGTCCGTGATATTTCTTTTTCACTGGCAGCCGGACAAATCGTCGGTCTGGTCGGGGAGAGCGGTTGCGGTAAGACGGTGACGAGTCTGGCTCTCCTCCGTCTGCTCGACGAAAAGGTCATCCGTCAGTCTGGACGGATTGTGCTCGATGCGACCGATTTGATGACATTGTCCGACCGCACGCTCCGGCGTGTCCGCGGCGGGAAGATTGCCTTCATCATGCAAAATCCGATGAGTGCCTTCACACCGGTCTATACAATTGGTCATCAATTAATGGAGACAATCCGGACGCACGACCGGTGCAGTAAACGTGAAGCGAAAGAGCGGGCGATTGAAGCGCTGCTTGAAGTCAATCTTGAACAGCCGGACCGGATTTTAAAAGCCTATCCGTTTGAACTGAGTGGCGGCATGCTGCAACGGGTCATGATTGCACTCGCGGTCTGTCTCCGGCCGCATGTCCTGATTGCCGACGAACCGACGACGGCGCTTGACGTCTACAATCAAAAACTGGTCCTGTATTATCTCGAGAAAGTCCGTGCTACCTATGACACGGCGATTCTCTTGATCTCCCACGACTTGAGTGTCATCGCCGAGATGGCGGACCATGTCCTCGTCATGCGGGACGGTGAAATCGTCGAACAGGCGGATGTTTTTGATCTGTTCGACCGGCCGAGTCACCCGTACACCCGGCAACTGTTGACCCAACACGGAATTCAGGCGGGAGGGATGAAGGCATGAGCCTGTTGCAACTGGAACACGTCTCCCACCGCTACGGCAATCAACGGTTTTTAACGAGGCAGGCGGAGCAGACGGTCTTACAGGACGTTTCACTGACGCTTGAAGCCGGAACCTGCCTGGGTTTACTCGGCCGCAGCGGTGCCGGAAAAAGTACGCTCGGTCGGATTTTACTCGGACTCGAGCGCCCGAAAGCAGGACGGGTCCTGTTTGAAGGACAAGACATTTACGAATCGGCGTCGAAGGAATACCGGAAAGACATCCAGGTCGTCTTTCAGGATTCGTTTGCGGCCGTCAATCCGAAGCTGACAGCGGGACAGATCATCGCCGAACCGTTGACGAATTTCCTCGGGTTGTCACCCGATGCATTAGACGAACGGTTAGGCGGACTGATGACACAGGTCGGTTTATCAAAAACGGATTTAACGAAGTATCCGAATCAGTTCAGCGGCGGTCAGTTGCAACGGATCTGTATCGCCCGGGCGATCGCGACGAATCCGAAGCTGATTATCCTCGATGAAGCCGTCAGCAGTCTCGACATGGTCAATAAAGCGCTGATTCTCGACTTATTGCGGAATTTAAAAGAGATGCTTGGTCTCGCCTATGTCTTCATCACGCATGATGTGCAGGCGGCGCAAGCGCTGAGCGACCGGTTCGTGATTCTCGATCAAGGTCAGCTGGTCGGTGACTACCCGACGCTCCGGTCGTTTTCGGAAGCGACGGATGAGCACGTTCAGGCAATCCGTCAGGCCGTCCTCGCCATTCATCCGCGGGACCGGACGATTCGAAAGTAACACCTCCTTCCATCGGGCAGGAGGTGTTTTTATTTTTTTAATTATAAGGTAAATAATGGATTAAAATGGTATCGTTAACAAAAGTGGAGAAGGAGCGTTTAATATGAACAAACACTATTTGTTGGGAACACTTGCGGTTGCAGTCGGGATTTTCATGCTGTTTGTCATTAAACTGTTTGGAACGTATATGACTTTAACACAGGAAACATCGGCCCAGGGTCTAGCGGCGTTTGGTTTGATCTACTATCCAATGGCCTTTTTCGTAATGGCTGCTTTATTTTACATTGCCGGCTGGTGGCAACAGGATCTAAAAAAGCAACAGGAAACTGTTGGTCAACCGGTTAAATCTTCTTGAGCGCGAACCATTCAGTCCAAGCGGATTGAGTGGTTTTTCTTTTATCCTGCTTGTAAAGGAAACTTGACACTCGAATGTAAGTTACCTATTATTGGAATTGAGGGGTGACTGGGATGAAAAACAGAATGAAGGGGTTACGGGAAGCCCGTCAGTGGTCGCAGGGGCAGCTTGCAGAAGCACTTGGTGTATCAAGACAGACCGTCATTTCAATTGAAAAAGAGCGCTATAATCCATCGCTCGAACTGGCCTTTTCAATCGCTGCGTTGTTTGATTGTCCGATTGAAGCGATTTTTATATCCGATTCGAAAGAAAAAGGAGACGATGTCTGATGAAATATATGCCGGTGATCAATCGTTTACTGTTCTCCGTTCTACTGATTTACGGCGGTTATCTGACGCTGTTCAACGGACCCAGTCCGCACAGTATCATCCTTATGCTGGTCGGAATCAGTCAACTGGCGGTCGATTTAGTTTTCCCGGCTGCTGAGACGTATGACGAACGGCAGGAAAAAATTAAGATGAAAAGCGGTCAACTGTCCTATGTCCTGAGTATTGTCTACGTTTTTGTAATGCTGACACTCGTCCAGTGGAAAGTCGTCGACGACATCATGACAGCGTTGCTGTGTGTGCTGTTTGTTCAGGTCATGACGTTCCCGGTGATGCTGTTTATTTACAATCGGCGCAGCTGACGAAAAAAAGAACAGGTCAGCGACCCGTTCTTTAATAATATTCGGACAACTGCTCTCTTGATTCTTCCGTCAGATAACCGAGCGATAAAAAGCTTTTGACGAATCGGGAAGGACCGACATTCGAATCGGGTACGATGTTCCACGTAGCGTCCTTTACCTGTTCCAGGACTTCGATGTCAGCTGCCTGCATCTTGACGAAATCGAAGTCTAGCGCAACAATATCGGTCTCGTCCCACGGCAGTTCATCCGAGGAGCGGGTGTCATGGATTGTCTTTAACAGCCGGTCACTTGGAGGATCGAACTCGAATTGTAAGTAATCTCCGCCTGTATCTTTGACGGAAAGTCCGCCGCGGGCGACGATGGCCGGTAAAAAGCGACGGTGTGTAAAATGTCTGAGGATCATCAGAACAGCTCCTTCCGGGTTAGATATGATTGTTTTGCATCTTGTGGAGCAGGCGGTCGAACGACTCATGCTCGTCCATCGTAAACTGTTTGAAGTACTGTTCATGAATGACTTCGACGACAGGGGACGATTCCTCGACGATTGTCTCGCCTGACGGTGTCAGGACCAACCGTTTTTCCCGGTCGATGCGTTTGCGGGTGATGAGGTGAAGTTCGAATAGTTTTTTTAAGGTTTGCGAGATGGCTCCGCTCGACAGTTCAAGTGTCGTCTCGAGTGATTTTTGTGTCGCGCTTTGTTCCCGGTATAACGTATCGAGCATATCGAACTGTGATTTCGATAAGCCCCAGTCCTTCAGGACGGCGTTGACTTCCTTCATATAGCGGTGATGCAGTTTTTGGATGGCCTGCCAATGACGGTAGGATGGAGTAGACAGGTGTGAAGTCATCAGATCCCTCTTTTCTGTCACCGTGTAAACGGTAAAATAATAAGAAACGCCGGTTTTGAATCAAGCGGTTTCATATATTCAAATTAACACAGAATCGGGTGATCTCCTACCACTTGTGCCTGACAAAAAAGCTTCGTTCGTTTGACCTGATAAGCAGGTGGACGAACGAAGCTTTTTAGTTAATGTTTGAACCGGTTTTTGCCGGCGGAACATGGCGTCCCCAGGCGAGATAACCGACCGGACCAAGATAGTTGACGAGAAAAATCAGGATAGCCCAGATCCATTTCGGACCACGTGTCTTCGGGCGTTTCCACAAATCGAGATAAGCTGTGATCATCAAACAGAATCCAAGCAGGTGGACAATATTGGTCAACCATTTCCGGTTATTTAATTTCAAACGGAATACCTCCTGAGCACTGATTAGCTGACGAACAATCGGTCATGGAAATTCTTCAAAATCAATCGATCCTGTTCAACAGTAAAGCCGTATCGGGTAAAGCATTCGGCAGCAACACGGCCGCCGTAAGAAATGGCGGTAAAATCACCGCTGACCCGGTAATGGGTATATTTATGTTGAATGTCGTGTATTAAGGACTCGAGCAATAAACCGCGTTCCCCAAGACCTTCTTCCCGCACATGGATATCGAGTAAGCTGAACTCGGCAAGTTCACTCGAGCCGAGCAAGCGTGTCGACAAGTGTTGAATTGTCATATGGGACCGTTTGGATAAAACCGTTTTATACGTATGACGATTTTCCAGTAACGTGACGTAGTAACTGAATAGTGGCACATGAATGTTGCGTGTCACTTGGACGATCTGTTGCTGATTATTGTAAGCAAGACCGACGAGTTGTTCGTTCGGATGCTGTTGAATATGAATGGATCGTTTGGCACAGACGGTTTGCCATTCCTGCTCCGGAATCCACGACAATTCAGGGGTCCGGGTTGTTCTAAAGAATTTCACGGGGTAGGTAGATCCTCCTTTAAATGAATAGATGGTTTTAATATACACTTTTTGTCAAATGGAGAAAAGAGTTTTTTAACAAAATCATACAATTGAAAATTTGTTGCATTTGCAACAAAAAATAATATAATAAAACTATATAATTTTTTAAACAAAGAACAGGGGACGATATGGGAGAACTATTACGTGAGATTGGAATGATTGCGCGAGCACTTGATTCCATCAGCAATGTGGAATTTAAAGAGTTGGAACTGACAAAAGGACAATACATTTATCTTGTCCGGATTTGTGAGCATCCGGGTATCATTCAAGAAAAACTTGCTGAACTGATTCTTGTGGACCGGACGACGGCAGCCCGGTCGATTCAAAAATTAGAAAAAGCCGGATTCATCGAAAAACGGGCGGATGTCGTGAACAAAAAAATCAAGAAATTGTATCCGACTGAAAAAGGATTGGCGACATGCCCGGTAATCCTTCAGGAGCATGCGTATTCGAAGCGCGTTGCTCTGGCTGGTCTGAGTGAAGAGGAACAGACGCAGTTACACCAGTTGACGAAGCGGGTTCGTAAAAATATCGAACAGGAGTGGGACTTCGTCAAAAAAGGCGGAATACGAAATTATTTGGAGGAGTGAACAGAATGACACAAACGATTGAGTTTGTCCGCTGTGACGTCAAAGATGTTGAAGCATTGCAAGCAATTAGTGTGGAAACATTTACGGATACATTCGGATCTGAGAATGATCCGCAGCACCTCGAGGATTACCTCAAACAATCCTACGGACGCGAAAAATTGATACGGGAGTTGGAACGTCCGGATTCATTTTTCTTTTTCATCAAAAGTAACGAAAAAATTGCCGGTTATTTAAAGCTGAATGTCGGTGCTGCTCAAACTGAACCGATGGAAGGAAACACCTTGGAACTTGAACGGATTTACATTCGTTCGGATTACCAGGGAACAGGTCTTGGGAAGCGATTGCTGGAAAAAACTCTGGAGATTGCTCAGGGGCAGGGGATGGACCAGGTCTGGTTAGGGGTATGGGAAGAAAATCATCATGCGATTCGCTTTTATCAACGTTTCGGTTTTGTGCAGACAGGGGCACACTCTTTCTTTATGGGAGAAGATGAACAAGTGGATTGGATCATGACGAAGACGCTTGAAGCGGAATGAGGAACGGTAAGACCTAAAAACCTCCCGGACATGAGATCGGGAGGTTTTAGTGTACAACAGAGCGATTCTTTCCATTCGATTTTTTTTACCAAGGCATAATTCCTTGATCATTCAGGATTTTTCCGTTGTAATTCGTATCATCAAGCGCATAGCGGACGATGACGGCTGCTCCTTCGGCTGTCGTCTTGCCTCCGGGCGCATTGCCGTTCAGGTCTGTACTCGTGAATCCGGGTGTCACACCGAAAATCTCTGGTCCGTTCTCCTGAAACTGTGTGCCGAGTGATAACGTCATGGCGTTTAATGCAGTTTTTGAAGAATTGTAACCTAACACGTTAAGCGGATGAATCCGTCCTTCAGCAAACGAAGTCTGGGACGACATGTCTGTCGTGACATTGATGATTTTTCCATTTGATAACAAAGGATAAAAGGCTTGCGTCACTTGGAACGTCCCGAAATAATTGACGTCGAAGATTTGACGCAAGACATCGACGTCGACCGTAATCGGTGGCTGTCCGAAATCAAGGGCGATGCCTGCATTGTTGATCAACAGATTCAACCGGTCCGTCACAGCAAGAATCTGTTGTTTAGCTTGGTCGATTGATCCCGGATCCGTGACATCGAGTTGAACGAAAGTGACCTTGTCCGAGGCAAGGGAGGCGACGGCCGATTGACCGTTCGCTTCATCACGTGCTGCTAAAAAGACATGATAGTCCTGCTCTGCCAATTGACGGACGATTTCAAGTCCGATTCCTTTGTTGGCACCGGTGACGAGCGCATACTGTGTGGACATGGTGAAAACTTCTTTTTCTGTTGGATTTTATTTTTGGACGTGGGCGACGAGCTGTACAGCACTTTCTGTGACTTGTTCCGGGGACAGGAACCGGACGCCCTGTTCGATGAAGGACGGCAGGAATTGCATCCCGGTCAGATTCGCCATCGCCTGGAAGGGACGTGTCAACTCACTCATGCTGTAGCGGTTATATCCGCCGGCCTGGTAGGATTCCGCCGGACCGCCTGTCGAGATGACGAGCATGAATTCTTTCCCGTTCAATTTCGTACCGCCAGGACCGTATGCCCAGCCGAACGAAAGCACTTCGTCCTGCCATTTTTTCAAAAGTGAAGGACTGCTGTACCAGTAAAACGGAAACTGGAAGACGATCCGGTCGTGTGCGAGCAGCAACGCCTGTTCTTTTTCGACGTCGATCACTTCATCTGGATAACTCGCATAGAGATCATGGACCGTTCCTTCCACCTCTTTCGACAATTGTTCCCGCCATGCCTTGTTGACGACGGAAGTTTCAAGATTCGGGTGAGCGACGATGATTAATGTTTTTTTCATATTCAGGCTCCTTCTAAGTAAATTTCGTTTGTATATGCAAATGAAAGGTCAAAAAAAAGAACTAGAGTTCTTTTTCTAATGTATTACTCGCTTCATGTAACGTCTTACTCAAGTCTTTGCTGAACTCTTTACCGAGAATATCCGAGTAGGCCTGGAAAAATTCCTTTAACGAAAGCCGGAATCGGCGATAAATCTCTTCCCCTTCAGGCGTCAAGGAAATCAGCGACTGTTTTCCGTCCATTTCACGTAGGACAAGACCTTTTTTCTCGAGCTTATCGATGAATCGGGTACTCGTCGACGGTGCGATCGATAACTCCTGGCACAACTCTTTTTGAGTAATCCGCGGACGGAATTTAACGATCATGATCAGGTAGAGATAGGAGGGGGCCAAGTCATCAAGGTCAAACGACTTCTCCGCCATCTTCGTGATATTTCGCGCGAATCGACTGGCTGTGAAGTAAAGACAATGGATTAACACCTCTTCCTCTTCGGAACGCATCGAAAATCAACTCCTTTCATTTGCATATACAAATTAACATATTGAAAAGCCTGTCGTCAATCCGGAAGAACCTGTTCCAATTCTTTTTTCTGCCGGAAGTGGTGCCGGGTATGCATTTCAATCAGTTGATACCATTCCTGCGCATTCAACCAGCCAAAACCGCCATGTCTTGATTTCCGTTGCGGTTCGATTTGACCGAGCTGCTGCGACCAGTCTTCCATCCGTTTAACAAGTTCAAGCAGACGCTGTTTTAAGCGATCCCGGCTGTCCGTATTGTCCGGCGGGGCATTCATCTCGTCCGGCAGTCTGATTTTGATCGGTGGGAAAGCCTGCTGGCGGAATAATTCTTCGCCAAACGGTGTTTTACCGTCCGCTGTATCGGTCGTCAGTGAAGCACAGTTTCCGACTTCGTCCAGGTATTCGTGGGCGACAAGTAAAATATGGTCATACATTTGACCAAGCGACCAGACGCCGGGTTGCGAAATGTGATGAATCTGATCTTCCGTATACCGGTCCAGTTCCTGATACAGGTGTAACAGGCAGTCGATTCCCGTCACATCAATCCCTCCTTCAGCAGATATCCATTTTCTTGACTATAGCATGTCCGGCCGGCGTCTGGGCGACTAAAAAACAGGACCATAAGGAATCATTCCTCATGGTCCTGTCCGGTTCAGGATACTTTGGCTTCGTCGTCGACCGTCATCGTATACAACGTTTGTTTGGTCCGTTTAAAGACGATGGGTAATGAGACGAGACCAATCAGGAAAAAGCCGAGCGAGAAGACGATATAGGTCGAGCGGATCGAAAACATTTCGGCCAGCAGACCAATCGATAACGTCAGTCCGATGATGAGAATCGACTCGGCGACGTTGATGACGCCCGAGAATCGACCCATGATCGAAACGGGGACATTGTTTTGATAAAACGACAAAAACCCGGTATTCGCGAACGATAACGCAAACGTCAGCAGGAAAAAGCCGAGTGCTGCGATGACAAAATCGGTTGACGTCGCAAAAATGAGGTAGCCGACCGGTGTCGCGATGGCTCCGAAGCCGATCAGGAATCGTAAACTGAGCCATTTCGTACACGTCGCGTTAATGACGGAACCGGCAATGATACCGAGCCCGGCGATACTGACGAGAAAGCCGTACGTACTCTCGGGAAAATCAAGGACGCGGGTCGCAAACGTCGCTTCCAGTGAATCGAGACCGGACATGAAAATCGTCATCACACAGAACAGGGCATATACGAGCGTGATGTAGCAGTGTTTGTGCGCATACCGTAACGTTTCTTTCCAGTCCGCGACGATCATAGCGAAACTGAGCCGTTCGGCACCGGTGATTGTCGTCTGTTTTTCGATGTCCGGCAGGGAAAACAGGATCAGAGCCGACAGACCGAGAGCACCGGCATTCAGATAGATGGCGAACGTCGGCGATCCGACGAGGAACAAGAGACCGGCAATTGTCGGCCCAAGAATGAAGCCGCACGATTGGATGAAATTTTTTAAGGCATTAAACCGTTGGCGGTTGGTTTTCGAGACGAGTTTTGTCATATAGATGAGGGAAGCCGATTCGAACAGTGAACTGCCGATATTGATGAAAAAGACCAGCGTGTACAAAAGCAATAACGAGTCAATCCACGGCAGGACGGCAATTAAGACAGCCCGTGCCAGATCAAGCACCACCATCAGATTCCGCTTATCGACACGATCGATGACCGTACCGGACCAAAAACTCGATAACAGGGTAGCGATTGGGACGAGCATGTAGAGAACGGAGACAGCAAACGCTGAATTCGTCCGGTCGAGGACAATCAAATTCAGGGCAATGAAGTAGACCCACGCCCCGAGATTGGAGATGCCGACGCTTGATAATAAGAGGGCAGGATGTTTCCATGTTCCGCGCATGTGCCATCACTCCTACTGAATGTTTTTTGAATATATAGAAAATGATTACAGTTGATACTACGGGAAGCAAAGTGAGAAAGCAAGAAGAAAATGGAAAAAGCCATCCGGAAGATGGCTCGAGGAAAATCTGTTACGTGAGAAAATAGTCGAGTGTCGCAAACAAACTCGTTAACAGAAAACAAATCAGCAACAGGGCGGATAGGAGGATTAAATCGAGATGCCGGCGAAGCCCGTTCGTTAAGATGAAGAACAGGGTCCAAAAGGCGATAAACACGGTAAAAATGACAGCGAGGACGGGCGCCGCAAGCGGAAACGACTCTGCGATTTGAGCACGGAAGGCAGGGTTCGTAATGGCGTAAAAGGCAAAAACGAAAGTCGGGAGTGCGCCGAGGTAAAGGAGCCATTTAGGAAATTTCATAGGGAACATTACTCCTTCTAAATACATTAAGAATACATTCAGTATAAAAGATTGGAATTGTAAATAAAACGTACAAAATTGTAAGTAAGTGTCATTTTTTGATTTGATATCGTGTATAGTGAATGAAAGTGAATCCGATACAATCGAAAAGGAGCCATCTGATTATGAATTTAACGGTTAAGCCTGTCTTGACAGGAAAATCGGTCATCCTCCGACCTTTTGAGACGGCAGATCTTCCGATGATCGAACAGTGTTTGCGCGATCCTGAAGTCCTTCAACTGACCGGAAGTGAAGCGGATTTTGACCGGGAGACACTTAAAACCTGGTATGGAACGAGACATGACCAGCCGGACCGTCTGGATTTGGCAGTCGTCGACAAAGCAACTGGAACGCTCGTCGGTGAGGTTGTCGTCAATGAGTATCAGTCAAGCGACCACAGCATGAACTTCCGGATTCTGATTGGGGAAGCCGGCAGAAACCGCGGGCTTGGAACGGAAGCGACCCGGTTGCTGATGGATTACCTGTTTCGGCAGACATCGCTTGCCCGCTTGACGTTAAGCGTTTTTGACTTTAATCCGCGGGCGCGGCACGTCTATGAAAAATTGGGTTTTCAGGTGACCGGGGTAGAAGAGGACGATTTCGAAGTTGACGGACGACGAGTCGATTCGATTCTGATGGCCTTGACGCGGGAACGTTATTTAGAACAGTGAATGAACAACAGCCCGGTCTTTCTCCTGAACAAGCGGAGAAGCCGGGCTGTTGTTTGATTTGCGTTATTTTTATTCGGACTTGCGTTCTTCTTCTTCCTCCACCCAGTTAAAACTCAAATCGACCCGTCTGCCGATAAACGAACGTAAAAATAAGACGAATGTTACTGCTGGCAAGATCCACCATGCAGAATCGACCGCACCGAAGTATTGGATCACATATATCCACATGAACAGGCTACTGACAAAAAGAATCGTTTCCGAAGTCGTGATGAATTCCCGTTTTGGTTCGTACATTAAGTAAAACCTCCAATAGTATGTAGTTAAATCCTTGTTTCCGTTGAGGAGTGTGACGCAGCAATACTCTGCTGATCGAGTTGATTAAACAGAATCGTCCGATTTCGCCCCTGTTGTTTAGCGGTGTATAAGGCTTCGTCCGCGAGTCCGTTCATGTGCTGGATGTGAATCTGTTTTCCGTGAGCAATTCCGATCGAAGCCGTGACGGTGATGTCGGGAAATCCGTCCAGTTGGAACCGTTCATGCGCAATCCGTTCCCGGATCCGGTTTGCGACCTTGATTATTTTGGGTGGAGTCAGGTCATAAATCAGAATCATAAATTCCTCTCCGCCAATCCGTGCCGTGATATCGTGGGGACGCGTTTCTTCCATCAGGATGTTTGCGAACTGTTGCAATACGAGATCCCCGTTTCCGTGACCGTATGTATCGTTGACATGCTTAAAGTGGTCGATATCGAGGGCGAGTACGTTGTAAATGCGGCCTTCCTGTTCCAAACCGGCTGTGCGCGTATCCCAGACACGCCGGTTGTAGAGTCCGGTCAGGTGATCACGTTCGGACGATTGTTTGTATAGTTCGACTTGACGGTTCAATGTTTGGAAATCAAGCGTCAGCATACTCGACAGGACACCGACGGCAAGACCGATCGTCCAGGTCGCAAGTAACAAACGAAGCGAGGCATCGTTAAAGCCTAAATTAATCAGAACGGTGAACGTAATCATCAACAGCGCCCAAACGTTGAGGGCGAGATTCTGACGAAACGGCCGATTCAAGAGCTGGCGATGAATCCAAATCATCCCGGTACTGATCGCAATGATGGCGACGAACGCAATAAACGCTTGGGGCGTGACGCCAAATAAAAACCGCGAACCGGCGATGATCAACGTGGCGACGACAAGCGGGAAACGGTTGCCGTAAAAAGCGAGCAGGACGAGCGGCAAATGACGTAAGTCCATCCGTAACGAGTCATTGACCTGAATGCCCTTGAACATCAGTACGACACCAAGTAAACCGGTCGCAAGACCAATGATCAACGACTTAACGGCATAGGATGAAAATCGGGTGGAATGGATGATTTTTGAAATGATGTAAAACCCGGTGAACGCGATACAGGCGTTGACGAGCAGCTCGACGATGAATATGATTTTCCACATCCTTGACCGTGATACTTTTACAATACCATGCTGACAAAAGTTGTCAATCAGGAAGAAATCTGGGCTTTCGATTGTGAAAGAAATCAGAAACGAAGATTAAGTAGTTGTACGAAATCATGTACAATAAAAATAGAGAAAACAAGTAGGGAGGAACTAACATGTCGATTGTCACATACAGTGATGCCCGTAAAAATTTTAAACAGATTTTAGATCAAGTGCATGATGATAAGGAAGCAGTCATCATTTCACGAAAAAATAACGAAAATGCCGTGTTACTTTCTGAAGAAGAATACAATCGTTTGATGGAGACCATCTATTTAATGCGAAGTCCTCAAAATTCAGTCCGTCTACTGGAGTCAATTGACCAGCTCCAACAAGAAAAGCTGACAGAAAGAACGTTGATTGATGAGTAAAGTCCGTCTACTTTTTACGGATCATCGCCTCGTTTACAGGTCGACGAGTGAATAGGTGGAAATCCTTCAATGCCGTTATCATTATTAAGCGAAAACTCCCGAACGAAACGCACCGCTCCTTATGGAACGTGACGTATATTCGGGAGTTTTTTGTTCTTCTCTACTCGAATTATACCGCGAATCGCTAGACGGAAACAGACTACTTTTACAGTTCGTTCTGCCCTACACTACTAACAAGACTACTGAAAAAGGACGTGAACAGTAATGACCGGACAAACCAAAGTGCTCGACCAGGGACCGTTTCTGCACGGGACGAAAGCCGTTTTGCAGGTCGGCGATCAATTGACACCCGATTATCAATCGAACTATCAGGAGAAACGGTCAAATTATATCTATTTCACGGCAACACTTGAAGCTGCGAAGTGGGGAGCTGAGCTTGCCAAAGGTGACGGCATGGAACGGATTTATCTCGTCGAACCGCTCGGGACGTTCGAAAATGATCCAAACTTGACGGATCAGCGGTTTCCCGGTAATCCAACACGGTCCTACCGGTCGAAGGAGCCGCTTCTCATCGTCGCGGAGCTTGCTGTTTGGGAGCGGCACTCGGAGGAAATGATTCAACAAATGAAGGCTTACTTAGCCCGGTTAACGAAGGAAGGGAAAAATGTCATTTTGGATTAAGATCATTCCAATAAAAATGGAAATACCTGTGAAAAATGTTTTGAAAAAAGGGAAATGAATTAGTTGATATGCCATCATTTAAGCTGTTCAAGTTTAGAAAAGGGGACAGCTTATGACAACACGAACCATTCTCATCATTGAAGACGAAATCGAAATTGCCGAACTCGTCTCGATTCATTTGCGCAACGAAGGATTTCAGACATTACTTGCCCATGACGGGATGTCAGGACTCGAACGCTTCCGGCGGCATCCGGTCGATCTCGTCATTCTGGACATCATGATGCCGAATTTGAACGGGCACGAAATCTGACACAAATCCGGCAAACCCATCAGACACCCGTTATTTTTTTAAGCGCCAAACAATCGGATTTTGATAAAATCAGCGGGCTTGTGATCGGAGCGGATGATTATATAACCAAACCGTTTAATCCGCTTGAATTGGTCGCCCGTGTCAATGCCCAGTTACGGCGTGTTTTCCAATGGACAGGACAAGCGAACCCGGTCGAGACGAATCTCATCAGCCTTCAAAACGTGATGCTCGATGCCAACCAACGGACGGTCCTCGTCAACGAACAGGCTGTCAATTTGACACCAAAGGAATTTGATATCTTTTGGCTGCTCGCCGGCTCGCCGAATCAGGTTTTCAGTACGGAAAAAATCTTTGAGCGGGTTTGGAAGGAAGATTACTTTGACGGAGCCAATACGGTCATGGTCCACATCCGGACACTTCGAAAAAAAATATCCGATACGAATAAAACAAAGATGTTGATTGAGACCGTTTGGGGTGTTGGGTATAAGGTCAATGCGTAAGTTTATAAACGGCTTTCGGACCCGCATCATCTATCTGTTCATCAAAAGTCTGTTGATTGCAGCCGTCATCACGTTCGCGCTGTATAAGGCACTCCAGTACTATTACCATCATCATGTCTTTTACGGGGATACGTATATGCGGTACCGGTTTTGGATGCGGGAAGTAGGCGACGTCTATATCTTTTTAGCGTTGTATATCCCCTTTTCAATCCTTATCTTTTATCTGTTGACGCGGACGTATACGAAATATTTTGAGGATATCTCTAGCGGGATCCGTCAGCTGGCAGCAGGTGATTTTTCGCATCATGTCGAGATTGCCTCGAAAGATGAATTTCGCCAAATCGCAAACGACTTAAATGCGGCAAGCAGCGGCTTACGAACGGCCATTCAGGCAGAGACGCTCGCCCAGCGCAGTAAAGAAACGCTAATTGCCAACTTGGCGCACGATTTACGAACACCGTTGACATCCGTGACCGGATACCTCGATTTACTGAATCAACCGACGACGACGCCTGAAGAACGGACCGTCTATGCCAAAATTGCCTACAAAAAATCACGGGATCTGGAAGAACTGCTCGAAACCTTGTTTGATATTTCAAAACTTGATTTGTCGCTGAAGACAACAGAACAGACAGAGGTCGATCTGCATCATCTTCTGTTGCAACTCCTGGATGAAATGTATCCCTTGATCAGCCGTGTCGAGGCCAAAGTACACCAGCAGATTTCACAGCATCTGCTCGTGAGCGGTAACGGCAAAGAGCTGGCGCGCGTCTTCGAGAACCTGCTCAGTAACGCATTGCGTTACGGTGATTTACATCAGCCGGTCGTTGTCAGAGCTTTCCGGCGTGACGAAGCCATCGTCATTCAAGTCACCAATGCCGGTCAAATGATTCAAGCAGTGGATGTACCGTATCTGTTCGATATGTTCTACACCGTCGATCAAGTCCGGAACATGCCGACGAAACAAACCGGTTTGGGTCTGTTCATTGCAAAGACGATTGTCGAGAGACATGAAGGGACGATTGAATTAAAACAAGCTGCCGGAAAAATTCAGTTTGAAGTCGTTTTGCCGGCTGATTTAAGAAATTCTTAAGAACTATCCCGACTTTCGTTTAAACCCTTTTCTTTACGCTATGTGTAATAACGAAAAGGAGAGGATTTAACATGAAAAAACTAATCGGGGTACTCTTGATTATGCTTGTCGTTTTTCAATTCTACCTCACACGTACACCGGCTCTGACGAACAAAATTTCATTGAAGGATGCATCGTTGTATCAAGGAGATTTAGTATTGATCAATAAACAAACGGAGATTCAGGAAAATCCGCACAATCTTGGCAAAATCCCGAAGGTGGCAACGGAGACACATAACGAAGCGGATTTATTAGTACAACAGCATGTCGGGACAGCTTTACGACAGATGATACGTCGTGCGGGAAAAGTGGGAGTCAGACACTTTCAAATCAATAGTGCCTACCGAAGCGGGAAGCTGCAACAGCAACTATATGAAGGATATGGGGCGGATTTTGCGTTGCCTGCCGGTCACAGCGAACACCAAACGGGTCTGTCGGTCGATCTCGGTTCGACCCGCGGGAAGATGAGTCAATCCAAAGAAGGCAGATGGCTTGCGAAAAATGCCCATAAGTTCGGTTTTATCATCCGGTATCCTAAAGGAAAGGAAGCAGTAACGGGAATTTCATTTGAACCGTGGCATATTCGTTATGTCGGCTTGCCGCACAGCCATAAGATGTACGAGGAAGATTGGGTGCTGGAAGAATACATAGCTTATCTCAAACAAGAGAACGCCTACAAGATGAAAATAGCAGATCAAACATATTTTGTTCAATACACGAAACAGCGGTCAATCCGGATACCGGATACGCCGCTGTTTCAAGTATCCGGTACGAACGAACACGGTTTTATTGTTACGTCGCGTCTAAAACAAGAGTAAGGGGGAAACGTATGCATTCGTCTGTCACAGCAACTGTCCGCGTCCAAGTCGTTAAATATGATGGAACACCCCACTGTGAATGGGATACGACCCTGCTGCAGGAAACACCTCAGTATATTCTGGTCTACGGACAGACGGGACGTTCGCTCGTCCATCACACACGTCAGCAAACTTTTAGTTGTGCCACACCGTCACTCGAATATTACGATTTGCAGGAAGGGTATACCGTCAACTTGGATCTCGAACGAGACGGTGAACGGTACTACTGCAACATTTGCCTGCCGACGGAATGGACAGCATCCGGTCTCCGGTTCGTTGACCTGGATCTGGACCTCATTCGGGATACAACCGGACAGTGGACAGTCGTCGACGAAGATGAATTTTTGGAAAATCAGTTAGTGTATCAGTATCCGGTAGACGTCATCACAGGAGCGGAACAGATGCTTCGTCGTCTGCAGGACAAGATTCAACGACAGGCGTTTCCGTTTGACGGATTTTTGACCGGTTGGCTGGACCGATTACGGCACGACCGTCACACCACGCCATTGCCATGAAGCCTGTTATCACCCATTTTGCTTCGCCCTGCATTCCGTAGCGAGCCGCCGAATTTCAGCCGCCATCGAGGAATTGACCGGCTGAATCTGTTCGAGCCACTCGAGCAGCGCAAGCGCTGATTCTGGGACTCGGGTGTATCCTTGCAGGACATCGGCAAACCGTTCCTGCGCTTGCGGGAATCGTTGCTCGGCCCGGCGTTCATTGCCGTACTGGTCCGGATAATACACGACTTCCGACTCGAGCAGGTGCAAAACGGACAGGAGTTGTGAAAAAGCATGCTGTTCGACCAGCTGGAGACCGGATAACCGTTCGCCGCGGGCATACCGGCACAAGCCGACATAGAGATTCGTTAACGCTTCGTTCAGTGCGAAGTCGAGTGTATCACGCCGGATTGGCGGTGCCGCTTGTTGCGAGACGGTCCAGTCGACGCCCGGGAATGTCGGATCCTGCCAGACAATCCGTCCCGGTGAAAAAGCGATTTCCGGCATCTCGTCGAGTTCGAAAATCGCACATTCACCGTAAATCCCGTCCGCGAATAACAATTTAAAGCCGTCGACCGTGTTTTGGAAAATGAAGCTGAGCGGATGGACCGACTCCAACCAGTCAAGTTGCTGGAGGAACCGTTGCTTTTGCCCTGGTTTCGTAATGATAAAAAAATCGAGGTCGGAATAGCGGTCGAGCCGTTCCAGCTCCTGACCGACGGAACCGAGTCCGAGTAATAACCAGGCGTTGTTTGTGTGTTCGAGTTGCTGACCGATCTGATCAAGGCGTGCAAGTAGCGTCTGTTGGCGTGACATCATCAAAACTCCTTTTATTTGGTGTAAGCGTTCTCTTGTTCAGTCTAGCAAGCTTGAGTGGGGCGTCAAGAAAAGATTGTCGAATGACTAAAAAACAGGAAAGGGTGACTGGTATGGAAATACTGATTCTCCTGGTGGGCTCATTTCTCTTAAGTACCTTAATGCTTGGGACGATTGTCAAAGCCGTCCTGACCGCTTATCGAAAACAACAGCTGTCAATGGCAAAGGCTATTTTCATCACAACCGGTATGACGGTCTTCAGCATCCTGCTCGCCGGTGTACTGCCGTATGTCTATCTCCGTTTTCTCTGAATTTCAGACCCGATGTATCCGGAACCGTCTATTCCGCGTACATCGGGTCTGTTTGTTGTCTAAAAACTTCCGAACAACCGGGTCCGTCGTCCTGTTATTTCTGGATAGAAAGGAGGAAATTCCTCCTGAATTTAAAGGAGGACAAGTTCATGCACCCTTACTTACGTGTCGAGCATCAACTGTTACGCGACGGAGCGGCTTTTTCATCCGTCCATGAAAAAATGGTCTATCTGCTGCTTCAAAGTTATGCCGGTCGGGATGGACTCGCGTTCCCGTCGCATCAGACGCTCGCGGACGCTGTTCCGTGCGGCAAAACGACCGTCAAAAACTGTCTTCAGACGCTCGTCGAAAAAGGATGGATCGAAAAGGTCGAGCGGTTCGACCGGCACGGGGGACAAACGTCGAACGGCTACCGGATTCGAATGGTGTCCCCGGTCACTTCCGGACAGGACCCGGGTCAAGAGACGGCAACCGGGCAGCCATCTGTCGCCTCCGAAGAAAAAGGGGTTAAGAAACCGTCTTTAAAAAAAGAACCACCACCTCCCGGAGTCATGGAAATCCTCACTCATTTTGAGACGGAAATCGGTCGTGTCACACCGTCGATTCGCAGGAAACTGGAGGCGTTGCTGAAAGAAACGAGTCCTGCCGTCCTGCATCATGCAATCGAACAGGCAGCGGCGGCGAACATTCGTAACTTTAACTACATCCAGGTCGTCATCGACAGTCTGAAACAGCGGAATCTATTGACGCAGGAACAAATCGACACGCATGAAAAACGCCGCCGGACCGCTGTGACGCGATCACCCCGCCGGAAGAAACACGGGAAATTACCGGACTGGGTCGAACGGGAACGCCAACAACAGCAACAGGCGGAGACGGAGCAAAAACAACGGTTTGAACAAACCGTTCCCGACCAAGGGGAACTGGCTTTATTGCTTGCAGAACTGATCTGATGAAGGAGGACTTTTATGATACCGTCACTTGACTGGTTACTTGACCAAGCGAACCGAAAACTGACGAACGGGATGGACCCGGACGTCGCCGCGATTACACGGACCGTCATCACGGAACTGGCGGCAGAAGGATTACCGATCGGCATCGCGCAAGGCTTTCGGACAAAACAGGAACAGGACGACTTGTATGCCAGCGGGCGGACACGTCCGGGGAAAATCGTCACCTATGCCAAAGGAGGGAAATCGAATCATAACTTCGGTGTCGCCGTCGATCTGTTTGTTTACGCGGACGGCGGCAAACGGGCCGAGTTTCCGGCACCGCCCGATCCACGGTTGAAGCGGATCGTTGCCGCGATGAAACGGTATCAGATGCAATGGGGCGGGGACTGGGGCAGCTTTCCGGATTATCCGCATTTTCAACTGTACGATGCCGTCAATGGTCAAACAAAACCGTTGCTCGGACCCCGTTATCCCGGTCAACCGCTTTATGCGGGAGCCAAGGGGATGGACCGGACGCTGATCCGGCTGATTCAAAAGCGGCTCCGCCTGCCGTTGACCGGACGATTTGATCAAAAGTTGACGCAACGCATCAAACAGTTTCAACGGCAGCACCGGTTAGCAGTGGACGGAATCATCGGTCCGGTCACATGGCGGCATCTGTTTGGGGCTCGCCGATGAAGGAACGTTTGATTGCCCTCATCCGATTGTTCGTGCCGCTCTATAGTTTCGTCAATTTAACGTTGCTTGCGTTCGGTTATACCCCGTTGCCGTTTGAGACGAATCAAATCGAAACCGCTTTGACGGCACTGCTCGGGGCAGGCAGTCTCCTCTATGCCTGGTGGAAAAATAACAATCTGACCGAGGCGGCGCAACAGGCGCAAGTGATGTTACGAGAGTGGAAAGGACAGGTTCGGCGCGAAGGACAGGAAAAATCAGGATGAATGTGCCGCCTGAACTGGTAATTTGTTTGAAATGTGCAGACAACGGGCAATATTTCGAGTAGAGCGCTAATGGTTTGATCCCAAGATACCGATAATAAGGTAGCGTCCCGTATCGTCAGCGTCTTGAAGTCGCTGCCGACGGAAAAGAAAGAGGTCAGACTGAACTTGAAATTATCGACGTTGCAATTTTATTTATTACTTGCATTGTTTTCATTGATGTTTACGAGTATCTGGAGTTACAATGCCTTCCTGAAAATTGAACAAGAGAATGACCGGATCACGACGGAAGCGATTCCGATCTCGAATGCCGCTTCGCAACTGTTTCCGTTATTGCTCGATCAAGAGCTTACCGTCCGCAGTTATCTACTCGATCAAAATGATCAGACGTTTCAGCAATTTAAAAGTACCAATGCGGAACTGAATGAAACGATTGCCCGGTTGAAGATGCTCGATCAACGTCACCCGATTCTGAAGCAGTTACTGGCAGATGAAGCGATTCCGTTGATTTTACAGACGGACGGATTTTACGAACAACAGATTAAATGGATTCAGAGCAATCAGATCGAACGGGCGGCTTTAAACCGCTACAGCGGGATGGACTACGTCAATCAGTTCCGGCCGATCAATGCGAAAATCAATCAGGACATCGATAAGATCATCCGGGAAGCGACGGAACGGTCCAAACGGGCGTCGGCGTCCGCCAAATGGGTCATCGTGATCGTCGTCAGTGTCGCCGTCCTGTTGCTGATGATCTTCCTGCAGACGTTCCGACTAGAGCGCAGTCAGCAGGCGCTGATTCACCGCTCCTTGCACGATGCCTTGACCGCGATTCCGAACCGGCGTGCGTTCGACGAGCATCTGGAAGCTTCCTTCACGGCTGCCCGGGAACAGCAGACGGACGTCGGCTTGATTTTGATCGATGTCGATGAATTCAAGCTGTACAACGATACGTACGGTCACTTGAAAGGTGACTGGTGTCTGCAGAAAGTCGCCGGGACATTAAAGAAACAAGCGGGCGAGTTCGGGCATGTCTCCCGGTACGGCGGGGAAGAATTTGCGGTCATCTTGACTGAACACGTCGAACAGATCACACATGTCGCGGAACGGATCCGCAGCGAGATTCTCCGGATGAAGATTGAACACAAAGCGTACGAACCGCTTTGCCAGCTCAGTGTCAGCATCGGACTGGCCGTCGTCCGGCCGAGCGAGACGTTGACGGAAGGCGATTTGATTGTCCTCGCCGATCAGGCCCTGTACCGGGCAAAGTCGAGCGGCCGCAATCAAATTTCGAGCCATGAAGCCAGTTAATCGGATTACTTAAAAAAGCTCTGATTCCATTCGAAAATGGGATCAGAGCTTTTTTGAAATCCATGAATGGTCGTTCGAATCATTGCAAAATCACGCAATAGGACCGTTCGGAAATCAACGGTGCAGAAATGACAAAAACCGTCTTGACCGGCGTACCGCCGACTTTCGCGTCCAGTTGATGCAGTTGAGACCGAATCTTTCGACTCAGGACATACCGGGTTTCCGTACTCAATTCATCAAGCTCTTCATCATGTACATGTAACAAGAGTTGAAACGGTTCGAGCGAGAAAATGGAAAAGTCGCAGTCGATTCGAGGGTCTTCAAACTGTTCATTCAGACCATTTTTTATGAAGTACGCTTCTTGTGCTGTAATCATCTCGTTTCGCCTCGCTCTCTTTCAGAAACAGTTCAAAAGATTATAAGATGTTAGTTAGCTATATAGTCTTTAATACCCAATTTTCTTGAGGAATATCAGTTTCTGCCTGAAAAAGACCGAATATTGGTGGATTAGGGAATACTTTTATGACCACTAAAAAATCACTTGATTCAGGAGTGGCTGATCTGGAATCAGGCACTGCTGGATCAAATGATCGTCGAGCCGACACGTCGTAAAAAGTCTTCGGTCGTCTGTTTAAAAAACGTCAGTTGGTGGACCGGAATCGAAACATGTCCGCCGTAACGGACTTCTAAGTAATGCGGATTGACCGGAGACGGAAATTTGATCCGTGCGAACCATTCCGTCATCGTCTCCTGTTCCCGCCGTTGCAGCGCTTGAGGAAGGCGGCGGTTAAACAGCAGCATATGTTGGCGAATGTCTTCCGCCGGCAGTTCATAATGTCCGTAGCGGATCACCTCGACGCGGCTTGGTGTGAAGAGGAGCGGCTGGAAGCGGGTTGGACGGATGATTTTGATGTAATAAACGAGCAGTCCGATTGATATGATCAAAAGGAAAATAAAGATGAACGGGTATGGAGGCGCGACGACGGCGGAATCAAATCCGGTCCGCAGTAACAGCGGGTCCGGCTCCGGCGCGACGGTCTCGACCAGGGGCTCGAAATCGATGACGAGCGGATCCGATGGAAGCGTAAGATGAGATGAATCACCACAACGTGTCGTACAGGAGCCTGTCGTCCGACTGTCGAAAAGAGAAACGAACGATGTCAGAAAACGGGGGATGAACGACTGGAGTATAAACAGAATCAATAAAACACTGGAAAGAAACAAACCGATTTTCAATCGGAACGAAGTCTGCACGGGATCACCTCTTTTCATACCGTCAAAACGGCGGTTGCATGAGTCTGAACTGAGTATAGCAAATACGACACGGCATCGTTTTGATTTTTTTTCAAAAAATAGTCATTATTTCCTAAATAAATGGAGGTTACCCCATGAATCGCTTACGCACAAGTTTTCAACAAGCAACCGGTCAGATCAGTGGACACGGAAAACGGAATGTCGGCGTCTTAAAAACCGCTTTTGAAGAAGTGGCAGACGGGACGGCGAGTGATCAATACGGAACGGGATCAATCATCGAACCGTTCGAACAAAAATTTGCGGATGTACTGGGAATGGACGATGCCGTCTTTTTCCCGAGCGGTACGATGGCGCAACAGGTGGCGTTACGGATCTGGTCGGACGAGACGGACAACCGGACCGTCGCTTACCATCCGCTCTGTCATCTCGAAATCCATGAGCAGGACGGACTGAAGGAGTTGCACCCGATCGAAACGATTCTGGTCGGCGCAGCGGACCGGCTGATGACGCTCGACGAAATTAAGGCGTTACCGGACATCGCCTGTCTGTTGCTCGAGTTGCCGCAACGGGAAATCGGCGGTGTCGCTCCGGCTTTCAGTGAACTCGAAACGATCAGCCGGTATTGCCGCGAACGGGGAATCCGGCTGCACCTCGACGGCGCACGGCTGTTTGAGATGTTACCGTATTATGAAAAGACGGCAGCGGAGATTGCCGGCTTGTTTGACAGTATTTATATCTCGTTTTATAAAGGACTCGGTGGGATTGCCGGTGCGATTCTCGCAGGCCCAGCAGCGTTCTGTCAGACGGCGCGAATTTGGAAGCGGCGGTACGGCGGGGACTTAATCAGTTTGTATCCGTACATCGTTTCGGCCGATTATTATTATGAACTGCGAAAGGACCGGATGGGGCAGTACTATGAGCAGGCAAAACAACTGGCAGAGCAGTTTAATGCATTACCGGGCGTCCATACGACACCGGAAGTTCCGGTCTCGAACATGTTCCACCTCCATTTTGACGGACAGGCGGTGGACATTTCCCCGAAACTCGAGCAGGTCCAGGAACAGACGGGGCTCGGGTTCGTAGGTTATCTCGTCGACAAAGACGGGTATTGTTCAACAGAAATCAGTGTCGGCGATGCTTACGGAGAGCTGGATCAGCAAACGCGAGACGCCGGATTTGCCCGGCTCCGGCAAGCTTTTTCTTAAAACGTTTCTTTGACTAACGGATGAAGCTGTTGGTAAACGGAAATTTTGTCCGTAATCATCTGTTCCGTCCGGATGAGTTCCGCGAGCTGAGCACGCACGTTTTGCTGGTGTGCTTCGAGGAGACGGAGCCGCTCAAGCGACGTGTCGTGCGTCTCGGACGATGCGAGGAACAGTTCGACATATTCCCGGATCTGGTCGATCGGCATATGCGTCGCCCGGAGCCGAAGGACGAAGCGGAGCCACGTCAGTTGGGTTTCATCATAACGCCGGACGCCGCTTTTTGTGCGGGTCGGGAATAACAGTCCTTCTTTTTCGTAATAGCGAATTGTATGGGCCGTTGTTTCGGTTAATCGGCTGATTTCTGAAATCGTATACATCTTAATCGCACCTCTCCTGCTTGACTTAGAGTTGACTCTAACTTGTAGACTTTCACTATACCAAACAGAAATGGGGAATTGTTCATGAAATACACGGTCATTACAGGAGCCAGCTCCGGTATCGGTTACGAAACAGCGAAAGTGCTTGCGAAAAAAGGAAAATCACTGGTTCTCGTCGCCCGCCGGACGGATGAACTGGAAAAATTACGCGATGAAGTCAAAGCCCTGGCACCGGACAGTGATGTCATTCTGCGGTCCGTTGATTTGACGGAATCGGTCAACGTCCACGAACTGTATGACTCGTTGAAAGATCTCGACATCGAGACATGGATCAATAATGCCGGATTCGGTGATTTCGACAATGTCAAAGATGTGTCAGTCCCGAAAGTCGAGAAGATGCTCCGGCTGAACATCGAAGCTTTGACGGTCTTAACGAGCCGCTATGTCCACGATTATCATGACGTCGAAGGCACGACGGTCCTGAACGTCTCATCCGGCGGCGGCTATCGGATCGTCCCGAACGCGGTCACGTACTGCGCGACGAAGTTTTATGTCAGCGCCTATACGGAAGGACTCGCGCAAGAATTGAAAAATTCCGGGGCGAAACTGCGGGCGAAAGTCCTCGCACCGGCGGCGACGGAAACGGAATTCGCCGACCGATCACGCGGGGAAGCTGGATTTGATTACAGTAAAAACGTCGCCAAGTACCATACGGCGGCAGAGATGGCGACGTTCCTCGATCAACTGCTCGACAGCGATCAAATCGTTGGTATCGTCAACGCGGAAGATTATTCGTTTGAACTGCGCGGACCACTCTTTACGTATGTCGGTGCGAATAAGTAAAAGATCAAAAGCCAGCTTCCGCATTGCGGAAACTGGCTTTTTTTGTGTCTGAAGCAGATGAAACGATATGTAGTTCATCTTAAATCAGCGGCATGACAAACGTCGACGTTAAACTGACGACTAAAAACAGCGCGTAGCTGAAAAAGGTAGTTTTAGCACTGCCGTCGGTCCGACGTCCAAGAATCGAAAACAGACTGATTGCGCCAACCGTAAGCAGGGACAATAAAAACGATTGATGGGAATCGACTGATGGAATCAGCGACTGGGCAAGATGCGCCAGACCAAGCGGCAAGACGATTAATAAAAAGTAATAGCCGAGCCGTGTTTCCGATGGATGATCCGTCGATTCATGATGGGTGACTGTACGTGTATGCATTCTCATTGGCTCTTCACTTCCTTCTGTGTTCAGTATAGAGGACTTCGGACGACTTCTGCGTTACAGTCCGATGAGAAGTCGATAACAAGATTCATCGAATATGACGAACAGATGTCGGAAAAACCGGTTCTGTAAAAAATGGAAATGCTTCTGTGCTGGTTATGTAAAAAAGTGTAAACTGATGAAAGAGAAAATGTCGGGGGAGAGAACCCGCTTGTGAGAGGAGAAGTTGGAATGAACCGCCTGTTTCGTTATTTTTATGTCTCTGACCTGATTGCAACTGTCGGAGCGAGCATCTCCTATATCGCGATCTACTGGACGTGTGCCGGACTGCTGTCGCCGGCAGCCGTCTCGTTAGTCATCGGTGCCGTGTTTGTCATCCGTTTCATCAGTTCGAGTCTGGTCGGACCGTGGATTGACCGGATCGAGCCGGTCCGTCTGCTGAAAGCGACCGTCTTGATCCGGTTTTTACTGCTTGGTGCCGTCTGGTATCTTCTGACGCAAACGGAGGCAGTCCTTCTGCCGTTGCTGAGTCTGCTTGCGGCTCAGACGCTGTTGCAGGTCATCGGTGGCAATACGGCGTTTAAAGTCGTCACCCGGATCGTCGCGTCCGAGCAGTTGCCGGTTGCCAATGCCTATTTGAGTACGCTCGACCGGGTCGGGACGTTGGCCGGACTATTGGCGGGTGGTTTATTAATCAGTGGATTTTCGATTACGGTGATTTTAGGAATGGAAGCCGTCGTCCACCTGATCGCCTGGTTCCTGTTGTTCCCGTTACGGTCGGCACCAGACACGGCAGTTAAACCGCAACTGACTTATTGGACCGATTTACGGGAAGGGTTTACTTATTTAGCGCGGGACAACCGCTTGATCCGGATTTTAGTTTTCGGTATCCTCGCCAACTGGATGATTACACCGGTCAACGCGTTACTCGCGCCGTTTGCGAAAGACGTCATCCGGGGCGGAGCAAATACGTTTTCGCTGCTCGAACTGGCCCTCGTCATCGGCGGGATCGGCATGTCGCTGTTGTATGCGCGACTTGCGAACCGGATTGATCTGATGCAGATGTTTTATCTGTCGATGGTCTTGCAGGGCGGTTTTACCTTGCTGATCGGACTGACGACATCTCTGCCGTTTGCCTTCAGCGGGATGTTGTTGCTTGGGATGGCGCTCAGTCTGTTCGGAATTCCGTTTTCGACGCTGTTGCAACAGACGACACCGGATGCCTTGCTCGGACGGATTCGTTCGGCGATGGTCGCTGCTTCAACCTTCAGTTCGGCGTTGTTCTTCGGATTGACGGCCTATTTGACGACCATGTTTGCGATTGATACCGTGTTTCTGTTCTTTTCCGGAAGCGGTCTGTTGATTCTGCTGATCCTACGACTTCAGCGTAAATCACCGGCGACGGAAGTGCGACGGGACGAGGTCGGATGACAAATCGGCCTTCAGGCGGAGGGCAGGAGAAACGGGGGGCGTTATACTTAAAAAAACGCTTACAGAGGAGAATGTAAAAGATGGATGGAATGGCGATGCTTGCGTTGATGTTTTTGATTCCGATCGGTGGAATGACGGTCATGTTGAATGTCTTATGGCGACGGATGACACCGGAGCTTGAAAAATAACAACGTACATATTACCGTAGAGTCGATTGTTATGATGAAAAAACGGACGAGACTACCCTTTTCTCAAGGGTTCAGTCTCGTCCGTTTTTTTGTCGACAAGAAAAGAGAGGCGTTAAGAAACGGCGGTCGGTGCTTCGAGTGCCAGACTTGGTCCGAACACTTCAAAGTGCAATTTGTCCGCTTGACCGCTAAAGTAGCGGCGAACGAACTGAATCATCGCTTCCGGTCCGCAGACATACGTGTCGGCCGCCCGGTCAATGTTCGTGACATCAGCCACCGACAAGCGTCCCGGTGTTGTACCCGGCAATGCATTACGTTCCGCATAGCGGATGATCGTTGCTCCCTGTTCTTCAAACCGGGCCAATTGTTCAGCGAACGGGCGGTCGAGATCGTCCTGGACGGCGACGTATAACGTCGATTCACGACCAGCCGCCAGGGCAGCTTCGGTCATCGCAAGAAGGGGAGTCAAACCGATTCCGCCGGCGAGACCGACAAATGGCGTCGAAGCGTCCGTTAATGTAAACGAACCGGCCGGTGCACTGAGCAGGACCTTTTCACCGACGGACAGACCGTGCAGCTGACGTGAGACGGACCCGTCCTGTTTGACACCGATCGTGTACGATGTGCCGTTGGCGACTGTCGTCAGACTGTATTGGCGATTTTGCCATAAGCCATCCGGTGCCTGCAGGCGGACTGTGACGTATTGACCGGTTTGGTACGGAGCAAGTGGTCGTCCGTCTGCCGGACGTAACGTAAACGCTTTGATGTCGCTTGATTCAGTCGTCATCGTTTCGATAACGAACGGTTGATACCCTTCAAAGTCCGTTGCCTGTTCATCCTGTTGATACAGTTCCGCTTCGAGCGAGATGAACAGCTTGGCGATTTCCCCGTAGCCGGCTGTCCAGGCGTCGATGATGTCCGGTGTCGCTGCGTCTTTGAGGACGTCTTGAATCGCACCGATCAGTTCCGTTCCGACGATGTCGTACATGTACGGTTTGATCTGCAGGCTGCGGTGTTTGTGAAGGACCGGCAGTAACGTCGGTTTCAACGTCTCAAGCTGATCGATGTAAGCGGCGGCGGCGTAGACGGCTGTCGCAAGCGCCTGCGACTGACGGTCATTTTTTTGGTTCGATTGATTAAAGATATGTTTCATTTCCGGATGATTTTCAAATAGGCGCTGATAGAAGACACGTGTGATGCTGTGGCCGTGTTCGGCAAGCACCGGGACGGTTGATTTGATGATGGTGATCGCAGATGGAGTTAACATAAGTACACTTCCTTTTTGGATAATGGGTGATCGGATCAGGTTCGATTTCAGTATCCGTCACATTTGGTTTTAATGCAATAGATAAAATACTAGATTTAAAAAAGTACGTGATATTTGTCACAAGTATGCCATCATTTCGTCAAGTAACCGACAAAAAACCTCCGGAGAATACCGGAGGTTAAGAAGAAATCCACAGTTTTGAGAAATCGAAGTAGCCGAACGAATCAATCGTGATATTTTGTAATTCAATCGGAAACGGGATGATCCGGGTGTCATCATAGAGCGGGATGAAGTAAGACGAGTCGATCAAATATCGTTCGACCGTCTGGTGCAGTCTCATCCAGTCTTCAAAAGGCGTCTCGTCGTACCGGTCAATCCATTTGTTCATCTCTGGCATCTGCCGGAACATCTTCGCCGGCGGGGAAAAATCATTCGTTAAAAACTGATGAAAGGCGACCGGTAAGTTCCGTTCAAAGACTTCCGCGTGAACGGCGAGATCAATCGTGTCAAAGGAATGAAAATCGGTGATGCTCGTTTTAAAACCGATCGGTACGAACTCATAGGGGATTCCGTGCGCGTCGAGTGTCTCGCATAACCAGCGTGTCACCTTGTCCGTGAAGTCGGTCAGTTTGATCCGGAGCGGTTGCGTAAACAAAACGGTTGGACCCTCCGGAAGCGGATGGACGGAACTGAACTGTTCCAGAAACCCACGGTCGTTCGGAAAACCCCGCTCATTGAGTGACTGGATCGCCGGACGGATCGCCGCAATCAACCGGTGAATATAGTGCCGCGCTTCCGGTCGCTCGAACGGACCACCGGGACGCGGATTCAAAAAGACGAGTCCAAAGCCGGACTGAGTCGCGATCGTATCCGTTTCACCAGAGTCTGAACGGGATGTCCGGTAGACGGGGTCATAGGCGTCCGGCATTTGAATGAACTCAATCCGGTCGAGCAGGGCACGGATGCCGTAATAGTTCGGAAAAGCGGACAAAATCGTCTTTTTCGGGTCATTTCGGGTCAGCTGGAACGGTCCGGTCCCGACGTCGTCCTTGCTGATGCTCGTATGGATGGTCGCCAGTTTCGGCAGCAACGAATGGCGGCGCTGATCTAACGTGATATCGACCTGGTACGGTCCGTTGGATTGAATGTGCTCGACATGCCGGTACGACCGGGCATACGCCGGATAAGCGACCAGTTTCCGGAGACTTTTCGTGACATCCTTGCTCGTCAGAAGTGATCCGTCATGGAAGCGGACATCCTTTCGTAAATAAAGCGACAGGACGGGACCGTTCCAGGCATAATGATGGGCCAGTTCACCTTGCAGTTTGCCGTCTGCATCAATCGCGAACAACCGGCTGAAGACATTCTGGACGAGGTGGGCACTGTGAATGTCAGCGGCTTCGAGCGGATCGGTCGTTAAAAAAGGACGTCGGCGGGGAATCAGCAGGGCATCGGACGACTCCTGCGTATAGCCGAACTTTTGCTCGAGCTTTCGCATGAACCGTCCCGTTTGTGCCGGCGACCAGTCCCAGCTCAGTTCTTCCGTCACGGCGTCGACCGATTCCCGTTCAATCCGTTCGAGCATCTGTTTCGCATATTCGCGTTCGACATGACGGAGCCAGACGAGCCGTGTCAAATGGCCGCGGCCCCGACCGCTCGTATAGTCGAGCCAGCCGTCTTCCTGCCAACGGTTCAAATACCGCTTCGTTTGTTTGGGGCTTAAATGGATTGTGTCAGCCAGTTCGGCAATCGAATACGAACCTTCGCGACAGGTTTTCCATAACGTGAACAGATACGCGTCCATCTCATTCCTCCGTTCTAAAAGGGGACATCTTTTTCTGACGATGTCCATTTTTTTATGTACTTGTCTTGTTTATCATACAGGTAGAGAATGGAAGGTGACAACATGGAATGGAAAGAAATGCCTCAACCAATTAAAGTCAGACTGGTTACATCATTCATCAACCGGACGATTTCGTTCGCCATCATGCCGTTCATGGCATTGCTGTTCGTCCAAGCCTACAATAAAGTGTTTGCCGGAATCTTTTTGATCGGGACAGTGATACTCAGTTTCCTGATTGGTCTGATCGGCGGCTACCTCGCCGACCGCTTCCCGCGGAAACGGTTGCTCGTCCTGTCGACGACGGCGACCGGATTAATGTTTTTAGTCATGACGATTTGTCTCGCCATCGATCAGATATTACTGTTCACAATTGCCTATGCGATTTTCACGGTGACAAGCAATATCGGTCGGCCGGCGATGAGCGCAATCATCATCGATGCGACGACGCCGGAAAACCGGCGCGCCGTGTATGCGATCGACTACTGGCTGATCAATCTGTCGATTGCCCTCGGAACGGCGCTCGGCGGCTGGCTTTACGTCAGCAACCGGCTCTTCTTATTCAGTCTTCTGACGTGTACGTCGTTGCTGTTGCCGGTCGCTTATCATTTTTTGCTCGACGAATCGAAACACGTCTGGCAGAAACAACCGCTCCGGAATGTATTTTTAGATCTCGGTCGAAGTTATCAGATTGCCTGGCGTGACCGACCGTTCGTCAAAGTCGTCTTCGGTTCGATGTGTATTCTCGCCGCCGAATTTTCGATAAGCAGTTACGTCGCCGTCCGCTTGGCGGACGAATTCGACACGGTGACAATCGGGGACCTGACCGTTAACGGCGTCCGGATGCTCAGTCTGATCAACATTGAAAATACGATTCTCGTCGTCTGTCTGACATTCTTCATTCAACGGTTCTCAAATCGCTTTACGAATAAACAGGCATTGGTCGGCGGATTGGTTCTCTACATCATCGGTTACGCGACCGTAACGAGTACCAATTCACTGACGCTGCTCTTGACATTTATCTTCATCGCGACAATCGGGGAGCTGCTTTATTCCCCGACGCTGAACGCGGAAAAAGCCAATATGATGCCGGCTGACCAACGCGGCGCCTACTCGGCGTTTGCCGGCACGTCGCACGCCGGTGCCGATCTGTTGTCACGCTCGACGATTATTCTCGGAGCGATGCTCGCACCGTTCATGATGAGTGTCTACATCGGACTGATTGTCTGTCTCGGACTCGGACTGGTCTACCTCGGATTGTTCCGGAAAGAAAAAGTCGTCGAGAAACAACAGGCTTCTTAATCCCGATTCTACTCAAGAAATACAGCAAAAGGCGTCCTGCTCAAACAGAGCGGGACGTCTTCGTGTGGCATTACATACGTGTTCCTACTTTACGGTTAGACAGCAGAAGACTCAGGACGATACTTGCAATCACGGCACATAAGCTTTTCAGCAGAAACTGGTTTTTCAGTCCTTCCATGACATACCCGTTAAACTTCTGACCGAGCGTCGCTTCCGGTACCCAGTCGATGACATACCCGATTCCGAAAAAGGCGGGAAGACTGAGCAACAGGTAAATCAGGATGAAGCCGACAAGAAAGGATTTCATATTCATAGGATATGCCCCGTTTCTTAAAGCGTGATCAACTGTTTAAAGGTCAGAAGATGTTGAGAGACTGAACGAGTGTCATGACGAGGATGATGGTCGAAATCGATCCTGCAGTCAGCAACGTCAACATTTTCGGACGACTGATTTCCTCAGAATCCTTTGTGGTTTCTTTGGAAACGGTCATCCAGATGGCGATTGAGAAGATAATGATTAGAAATAATCCGAGACTGGACATCGAGTAACCCTCCATTTATCAAGATGATCTACCAAATAATTGTAAATTAAATAAGCGATGACTTCAAGGTGGTTTAATTCCTGTAACAGCACTTCAAACAATCTTTCCTCACATCAACAGGAAAAATCTGTACATTCTTAATTGATATGTAATATATTAGTTGTATGAAAACTCAACCGATTCAACGAACTTCCTTAAGTGAAGAAGTGTATCAACGAATGCAACAGCAAATCATCACCTTAGCGCTTGCTCCGGGTCAAAAACTGAACGACCAGGAGCTAGCGGAAGCATTCGGCGTCAGCCGGACACCGGTTCGAGAAGCGTTGAAAAAACTGGAGGAGGAGGGACTTGTCGTCGCGAAACGGGGATCACGGACGAATGTGACGATGCTTGACGTGACGCAGGCAAGACAGACGTTTCCGATCGTCGCGACACTGCATGCGCTCGCGGCACGTCTCGCGTTTCCTTTATCGGAAGCGGATATCACCCGTTTAATCGAACTCAATCAAATGTTTCAGGAAGCAATCAACCGCGGGGACGCCGCGTCAGCGTTGCAACTCGATGACGCTTTCCACGGGCTGTTTCTCGAACGGAGTCAAAACGGGCAACTAGCGGACACGTTAAACCGCTTGACACCGCTGATCCGCCGGCTCGAGTATGCCCAGTTCAGCCGTCACGGGCATGACTCGGTCACGGATCATCGAACGATCATCGAAGCCTGTCAAAACGGCAGGATTGAAGACCTTGTCCGTGCGACGGAACACAACTGGAACGGTCTCGGGCGCCATCTGATTGCTTCTTTAGAGGAGGACACGCCATGCGACCCATCATAAGCGGGATTTTGGCGGCGATGTTTTTTGCCGTCACCTTCATCCTGAATCAATCGATGCAAGGGAGCGGGGGACACTGGATCTACAGCGCCGCCTTACGGTTTTATCTGATGTTGCCGCTGCTCGTCGTGATTGTCGCCTACCGGCGCCGGCTCGGTCGTGTCTGGTCGGCACTTCGGGAAGCACCGTACTTTTGGCTGACATACGGGACGATCGGCTTTGGGATTTTTTACAGCGGGATTTGTCTTGCCGCCGACTATTCACCGGGCTGGCTGATTGCAGGGACCTGGCAGGTGACGATTCTTGCCGGACCGTTGCTCGCGCCGCTGTTCAAACAGACGATTCCGTGGGCGTCGCTCCGTTATTCGCTGTTAATCGTCGCTGGTGTCTGCCTGATGCAATTATCGGTCGCGGAAGGGGTATCTGTTTCGGCGCTGCTGCTCGGTGTCCTTCCGGTCATCTGTGCCGCGATCGCGTATCCGCTCGGCAACCGGAAGATGATGGAACGGTACGGGGACGAACTTGATGTCTTTGACCGGATTCTCGGAATGACGGTGGCCAGTCTGCCGTTTTGGCTCGTGTTATCCGCGATTGCCTACAGGCAAGTCGGCTTACCGTCCGCGGGACAAGTCGGTCAGTCGGGACTGGTCGCCTTGTTCTCCGGCGTCATCGCGACATCACTGTTCTTTTATGCGACGACACTCGTCCGTGCGGAACCGGTCCGTCTCGCAGCCGTCGAAGCGACACAGTCGTTTGAAATCCTGTTCACCGTCCTCGGGGAGATGCTGTTTTTACACGCCGTCTTTCCGACCGGTCTCGCATTGTCCGGGATGTTGCTTGTCATGCTTGGGATGACGATCCACAGTTTAAAGCAGGCTCAGTCAAAAGAAGTACCGGATATATAATTATTTCAAATACCACATGTAAATATGATTACTTAGAGAAGAGGATACAGGATGGTCTTAACCGGCACGCTTGTCAATACAGGATTAATCGTCATCGGTACATTACTCGGTCTGCTGTTTCATAAAATTCCCGAACGGACGAAGGAAACAGTTGTCCAGGCAATCGGACTCGCTGTCGTCGTGCTTGGTGTTCAGATGGGGCTGAAGAGTGAGAACTTCCTGATCGTCATCGGCAGTCTCGTCTTAGGTGGGGCAATCGGTGAATGGTTACGAATTGATGAAAAGCTGAACCGAGTCGGCGAATGGCTTGAACTAAAAATCGGACGGGGTCATCCATCGAATATCGCAGAAGGTTTCGTCACAGCCACGTTGATTTTCGTCATCGGAGCAATGGGCGTACTCGGGGCGCTTGACGGCGGTTTACGTCAGGACCATGACGTCCTCTATACAAAAGGACTGATTGACGGCTTCACGGCACTTGTCCTCAGCTCGACTCTCGGGATCGGCGTCATCTTTTCGGCGATTCCGGTCCTCGTTTATCAAGGGGCAATTGCTCTCAGCGCAGTGGCGATTACGCAATTTGTTCCGGACGCCATCCTCCAGCAGTTCATCGTTGAGATGACGGCGACCGGCGGTGTGATGATTTTAGCAATCGGCTTGAATCTAGCCGGCATCACCAAAATCCGGGTCGCGAACTTGTTACCCGGAATCGTAATGGTCGGATTGATCGTGACCGGTTTGGAACTGCTTGGTTTTAACTGAAACTTAAAAGACATGCGTTTGCACTGTTGATTTCGGTCAGCAGCAAACAAACGGATGTCTTTTTTTAGTGGATGATTTGTTCCAGTTCAGAAATATGGTGCTCAAGCAGCCGGTGCCCGTCATAGTGCAACGTATGGAGCTGTGGTGTCGTCTGTTTCAAGACGTGCGGCAAGTAAGCCTTCAGATTACTGATGACGCCGGTATTGTCCGGATGAAGAATCCAGTCAAGCTGTTTCCAGTCGAGAATACCTTCCCGGGTCGCGAGCGGTGTCACGAGGAACTGATCCGGCGGCAGTTCGGCAAGGAACAAATAAATTCCGACCGTCTCGTCCGCCTGCAGGAGAATCGTGCCCGAAAACTGGACAGCGGTCAGAGTAAGACCGGTTTCTTCAAACGTTTCCCGGATGACGGATTCTGCCGGGGACTCGCCGGGTTCGATTTTACCGCCGACCCCGTTCTACATCCCCATCGCCGGTTGTTTTTGCCGGTTCAGCAGCAACCACTGATCGTTCTTGCGAATCAAACAGAGGATATAACGATACAAGTCTCCTCATCTCCTTAAAAGAAGTCGTGTTTAAAGGCCGCGTACTGGTCGTCGGATGTGACCGGTTGAATCGTTTTCTTGCCATCGGTCCAGGTCGTCAACGCCTGTCGTGTCAGAATACGGTGTCCATCGGCCTTACGGATGGCGAGCAGACTACGTTTGTTGAAGGGGGAAGCCTGATGCTCCTGGATGATCTGTTCCATGTCGGATAGAGCAGCCGGTTCGATCGTCTGTTGCGTGTAGAAATGGTACCCGATGACAAACTCGTCATCCTGACCGGTCCGTAACATCTCCAGCTGATAACCGGCGCCGTTCGGGGCAATCCGGTAGTTGCCGCTCGGTGATGTGATTGTTTCTCCGGTCAGAGGAATTGGGCGTAAGGCGAGATTGACACCGAATCCCGTATCGACGAGATAGGTCTGCTCCTGGTGCGACAGCAGGACGGCGACGTGGGTCGGACCGGTCGCGGACCAGACGTCATTTTCCTGATCGAAGACGGTCGCCTTGAGAAGTGAAACGTCAAACCCTTTGATTCGTAACACTTCGTACAGCAAATGGTTGAGATCATAACAGACACCGCCCGCCTGACGTTCGATGAAGGTCTGTCGTAGTCGGTTCTGGTCAAACGGAACCGACTCTTTTTTAAGAACCACTGCATTATCAAACGGCAGGTGATAGGCAAAGGCTTCAAGCAGCGCCGGTAAATCGGCAAACGTTAACGCATGACCGAGCGGATAATGGATCCGGCCGGCTACGTCTTTAATAAATGTAGACAAGACAATTCCTCCTTTAATCGATGATTCCATTATCGCATATTCCCGTTCATGACAGGATACATGTTATCTGAAAATAAGATTTGGTCTTTTGTTTCGTGATGAACTTTGTTATGCTGAAACAGGATTAATTAAGAATGATTCTCATTCCGGATGAAGAAGGAGGCTCCTCATGTTACGAAAACGAATGACCGGCGCATTAGCGCTTATTGTAATGAGTTGTCTGATGCTTGCGGCATGTGCCGGACAAGCGAAAGAAGAGACGACGAAAAAGACGCACGCTGTCACGCATGAAGCAGGAACAACGAACGTACCGGACCATCCGAAACGGATCGTGGCTCTTGAGTTCTCGTTCGTCGATGCCCTCGACGAACTGGGCATTGAACCGGTCGGCATCGCACAGGAAAACAAGGATGATGTATCGGGGCTGCTCGGTAAGAAGATTTCCTTTACGGAAGTCGGGACACGCCAGCAACCGAATCTCGAAGTCATCAGTTCACTGAAACCGGACTTGATCATCGGAGATTTCAACCGGCATAAAGGCATTTACAAACAACTGCAACAAATCGCACCGACGATCATCTTAAAAAGCCGGAACGCGACCTATCAGGAAAACATCGCATCGTTCAAGAGCATCGCGGAAGCCGTCGGACAGACCGATAAGATGGAGCAACGTCTGAAACTGCATGACAAGCGGCTCGCAGTTGCCAAACAAAAAGTCGATCCGGACGATCAACGCAAAATCATGGTCGGTGTCTTCCGGTCCGATTCATTGACGGCACACGGAGAGACATCGTTTGACGGGGAACTGCTTGAAAAACTCGGCATCGATAATGCCATCACGAAAACAGTAGAACCAACCGTGACGATTACGCTGGAGCAGATTGTCAAATGGGATCCGGACGTCATCTTCATGGCGGAAGCCGACCCGAAACTGCTCAACGAGTGGAAAAAGAATCCGCTCTGGAATCAAATCACGGCTGTGAAAAAAGGTGAAGTCTACGAAGTCAATCGTGACTTGTGGACCCGTTACCGCGGACTGGACGCAGCGGAACAAATCGTCGACGAAGCGATTCAACTGCTGTATCCGAAAAAATCATAAACGACGACACGAGCCAGAGCAATCTGGCTTTTGTTGATGAAAGGGGAAGCCGTTGATGATTCGGAAAACACGATTGATCCGTTTGCTCGTTCTACTTATTGTGCTGATTGGACTCAGCTCCTATCTCAGTCTGTTTCTCGGCGTGACGACGATCCGGCCGCTCGAAGCCATCCGGGAATGGTCATCCAGTGATTTGTCAAAAGAAACATTGGTCCTGACGACACTTCGATTACCACGATTAGTACTGGGACTGATACTCGGGGCAAACCTAGCCGTCGCCGGAGCATTGATGCAGGCGGTCACCCGGAATCCGCTCGCCTCGCCGCAGGTATTTGGTGTCAACGCCGGAGCCTCGCTGTTCGTGGTTCTCGCGTTATTGCTGTTCCCGGCGCTCGGGACGGCCAATCTCGTGTACTTCGCTTTCTTTGGTGCAATGATCGGCGGGTTGCTCGTCTTTTCGTTTGCTTCCGTCCGCGGTATGACGAGTCTGAAACTGGCCCTCGTCGGGATGGCGATCCACTTGTTGCTGACGTCTTTGACGAAAGGGTTGATTTTGTTCAATGACCGGATCACGAATGTCTTGTACTGGTTATCCGGTTCGATCAGTGACAGCGGCTGGCTTGAAGTCCGGTTGATTGTGCCGTGGTCGATCATCGGCTTGATCTTAGCCTTCAGCCTGGCCAAATCGCTGGCCATTTTCCAACTCGGTCAGGACGTCGCCGTCGGACTGGGGCAAAACATCACCCGAATCCGGATGCTGGCAGCCGTCGCTGTTGTCTTGCTGGCCGGTGTGACGGTTGCCGTCGCCGGAGCCATCGGCTTCATCGGTCTGATGGTCCCGCACATCGTCCGGCGCCTGGTCGGGGAGGATTACCGGTATGTCCTGCCGGTGTCCGCGTTATGCGGCGGACTGTTGCTGACGTCTGCCGATGTCCTCGCCCGGTTCATCGCTTATCCCTATGAATCACCGGTCGGGATCGTGACGGCATTACTCGGGGCGCCGTTCTTCTTGTATTTAGCGAAACGTCAGACGAAAGGGGTGGCGTAAATGAACAGACTCCGTCAACAACCATGGCTTGGTCTCGTCCTCATGTCGCTCCTTGTCACTGTGCTCAGTTTTCTGTTGCTCGGCGTCGGTTCCGTCTACTTGAAACCGGGTGAAATCGTCGTAGCCCTGCAAGGAGATGGAAGTGCCTTCATCGTCTGGAACTACCGGTTGCCGCGGACATTTCTCGCGTTACTCGCCGGCGGTTGTTTTGCCCTATCTGGTGTTTTGTTGCAAGCGATCATCCAGAATCCGCTCGTCTCCCCGGACGTCATCGGCGTGACGAACGGAGCGGCCTTGTTTGCCGTTTTGACAATTGCGTTACTTCCGGACGGTCCGCTCGCTTTGACGCCGCTTGCAGCGATGGGCGGAGCGGCACTCGTGATGATTGCCCTGATGTTACTTGCCGATCACGGCAAGCTGCAACACAGTTCGTTTGCTTTGCTCGGCATCGCCGTCAGTGCGATTTGTGCGTCGGGAACGGAATATCTGTTGATCAAGTTTCCGCTTCAGACGAATGATTCACTCGTTTGGCTTGCCGGCAGTCTGTTCGGCAAAGGCTGGACGGAAGTGTATGTCCTGGCGCCGGTCTTTCTGATTCTCGGACTCGCCATCTGGTCTGGACACCGGCAACTCGATATTCTGTCACTCAGTGAAGACGCGGCGATCGGTCTCGGGTTACGGATGAAACGAACCCGGTATGTCTTTCTCGCGCTTGCTGTTGTTCTCGCTGGTGTCGCCGTCGCGATGGTCGGATCAATCGGGTTCCTTGGACTCGTTGCCCCGCATATGGCCCGACGTTTGATCGGTCACCGGCACCACCTGTTGATTCCGATGGCCGTCCTCGTCGGCGGCGGACTGTTGGTCGTCGCCGATGCGATTGGGCGCGGGATTCATCCGCCGCTTGAAATTCCGGCCGGATTGATCACAGCAATCATTGGTGTACCGTACTTCTTGTATCTGCTGCGGAAAAACCGCGCGTGAATGCGACCAAAACACACTGCCTTGTACCCGTTTCTCTGTTGAGAGACTGTGCGACAAGGCGGTGTTTTTTTGAGTTGAACAGTAAATCAATATCCGATATATGGTAAAATGAAATAGATTAGCAGATGCTGTCTATAAAAAAACTCAGACGAAGTGTTTAAAAACTATGACGTGTCGAGGTGCTGAATGAACATACACTTTGAAGAATTGAAGATGTATACGAAATTTGATGATTTAGTAGAGGATTTACTGAATCTGGCTAAAGAAATTCTGCCGGAACAACTGTTTTATTTGTCCGCCATCAACGAGACCGAGCAATTGATCATTAAACTGTCCGAAGAGCAGACCCGGATGCCGGTCACAGAAGGAATGGTCATTGATTTGAATTACTCGCTCTGCCAACGAATCGATTTTCAAACGAAACAACCGCTTATATACGAAGATGTCACAAAAGACCGCAGTCTCGACGGCATGAGGGAAGTATTGGAGGGGGCGAATGTTCAGTCCTATTTAGGGATTCCGATTTCGCTTGCGAACGGAGAAAAGTTCGGTACATTGTGCGCCATCAATGATGAAGTCAGTTTGTTCGAGAGCAAGAGTATCGAGTTACTGCAACGGATTGTCCGCCTGTTTTCGTATTATCTGGAACTCGAGCGGTTTGCCTGGCGTGACATGTTGACGGATCTGTACAATCGGCGGTATTTGACACATCAATTCGACCAACATCCGCAGACGGAAGGGGCTTTGTTCTTCCTTGATTTGGACGGCTTCAAAAATGTCAACGATCTGTACGGGCACGATGCCGGGGACGCTGTTCTGCAGGAGGTCGCAAGGCGGTTGAAGTCACTGATTGCGGGACAAAAAGAAGCATATGCGGTCCGCTTGGGCGGAGACGAATTTGTCATTCGGTTTACGCACTTTGATTCTCAGCAAGCATTGATCGATCAAGCAGATGAAATTCTTGTCCGGTTGAGTACGTGGGACACATATGAACTGTCGACCAGCATCGGAATCGTCGCCTACAAAGACGCTGACATCAGTCTGAAAACGCTGCTCCGCCAAGCGGATATCGCGTTATACGAAGCAAAATCATCGGGGAAAAACAGGTACAAACTGTTTACAGAATGATTGTCCGGACACATGCAAAAGAAAACACCATGAAGTTCGACGTCTCCTTGACCGGAAGCGTACGAAACAGCATGGTGTTTTTGAATTAGTGTCAGACGGTCAATTCAATCGTCAGTCCTTCGGGATCAAGAAAGACGCTTTCGTAGTAACCGTCGCCTGTCAGACGTGGCCCGTCGAGCCGGGAATAGCCGTCCCGCTCGAGCCGTGCCGTCAGTTGATCGACAGCGAACCGGCTGCCGAGCGAAAAGGCAATGTGCGCGTAACCGAACCGGTCGCGCGGCGCATCGTGATCGATATCCGTCCGGTGCATCAATTCGAGCCGGGCCCCTGATTTAAAGTGCAGGAAATACGACGAAAATCCTTTGACCGGATTATGGTACAACGTATTGGCTTGAGCCTCGAAATACATTTCGTAAAAA
This sequence comes from Exiguobacterium sp. K1, assembly GCF_033721435.1. Classification (NCBI taxonomy): domain Bacteria; kingdom Bacillati; phylum Bacillota; class Bacilli; order Caryophanales; genus Exiguobacterium; species Exiguobacterium sp. K1. Next base: position 902,026 of record NZ_JAOTIT010000001.1, on the reverse strand, counting down.
GTTCTCATTTGTTCAAGATCCTTGACCCAGATGGCGATATGTTCAATTTTCATGAGAGAAGACTCCTTTTTCAGTGATTTAGGAAGCGCGGGATAATGCCCGTTTCGCAAGGACACGGTTCAGCCGTTCGGAACAGAGCAACAGGAATAAAATCATCAGGAAACCTGTCACCGGGAAGAGCTGTAACGTCAGGAACGAGGCGAGAACACCGAACAATGGCGGCAGGAACGTACTGCCACTGTAGGCGAAGGCCATTTGAACCCCCATCAGCCGTTTCGCCGCGTCCTGGCCGAACCGGACCGGCGTCTCATGTAACATGGCCGGATAGATCGGCGCGAGTCCGAGTCCAATTAGAATGAATCCGGTCAGCATCAAGCCGTCGAGCGGCAGGAAGAACAGCAGACTGCCGAGCAATGCCGTTCCCTGTCCCGCCCGGATCAACTGGCGGTTCGTCATCCGGAGCGATAAGAAACCGCTCAAAAATCGGCCGACGGTGATGCTGCCGTAATAGACGGAAATCCAGGTGGCCGCTGTTTCGATGGAAAAAGATTTGACCTGGACGAGATAACTGCTGCCCCATAAACCGATCAGTGCTTCAGCACCGCAATAGAGGACAAACGAGGCGAGCGCGAACGAGAGACCGGTCAAACGCTTCGCCGGTGTTCCGTGTAAGGACAGTTCTTCAGGCGGTGCTGCAATTGCGACCGGTGCCTGTTTCCAAAGCGGAACGCTTAAGACGAGCAGCAAGGCAAGACCGAACTGGACCAGAGCGACGGTCAAATAGCCGTTCCGCCAGTCGCCCGATTCGCTCATCATCGCTGCCATAATCAACGGTCCGGCCGTAGCGCCGACGCCCCAAAAGCAGTGAAGCCAGTTCATATGGTGTGCTTTGTAACGGGTCGCGACAAAATGATTGAGTGCCGCGTCGACGACGCCGGCACCGAGACCGAGCGGAATCGCGAGCAGGAACAGCCAGAGCAACGAAGGGGCAAAATAAAATCCGAGCAGGCTGCCAGCCGTGACTGCAGCACAAAAGGCGGTGATATGACTCGTTTCGAACCGGTTGAGAATTTTGCCGCTGAACAGACTCGAGATGATCGTTCCGCCGGCAATCGTCATGAACAGCCAGCCGGCGACTTCGAGATTCGCCCCGAACTCTGTCCGCATGACGGGCCAGGCGACGCCGAGTAACGAATCCGGTAATCCTAAACTGATGAAGGCAAGATAGATGATGCTGAGTAACCAGACTCCACTCATGTTGATGTCCCCTTTATTGGTTGTTCTGTCTGAAGTTGTAATCCGAGACGTGTCAAGCCGTTAAGATAATCGGTTTCCCAGTTACTCCGGACGAGCCGGGGAATATGGGTTTCCGGGATATAGCGGGCTGTTGTCGTCCGGATTTGTTCCAAATCTGACGCCGTCACTTCCGCGCTGTTAAAAATCAACAGATGCGGATTGAGCGTCGCGGCGAACGTCGTCGTCAACCGGCTGATCGCATCAATCGTGTCCGCGTTCAAGACATCACTTCGTTCGGCGATCCGTTCTCCGAACGTCGCCTTGTCATACTGCGGGACAAGGGAAATTTCACCGGCAAAGTGGCTGCTGCCGCGGACGAGTTGTCCGTTGATTAAAATCCCGGAACCGGGTCCGTTTTTTCCTAAGTACAAATAAATCAACGATTGTTGCCGCTGCTGATAGGCTTCGTGAAAGCCGACGACGGCGGCATTCATGTCATTTTCGATGACGACCGGCAAGTGGAACTCGGATTCAAGCGTCTGTTTCAGATCGACCTGTTGCAAAGACGGATAATCCGGTGCGAAAAAGACTTGCCCGTTTTCGACCGACGCCGCCACCCCGACACTTAAAAAAGTGATGCGTGGATCTTGCGCAAGCAACCGGTGAATCAGGCGGACGAGAGCCGGAACGTGCGGGTGCTTGCGGGGAACGGCTTCCGTTCCGTTCGTCAGCAATGTACCGACAGCGTCGAAGATCCGGTAACCGATGGCATCGAGTTCGAGATACAGCGCCAATCCGTGAGTGTGATCGGCCCGGGACCGATAGCGTTTAGCCGGACGTCCGCCGCTCGATACATCCGAATCCTCTTCGGCGACCTCACCGTTCTGGATTAGAATATCCAAATGTTTTTTGACTGTCGGGAAACTCGTCGAGAGCGTCCGGCTCAGTTCCGGAATCGTCTGAAGCCGTTCGAATAAGAGGGCTTGCCGCAACTGGGTTAATAAGTCCGTGTTCATACCGGCCATGAGGCACCTCCTGTTTACTTCTTAAAATATTTTAATAAGTGCTCGGATTGAGTGTAGCAAGCAGAGGTTTAAAAAGCAAATGCTTTTAAAAACTTAAGTTGTTTGTCGTACGCGAATCAAGAGGAGCATGATGTAGGTAACGGCTGCCAAAGTTCTTGCACACATGACCCGCACGGCTGAAAGGGGCTGGATGATCGGCAGGGAAATCTTTTGAAAATGGAGAAATATACAAAATCACAGCTTGGTTCGATATTTTAAGCAGAAAGAAGGGTTCTTATGAAATTATTGCTGACTTCAGGCGGCATTCAAAATGACAGTCAACGTCGGGCGCTCGTCGATTTACTCGGAAAACCGATTGAGGAAGCACATGCCCTCTGCATTCCGACAGCCGTCTACGGAATGAAAGAAGGACCGTACCACGCATACTCGTTCATCACAGGAACGGGTTCCACTCCGATGTGTGAATTAGGATTTCAGTCGGTGGGTGTTCTCGAATTGACGGCACTGCCCAGTCTGGATGAATCACTTTGGGTGCCGCTTGTCGAACAGGCCGATGTGTTGTTGGTAAATGGCGGTGATCCCTTATTTTTAAACTACTGGATGAAAAAGTCGGGACTTGCCGACCGATTGCCTTCGCTAAAAGCAGTCTACGTCGGATTGAGTGCCGGCAGTATGGTGCTGACACCAAGGATTGGTCATGCGTTCGTGGAGTGGACAGCACCTCATACAACGTCAGATGAAACCCTTGGATTAGTTGAATTTTCGATTTTCCCGCACCTTGATCACGAACTGTTACCGGAAAATACATTGGACGAAGCCGTCAAATGGGCGGCTGATCTCACAGGACCATCCTATGCGATTGATGATCAAACGGCGATTCAGGTCATTGACGGGGTCATCGAAGTCATTTCGGAAGGGAATTGGAAACGATTTAATTGAACTGAGGTGAGACCAGTGGAGATCACGACACAATTGTACGTCGAACATATCGGGCAATGGCGGAGTTGGCTGGAAAACCATCATCTGACAGAGACCGAAGTTTGGCTCGTATTTGATAAAAAAGATGCAGAAAAATATCAGTTGGATTATATCGAAACCGTCGAAGAAGCACTTTGTTTTGGTTGGATTGACGGGATTAAAAAGAAGGACGGGGACCGTCTGCTTCAGCGCTTTACACCGCGTCGGACAAACAGTCACTGGACCGAACTGAATAAAGAACGGGTTCGTCGACTGATGGCACTCGGAAAGATGCGAGAACAAGGGATAAAGGTGACACCTGACTTGACAGTACCGTTTGAAATTGATCACATCATCATCACGGAACTGAAAAAAGATCCGGACACCTATCAATTTTTCCGGACGTTGCCGGAGCTCTACATCCGTGTCAGGATCAGTTATATCCAGGACTGCAAGCGAGACAGCGCGGAGTATGAAAAACGTCTGACCAAGTTTTTGAACTATACGGCGCAACGGCGACTGTTTGGTCGCTATGACGACGGAGGGAAATTGACGGGAGACTATAAAGGAGATGACTGATGATGGATTCTGAACAGGAGAAACCGACTTTTGGTGTGAAACTGAAGGGACGACACTACCAGTATAAGCAAAGTGTCTATGGCATCGCATACGATCAACGACAGCAGACATTTTTAACCGTCGAGACTAAATGGAACAATCTTTTGTTGCCGGGTGGGGGAATCGAGCGAGGAGAAACAGCGGAACAAGCACTTCTCAGGGAGTTGCTCGAAGAGACCGGGTTTACGATTCAAATCGATGCGCCAATCGGCCGTGCCGAGCAGTACGTGCTGACACCAGACGGGAAAGCGATTCTCAACGACGCGTTCTTTTTTGAGATGACGTTACTCGAGCGGATCCAGGATCCGGTTGAAGAAAACCATTGTCTGGTCTCCCGTGACCTTCACGAAGTCGACGATTTGTTTCATGCCCATCAGGCCTGGGCGGTCAGGGAAGGATTAAAGTATAAGGATGAACACCTCTGAATCTAATACCTAGAAAAATAAAAAGCATCAGGTATTCGGAATTGTCACGTGTACTCGATGCTTTTTCATTTTTAGAATCCTAGGACGAGTTGAAAGATCAAGGTTATCTTTTGATCCATTTTGCTCCACGTCCACGTCCTGATGGTTTGATAAGCCCTTCATCCCGAAGTTCACGTAGAATTCGATTAATCGTTGCCTCGCTAACATCAGGACAGGCGTTTCGGACATCTGCTTTATTGAACGGTGTAATGCGGCTTTCGACAAATTGGCGAATTCGTCCCGCCTTATTTTGATTGCCGGTCGTAATCAGTCCGACCCGGTCCTCGAGTTCCTTATACGCGGCAAGGATTTTGCTCAACAGATAGTTGACCCACGGGAAAGGATCTTGCTGATTCTGATGCCAGTGGATAGAGGATAGTCGAAGCGATTCATAATAATCTTCTTTACGCGACTCGACGATCTTTTCCAGACTAATGTACCGTCCTACCTCAAAGCCATCTTGATAAAGCATTAAAAGCGTTAATAAGCGTGACATCCGAGCATTTCCATCATTGAATGGATGAATGGACAAAAAATCGAGGACGAAGAGACTCGTCAAGATGAGCGGATCAACGTCTTCCTGTTGTCGCCGCTCACGCAAACTATCGCATAATGCCTGGACTGAGGCAGGAGTCTCGAATGCCGGCACCGGAACAAAACGTGTTTGTCGTGTCCCGTCAGGAAAGGATTCACTGATTTCGTTATCGACATTCTTCCATCGTCCACCCTCGACGGGAACGAATTTATAAAGCTCCTTATGAAGTTGTAATAAGACGTTCGCATTGATTGGGATATCTCGTGCTGAAGCATGAATCAAATTCAATACATCTCGGTAACCGGCAATTTCCGCCTCTGAACGGTCGGCAGGATCGGCTGATTTCGACATGATGGTATGGAGGCGGCTTTCTGTGACGAAAATTCCTTCAATCGCGTTCGATGCTTTTGTCGACTGGATGATGGCAACATCACGTAGTGTGTTAAGAATTTGTGGTACTTGTTGTTTATATAAATCTTGTTTCCCTTTATATTCATTAATCCGACTGATTAAGCGGACTGTTTCCATCGGTAGTGCAATGGTATGTGAACTACTCACCACTTATTTGCTTCGCAAATTGAAGTGGGCGCTTCTTGGGAAGACCGTACTTTTACGAGCTACGGTTATTGACCAAGCTCATCGGGTGGTTCCCACCCTGAAGGGGCTTCAGTCTGCTAACAGCAACAAGTTGATACTTGCGTTGATATCTCGATCATGATGCGCACCGCAAGTGCATGTCCACTCGCGCACATCCAACGTCTTCTTCTCGCCTTTCGTTCCACAAGAAGAACAGATTTGCGTTGAGGCGTACCATTGGTCCGCTTTGATCAGTGTTCGTCCGTAGAATGTGCATTTATAGGCCAACTGCCGGACGAACTCATACCAACTGACGTCTCCGATCGATTTGGCGATCGTATGGTTCTTCATCATGTTCTTCGACTTCAGTGTCTCGACGACGATGACTTGGTTATCGTCAACGATCCGTTTCGACAGCTTATGAAGAAAATCTTGACGTTGATGTACAATCTTCTCATGCTTCTTGGCGAGGATGATCCTCGCCTTGTCTCGATTCTTACTCCCCTTTTTTTTGCGGGACAAGGCACGTTGTGCCCTCTTGATCTTCTCTTCAGACTTTCGAAGGAAACGAGGATTGGCAACTTTCTCAGAAGTCCACTCATCGTTTGTCATGATGGCGAAGTGTTCCAAACCAAGGTCAATTCCTACTTTATTCTTAGCGGGAACCCATGGTTCTTCGGATTGATCGACAAGAATGGAGATGAAGAATTTTGAGGTCTTCGTCATCGAGACCGTAGCGGATTTGATCACACCCTCGAACGAACGATGTTGCTTCAACTTCACGAAACCGATCTTAGGAAGCTTCACCTTGCGATCTTCGATTCGGATGCTTCCCTTCAGATTATTGGTTGTGTAAGAGGCACGGGCGTTGTGCTTCGATTTGAACTTCGGGAACCCGACAGACGGATCTCGAAAAAAGTTGTCATACGCTTTGTTCAAGTCCATCTGAGCGTTCGACAGAGACAGGCTGTCGACTTCTTTGAGGAAAGGGAATTCGGGCTTATACTTTGCTGGTGTCGGGAGCTTCTGTTTCACGTTAGGGTTCAGTTTCGAGTCTTCATACAATCGAATCCGCTCTTCGAGCATCTTATTGTAGACGAAACGGACACAACCGAACGTCTTCACGAAATATTCTTGTTGGGGTTTCGTCGGATCGAGTCGAAACCTGTACGCCTTCAGCAACACAATCACACCTTTCCTTTTGATTCGTTACACTGATTTTATCAAGCAATCTCAGTCTTGAAAAACAGGGCGATTCATCTCCCACCTATGCTGGGCTTCGCCCTGAGACGCTTAGAGGTGGGAGAATTCTCGCTAAATTTAGTTAAAGTATAACGTATTTAAATATGTTCAAAAAGAATAAACATACTCATTTTAGGGCGGAATGAGTATGTTTATTCAAAAATGAACTAATTAATATGGATTTAAAACAGTTAAACATAGTCAAAAAAAATTAAAATGAGTATGTTTACTTGAAAATGAGTTAATTTATGATTTAAACGATTGCAGCTACTCGTAACGTCACAAAATCGGTGACAACAGACGCGAGATACTTTCCTTAAAGCGAATCATCCGCGGACGGGCAGCATATTTTTCCCGGGTCAGCAAGGCACTGTCGGCAACGTCGGACAAAAAGAGCAGCTCGAGTTCTTCCGCAATCGCTGCATCGTACAAAATCGCATTCATTTCAAAGTTCAGCCGGAAGCTCCGGGCATCGATATTCGTCGTCCCGACCGAAGCGATTTTCCTGTCGACGACAATCGTCTTCGCATGCATGAAGCCGATTTCGTACGTGTAGACTTCGGCCCCGTGTTGAATCAATTCGCCGACCGCTGCATAGGTCGCCCAGTAGACAAAGGGATGGTCCGGTTGGTTCGGAATCATGATTTTGAGCGAAACGCCGGAAGCCAGGGCAATCTGGCAGGCGTCCATGAAACTGGCATCCGGAATGAAGTAGGGCGACTGGATGTAAACCGATTTTTCGGCAGAATGAATCATCTGAATCAGCATATTTTTCAAATACTCCGTCTCGGATGTCGGACCGGACGTCACGATTTGAACCGGTACATGATCCGTCGCTGCAGCATGCGGCGGAATCGGTGCGGTCGACCAGTCGGTCCGCTCGTTGCTCGCAGCGTCCCAGTCCTGTTCGAAATGAAATTCGAGTTCTTCGACGACCGGACCAAGAACCCGCAGATGGGTATCCCGCCAGTAGCCGAACTGTTCGTCTTCTCCGAGGTATTCCGATCCGACGTTAAAGCCGCCGATGTAGCCGATTTGCCGGTCAATCGTACAGAGTTTCCGATGATTACGGTTGTTGATCCGCAGATTGAAGATGCCGAGCGGCGACGAGAAAAACGACCGGACTTCGCCGCCATCTTGTTTGAACGATACAAAATCCTTCGCTTTGAGTTTCCAGGAGCCGACGGCGTCATACAGAATCCGGACTTTGACGCCGCGTTTTGCCTGTTCGAACAAAGCGTTCAGTAGACGATCGCCGAGCGGATCACGTTTTAAGATGAAGTACTGGATGTTGATTTCGACTTGCGCGCTTTTAATGTCAGCAAGTAACGTATCGAATTTCTGATGACCGTCGAACAGGGTCCGGACGTCCGTCGCCTCCGTCAACAGGGCACCTGATGAACGATTCGCCTGAATCAGCTTCCGGTACGGATAAAGTGGTGTATTGGGGGAAATCGCTTCAGCTGCCTGTTCGGTAAGGTCTTGTTCGCGCGCCAACCGGCGATCTTCCGGCACATGATAAAACGAATCCTGTTTCAAGGAGCGGCCGAACAACAAGTAAATCAAAAAGCCGATGACCGGCAGGAACAAGAGGATCATCAGCCAGGCCCAGGTCGCGCTGACATCACGCCGTTCAAAAAACAGGATGGCGATTGCTGCTGCAAAGTTGGCAATCAACACGACATAGAGCAAAATCGTCAGGATTAGGGTACAGTCCATCAATACGAACACCTCGTTTTCAGAAAATAGGACTTTGACGGGAGGGGAACAGCATGTTTTCGGAATGGATCCGGTTCATCTCGAGTATCCTATTCATCCCGATTTCGGATGATCTGCTGGTCATCCGTCAAATCAGCAGTTGGCTCCGGCAGAATCAAAACCCTGCCGTGATTTTTCTGTTGGTCTGGTCGGCTTGCTTCATCTGTTTTAATCTGTTTTATGCGATTCCCCGTTTTTTTCGTGAACTGCCTGTCTTTCAAAAGTTATTGACCAATAAACATCTGGCGAAAGCGGAAGCGATTCTGCAGGAAAAAGGTACGGTCGCCATCGCGATGTCGTTTTTCCTGCCTGGTGTCCGGCGTCCGATCCACTATATGTCCGGACTGCTGGCCTATCCGTACCGGCCATATGTGCTGGTGACGCTTGTCGGAACCGGCGTTTATGCGTTGCTGTGGACGATTCTCGTCAATCGTCTCGGTGCCTACGGTCTGTTAAACCGCTTTTCGGCGTGGTGGGCGACCCATGGCGGTGTCATCCTGTTACCCGGTCTGCTGATTCTGACGGGCGTATTAGGTTGGATTTTCCGGGACACGATCCGGAACTGGTTTGTCCGCCCGTAACGCGGTCTTCCGGAGTTGTGCCAACTTGATGATGTTGAGGACCGTCACTTTTACGACGGCGTAAAAGGGAACGGCGAGCAACATGCCGAGAATCCCTGCCAGTTGACCCGCGACGAGCAAGACGACCGTGATCGTAATCGGGTGCACCTTTAAAGATTTTCCCTGGACGAGCGGCGAGATGACATTGGCGTCGAGCTGTTGGACGATCGTAATGCCGATGATGACATACAGTCCTTTAATCGGTTCGTCCAAAAAGCCGATCAAGACTGCCGGTGCCGCACCGAGAAACGGTCCGAGGTACGGAATGATGTTCGTCGCGAAGATGAACAGACCGAGCGGTAAGAAGTACGGAACATCGAGCCACCAAAGGACAAGTGTCGCGAGACTCCCGACGAAGGAACAGACAATCAATTGCGCCCGGACATACGAGCGAATCGTTCCGTTCATGTCTTTTAAAATCAACAGCGCTTCCTTGCGATAACCGATCGGGATGAACTGGACCAAGGCATTCGGTAGTTTTTTCCCGTCGACCAGCATGAAAATGTATAAAAACAGGGCGATGAATAATGTGAAGACGGTCGAAGCGATGAATTGAATCAGCCAAATTACAGAACCGGCAATCGAGGAAAAGACGTTTCCAAGAAGCGCGGTCGCACTTTTCATCGAGTTCTCGACAGACGACAATTGATTGTCGAGTGTCGGGATGGAGGTTCCATATTTCGCATAGAGGGATAACGATTGGGTATAGAGACGTTCGGCAAAACCGGGTACGGCACCGATGAAAGCGAAAAGCTGTTTCGTGATGAGCGGGAATAGCGTCAAGAGGAACAGGGTGACGAGCGCAAGTAACAGCACCAGGACGATGAAAATTGCCAGTTTTCGGGAACGCAGGCGACGCTCCAGTGAATCGACGATTCCGACGGACAGGTAAAATAAAATACCGGCGATGATGAACGGGGTGAAGATCGTCGTAAACAGAATAAACAGCGGATAAAAAAGAAAGTTGACCTGCCGCGCCATATAAATGATGCCAAGAACCAGTAAGATGAACAGACCGATACGAAAGGAACGATTGGAAATTAATCTGGACAAGGTCATCTCCTCCCTCATGAATGAACTGCATGCTCTACTCTTTCCCTGAAACCTTTAAAAATAGTGTGAAAATTCTGTAAAATGCATATTTTTTCACCGTTTTTTGTTATCGGTTTAAAAAAAGGGGTAATCATAGACTAATCTCTAACCATTTTTCGTATCATCATCGCTGTCATCTCCGCAGTCATTTCCAGTCAACTCATGATTCTTCGCAACGACAGTAGTCACTTTCCCCCATTATATTTTCCTTCATCGTCAGCTTAATAACCTTGTTCGTCCTATTACCGATGTTCATGCTCCTACAACCTGTCGTTTAAAAGGGAGGAACACGTATGCAGCCCATCATTGCCTTTACGATTATCATGCTCATCTGGACGGTCAGCGATTATGTTTCGAAAAAAACAAAGGCCTTATTATCTTCGTTATTTGTTGCCTCCATCATCTTTCTGATTGGATTCAAGACTAATCTGTTTCCGGAAGACTTGTTGCCGACGTCAGCCTTGTTACCGCTCGGACAAACCGTCGTCGGGATGATCATCGTTCATCTCGGGACGCTGATTAGCCTCGATGAATTTAAACGGCAGTGGAAAACGTTTCTGATCGGGGTCTCGGCCGTCATCGGCATCAGCGTATTGCTCTTTACGATCGGTCGGCTGTTCCTCGATACGAACTATGTCCTCAGCGCCATCGCGGCCGTCAGCGGCGGGACGATTTCCGTCATTATCGTTCAGGAACAGGCGCTGAACGCCGGCTTGATCTCGGTCGCCGTTTTTCCGGTCCTGATTGCGGCCCTGCAAGGTTTGATCGGTTTTCCGCTGACATCGATCATCCTCCGTAAAGAAGCATTGCGGATTCGGGAAGGGGTCCGGGATGGCAGTATCACGCGGAAAGCAGTTCTTGACCCGGCCGAAACATCCGAGAAACAGACGATTTTGCCGGAGCCGTTCCAGACGACGGCCGGGACGCTGTTTGTCGTCGGTGTCGTCGTCATCGTTTCGTCGTTCCTCAGCGGTTTGACGAACGGGTGGCTGAATACGTTCGTCATTGCCTTGTTACTCGGGATTGCCTTACGGGCGACCGGCGTCTTGAAACCCAATGTCTTGAACGGTATTGATGCCTACGGTCTGATGATGCTTGCGATTTTACTGATCATCTTTGGACCACTCGCAACGACCTCATTTGCGGACCTCGTCGAACTGTTTGTGCCATTGTTGATCGCCTTCATTCTCGGCGTGCTCGGGATCGTGTTGTTTGCGATGCTTGCCGGGAAGTTCCTCGGTTACTCTTACCCGATGGCGATTGCAATCGGTTTGACGTCACTATACGGTTTTCCGGGTACATTGATTCTCAGTCAGGAAGCGGCTAAAAATATCGGCGAGACGGAAGATGAGGTCCAGATCATTGAGGATGAAATTTTACCGAAGATGGTCGTCGCCGGCTTCTCGACGGTTACCATCACCTCCGTCTTCATCACCGGTATTTTAGCGTCATTCATCTACTAACAGGAGGTTATTCAGATGGGTCTAGGAGAAGATATCAAACGGTTAAAAGGATTTGATGGTTCGACACACGTGTTGTCGGTGTATCTCAGTACCGCTCCGGATAAACGGAACCAGTGGGAGACGATTCTGCGGAATGAGAAGAAACGTCTCTTGACGGAACAGGAAGATAAACAAGCCGTCGAAGCCGTCTTTTCGAAACTCGAGCAGGCGATTAACAATCAGCGGACGAGTTTGCTGCGCAGTATCGTTGCTTTTGTCTCAAGCGATGATTCCTTGCAGGAAGTCTATTTCCTACAACTCGATGTGACCGATGAAATCAGTTATTATACCAAACCGAATCTCAATCAACTGGAAGTCCTTGACCAACAATTCCCGCGAACCGGTATCGTGCTGACGCATCTCGATTCGGCGACCGTCCTCGACGTCCGACTTGGAGAAGTCGAGGCGACGCATGACTACGAGCTGGATCTCGATACCGGACAGTGGCGGCGTTATCAGGGACGAAGCGGACGAAGTGGCGCTTCAAGCAGCAATCAGACGGATGATTTCCGCGATCGGGTCGAAAAGCAGGCAGAACGGTTTTACCGCGAGTTGTCGGGAGAGGTCGAAAAACTAAACCGATCACTGGATTGGGATCAGATCATCGTCATCGGCGAACGGTCGCAAGCGAACTTCCTTGAGCATGCCTTAACGACCAAACCAAAACAGGTCATTCATAAAAATTTGTCGCAATCGAGCCAACAACAGATTCTCAAGCAGGTATTTTGAGCGTCGACGTCTAAAGTATAGCTTTAGACGTACATAGGGAGTGGAAGAACATGTTCATGCATCACATCACTGATCAACTGAGTTTGAAATTAATCGAACGCCAGGACGCTGACGCGCTTTATGCGCTTGTCGATGCCAATCGTGATCATTTACGGGAGTGGCTCGGCTGGGTCGACGGAGCGACCGGACCCGACATCTACCGGAACGAAATCATTCCGGCCTGGTTGACGGACTATGCGAACGGCAACGGCTTTGCCTGCGGGATTTATTTTGAGGGCGAACTCGTCGGGACGATCGCTTTACACGAAATCAATCAGACGTTACGGCAAACGTCGATCGGGTATTATTTGACCGGGAACGGACGCGGTAAAGGATTGATGACGACTGTCGTCGCATTTATCACAGACTATTGTTTTACGACATTACAACTGAACCGGGTCGTCATCGAATGTGCGATCGGCAATACACGAAGCCGGAAGATACCGGAGCGTTTAGGTTTTCAGCAAGAAGGGATTCTACGTGACGCGGAGCTTTTGTACGGGGCGTATCATGATATTGCCGTTTATGCGATGCTCGCAAAAGACTGGTCCGACACGTGCGTATCATCCGTACAAAATCAGCAAATGAATTAAAGCAGGAGGTGCCACGGAATGGTTCAATTCATGAAAATGACAGAAGCAGCCTATGCTGCATACTTACCGGAAGCCATCAAAGAATATGCCGAGGAGAAAGTCAAAGCCGGGACATGGGCAGAGGTGGAAGCGCTTGACCGGTCAGCCGCCGAGTACGGCCAATTATTACCGGACGGTATCCAGACGAAACAGCATTATCTGTTTTCGATCGTTGACGATCCCGAACAGCCGCCGGTCGGTATGATTTGGTTTCAATTAAGTGAATCGACGCACGGTCGAACCGCCTTTATCTTTGATTTCAAAATCGAAGAAGGCCATCAAGGGAAAGGGTACGGACGGCAAGCGATGGAAGTACTGGAGCAGGTCGCCCGACGGATGAACATTAAAAAAATCAAATTGCATGTCTTTGCGCATAACACGCGGGCGATTCATCTCTATGAAACGACCGGATTTGTCACGACAGACTTACATATGACCAAAACAATCGACTGAAAAACACCTCTGTGCATCCGAAAAATCGATGCACAGAGGTGTTTTGTTGTCTTCAGCGCCACGTTTGAAGGGTGTTTGCGAACTGGATATCGGTCTCGAGTTCACCATGGATGTGCGTTGACATAAAATCGTTTCCGGCCAGCCAATCTTTAAAATCAAACGTAACCGGCTCTTGATCACCGCCGAGAGCGAACCAGACTTTCATGTCGGTCGGGAAATAGGCTGACGTATGAATCGTGCCTGCCCAGTGACTGTACAACTCGGAGAAGACCCCTTTATCGGAATCGTTTAACAGACGGAATGCCGATTCCGCATCTTGAATCAAATGCTGGTGCGTCTTCAGTTCCATCATCCGGCGTTTCGAATCGTCGAGGTGGAACCGGTTTTCGTGTTGCAGCAGATCAAAATGATTCGTACAGAGATTCGTCTCCCGGACTTCGATGTCGCGGGCTGTCGCCTCGATGACGAATGACCGGTTCGACCGGTCATGGACGACATAACTGAAAGATCCCCGGTGCGGCATCTCTTTGACTAGTGAAATCGCATCTTCGACCGAGGTACATGTCTCAAGGATGATCCGCCCGATCATGAAACTGACGAAGCCGTCTCCCGGACGACGGCGGTTGATGAAGTTATAACCCATCGCAAGACCATGTTCGTTCATCCCGTCCATTCGTCCGGTGACGCGGGACGCCGGTCCGATGATGGCGGAGCCGCCATCTGTCGGCTGAAAGACGGAGAACCGTCCATCGTACGTCATCGGATGATAATCATAATTACGGACGAGGAAGTTATCGCCCGTCATGATGGAACAGCCGCTGCTCGGTCCTTCGACGCGGTAATGGCCAAAATGAAGCAACGTATCGGCGAGCGATAATTCGAGCTCATCCTGTAAGCCGAGTAACTCATCCCAGATATACGGGGCGTAGCGGAGAAACATCTCTTTTGTTTCGGCCGGATCGACCTGAAAACGGGGAACCCGGATTTTCCAGTTATCTTCACGGTTATGCAACAGTTCGTTGCGTTTGACGTAACGGCCCTGTTCGCGACCGAACTCATAGTGCGTGCCGCGGAACTGCGTAATTTCGTTTGAGACAGACTGCACAGCGTTCACTCCTTTGGTTTCTGTATGGTTCTGATTATATCGAATCTGCCACAACCTGTCGTAAACCAGGGCTTAGTACAACACATCCGGAATATGAAAAATGAGAAAAGACTGAATCATTTGTGGAACTGACCGATAAACAGGTGGGAGGGGTCTACATAATGAAAAATTTATCTGTACGGAAAAAGATTCAACTGTTGATTGCGACAGCGATCGTCGCAATGATTTTATTAGCCAGTGCGGGACTCTATTTTTTAAATCAGATGTCGAATGCCTCGCAGGCGATGTACGAAGAAAACTTGATTCCGGTTCAGGAAGTGGCACAAATCCGGATTGATACCCGGGCGCTTGATTCGTTTCTCGTTGAGATGATGTTGACGAAAGATCCGGCTCGTATCGAAGAACTGGGTGCGCAAATCGACCAACGGCAAGCGCAAATCCGTTCTTCCCTCAACAAATTCGAGCGGACCGCGGTGCCGACGAAACAATCGGAAAAACAAGTCGAGAATTTGAAGGACAGTGTCCTCGCTTACGATAACGGTTTAAGTACGATTCAGGATTTGATCACACAAGACAGTAAAGAAGAAGGGTACCGCGTCTATTCAGAGAGTTTGGAGAAAACACGGGATGAAGTCGCAAATACGGCCAAAAGTTTAATGCTGTCGATGACGAAACAGTCAAAAGACATCAATGCGTTGAACCAGCAGGAAAAGCAAACCGCGTTTTATATCATGCTCGGGATTTTCCTGCTCGCCTTGCTGTTATTTGCTACACTCGCGCTCTACATTACGCGTCTGATTACACAGCCGATCCGCTCGCTCCAAGGATGGATGAAGCAGTCGGGTGAAGGCGATTTAACCGTTCGTGGCGATTACGTCTCAAAAGATGAACTCGGTCAATTGACGACGTCGTTTAATACAATGACGGAACAGCTCCACCATGTCATCATCGAGATGACGGATACGTCGAAACACGTTGCGACAGCATCGGACGAATTAAGTACGAATGCGGAAGCGACGACAAAAGCGACGGAAATGGTTGCCGTGACGATGGAAGAAATCGCGAGCGGTGCCAGCCAGCAATTGAATCAGGTATCCGGTGCATCACGGACCGTCCAGGACTTAACGTCCGGTGTCAGTCAGGTCGCGGGAAATGCCCAACAGATGACGGACGCGACCGGTGACGCGATGGACAAAGTCACGCACGGCGGTCAGGTCGTCCGTCAGCTCGGTCAACAGATGGAACGGATCAACACCGACTTTACGGAACTCGGTCAAGTGATTGTCGGACTTGGAAACCGCTCGCAGGAGATCGGACAAATCACCGATTCGATCACGGGAATTGCGGCGCAGACGAACCTGCTCGCGCTGAACGCGGCAATCGAAGCAGCCCGGGCCGGTGAACAGGGACGCGGATTTGCTGTCGTCGCTGCCGAAGTCAAGACGCTCGCAGAACAATCAGCACTTGCCGCGAAACAAATCGAGAGTTTGATTCAAGTCATTCAACAGGAAACGGAACAGTCCGTCGTTTCGATGGAAAAAGTGACGATGGAAATGACGAACGGTATTCAGGTTGCCGGTGAAGCGAGTGCCTCATTCCAGGCAATTGAACGTTCAATCAGTGACGTGACAGGACAAGTCGAGGAAGTGTCCGGTGCCGTGCAGGAAATGGCCGCCGGCAGTGAACAGATTGCAGCCGTCATGCGTGAAATTCAAGGCGTGACGGAAAGTACGGCCGCCGGAACGGAAAACATCTCAGCTTCGACGGAAGAACAGATGGCATCGATGCAGGAAATCTCGTCAGCGTCACAATCACTGGCGACGATGGCGGAAGATTTGAAACGATTATCAAGTCGTTTTCATGTCTAAGTCGTATCTGTTCATCTGACTAAAAAACAAACGGTCTGAATTCTTTTCGACAGAATTCAGACCGCTTTTTTTTAAAAGAAGAGTCAAACTCACTTCTCTGCATAGAATGGTTCTGCTGTTTGCTGCGTCTCTACCGACTTCGACAGCTTGTTGTCGACGAGAATGACAACGACTGAAACGGCGAGCGCAAAAGCACCAATCCATGGCAAATAATGCAACAAGCTGTTTTTGACAGCAATTCCGCCGACTCCGGCACCTGCTGCCATCCCGATTTGTCCGAACGCGCTATGCAGACTTAACACAATACTAGCTGCTGAAGGCGCAAGCGTAATCAGCCGGAATTGAATCGGTGTTCCGGAAGACCAGGCTGCCAGTGCCCAAAAAACAAGTAAAACGTAGAACAGGGAAGCCGATTGTCCGATGAACGGGAACAGGAATAAGACCAGTGCATGAAGCAACATGCTTCCAGCCAGCGTACGGAACGATCCCCACTTGTCGGTCCCGAATCCGCCTAATTTCGAACCGATGGCACTTGCGATTCCGAATAGAAACAGAGCCGTCGTCACTCCCTGGTTACTCATCTGAAAGACATCCAAGAAATACGGAGAGATATAGGTGAATACGACGGAATACGAACCCAGCCAAAGGAACGTGATGAGCAGATAGGCAGAAATCCGCGGTTGCATGAAAAATTTAAATTGTTCACGCAACGGCACCGGTTCTTCAGCCTGGGTTTTCGGAATCATGACCAGTGCCAATCCGGTAAGCAGTAATCCAATCAGACCAAGAACGACGAAAATGGCATTCCACTCGTAATGGGTGGCGACGACTCGTCCGATCGGAACGCCGGCGACTAAAGCTGTACTATTCCCCATGACGACCGTGGCAATCGCACCCCCTTGTTTTCCGGGGGCTGCCAAGACGGCTGCAAGTGTCAACAGTGTCACTTGAATGACTCCTGCGCAAAGGGCGGAAAGGATTCGTGCGCCCATCAGCATATCGTATCCTGATAAGAAGGCAATCCCCACATTAACGATAGAGAAGATCGTCAACGCATAGACGAGCAGTTTCTTTCTTTCCAATCGTGCCGTCATCGCGATCAGGAAAGGAGTTCCTGCTCCGAAAGCGATCGAAAAGACGGTAATGAGTTGTCCGGCGGAAGAAACGGAAATATGACTCGTATCCGCGATTTTATCTAAAATACCGGCAATGACATATTCAGATGTGCCATTCAAAAAGCTGATTGCCGCTAATAAATAAATTTTCCATATGTTTGACATGATACTCGACACCTCGGTTTATGACTTCTGTATTTACAAATCTGTGTTTGATTGAAATACTCACTCATAGTACAGTAGCTATACTTATTAATAAAATGCATATTCGTCATAGGGGGCATATCAAAAACGTTATGAACAGGTCACAAATCGAACTCATCATCCAAATTGCCGAGACAGGAAGCTTTACCAAAGCAGGAGAACACGTGCACATGACACAACCCGCGGTCAGTCGGACTGTCGCTTCGGTTGAAGCGCAGCTAGGAACCAAGCTGATTAAAAGAGATAAGAAGAACGGATTGTTTTTTACGGAAGTCGGCGAACAGGTCCTAGTGATTCTTCGAAAAATCATGAGTGAATTTCATAAGGTAGATGAATTGGTAGCAGCTGAACGCGGATTAGAAATCGGAACGGTTCATGCAGGTGTCTACCGGACCGCTTATACACGGTTTCTGCCTAAGATCATTCGGGCGATGGAGGAACAGTATCCGGGACTGGAGATTAAGCTGTGGGAAGGCACAATCGATCAGATTAAAAAATGGCTACGGACAGAATGCGTGGATGTGGGGATCATCACTTCGACAGATCAAGAATTCGATACGATTGCCCTTGCAGTGGATCAACTGATTGTCCTTTTGCCGGAAAATCATCCATTGGCTGTTCAACAAACTGTCAGTATTCTTGATTTAAAAGAGCAATCCATCTTGATGGGCAAGGATGGTGTCGAAAAGCACATCTACAGTCTATTCGAAGAACATGATCTGATTCCGAAAGTCAGATTTGAAATGGAACAGCTCGAGACGGGAATCAGTATGGTTCAGGAAGGATTAGGGGTGACCATAACGACGAAACAAAGCGTCGGAACGTTACCCGATCAGGTTGTTATGCGTGAGCTCACGCCGAAGACATTTCGTAATATCCAATTGGCCGTGCGGAACAAAAAAGATACTTCAAAGGCGATGGATGCTTTTATTCAAACAGCGCTCATGCTCTCTCGTCCAAACAAACCGGAAACATGATAGAGCTTTGATACTTTCAAAAAAGTCATCCATTCTTTCAAAACAGGTATCCAAAACGGACACCTGTTTTTTGATGGAAAAAGCAGGGATTTTGAGGGGGAAACCGTAATAAACAAAAGAGTAGTACAGAAGCGGAACGTAACATGGATCCACGTTGACGACGGTGCCATACAGGAAAGACGGATACAACCATCTAATCCTGTACAAAGGAGATGGAATCCTTGGAATGAATCAAGTATGTCGTTTTTAGTCTGATTGTGATTCCAGTTGTATTAATCGGCGTATGGAAAACAGGAATACAACGCACGGTGGCGTTTACAGCGGCGGGCGTGTTGTGTCTGTTGTTCGGCTTTTTTAATGAATCAGCCGGATGAGGAAGACATCAAAGTGCAGATTCAGGAAAACGCGGCAGCCGTCAAACCGTGTTTCGCGAAGGAATTTCCGGGTGAAAAGGGGACGATCTCGACCGTCCTCTTTCCAAAAAAGGATACCAGCATATCAATCCTTACGTCATCACGGCCGTCTTTCAAAACGAACCGGATGCTGCATATGAATTCAAGCACTTAAAGCATGACTAGGATACAAGTGTTAAACAGTTAAGTATCAGTACATAGCTTACAAATTTAAATACTGGAGGAATTCCCTATGTCTGTTCCAATACTAAAAACTGCACGGCTGCAACTGATTGAAGTCACAGACGAACACGCTCCGGCCCTCTTCCACATCCTGTCGAACGAGGACGTCACCCGCTTTTACGGGATGAATCCGCTTCAGAAGCAAGCCGATGCCTTGAACATCATCGGTTCGTTTAAACACACCTTTGCCAGCCGGCAAGGTATCCGTTGGGGGATGGTCACCCGTGACAGCGGAACGTTCATCGGCACCATCGGACTGAATCATCTCAGTCTGTACAGTAAAAAGGCGGAAATCGGCTTTGAACTTGATCCTGCGCACTGGCGGCGCGGTTATGCAACAGAAGCGATTGAAGCTGTTTTAGAATATGCATTTGAGATACTTGAGCTGTACCGGATGGGGGCGGTGACCTTTGTAGAAAATGAAGCATCGGTCCAACTGTTGATGCGAATCGGTTTTGAAGAAGAAGGGATGTTACGCGGCTATCTGTTCCAAGGCGGAACATCGCATGACGGACGGATCTTCTCCTTATTAAAGCCGGACTATCACGTGAACCGGCAAGAACGTAAACAGGCAAATCAGATATGAACATCACCGGATGGACCATGTCAGCATCAACGTCTTGGATCTTGCAGAGGTCACACGCTTTTTCGTCAGTCTGGGTTTCGTCGTCAAAGGTGAATGGGAGGCGTCCGGAACGCAACTCGAACAGTTTGGAGAAACATACCGCCTTTGTTATGTCCGGAGACCGGAGGGGATTTTACTGGAACTGGCTGAAACGATTCCAAAATAAAGGAGGGATTGGATGTTTCGTAATCCCAAAGGCAGCACCCGAGTCTGGCTCAATGATCTTGGTGTTTGCTTATTCGTCCTGATCGGTCTGACGCTTGCGACGCACCCCGTCGTCATCACGGCATCGGGACGGTTGATGTACGATGAATCAATCTGGCTGAGTACAACGGAAATGAACAAATTCATCAAGTTTTACTTCACCGTCTTTTTTGTCTACTTTTTGACAATCAATCAACTGTATCCGCGTTTTGTCCGACGCCAGCCAAAAAAAGAATTGCATAACAAAAAGGTTATATAATAAAGTGGTTATATATAAATCGTCCGTCTGCAACTGTCGACTGACGATTTTCTTATTGTTTACTCTAAAAAAAGGAGGCCTTCCCATGACTCTAACCGTGACACCGGTCGATGAGATGAGTCAGTTCCTGAAATTGCTTAGTGACGGAACACGTCTTGAAATCCTGCGTCGTTTGGCAGTTCGGGAACATTGTGTCTGTGATTTTGTTGAACTGTTTGCGATTTCACAACCGGCCGTGAGCCGGCATTTGAAATTGTTACGGCAGGCGCATTTGATTTTGGAACGTCGTGAACGGCAGTGGACGTATTTTCGTCTCAATCCGGATCATCCCCGGTATGCGTTGCTGCTGACCATCTTAACGACAACTCCTTTACCGGATGTTCAACGGAAACCGTGTTAAATCAGAAATAAAGCGATTTCGAACATAACAGATTAGTTATGTACAGAAAAAGAAAAATTAACAGAGAAATGAAGTGAACGCATTGACCGGCACACATCTACTTGCGATCGGAATTTTTCTGATCACGTTATTCTTAATCATCAAACAACCAAAAGGTCTCGGCATCGGCTACTCCGCCATGGGGATGGCATTGATTGCCTTACTGACCGGCGTTGTGAACCTGGATGATGTCTCGACGGTCTGGGGTATCATCTGGAACGCGACGTTTACCTTCATCGCCTTGATCATCATCTCATTGATTTTAGATGAAATCGGCTTCTTCGAATGGGCCGCGCTTCATATGGCACGGATTGCAAAAGGCGGCGGTGTCAAACTGTTTGTGTATCTGACACTGCTTGGTGCCATTGTGGCGGCCTTGTTTGCGAATGACGGTGCAGCGTTGATTTTGACGCCGATCGTCCTCGCAATCGTCCGCTACTTAAAATTACCGGACTATGTCGTCTTGGCGTATGTCTTTGCTTCCGGCTTCATTGCCGACACGGCGAGTCTGCCGTTCGTCGTCTCAAACCTCGTCAATATCGTCTCGGCCGACTTCTTTGACATCGGCTTTACGGAGTATGCTGCACGGATGGTGTTCGTCAACGTCTTTTCCGTCATCGGCAGTCTGCTTGTGTTGTATTTGTATTTCCGCAAAAGTATTCCGAAGACCTATGATGTGACGCAACTCGTCGCGCCGAGCACGGCAATCAAGGATCAGCGGATGTTCAAGTTATCGTGGCTCGTGCTTGTTCTGCTTGTTATCGGTTACTTCACGAGTGACTTGATCGGGATTCCGGTCAGTTTGGTTGCCGGTGTCATCGCCTTGTTCTTTTTACTGATGGCAAGGCGCTCCCCGAACATTCGGACGAAAAAAGTCATCGCCGGTGCTCCGTGGGCAATCGTCTTCTTTTCACTTGGGATGTATATCGTTGTTTATGGTCTGCAAAATGCCGGACTGACGAAATTACTGGCACTCGGTATCGATGGGTTTGCGACGACGCTTGCCGGCGCGACGTTCGGGATGGGCTTCCTCGCTGCGTTATTATCCTCCGTCATGAACAATATGCCGACCGTGATGATTGATGCTTTGGCGATTGAACATAGCCAGGCGACAGGTGTGATTCGGGAGGCCTTGATTTATGCCAATGTCATCGGATCCGATTTAGGTCCGAAGATTACCCCGATTGGCAGTCTTGCGACCTTACTCTGGTTGCACGTCTTACGTTCGAAAGGTGTCAAAATCGGTTGGGGGCAATACTTTAAAATCGGGGCAGTCCTGACGATTCCGACGCTTGCGATTACATTGCTTGGGTTATATATCAGCTTACTGCTTTATTAACGAGGAGGAATTTCAGATGAAATTGTTAATCATCGGCTCTGTTGCGGCAGGGACATCGGTTGGTGCAAAAGCGCGCCGGAACAATGAAGACTTACAGATTACAATCTACGATCGCGACCAGGATATCTCCTATTCCGGCTGCGGGATTCCATACTTCGTCGGCGGTGAAATTGCCGACATCGACGAATTGACACCACGCGATGCGGCATTCTTCAAAAAACGTTATAACATCGACATTCATACCCGACATGAAGTCGAATCGATTGATCATGCAAGGAAAACGGCGACCATCGTGAATCTCGTGACCGGTGACAAGTTTATCGATACGTACGATACGCTGGTCCTTGCGACCGGTGCGTCAAGCATCATTCCGCCCTTACCGGGTGTTGACCATGACAACGTCTTTACGGTTCGTAATGTCCGGAATGCTGATGCGATTCGCTCGTACATCGAACAGCATGATCCAAAAACGGCAACGATTGTCGGCGGCGGCTTCATCGGTCTTGAGATGGCCGAGCAGTTGACATACCGCGGAATTCAGGTGACGCTCGTCGAACGTCTGCCGCAAGTCATGCCGCCGCTTGACCGTGATATGGCGGAGCGGGTTGCTGATCATTTAAAAGACAAAGGTGTTGAATTGTTGCTCGGTGAATCGGTGACGGCATTCAACGGGACGGAGCGTGTAACGGAAGTGGCGCTCGAGAGCGGCAAGTCGATTGCAACAGATCTCGTCATCCTGTCGGTCGGAGTGAAACCGAATACCAAACTCGCGCAACAGATTGGTGTTGAGATGGGTCAGACGGGTGCGATTGCCGTCAACCGGAAGATGCAGACGAATCTGACGGATGTGTATGCTGTCGGCGACGTCGCGGAAAGTTTCTCTGTCATTACCGGAGAAGCGATTTATCGTCCGCTCGGCTCGACCGCCAATAAGATGGGGCGGATTGCCGGGATGGTCATCACCGGGGAAGAAGCGGAACACCGAGGGATTCTTGGAACTGGCATCTTCAAAGCGTTTGATCTGACGGTCGCGCAGACCGGTTTGACGGAAAAAGAAGCGCGGGAAGCCGGATACGACATCGAAGTCCTTCACAACATCAAACCGGATCGCCCAGAATACATGGGTGGGAAAGAAATGACGATCAAGGCGATTGCCGATCGGGCAACAGGACGAGTTCTCGGCGCACAAATCGTTGGTCCGCAAGGGGTCGATAAACGGATTGATGTCCTGGCGACGACGATTACGTTCAAGGCAAAAGCAGAAGATCTGTTCCATCTTGATCTCGCTTATGCGCCGCCGTTCGCGACGACCAAGGATCCGGTCCTCTATACCGGGATGGCCCTCGACAATGCGATTAAAAAAACGGCCCGTTTGATGACGCCAAATGAATTGATTGAACAAGTCACGGGCGGCAAGTCGTTCCAAATCATCGATACGCGCTCCAAAACCCAGTTTGAGAAAAGTTGTGTGGACGGGGCGATTCACATCCCGCTCGGTGAACTGCGGACACGGGCGAAAGAACTTGATCCAACTCTACCAACGATTGTGTATTGCAACAAAGGTGTGACCGGAAACGCGGCACAAAACGTGCTCAAGAACCTTGGGTTTACGGATGTCTGTAACTTATCCGGCGGCAACAAAAATTACCAACACTGCAAGAAATGTCTGGCGGACTGACGCAACTAAATAAGATACGCGAAAAGGAGTTCATCGATTCGGATGAACTCCTTTTTCATACGGTTAAGTTGATTATTGCAAAATAAATCAGACCAAAAGTGTTCCTTTTTGAAACTAATGGTGCTAGACTGTGGATATTCAAAACAGGACAGGATGTTGAGAAAGAAACAGTTCTCAACAGAAAGGTGGAAGAAATAAATGAAAATGAGTCTACGAGAACAGTGGTTCTCAAATATCAGAGGTGATGTGTTGGCAGGCATCGTCGTCGCCCTGGCGTTAATTCCGGAGGCGATTGCCTTTTCGATCATCGCCGGAGTCGATCCGATGGTCGGATTATACGCTTCGTTTTGTATCGCTGTCATCATTGCCTTTGTTGGTGGCCGGCCGGGGATGATTTCAGCAGCGACCGGTGCGATGGCCCTGTTGATGGTTCCGCTCGTCAAGGAGCACGGACTCGATTATCTGCTTGCTGCAACGATCTTAACCGGAGTCATTCAAATTCTCTTTGGGGTCTTCAAGATTGCACGGGTCATGAAATTCATTCCGCGTGCCGTCATGATCGGGTTCGTCAATGCACTGGCGATTCTGATTTTTATGGCCCAAGTCCCGCATTTCATCGGGATTTCCACGATGACGTACGTCTTCGTCGCCATTACGCTGACAATTGTCTATCTGTTACCGCGTTTTCTTAAAACGATTCCGGCACCGCTGATCGCGATCATCGTGCTGACGATTGCCGCCATTTATTTAAACGTCGATTTACGGACGGTCGGTGATCTCGGAACGATTCAACGGTCATTACCGTCGTTTTTCTTACCGGACGTCCCGTTGAACATCGAGACGATTCAAATCATTTTCCCGTACTCACTGGCACTCGCGATTGTCGGTTTGCTGGAATCATTGCTGACGGCGACGATCGTCGACGATATGACGGGCACGGAAAGCGAAAAAAACAAGGAAGCCCGCGGGCAGGGGATTGCGAACTTCATCACCGGTTTCTTCGGCGGAATGGCGGGTTGCGCGATGATCGGTCAATCGGTCATCAACGTCAAGTCAGGAGGACGTGGGCGGCTGTCGACACTTATCGCCGGGCTGTTCCTGATGTTTTTGATCATCGTCCTCGGAAACTGGGTCGTTCAAATTCCGATGCCGGTTCTTGTCGGAATCATGATCATGGTCTCAATTGGCACGTTTGACTGGTCGTCGTTTACGTATCTCCGTAAAGCTCCGAAAGCCGATGCCTTCGTGATGCTCGCGACAGTCAGCATCGTCGTTGCCACACATGATCTGTCAATCGGCGTCATGGCAGGTGTCGTGTTAAGTGCCCTGTTCTTTGTCGCCAAAGTCTCGAAAATCAAGATCAAGCAACAGATAACGTCCGGAAAAACGGTATATACCGTCAAAGGTCCGTTATTCTTCGCGTCGGTTGATCATTTCATCGCTTCGTTTGATTATGAGGGGACGAACCAACAAATCCGGATTGATTTCAGCAGCACCCAAATTTGGGATGATTCGGCCGTCGGAGCGATTGACAAGGTGATGCTCCGCTTGATGGCGAATCAAAACAAAGTCGAACTGATCGGATTGAATCCGGAAAGTAAGAAACTGATTGATCGGTTGGCGGTTCATCAGGATCCGATCCCGAAAATTTCCACACATTGAGTTAAGGGGGAACGGTTATGTATCAACATATCTTATTAGCCGTCGACGGTTCGGACCATTCCGTCCGGGCGGCGGAAGAAGCAATTAAGATTGCCCAGCTCAGTCCGGACAGTCAGGTGGAAGTCGTTTTCGTCGCCGATTTTGGAAAAATTAAAGACGATGTCCTGCATACGGAAGGAACGGCGGGGCTTGAAGTGGCTCGCAGAAAAAGACTGGCACCGGTCGAAGAAAAGCTCGAAGCAGCGGATGTCTCCTATTACGTGACGATTCTTCGCGGTGAGCCGGGTCCGACAATTGTGGATCACGCCAATCAAAAGCAGGTCGATTTAACGATTATCGGCAGCCGGGGGTTAAACAGTCTGCAGGAGATGATGCTCGGTAGTGTCAGTCATAAGATTGCCAAACGCGTCAAATGTCCGGTTTTGATTGTGAAGTGACGAGTGAATCTTTTTCTGAAATCGCACATTAAAATGATTTATGTGTCTTGACCCGGGGGATAGTCAAAAAAAGAGGGGGTCATTCTAATGAAGAAGACATATTTGGTACCGGTTCTTGGTCTTGCCCTGTTTGCCGCAGGATGCGGCAATTCGGACAATCAGGAAACGGAAAAAGTCGAGGAAACGACAACGACAAATGATAATTCGATGACGGATGACAGCACGATGAACGACGATACGTCAGGGACACAAGATCAGGATACAGTGACGGACAATGCCGACAAAGATTACGGATTCGTCAGTCTGTCAGTCGAGGCAGATACTTCGGACATGATGGACGCCGTCGACATTAGTTATGACCGTGATAACGACGGGACGGAAGCCGATTACAAGATGAACGGTGAGCAGGCGCAAGGCAATGAAGCGATGAAGACGCTGGATGCCAAGCTCGACGAACTGAACCTTGATGCCGATACGTCAAATGATGACGCGATTGCTCAAGTCGAGAAAGTCTTTGGCATCAATGACGCGACCCGTCTTGAAGTCGAGATCGAGTTTGCCGATGGTACAGAAAAAGAATTTAAGAAGTAAAAAAAAGAGGTGCCAAGCGGCGCCTCTTTTTCTTTTCTCTCCATGATATGATGAGAACGTATTGTAAAATATTTCAATCGGGGGTTTTGAATGATGGAAATTACAAGCGGTACGACGGAAGATGGGCAATGGATCCGGGAGCAACTGATTGCTTATAACCGACAACACGTTCCGGCAACGCTCTTTATGGAAACGGAACCATATTGCTTTTTGGCATGGGATGAAGACGAGCAACTCCTCGGCGGTGTTACGGCAAGTTATGTGTGGAATCATCTGCAGGTGCACTTTTTATGGGTCGACCCGGAAAACCGAATCGGCGGTACCGGAAAACAGCTGATGGCAAAAATCGAATCAATTGCCGAAGAAAAATCATGCAGTAAGATCTTGCTTGATACGTTCAGCTTTCAGGCACCGGGCTTTTATGAAAAACTCGGATTCGAGGAATACGGTCGTCTGCCCGATCATCCGGCGGAAGGACAGACCCAGTACTTTTTCGTAAAGCATTTATGAGTGTTTAGCGTTGGTAATGATAGACCCAGGCCGCCATATAGGAAAGCGTTCCTGCTGTTAAGACGAGCGCAATGGCGTAAAATGAAAAGTTTGGAAAAATCGACATCAGCGGAACATCAAATAAAAAGCAAATCATTAGAGCGGGTAAAGTAATTAAAAAAGTCACATAGGCGGCGCGTGTTGCCTTTCCTGTGATCACTTCTTCCCGTTCATCTTGATCAGAAAACTCTGTAGTCGACGACGACCACTTGGAAAAAGAACTCTTCTTATCTGTTCGCATCCAGTAGCCGGTGACCGAAAGACCAATTGCGACCAGTATGACAGGAAGAATAATGGAAAGGTCCAGTGTCAGATTGAAGCCGGTTCCTTTGACCGGATCATTTTGAAAAACATTTAGTTGATCGTGAATAGAACTAATGAAAACAGCTGCCAGAAAATACATACAAATGTTTAAACACGATTGAATGATGACACGTTTCATTCCGATTCCTCCTCCAAGTAGAAAATCGATTCGACCGGACGCTCGAACACCCGTGCAATCTGCATCGCAAGCAACAGAGATGGGGTGTAACTGCCTTTTTCAAGCGAAATGATGGTTTGACGCGTAACACCGATCATCTGAGCAAATTGTTCCTGCGTCCATCCGTTGCTGCTCCGCAACGATTTAACCCGGTTCGTCAGCTTCATCACAGTTTCTCCTTCATTAGTTAGTACTTAAATTGTAAAGTATGTTTTACATTTTGTAAAGTTCTTTTTACATTTGAATAAAAAACAGACTGTTACTTTTTTGAGACTCTTTATCAAAAATCATCGAACCTCTTGAATTATCGGAATATTCAACCGATAAACGGGTAACTTAAACAAAACGATGACGGTTGGCTTAAAGAGAGAAAGGAGGCGCCGACATGATGCCGGAATTGTTACCTGACGAGCGTGAACTCGAGCGAAGGATTCGAATCGTCCATTTGCTACGTAAACTCGGGAAATCCGACGAAGCCATCGCCAAATCATTATATGTTTCCACCGAATGGGTCCAGTCGATCTTTGATGAAGACGACTGGCAACATATGCAATCATCCTAAGGAACGACGAACAGAGTGTCGGATGACGCTCTGTTTTTTTGTTTGCTTATGTTAAAGAGTAGGCGGTCGAATTGTTTTTCGGTACACTGAGAAGGAAATCACTGGAAAGAAGGGATCAACATACCACGAATCGCTGTCGTCGGTGCCGGTCTGACCGGCTTGTACACCGCTTCGCGTCTGCAGGAAAGGGGAGATGAGGTCACGATTTTTGAAGCACGTGACCGGATCGGCGGCCGGGTCCTGACGAAAACGGTGACGCTTAAAGATCAGTCCTATGCGTTTGATCTCGGACCAACCTGGTATTGGCCGGAAACAGAACGTTTGATGACGACGCTGATTGAGAGTCTGCAACTGCCGGTCCTTGTTCAGGCGATCGAAGGGACGATGATGCTCGAACGGTCACCGGGGCA
Source organism: Exiguobacterium sp. K1 (assembly GCF_033721435.1). NCBI lineage: Bacteria > Bacillati > Bacillota > Bacilli > Caryophanales > Exiguobacterium > Exiguobacterium sp. K1. The sequence continues at coordinate 873,408 of NZ_JAOTIT010000001.1, read as the reverse complement.
AGTCGAACAACACCGGTTACCGGACGGTCAAACGGTTTTATCGCACAGACTGGTAAACGGAATGCACAGCGTGACGGAGGCGCTGGCGGAACGGCTGCATCCCGGAACGATTCAACTGGCGCACCGTGTGACGGCGATTGAGGCAACGGATCAGGTTGAACTGACGATGGAGCAGAGTGGGAGCCGAATCCGGCAAACGTTTGATCACGTTATCGTGACACTCCCGCCGCGACTCAACGGACTGATCCAATGGCGTCCCGCTTTACCAGAATCCGTGCACGATCAACTGAGGACAACACCAACCTGGATGGCCGGGCAAGCGAAGGTGGTCGCCGTGTACGATACCCCATTTTGGCGGCAAAGCGGTCGATCCGGTTTCGCCATCAGCTGGTCCGGTGTGCTGCAGGAAATCCATGATGCGTCACCGCCGACCGGCCCCGGAGCCCTATTCGGATTTTTCCGCCTGAAGGCAACGGAGCGTGCAACGCTTGGAGAAACAGCAGTAAAGCGGCAGGTCATCGAACAGTTGATCCGTTTATTCGGAGAGGAAGCCGGTCATCCGATTGCCGTTTTGTATCAGGATTGGGCAAATGAACCGGAGACGGCAGCGAAAGCAGATGCTGAACCGTTAATCGATTTTCCCGTCTACCGACCGATTCGACTGGAAAGTGCATTGCAGAACAAGGTCACGCTGCTTGGAACGGAAAGTGATCCGACGTTTGGCGGCCATTTAGAAGGGACGTTACAATCGGTCGAGCGGTGGTTAACAACGTAGTGGTTAACAACGTATATGAGGGAGAATGAATCATGAATACAAACGAACCCACGTTTCACCGGGCATTCGGTACATACGGCATCTATTATAATGAAGGAAAATTGCTCGTCATTCATAAGCAGGGCGGACCGTACACGTACCGGTACGATTTGCCGGGCGGGAGTCTGGAAGATTTCGAGACGTTGCCGGACGCGCTGGACCGTGAATTCCAAGAGGAAACCGGGCTGACGGTCCGTTCCAAACAGTTGCTTGGAACGTTTGAATTTTTCCTTCAGACCGACTGGCACCGGGCGTCGCATCTGCATCATATCGGCGTATTTTTCCGCGTGTTAGAAGCAGTTGGGGAACGGTCTGTACCAAAGACATTTGACGGGCAGGATTCGACCGGTTCGTCCTGGGTCAGCCGGACAGACGTCGAAGCGTCGAACGCGTCACCGCTTGTCTTAAAAGCCTTCGACTATTTGAAAAATCCGGAAACGGATAAACTGACCCGAGTACAGGACTGGATTGTCCGGCAGGAGGCGATTCCATGTACCGGCATGTGATTTGGGATTTTGACGGGACGCTGTTTGATACCTATCCGGTCATGGCTAATGTCTTGCAGGAGACGTTACGCAGTCAGGGACAGAATGTTGCGATTGAGTCGATTTTGGAAGCGATGAAAATCTCGGCGAAAACGGCCTATGAAAAGTATGGCCTTGATGCGGAGACGATTTCACGGTTTAAAGAACAAAAAGCACAAACAGAACTTAAAGCGGCTCAACCGTTTAAAGAAATACCGCAGCTTTGCCGCTCCATTCAAAAACACGACGGACATAACTACATCCTGACGCATCGCGGAGCATCGACGTTTAAACTGTTACAGGCGAACGGATTGACAGGGATCTTCCGGGATGTAGTGACGGCGGAGCGGGGATTTGCCCGAAAGCCGGATCCGGCCGCAATTCAGTATCTGATGAAACACTATCAGATGGAACCAGCTGAAACCATCATGATTGGTGACCGAGAACTTGACGTACTATCGGGACATCAAGCTGGAATTGACTCCTGCCTGGTTGCGGACATGCCGGCGGATCAAACTGTCGCAACGTATGTTGTATCCGATATGAAAGATTTGGCTAAATTGATTTTTTGATAATCACAAATCAAAAAAAGGCCCGAACGGACACGAATTCTTTTAAGAATACGTAACACGTGCGGGCCTTTTGTCATGATGTTTTTTCTTCAGCCGTCAGATCAGCCGGCTGTTGTTCCCGCCAGACGAACGTCAGGGCGATGCCGATGGCAAGCATGACGGTCGCGAAATAAAACGGATAGTTGAGATCGACGTCAAACAGGATCCCACCGATGATTGGTCCGAGAATATTTCCGATACTCGTAAACATCGAGTTCATTCCGCCGACGAAACCTTGTTCGTTTCCGGCAATCTTCGACAGATACGTCGTGACGGCAGGGCGCATCAAGTCAAAGCCGACGAAGACGACCATCGTCACGAGAATAATCGCAAGGTAACTCGTCACATAGGTCATGACGAGGACGAGCAATGTCGAACCGATCAGGCTGTAGCGGATCAGACGAATCTCACCGAACCAGCGCGTCAGGCGTTCAAACAAGCCGACCTGGACGATGACACCGACGATTGCCCCGAGTGAAATCGCGAGCGCGATATCTTTTGCCGTGAAGCCAAACTTCCGGTCGACAAACAGGGCAAACAGTGACTCAAACGACGCGAGTCCGAAAGAAGAAATCAGCAGCACCATAAAAGCGATGAAGTAGAGCGGTGAAAAGACTTTCCGGAAACCGGTCTTCTGCTGGGGAATCGTTGTCTGTTCATAATGCCGTTCCGGTTCGCGTAATGTAAAGACGGACAAGATCATTGCCGTGAGTCCAAATGCGGCGGCAAAGAAAAACGGCATCCGCGTTCCGATGTCGGCCAGGAAACCGCCGATGCCCGGTCCGATGATGAAACCGGTCGAAATCGCCGCCGACATATAGCCGAGGGCTTTTGGACGGGTTTCGTTTGTCGTAATATCCGCGATGAACGCTGTGACGGCCGGCATGATGAAGGCGGCACTGACGCCGCCCAAAATCCGCGACGCAAATAAGACTTCGACCGATTTACCGAGACCAAACAGCAGTTCCGACATGCTGAAGATGAACAGACCGATGATGATCATCGGCTTGCGGCCGTACTTGTCGACGGCCCGGCCGGCGAGCGGAGATAATACAAGCTGGGCAAAGGCGAATGCCGAGACCATGTAACCGACGGTCGAACCGGAAATGTTCAGCTCGTTCATGATGGTCGGCGTGACGGGAATGACAAGACCAATCCCTAGAAAGGCGATAAACAGGTTAAGCAACAGGGTGCCTAAGATCAATTTGTTGTTTTGCATGGTGAATTCCTCTGTTTCTGTAGTTTAAATCATCAGCGGACAAGTCCCCGCCAAAAAATCGGCCAAACGGCGGTGAAACGCCGTTCATACGCGGCGACGCCATTGAACACGAACTCGGTCATCGTCCCTTCCGTCACCGTCAAATAAGCGAGGGCGGCACTGGCATAATCATCCGAATATAAAATCTGTTCCGTCCGATTGCGTTCCCGTAACAAACGCGTCAAATGGCGTTGCATCGTATCAAAAAACGGATTAATCAAATCCGTCACTTCCCGTTCGAGTTTGACGGGAGGAAAATAAGCAATCCGTAAAATGAATTTCAGCTGATCATTTTGGGTGCTTTCCTCGAGGAACCAGTCAAAAAAACCTTTCAGACTCTGCTCGAGTGACAGATGACGGGTCGAGATAAAGTACGTGGCGAGATGCGTTTTTTGAGTGTCGAGGGCGTAACGCATCGCCGTCAAAAATAAATCATCTTTTCCGCGGTAATGCGCGTAAATCGAAGGTTTCTTGATGCCGACGTCCTGCGCGATCTCCTGTAAGGACGCTCCTTCATAACCATGCTGGGCAAAGTGCCGCAGGGCCGTTTGTAATAATAATGAAGCTTTCATTTCGTCACCTTCCTAACGGTCGTTAGTTAACAGCCTAACAGATTTAAAACGATTGTCAAACAAAAAAGCCGAAGGTCGCTAGGACCTTCGGCTGCAAACATTTAATTATTTGTTGGCGATACGACCGCGTGAAGCAACACGTGAACCTGTGATGCCGGCGATTGATGTCACGATCATCGTTAAGATGAGAGCGACGAAGCCCCAGATTGAAACTTTAGATGCTGTTTGTGTCGCTTGTTCTGTTTGAACACGAACATCTTCAACTGTTTTCTTGAGATCAGCTGATGTTTCATCAAGTGTTTGTTTTGCGTTTTCGATTTGTTTGCTTGTTTCGCTTGTTGCCTGGTTTAAACCGTCAACGATATTTTTCGTTGCTTTGTCAGCCTCTGCTTGTGAAAGGTCTGTGTTTTGAGCAACGGCTTCAGCGATTTTATCTTCATCGACTGATTTTTGGATTTTTTCTGAACGTGCTGTCAATTTGTCACCGAGATCGCTGACGATTTTGTCGAAGTCTTCCGGTTTTGTTAAAACGTCTTTACCGGCTGCTGTTGCGTCATCTTTGACGGCATCGAGCTGCCCTTGCAAGTAGTTCGGTTGTAATTCCGGAATGTCTGTATCTTTCAGAATCTCATCGACATTTCCTTCAAGTTCTTTTGTATCGACGTTTGAGACATTATCCGTCACTGAGCTGAATCCTTTTGAGACAGCATCTGATGTTGTGCTGGCGATGGCGCCGACACCTTGACCTGCTGCACCACCGACTGTACCAAGCACAGAACCGACTGTTTGGAACGTGTTGATTGTCGTGAATGTCAACAAAGCGAACAAGAGAATGACACTTGTCGACCATGTCAGGAACCCGTGAACGAGTCCGGCACGCGATGATGTCACACCGGAAACGAAGCCGGCGACGAACAATGAGATCAAAAGTGAGAGGATCGCCCAAATGGCTAAGCCGATCCCGACACCGTCAAACGGATTGTTGGATGTGACGTCCGTGACGCCAAAGCCGATCGCAGAACCGATTAAGCTGAATGTAATTAAGAGTGCGAAAAATGATACGACTCCTGCGATGATTGAACTCCAGGAAATGTTACGACCTGCACCATCTGCTTCTGGTCGTAAGTACGACGAGAAACCTTTTCTTGTTTTTTCCATAAAAATCCACTACCTCTCCACTTACGATTTTAGAACATCACTTAACTTCAAGAAGCTTTGTTTTAAACTGTTTTAACTTGAGATGTTGATGTGCATAGCTCTTATATTGCCGCTATCCAGACAAAAGAAACCTAGTATCAAAAGTACTCCTTTTAGAAACTGTAATCCGATTATTCTGATAATTCAGCAAAAAAGACGATTCAAAACAGTTGCTAATTTGAAGGTCATCCGATACTATAATAACCATAACGTTTTACTGTACGGTTTAAATGCAGGAATCATTTTACGATTCAAACTATTTTACTGGAGGTGACCCCCTGTCTCAGGGGAATGGATTGGACATATTGTTGGTATTGAATTTGGCGTTGCTTGTATTGTTGATTGTCTTAACGGCGTTTTTCGTCGGCTCGGAGTTTGCGGTCGTCAAGGTTCGGATGTCGCGGCTTGATCAAATGATTCAGGAAGGAAATAAGGGCGCGGTCCTGGCAAAAAAAGTCGCCAGTGATTTGGACTACTATCTGTCCGCCTGTCAGCTCGGAATCACAATTACGGCACTCGGTCTTGGAGCACTCGGGAAACCGACCGTCGAAAAGTTGCTCGGACCGGTGTTCGATGAATTTGGTGTCGCTGCGGCGCTGTCGACGATCCTGTCGTACACGATTGCTTTCGTTTCGGTCACATTCCTGCACGTCGTCATCGGAGAGCTCGCACCAAAGACACTGGCGATCCAGTATGCAGAACGGATGACATTACTCCTTGCGCCGGCGTTATATGTGTTCGGTAAAATCATGTACCCGTTCATCTGGGTCATGAACGGTTCGGCCCGGATTTTCTTACGTCTGTTCGGCGTTCAGCCGGCAGGACACGAACAAGCCCACTCGGAAGAAGAGTTGAAAATCATCATGTCGCAAAGCTTTAAGAGCGGTGAAATCAATCAGACGGAACTCGCCTTGATGCAAAACGTGTTTGCGTTTGATGAGCGGGTGACGAAAGACATCATGGTGCCGCGGATGAACGTGACGACGCTCTCGCTCAGCATGACGTGGACGGAAGTCCTGCAGGTCATGACCGACAATCAGTACACGCGTTATCCGGTCATTGAAGATTTCGATAAAGACAAAATCATCGGCTACGTCAACGTCAAGGAAGTCCTGACGGATCAGGCAAACGATCAACAGCGGGATTTACGAAAGTATCTGAAAGACATTCCCGCTGTATCGGAAATCACACCGCTTCAGGAAACGCTGCTGAAGATGAAGGTGACGCGTTCCCACATCGCGCTCGTCATCGACGAATACGGCGGGACTGCCGGGATGATTGCGATGGAGGACTTGCTTGAAGAAATCGTCGGTGAGATCCGCGATGAGTTTGATGAAGATGAACAGGCTGATATCGAAACGATTTCAAAGACGGAATACCAACTGTCGGGAACAGTTCTCCTCGCAGATTTAGTTGAGCGCTTTAACCTGACGTTTCCTGATGCGGACGAAATCGATACGATTGCCGGGTTCATCCAGGCAAAAGGAACGGACTATCAGGTCGGGGAACGGTATGAGACAGAGGCGTACGATCTCGAACTGTTACACGTCGAGAACTACCAAATCCAGCAAGTGAAACTGATCTTGAAACAGTTGTCCTAACAGTTGAAGCAAGCGCTCTGTGTCTCAAGGAGTGCTTGTTTTTTCTGTTTCAAAATATATTTTGAAAGCGCTTCATAAAAAGGATTGACGCAGCATCCATTCCATCGTATTCTAGTAATGAAAAGAATAAACCAATCAGGATTGTTACTGCGAAAGCAGGCAAAACCTAAATTGATATCTGTTGCGTGTTGCGGCGATGGATATGAATTTAGGTTTTTTCTTTTCAATACGATGCTCTAAGGGTGGAGGTGAGGGGTTCCGTGCAAATCGTGAAAGTCTTTAATAACAATGTCGTGGCGATTGAATCGAACGGACAGGAACATGTGGTCATGGGGCGGGGAATCGCATTTCAAAAACGGATGGGCGATGTGATTGATGAATCGCGGATCGAAAAAGTCTTTACGCTCGAGAGTAAAGAGAGCCGGGAACGATTCATCGATTTTTTGAACGAGATGCCGCAGGCTGAAATCGAGACGGTCAAGGAAATCGTCAAGATGGCCGAAGCCAGACTCAATAAATCGCTGCATGATACGGTGTACGTGACATTGGCCGATCATATCCACTACGCACTGTCACGATATGCAGATGGAATCATGATCCGGAATCCGCTCGTCTGGGAAGTCAAACGGTTTTATGGTCCGGAGTTTGCGGCCGGCAAAGAAGCGGTCCGGCTGATCAATGAACGGCACGGCGTCAATCTTGACGAAGAGGAGGCGGTCTCAATCGCGTTGCATCTGGTCAATGCCTCGATGTCCGGTGTCAAAGGTGAAAGTTTGCATATCGTCACCGAAATGACGAAGGCAACGCAGGCCATCATGACGATCATAACCTATCATTTCCAGGTCGAACTGGACGAAGAGTCTCACGCGTACGCCCGTTTTTTAACGCATCTCAAGTTTTTTGTCCAGCGGATTGTCTCTAAATCGATGCTGAAGGCAGGGGGAGACGAAGAATTGTATGAAATGGTCAAATCACGTTATCCGCTCGCTTTTGAATGTGTCGAAAAGATTGCCAGTTTGATTACCGGAAAGTATGACTATGCCGTCTCAAAGGATGAGCGGCTTTACTTGATGATTCATATCGAGAATCTCATGAAACAGAATCGTGCGTAAGGATGGTTACCGCATCGACGGGCCAAACCTAAAGGATTACAGGTGTTTTTCACTTGTCGTCGTTTAGGTTTTTTTATTCCAAAAAATCAAGAATGGAGTGAGTCAGGTGGGCAAATATCAAGCACTTGCACAAGACATCGTCCGATTGGTCGGGGGCGAAGACAACGTCAAGACGGTTTTTCACTGTGCGACACGGTTACGTTTTAAACTAAAGGATGAACAAAAAGCGGATGCCGAAGCGTTAAAACAGGTCGACGGTATCATTACCGTCGTCAAGAGCGGCGGACAGTTCCAGGTCGTCATCGGCAACCATGTCGGCGATGTTTACAACGAACTGAATGGAATCGGTCAGGAAACGTCGGAAGAAACGGAAAAGACCAGTTTATTCAACCGCTTCATCGATACGATTGCCGGTATCTTCACACCAATCCTCGGACCGATGGCAGGAAGCGGACTGTTAAAAGGGTTGCTCGCGATTCTTGTTGCGACTGGCTTATTGACACCGACGATGGGTACGTACATCGTCCTGAACGCGACGGCGGACGCCCTGTTTTACTTCCTCCCGGTCGTCCTCGGACATTCGGCAGCAAAAAAATTCGGCGGCAATCCGTATATCGGGATGATTATCGGGGGCGCGCTCGTCTATCCGTCGATCGTCGCCCTGCAAGCTTCCGGCGAGAGTCTGACCTTCCTGACGATTCCGGTCGTTCTGATGAGTTATGCTTCATCCGTCATTCCGATTATCTTGGCGACGCTCGTCTCATCAAAACTTGAAAAATTCTTTAACCGTCACTCGCATGAAGCGGTCAAAAACTTTACGACACCGATGCTCGTCCTGATGATCGTCGTTCCGGTAACGTTCCTTGCGATCGGACCACTTGCGACATACGCGAGCCAAGGGCTTGCAGCCGGTTACTCGTTCCTCTACAACTTGAGTCCGGTCATCGCGATTGCCTTCATCGGAGCCTTTTGGCAAATCTTCGTCATGTTTGGTCTCCACTGGGGACTGGTCCCGATCATCATCAATAACCTGGCCGTCAACGGTTTTGACACGATTACAGTCGGTGTCCTGATGGCGACATTTGGTCAGGTCGGTGCCGTCTTCGCCATCACGATGCGGGCGAAAGATCCGAAAATCAAAGGACTTGGTACATCTTCGACGATTGCCGGCATCTTCGGCATCACGGAACCGGCAATGTACGGTTTGACGTTGCCGCGGAAAAAACCATTCATTTTCGGTGTTGTCGGTGGAGCAGCCGGCGGTTTGGTCGTCGGCGGGCTCGGAACAGCTTCCTACGCGATGGGCGGACTCGGGATTTTCGGTATTCCGGTCATGATTCCGCAGGACGGTCTCAACTTGACGTTCTGGGGTGCACTGATTGGTCTTGCTGTCGCGACACTCGTGTCGTTCGGACTGACATACTTCTTTGCCCGCGACAACGAACAGGTGACGCAAGAAATACCGACGATCAGCGAACAGGTCGGCTTACCGGTCCTCGCACCGGTCAAAGGTGAAATCATTTCACTTGAACAAGTCGATGATGCCGTCTTCTCAAGCGGCGCAATGGGAAAAGGATTAGCGATCATTCCGGATGAAGGTGTCGTCTATGCCCCATTTGACGGGGAAGTCGTCACGGTGTATCCATCGAAACATGCGATCGGTTTACGGTCAGACACCGGCGTTGAAATTTTGGTTCACATCGGTCTCGACACCGTCCAGCTGAACGGTCAACACTTTGAGTCGTTCGTCGAGAGTGGTCAATCCATCCGTGTCGGTGATCCGTTGATCCGCTTTGATATCGAGCAGATCAAACAAGCCGGATATGACGTCATCACACCAATCATCGTGACGAATACAGCGAGTTATCTCGACGTCTTACCGACGTATCAAGGAACGGTCGAACCGTCACGCGATGTCTTACGCATTTTAGTCTAAAACCAATCAGAGGAGGAATTATTCATGAAACAGATCAAATCCGATTTTCTATGGGGCGGCGCAACGGCTGCCAATCAACTCGAAGGGGCCAACGCGACGGGCGGGAAAGGATTGTCGATTGCCGATGTCATGCCGGGCGGAAAACACCGGATGCAGGTCATCCATGATCCGCAGTTCGATTTCGAGTTAAAAGAAGAGTATACGTATCCGAATCATGACGGCATTGATTTTTACAGTCACTATAAAGAAGACATTGCCCTGTTTGCCGAAATGGGCTTCAAAACGTACCGGATGTCGATCGCCTGGAGCCGGATCTTCCCGAACGGGGACGAAACGGAACCAAATGAAGCGGGTCTGCAGTTTTATGACAACGTCTTTGATGAATTGCTGAAACACGGCATTGAGCCGCTCGTCACGATTTCGCATTACGAACTGCCGCTCCATTTGGCAAAAGAATACGGCGGCTGGCGCGACCGCCGGCTCGTGACGTTCTTTGAACGCTACAGCCGGGTCTTGTTCGAGCGTTATCAAGGAAAGGTCAAATACTGGCTGACATTTAACGAAATCAATGGTGCCCAGTTCATGCCGATGCTCAGTCTCGGGATGGCGGTCCGCGAAGACGAAAACATGTTGCAGTCGACCTATCAAGGCCTGCATCACCAGTTCGTCGCGAGCAGTCTGGCGACGAAAGCTGCCCGGGAAATTGATCCGACGATGCAAATCGGCTGCATGCTGATTGCCGCTCCGGTTTATCCGTTCAGCTCAAACCCGGTCGACGTCCAGTTCGCCCTGGAAGAAGAACGGATGATGAACTATTTCTGCGGGGATGTTCACGTCCGCGGGACCTATCCGGCGTTTGCCGACCGTTTCTTCACTGAAAACAATATCGAACTGGTTGTCGAAGACGGCGATCTTGAATTGTTGCGTGACTACACCGTCGATTTCTTCTCGCTCAGTTATTACATGTCGCGGACGGAAAAAGCGGAGAAAGACGGAAACGATGCCGGCGGAAACATCATGAGCGGCGTCAAGAATCCGTACTTGAAAGCAAGCGACTGGGGCTGGGAAATCGATCCGGACGGGTTACGGATCATCTTAAATAAATTATATGACCGGTATCAGATTCCATTGTTCATCGTCGAAAACGGACTCGGTGCCTACGATAAAGTCGAAGCGGACGGTGCGATTCATGACTCGTACCGGATCGCGTATCTCGAAGGTCACTTGAAAGCGATGATGGAAGCCATTGGGGACGGTGTCGAGATGATGGGGTATACAAGCTGGGGCTGCATCGACCTCGTCAGTGCGTCGACCGGGGAATACAGCAAACGGTACGGATTCATCTATGTCGACAAACATGATGACGGGTCGGGAACACGGGCACGGTCACGAAAAGATTCATTTTACTGGTACAAGGAAGTCATTGCCTCAAACGGTGTAACATTGACGCAGACGTCCGTTTCAAAATAAGCAAAAAGACCGGCATCGCAGAAGCGAAACCGGTCTTTTTTTAATCGATTATTCAGTCCACCATAAAGCATCATCCGGTTTTTTGGCAACGGCTTGCAGTTCTTTTTCCGTCGAGACGGTCGGGTGGGAACCTTTTAAGGCTTTACCCGATGTGCTCTTGAAAAAGAAGAAGAACGTGATGAAGCCGATCACGCTGACGGCTGTCAGGTAATACGCCGGTGCGAGCGGATTTTGTGTCGTATGGACGAGCCATGTCGAGACAAGTGGTGTCGTTCCGCCGAAAATCGAGACGGAAACGTTAAATGTGACAGACAATGTCCGGTAACGGACGTCTGTATAAAAGATACTCGGCAACAGACTTGGCATCGTTCCCTCGAAGATGGCGAGGAAGAATCCAAGAATGAAGATTCCGATTCCGACGAACAAGAGTGGCTTCAGACCAATCAGGTAGAACGAGAGAATCGACAGAATCGACAGACCGGCCAATGCAAACAGGACGATGTTACGATTCCCTTTTTTGTCGCTGAGTTTACCGAAGAAGTACGCGAGCGGAATCATGATGAACATGACACCGGTAATCAAAATCGTACTCGTTGAGCTTGAGATGCCCATGACTTCATTCAGGTAAGACGGCATATACGACAGTAACATGTAGTTCGTAATGTTGAAGAACGCAACGGCGATGAAACAAACGATGATATCGCGTTTGTGGTCCCGGAGAATTTCGCGGAACGATGCCGGTTCTTCCGTATTTTCATTAATTTCATTTTCGAAAATTGGTGATTCATCGAGGTGGCGACGCAAGTACAGACCAAACAGTCCGAGCGGTGCTCCTAAGATAAACGGAATCCGCCAGCCCCACGATGCCATTTGATCGTCGGATAACGTGACGAACAGCACAGTCGCAAGAATCGAAGCTAAAATGTAACCACCGAGTGTCCCGATTTCAAGACCACTTCCGAGGGCGCTTCGTTTATTGTCCGGTGATGATTCCGCGATATAAACCATCGCGCCGGCATATTCACCGCCGGTTGAGAAACCTTGTAGAATCCGAGCCAGTAACAGTAGAATCGGTGCCCAAATCCCAATTTGATCATACGTTGGTAACAAACCGATGAGCAGGGTGGACGCTGCCATCATGACGATTGTTGTCGTCAGGACAACCTTTCGTCCAAGGCGATCTCCGATTCGTCCGAAAACGATTCCGCCGATTGGTCGCATTAAAAAAGCGATCGCAAACGTCGCAAAGGTAAAGACAAGCTTCAGTTCATCATTTTCAACAGCGCTAAAGAAGTTTTGACTGATGATGATTGCGAGATAGGAATAAAGACCAAAATCGAACCATTCCATCGCATTCCCAATTCCGGTCGCGTAGACACTTTTTTTGGTTTGCTTCATGTCGACGACATTGACTTTTTCTTTTCTGAATTTCATAAGTTCTGTTCACTCCCTTTAATAAGTTCGTATCGTAACATAGTAGGAAATGAAGTCAAGTCGCTAAGCCGCTTGACGACTTGAAAATGACTAAAAACGGCTCTGTGCCGGGAGTTGTCAAACCGTTGAGACTGTAAGGAAGACGTCTTGTCGTCAAGATAAATGAAAAAATATTAATTTTTTTCATTTCTTTTCACATCTTTTCACAAAAATGACACGTTTCTTATTCGTTTTCATTTTGTTTGTCCGTTAAGAATCCGCCCTGAGCAGGAGGTCAAGTTAAGGAAATGATTGGTAAAATCAAATGGATACATAGATGAATGAAGAGGGCGGGATGACATGAATACGCGACGCGTGGGAAAGTGCCTGGCAGGTGTATTAACCGTGGTGATCATCAGCGGAACGGCTTGGTATTATCTGTTTGAAACGTCAAACGTAAATGGTTTTCCGATTCCACGAACGGGGACGGTTCAGGAAAAGCCGGAGGGTTTATTAGTCAAGACGCATCTTGTGTCGGAATTAGAAGGTCCAGGCGTATTATACGAAATGCGGATCCGGCAAGCCGGCTGGAAATGGATCGACCGGGAAGGACTGGCTGCCTGGTACGAAAAAGACGGCCGGATGATTGAGCTGACGACATTTGATGATGAACTGTTTCTTGAACCGGCTGAACGAGCGGGTATCGAACAGTAAATAAGCGGAGTTCCTGTGAACAGGGACTCCGCTTGTTTTGTCTGTTCAATTCGTATAAAGCAGCTTTTTCGTGTTTTTGTCATAGACCCGGTAATCGATTCCGAATTCTTGATTCCGGGTCGTCGTCACCTGACAATAATACGGAACCTTTTTGTCGTAAGCTTCAAGATCAGGTGCGTCACGGAAAGAAAACGTGTCGTTGGTTTCCGTTAACGTGATATCGATCGATGTTCCTTTTGATTCAGACGGTTCCAGAACACAGGCGCTTTCTAATACACGGTAATCCCGAAACACCATCTCGGTGAAGCTCGGCATTGTCATCCACAGACACAGCAATCCAAGAAACAGAACACCCGTCCACTTGAGCTTCTTTAAGAAAGCATACTGCCTATTGCCGAAATGAAGGACAAGAATATAACAGGCCGGTAAGACAAACGCGATACCCAATAAAAAAATGAAAAAATAAGTGATGATTTCAGCATTCATCTGGACACATCCTTTTCAAGAAACAAGTTCGTCAATCCGAATTTCCTGTAAGTATTAATTCCTCGGACCAAATAAGATAACAGCGACACCAAGCAAACAAATCCCGCCGCCGAGCCAGTCGTAAAAATCGGGTGTTTTTTTATCGATGCCGGCACTCCAAAGAAGCGAAAGGACAATAAATACTCCGCCATATGCGGCATAGACCCGGCCGAAAGTCGGGAACGTCTGCCAGGTTGCGATGACCCCGTACAATGCAAGCGAAAGACCGCCGAGCAGTCCGAAATAAGCAGGGCGTCCCTCCCGCAACCACAGCCAAATTAAATAACCACCGCCGATTTCAGCAAGTCCGGCCAGTGTAAAAAATAGTAATGACATAAACTAAACAGTACTCCTTTTTAAACGTATCAGTTATTCAGACGAATACAATAACTTGTTCGTCTTGACATCATAAATCCGATAAGAAATCTCAAATTCATGATCTTTTGTCGTTGTCACGTGACAGGTATACGGGACGTCCGGTCCGTATGCGCCGAGGTCTGCCCGATCCAAGAAACTGAAATAGTCTCCTGTTTCATCGTAATAAAGATCAATCGTCCGCGGTTTGGATTGATCATCGTATTCCACCGTACAGACTCCTTTAGTCGTCGCATAGTCATGATAAACGACGTACTTCAAACTCGGAGCCGTATACCAGATGAGTCCGACACCAACTAAACACATGAAAACGAGTCGGCCGAACGTGGAAAATTCGATTCCGGTATCCTCGCGGAGCCAGAAGTATAACAAGATACTTAAGATTATACAGACGATTCCGCCTGCGAAAAGTGCGTAAAAAAACAATATTTCTTCATTCATGCGACCATCCCCCTCATAAATACAAGCCGTTCGCCTGAACGACGAATTGCGAGTGCTCATAATGATAGGTGATGACGGAATAGTCAAACGGCCGGCCATTCGTCAGGTGGAAGATTGTCTCGACCGTCAACGCCGGATCACCGGCTGTCAGCTTCAAGTGTTTGGCAATCGCATCCGGTAACTTGCCGACATGCATATACATGTCCGAAAACCCGATGTTCAGGCCAAGCGCCGTCTCGAGGTACTCGAAGATCGACTGTTCAACGATTTCCCGGTTTAAGTAAGGCACGATGGTTTGACGGTAATAGGACTCCTCAAGACACATGATATTGCCGTCGATGTAACGGATCCGTTTAATGAAATAAACCATGTCACCGGTCGTACAGCCGAGATTTTCAGCGATCGCTTCCGGACACGGAATCAGCTCAAACGACAGGACTTTGGACTGGATGTCGTGCTCGACGAGATTCTGCTTAAAACCTTGCGTCGAAAACAGCTCGATATAGCCTTTTCGATTGGTCTTTCGGACAAAAATACCGCTGCCGCGGACTTGAAAGATGGTACCTTTTCGCTCCAGTAGTTCCAGTGCTTTCGTCATCGTCGTTTTGCTGACTTCGAATTGACGGATCAAGTGATCGAGAACCGGTAATTTATCTCCTTGCTGTAACGCATGTTGCTCGATATAGGCTTCGATTTCCGTTGCCGTCTGTTGGTATTTCAGCATGGTTCACCCTCATTTTCCAGTAATTGTTCTGCTTTTTTACTATAGCATAAGACGATTTCGAACTAAATAATACGAATAATTAAATTAAATATGGATTGATAAATTGTACATGTACAATTATAATAAGAACGTACGATACGGATTTACACCATAAGGGGGTTCAGGGATGAGTAAAGTGCGGGATTATCAGCAGCTGGCGCATTCGATTTTAGAAGCGGTCGGCGGCGAGGACAATATCATCAGTGTCGCGCGGTGTGCAACACGGTTGCGTTTAGTGTTGAAACGGTCGGATGCGAAAGCAAAAGACCAGGTAGCTGCTTTACCGGGCGTCATCACGGTCGTCGAATCAGGCGGTCAGTTCCAGGTCGTCATCGGGCAACACGTCGGAGAAGTCTATGAAGCATTTCGTCCACTCGTTTCATTAGATGACGGGAATTCGGATCAGGGAACCGAAGCACCGAAAGGCACAATCTTAAACCGGATCATCGCGACGATGTCCGCAGTGTTTGCACCGTTCGTCTATATTTTAGCGGCAGCCGGTATCCTGCAAGGGGCACTCATCTTAATTTCGCTTGTGTTTAAAGACTTTGCCGCGACGGGAACATATGAAGTGTTCAGCTTTATATCATGGGCACCGTTTACATTCCTGCCGATTTTCATTGCGATCACGGCAGCGAATCATTTTAAAGTCAATCAGTTCATCGCCGTCGCCTGTAGTGCGGCACTTGTCAGTCCGACGTGGGCTGAGATGGCGGGACGGATCACGTCCGGCGAGTCGATTTCATTCATCGGTATCGCGTTATCGGGAACAACCTACACGTCATCGGTCTTACCGCCGTTGTTCCTCGTCTGGTTACTGTCTTACCTCGAACGGTTCCTGAACCGGACGATCAATGATGTCATCAAGCCGTTGTTCGTCCCGTTCTTCTGTATGGTCATCATGGTCCCGTTGACGATTCTCGTCATCGGTCCGATCACGACCCTCGGAGCGGAAGGAATTGCAAACGGATACAATTATTTAGCGGAAAATGCACCGGCGTTGGCCGGACTCATCATCGGCGGTTTTTGGCAAATCATCGTCATCTTCGGTGTCCACTGGGGCGTCACGCCGATGGTCCTGGCGAACTTCGAACAATACGGTCGGGATTCGTTCCAGGCGTACCAGACGATTGCCGTCATCGCCCAGGTCGGTGCCGTTATCGGTGTCATTTTAAAAACACGCAATACAGAAACAAAAAAAGTCGGGATTTCGGCCGGTCTGACCGGAATTTTCGGAATTACGGAACCGGCGATTTACGGGGTGACGCTACGCTTTAAGAAACCGTTCATTTACGGCTGTATCTCGGGAGCGGTCGGAGCGGTCGTTGCCAGCTTCTTCAAACCGTATTACTTTGCTTACGCTGGTCTCCCGGGACCATTGACCCTCGTCAACGGCATCAGTTCCGATTATCCGTCGTCGATTGTCGGATTGTTGATCGGAACGGCGATTGCCTTGATTTTGCCAATCGTTCTGATTCAAATCCTTGGTTTTGGAGAAGAAAAAGTTGCCCCGGTCGTAACTGCTCCGACAACACCGATGCCGGCTCAGGAAGTCAGCGCGACATTGACGAACGAAGAAACGATTCAAGCACCGCTCGCGGGACAAGTCGTCCCATTATCGGACGTTCCGGACGAAGTGTTTGCCTCAGGAGCTATGGGACAAGGTGTTGCGATTCACCCGACGTCCAACACAGTCGTCGCGCCATTCACCGGTACAATCGTCATGATTGCGCCGACGAAACATGCGATTGGTCTCCGGTCGACGAGTGGTGTTGAAGTCTTAATTCACGTCGGTCTCGAAACCGTCGGCTTGGACGGTCAGCCATTTACGTTACATGTTGAAGACGGAACGCATGTCGAAGCGGGTCAAACATTGCTGACGTTTGACGCGGCAATGATTGAACAGCACGGCTTACAGACAATTACACCGGTCATCGTCACGAACGCGTCGAGTTACGCCGAAGTCATTGCGACGCAAAACGGTTCGGTCAAAGCAAACACAGAGATTTTGACGATCGTAAAATAAGAGACAGAAACAAGGAGGAAATGAAGATGAAAACATTACCAAACGACTTTTTATGGGGCGGGGCACTCGCTGCCCATCAATTTGAAGGCGGCTGGAACGCCGGCGGTAAAGGACCAAGCGTCGTCGACGTCATGACAGCAGGCGAACACGGCGTCGCCCGCCGGATCACCGAGACGATTGAAGAAGGAACGTTTTATCCGAACCATGAAGCAATCGATTTTTACCACCGCTATAAAGAAGACATCGCGCTATTCGCCGAGATGGGATTAAAATGTCTCCGGACATCCATCGGCTGGAGCCGGATTTTCCCGAACGGCGATGAAGCGGAACCGAACGAAGCCGGACTGCAGTTTTATGATGACGTCTTTGATGAGTTATTGAAACACGGCATCGAACCGATCATCACGCTGTCACACTTCGAGATGCCGTTGCACCTGGCCCGTGAATACGGCGGGTTCCGCAACCGCAAAGTGGCTGAATTCTTCGAACGGTTCGCTGAAGTCTGCTTCACGCGTTACAAAGACAAAGTCACGTACTGGATGACGTTCAACGAAATCAACAATAAGATGGATGTCGAAAACCCGTTGTTCCTTTGGACGAACTCCGGTGTCAAAGTCGAGCCGGGTGAAAACGCGATGGAAGTCATGTATCAGACCGGTCACCATGAGTTGATTGCCAGTGCCCTTGCGGTCGCGAAAGGGAAAGCAATCAATCCCGACTTCCAGATCGGGGCAATGATTTCGCACGTCCCGATTTATCCGTACTCGTCGCATCCGGAAGATGTCATGCTGGCGGAAAAATCGATGCGTCAGCGCTACTTCTTCCCGGACGTTCAGGCACGCGGTTATTATCCGAACTATGCCTTAAAAGAGTTTGAACGGGAAGGCCATCAGATTCCGATTCTCGAGGGCGACGATGAGATCCTGAAAAACGGAACGGTCGACTACATCGGCTTCAGCTATTATATGTCGACGACCGTCAA
Source organism: Exiguobacterium sp. K1 (assembly GCF_033721435.1). Classification (NCBI taxonomy): domain Bacteria; kingdom Bacillati; phylum Bacillota; class Bacilli; order Caryophanales; genus Exiguobacterium; species Exiguobacterium sp. K1. Next base: position 855,074 of record NZ_JAOTIT010000001.1, on the reverse strand, counting down.
ACACGATGCGACTGTCAACAATACAGGCAACATCGTTAACGGTGGTCTTGCGAACGGTGTCGAGAATCCGTACATCCAGTCGAGCGACTGGGGCTGGGCGATTGATCCGATCGGACTCCGCTACGTCCTGAACCGTCTCTATGACCGGTATCAGCTCCCGCTCTTCATCGTCGAAAACGGCTTCGGGGCCGTCGATACGATTGAAGACGGTCAGATTCATGACGCAGCGCGGATTGATTACCTGAAAACGCACATCGAAGCGTTGACGGAAGCGGTCACGGAAGACGGCGTCGAACTGATGGGTTACACGCCATGGGGCATCATCGATATCGTGTCGTTTACGACGGGCGAGATGAAAAAACGCTACGGGATGATTTATGTCGACCGTGACAATGAAGGCAACGGTTCGATGGAACGGATGAAAAAGGATTCGTTCGACTGGTACAAACAAGTCATCGCGACAAACGGTCAAAACTTATCGTACGACAAAGCCGAGCAACGTTAAGCCGGCAGACCTCCACCTGAATACGGGTGGAGGTTGTTTTTTACATTCAAAAAAGACTTGCTTGAACAAGGGAAAGACGGGATGATGAAGAAAGGAACATCCATTTTTTGTATGGGATAATTTAAAAGAATCCTAAATACAGGATGGTCAAAAAAAGATGACGGAGGTTATACATATGTTTACAGTTAATGAATACTTGGCTTCCATCCAAGAGAATCTTGCGCCACACACAGAGTCGTTGGTCAACCAGTTAAAGACCCTCACGGCATCGACTTTTGCAGCGGATGTCGAGCTGCTCGATTTCGCGGCCTTCATCGAGCCGTTGAGCCATGAGGTATCGATTACGCTCTTTTCGATGGACCGAGACGCCAACGAAGTATTTGAAGAAGAGGGAACACCGGGTTTTGCCGGCAGTAAATCGGTACTCGATGAAATCGTCTATGCGGTTGTACCGGACAATCAGTCTGAGGCGTTTGATGCTTTTTATGAAGAACATGAGGAAACGCTGATTGAAGAGGAACAGCGCCTGATCGGTGAATGGTTCCGGACCTGCTTTGAGCAAGCCGGCGGTGCCACTGTAGAGTTGCCGTGTTACTTCGGTGTTCACGATGAAGGACAGACACTTGATTTAAAACGGAATGTCTGGATCGACGAAGAAGAAAAATGGGATTAATCCCTGATTTAAAGCGCATTGAAATCGGCGTCAGTATCGCCACCGTTTGGGAATTCGAAGCAGCGTTAGAATACTTTGACGTAAAAGAAACGGAACGAACGACGTATCCGTACGGAGAATATTTTTTCCGGAAGATCAACGGGACGCCGGTCGTCTTTTACAGTACCGGTATCCGTAAAGTGAACGGGGTCGGTGCAAATCAGTATATGCTGGCGCGTTTTCCGCTTCAAAAAGTGCTTGTCATCGGAACATGTGCCGGAATCGACGAACGGTTTGACATCCTCGACATCCTCACTCCGGACCGTGCCGTTCAATATGACTGTACGGTCAAGGAAATCGAACCGTTGCTTAAGCCGTCGTTTATCGTTGAAATCGATGTACTGAAATACGGCATGAAAGGTAACGGCACGATCGGGACGGCCGATCGTGCCGTCGTCATGTGGAACGATTATCTCGAACTGCAGGCGAACGATATCACGATTGCCGATACGGAAGCAGCGGCGATTGCCTATATCTGCCGGAAAAATGACGTCGAATGCATCATCATTAAAGGCATCTCAGATGTTCCGACGGACGAGACGGATCTTGATCCGCTTCAGTCGAATCAGGAACAGATCAACGTCTACATCGCCAATACACCGAAGGTTATGACGAGGATTTTTGACGACTATCTGCACATATTCATTTAAAAGGAGTGCCGTTATGAAAAAACGAGTTTTTTGTTCGGTCACGATGGCGCTGATGCTTGGCGGATGTGGAACCGGACAACCGAAAGAGCCCGACTTCCCTCGGTATACTGGCGAATATTTACACATTGCCTATATCGGGAAAGCACCGGAAGTTCGGGAAGACAACGTCCATTTAAAGGAAATTTCATTCGCTGAATTAAAAAATCGTAAGCAGGTCGCTTCTGCTTTCGACGCGGTCATGATCATGCCGAACAAGTTACTGGAAGCGGATCAAGGCGAGTATGCCGACACCTACCTGAAAATGCGAATTCCGACGTTTTTCATCGGATCGAATAAGGGGCATGTGCCGTTTATCGCGGACTGGATTTCGTACAAGGAAGCGGCGGGAGAGACGACCGATTATGCAGCCGGTTACTTAAACGGGAAAACGACTTTGTTTTGGACATACGGGTTATACAACGATGTTAAAACGAAGAGACATATTACCGCCATGTATTCGAATGTCTTTCAAACGGTGGAAACGGTCAAAAACAAACGACAGCAGTAACAGAAAAAACGCTGTTCCGGCATCACGTCGGAATGGTGTTTTATGTATGAGATTGCGTCATGATGAGAAACGTGGCATGCGTCGTCGAAAACGCGGCGTGGCGTTGAAATCCGAGCTGTTCATACAGGTGAATCGCCCGTTCATTAAACGAAGCGACCGTTAAACGGAGCGGTAACGCCGATTTCGCTTTGACCGTATCAAGGACAAACGAACAAAACGCAAATCCTGTCCCTTGTCCGGTCAGTTCGGGCTGCCGGCCGAGTCCGATATCCAAATGGTCATCTGGGTACAAATGAAGCGGGCGACCAGGTGGGACTTGCGCAGAACGGCCCGTACAAAAGAAGCCGACGAGTTGTTTGTGAGCGATGACGGCCTGATAGGAACCGTCAAGCAGTTCAGCATATGCCTCCTCCGACGTTTCCATGTTGTAAAAATCGTACGGCGGCGGATAGGTCCACTTCAGAATGGCAGTTGCCTGATCAACGGTCATCGGGACAGCTTGAAAAAGCGAGGGAATCATGATCGAAGCACCTCTCTGAGTTCAACTATACCGATTCCGAGCATCGCAAGGGCAAGCGGAGCAAAGCCCATAACGAACAGGATTGGAGAAATGATTTCGGTCGTCCATAACAGCAGCAATACGAACGAAATCAGTGTGATTAGACTGACGGATCGTGATCTGATAGACATACTTAACCTCCTTTTTACGCCTTAAGAAAATCTTTGGGATTTTCAACATACAGTTCGACACGACCGCATTGAGGGCAGACAGCGGCTTTGGCTTCGGCAGACGCTTTACTGAACAGGAGCCCGGGCTTTTTGATTTTTATACCGTATAGAGCTCCTTTGACATGGACATCGCAATTTTCAACCATGTCAATTTGGCAGGATGTGCATTCTCGTGACATCATCCAACACCTCCTTAAGATTCTGTCTCCACTGTATCGCATTCCTGTTATTTTTTCTATATAATGTAAAAAAAGAACGGGGGAACGAACATGACGGAAACGGAATTTTATCAGCACTTACCGGTCCTTGAGACCAAACGATTGGTGCTGCGACCGCTTCAAGCAAGCGATCTTAACGATTTATTCGAATACACGCAGGACGAGGAAACCGCCCGTTACGTGACATGGAATGCCAATCAGACGGTCGAACAGGCAGAACAGTTTTTGAACTATGTCCTGTCGAACTACGAACAGGGGAAAGAAGCACCGTGGGCAATCATCTGGAAGGAAACCGGCAAGATGATCGGAACGATTGATTTCATCCACCTGTTGCTCGACGACAATAAACAAACGGAACTCGGGTATGCGTTATCGCGTCAGTTTTGGGGCAAAGGGATTGTCACGGAAGCCGTCGAACGGGTCATGGCGTATGGTTTTGAAGAACTGATGCTCGAGCGGATCCAGGCGCGGTGCATGGAGCCGAATATCGGTTCAGCCCGGGTGATGGAAAAAGTCGGGATGACGTACGAAGGAACGTTACGCCGGTTAATCTTCATCAAAGGAGCATTTCATGATGTCAAGATGTATGCGATGTTACGGGATGAGTATATAATCACGCAGTAACAGATATTTTACATACGTTTATTATTATTTATAATTTCAGAAAAAATTATTTTGAAATGAGAATAATGTATACAACTTATTCAAAAAAATTAAACGGAAAGAGGCACTAGAAATGAACGATTATATTGCTCTAACTGAGATAATTGATTATTACCTGAATTCTGAGGATTTTAATGGATTACCTATTTTAAAAATGAGTCATTATAACGAAAAAGAATTATTTGAACTAATAGATAGAGGGATGATAGAAGTAATATCAGAGAATGAAGTATTAAATCCTCATATTCGAGGATTTAATTTAAATATATCTATAGAAGTACAAAAAAAATATATTTCTGATAAAAAAACGCATGCATGTCTTTATCCAACTGAAACTGCGCTAAAGGAAATTGAAGTAGATTATAAAAGTCCTTACACAGTATTGATGCAGTCGGGAAGAGGACAATTTGACATCATATATTTTGATATAGAAATATTAGAAAGATATATTAATAATCCTAAATATATTGTGTATGATAGTGGCTATAGAGGTACGATAGAAATTAATCATGACTTTTACAACGAATATGCTGAAAATGAGTATATAAAAGACTACGGCATGGCATATGTGAAGGATGAACCATTGATAAGATCAATGGGAGTATTCTTAATAGATTTATCAAACTTACCTCCAAAAATTCAGATGTTATGGAATGCATATGAACTTGAAAATCAAAAGTTATATACTATTGAAGAAGGATTTATAAAAAACTTGCTTCATGGAGAGTGGGTTACAAAATATTGGATATTTCATGCGTTAATAGATGAAATGATAATTGTTAATGAGCAATGTAAAGCAATGGGAATACCTTCATTGTTTTCAAAAACATTTGGAACTCATTATTTTGATATGCCTGAAGGTTACAGAAATATTCTTTTACCAACTATGAAAAATTATTATGACTTTGTATTAGTGATGGAAAAGATGTTTGTTCATAATATTTCTGTTAAAACATTCCAAAAAGATGAATTTTTAATAAAAAAAATTGAGAGAAAAGATGAAAATGGAAATCCTAAAGGAAGCTTAGTTATGTTTCAAGAATGGTTGTCAAAAAATATAAGAACTTCAAATAACCTTAACTTAGATATTATTCAACCTTTGAAAAACATTCGAAAAATAAGACAAGTTCCTGCACATGAATTAACTAATAACAAATATGATACTACTCTATATGAAAAGCAACGTGATTTAGTAATCGAAACATATACAGCTGTTAGAAATATTAGATTGATTTTTTCAAATCATCCATTAGGTAGTGCTGTAGAAATTCCGAAACAATTAATATCAGGAGAAAACATAGTATATTATTAAAATTAAAATTTAAATAATAAGTTTATTTTTCAAAAGAAGAATCTCAAAATAGAGTTCTTCTTTTTCTTTGATTTAAATATGTTTTGTTCGGTTTAAATATATTATCGCGTATAATATCGATGAAGTAGACATTAAGTAGTACAAAAAAATCTCTAAACGATTAAGTTTCAAATGATACAAAGAGTGTTGAGGCACGAGTAACAATGGTTCACCTACTTTACAAATACATATTTTTCTAAAAATATACAGGAAGTATACATGATGTGCTGTACCAAAAAAATCGAATACTTGTTCAGAACGTCAATCTGGTTTCTGAAGTAGTGACTGCAGAAGCGAACTGATCACACTCAACGTAAAGGGAATCAAAATCAGTATAAAAGCAAATAGGATCAGACCCGGTGCATCATCTCGATCGGCGACGATGAACATGACCGGAAACAGACCGACCGCGACACAACTGATAAGGGCAAAACAGATTTTAATTGTGCCGAAGGAAGAAGAGAGGACATTTGTTTCAGTCATATTTCTCTTAAGCGACCGGAGAATTTTTAAGACATGCACCAGGATTAGCAGACTCGGAATTAATGCGAGCAGTCCCGCCATTAAGATGAAATAACCCGGTTTATCAAGTAAAACCTCCAGTGAGAATCCCCTTTGTGCTCTTTTAATCAGCAGGGAAATGGCGACTCCGGCCAATCCGAACAGACTGATCAACAACCCGCTGCAGACAAGTTGCAAATAGACAAGATGCCATTTTTTCATCATCCGTTCCTCCTTTCTTTCCTTCAGTATAGTCCATCTTTGTCCGCAAATTACCCGCCTGAAGGATGAGAAAAAATCTTTTTTTATCAATTCAAAGCAAAGTACTCGGAATTGGTTTGAACGTATGTTACACTGGGAATAAGAAAAGTAAGGAAGTAAGGAAAATCAGACAAAGAAAGAAGGAAGTTCGGAATGGAGCTATCCAAGTTGACGTCCAAAGGGCAAATCACGATCCCGAAAAAAATCAGACAGGCGTTACAAGTAGAGGAAGGAGATCGCGTTGCCTTCATCGAGGAAGACGGGTTTGTCATCATGGCGAAAGCGGATTTACAACAGCTGCATGACCTTCAAGATATTTTGAGTGACGAGAAATTCAAATCACTCATCCAAAAAGCACATCATCACCTGTAAAATTATCAGATTGACCAACTAAAAGGAGGAACTATCAACATGGATATGCGTGAAGTAGATTTACCGGGAATTGGCCGGAAGTTCGAAGGAATTACGACAAGAGGAGACAAGGTGGTCGTGATTGTCCACGATGACGGACGCCGGGAAATGCACCACTATGACGATGACGATTTTGATGAGAGTATCTCGAGTGTGACATTCAACGACGCGGAGGCAAGACAGATGGCAGGTATTTTAGGCGGCCTGGCGTATAAACCGAAGGACCTTGAAAAAATCGAATTGGCGTTTGATGATCTCGTCATTGAATGGTTTAAGATTGGTGAGGATTCATCCGTCAACAACCGGACGATCGGCGAACTCGACGTACGAAACGAGTATGATATCTCGATTATTGCCGTTCTCAAACATGATAAATCAAAATCATTGAATCCGGGGCCGGAGACACGTCTTGAAGCCGGAGACACGATTGTCCTGTCGGGAGAGCGTCAAAATGTCCGCCACATCACGAAAGCACTCTTCTCAATCGAAGGAGGCGGATGATAGATGGATCATTTAATATTTGAAGTCGGTACCGCGCTTATCTTAGTGGCGATCGCAGCTTTGCTTGCGAACAAATTGAATTTTTCGATCATTCCGTTTTTAATCATCCTTGGAATGATCGTCGGACCGCACGCTCCGACAATCGGGATACTAGACTTCAAGTTCATTGAAAGTGCTGAGTTTATCAGCTTCCTCGGACGCATCGGTGTCCTGTTCCTCCTGTTTTATCTGGGACTGGAGTTCTCAATCGGGAAATTAATCCGGTCGGGTAAATCGATCGTTACGAGTGGAACAATTTATTTATCGATTAACTTCACCGGTGGATTATTGTACGGATTCATCGCCGGCTTCCCGTTATATGAAGTGCTGATCATCGCCGGAATCATCACGATTTCGTCGAGCGCAATCGTTGCGAAAGTCCTCGTCGATCTGCGACGGACCGGGAATACGGAAACCGAGTTAATTCTCGGGATCATCATGTTCGAAGACATTTTCCTCGCCGTCTACCTGTCCGTCTTATCGGGACTCCTGCTTGGCGACGGAACGACGTTACTGTCTTCGGTCACATCGATTTTAATCGCTCTCGGTTACATGCTGCTGTTCTTCATCATAGCTCGGAAGGCAACACCGCTCCTCAACCGGATGCTGAAGATTGCGTCGGATGAAGTCTTCATCATCGTCGTCTTTGCCGCCCTGTTCTTCGTCGCCGGGTTCTCGGAAACGATTCATGTCGCGGAAGCCATCGGGGCCTTACTGCTCGGACTCGTCTTTTCGGAAACGGATCAAGGCGAACGGATCGAACACCTCGTCGTGCCGTTCCGTGATTTCTTCGGTGCCATCTTCTTCTTCAGCTTCGGACTGAGCATCGATCCGACGATGTTGCTTGACGCCGTCTGGCTTGCCCTCGGTGCCGTCGTCATCACGATTGTCGGAAACTATGTCGCCGGCATGATTGCCGGACGCCGGGCCGGACTGTCGCACAAAGCGTCCTCGAATATCGGGCTGACAATCGTCTCGCGCGGTGAGTTTTCAATCATCGTCGCGAACCTCGGCATCGCCGGCGGTTTGATGGAGATCCTGTCCCCGTTCTCGGCACTCTATGTCCTGATTCTCGCGATTCTCGGACCGCTGATGACAAAGGAATCAAGACGGATTTTCAACTTTATGAACGGAATATTCAAGTGGACGGAACCAAAACCGAAAAAAACGAAACCAAAATCCTGATTCGAAAATACGCTGACCGGCTTCAAGCCCGGTCAGCGTATTTTTGAGGTGTCATCCTTTTAAGACGTCATACGTGGCCATGATGAACTGTCCGGACGGACGGCAACCGGTCAGATGGAACCGGGTTTCGAGCGTTCCTTCCGGAAACAGCGGGATGCCGCTGCCGAGGACGACAGGGGCAATCGCCAGTTCCATCTGATTAATTCGTTTCAACCGTAACGCTTCCTGAATCAGTTCGCCGCCGCCAATCAGCCAAATCTTGCCGTCAACCGTCGGACCAATCCGGTCAAGCAAGACATCGAGCGGCTCATTCGTAAACGTGGCATGGTCCGACTGTTTGTCCGGTTGCCGGGTCAGGACATAGTTGTCGATGGCGGAGTAAGGGTAGTCGTTACTGAGAATCATTACTTCGTCAAACGTTTTCCGCCCCATGATGACGGCACCGACGTCCTGCATGAACGTCGCGTAGCCGTTATCACCGTCTCCTTCAACAGCGAACAACCAATCGAGTGAATCGTCCAAACGGGCGATTTTACCGTCTAAGCTGCAGGCGATATATAAAACGGTTTGTGTCATCTTTTTTTCCTCCTTTGGTTCGTTCTGTTTTTAGTCTACGGTATAATCATGACAAAAGATGTCATAATTAAAGGAGGTTTTTTATCATGAAAACCCGACAGCTGAAACTGATGCGTCTGTTGAACCGGCAACAACTGCTGACGGCGCGGGAACTGGCGGAAGCATGCGGCGTTTCCTTACGGACGATCCAGCGCGATTTGTTGGAGCTCGAAGCAAACGGCTATCCGTTTTACAGCGAACGCGGACCGGCTGGCGGCTACCGGGTCTTACCAAACCGTCTGTTGCCGCCGCTTGCTTTGCGGGAACAGGAAGCCATCACACTGTTTTTGATGCTCGACTGGGTCGGCCAGGTGCCGGATTTGCCGTTCGGTACGTTACGCGGCAATCTCGCCGAGTGGTATTTGCACGAACTGCCGGCGGATCTCGAACTGAAGCTCGACCGGCTCAAAGGACGCGTCCGTTTTGCCAAACCGGATACACCGGCGTCTCCGTTGACGCGCGACTTGTTGCGGCTGATGGAAACGGAAGTGCAGGGTGAGCTGATTTACCGGACGACAAGCGGCCGCCGGACGATTCGGATTGATCCGATTGGTCTGACGTTTGAACGGAGCCGCTGGTATATGCTCGCGCAGACAGACCGCGGATTACGACAGTACCGGGTCGACCGGATGGAGCAGGTGACCGAGACGACGGTTCCGTCACAGCGAATGACGTTTGAGGAGGCGGAGCAGCTCGGGCAGGCGGGAGAACAGGTGACGGTCCGTCTCGAGTTGACGCCGCTCGGCGAACGGTTACTTGAAGGGGTTTTGCCGCTGAATGCGTTGCGGACGTGGTTCGTGCCGGTTGCCGAACTGCCGTTTCTCGGACGACAGTTATTCGGATTGGGGCGGGAAGTGCGGGTTCTCGAACCGTTGCTCCTGCGTCAAGAGATCCAGGAGCAGGCCCGGGCGGTCATCGCCTTATATGAGGACTGACAAGGGGTTCTGTTCCTAAGTCAGTGAGAAACTATGTTACGATATAACCAGAGAAACAGTGAAAGTATGGAAGGGGTTTTCTATGGAAACGTTATCACTTATTTTGTTAATGCTTGCCTTAATCATCTTGACTCAAGTCCTTGGACACTACATCCGCTTCATTCCGACCGCGTTGATTCAAATCCTCGTCGGAACGATTGCCGCGCTGCTGATCAGCGGGCTGAAGATTGAAGTCGAATCGGAATGGTTCCTGTTATTATTCATCGCTCCATTGCTTTATAACGACAGTTCACATTTTCCGCGTGATGAACTGTGGAAGATGCGTGCCGCCATTTTCGGTAATGCCATCGTCCTCGTCCTGTTGACGACGGTCATCGGCGGTTACTTCATCAACTGGCTTGTACCGGTCATTCCGGTCGCGGCCGCCTTTGCGCTCGCGGCCATCCTGTCACCGACTGATCCGATTGCCGTCAACGGGATCGCGAAACGCGTTCAGATTCCGGAACAGATCTTAAATCTTGTCCGCGGTGAGTCGTTGATCAATGACGCCTCGGGACTGGTTGCCTTCAGTTATGCGGTCGCCGCCGTCGTCACCGGTTACTTCTCGATCCAGCAGGCGACGACGGAATTCGTCTACATGTTCGTCGTCGGAGCCGTCGTCGGTCTTACGATCAGCATCGCGATGAACTGGCTGAAGATGAAATTACGCCGGACGGGGATTGAAGATGTCGTCTTTTATGCGTTACTGCAAATCCTGACACCGTTCATCATCTTTTTCGTCGCGGAAGAAATTCTGCATGCATCCGGCGTCATCGCCGTCGTCACAGGCGGAATCCTGCACGCGTTGATTAAAGAGCGGACCGAAACGTTTTTCGCTCAGGAACAGACATTGACGGACAACATCTGGACGATGATTGCCTACATCTTAAACGGGATCATCTTCCTGTTGCTCGGTCTGACGTTGCCGGAAGCGACACGCGAAATCTTTGCTGACGACGCCATCAATAACTGGCGGCTGATGCTCTACGTCATTGAAATCGGCAGTGTCATTCTATTGATCCGTTTGATTTGGACGATATTCTTCAACTGGTTCGACCATCGCTTCCTGAAAAAGGCCGATCATCAAAAGCCGGCATTCAAACAGGACATCATCACGACACTGGTCGGGGTCCGCGGTACGATTACGATGGTCGGGGTCCTGTCTCTGCCGTTTCTGACGGAATCAGGCGAAGCGTTCCCGGAACGGTCATTGATTATTTTCCTCGCGGCCGGTGTCATCATCTTTACGCTGGTGCTTGCAACGATTCTTCTGCCGTTACTTAACCGCGGCGAGGCGGATGTCCAACCGGAACTCGATTTGAATTCGTACAAACAGCGGATGGTCAAACGGGCGATCACGGAAATCAAACAGGTCGTCCAGGAAGAAAACTCGACCGTCGCCTTTGACTTGTTAAATGAATATCACGTCATGCTGCGTCTGCTACGGGCACAGGAGAAAAGTGAGGAAGAATTGACGCACTTCAACCAACAGTTGAAAAAACTGCGGCTCGAGGCGGTCCAGTGGGAACGTGATTTTACAAAGCAGTTCCTGCAGGAGCATAAAACACCGGATCAGCTGAAAAAAGAAGTCTTCCGGTCAATCGATAACCGGCGCGAAGCCATCGACAAGGAAGCCCGTTTTCGTCTGATGCAACCGATCCGGAAAATCCTCTGGAAACGGAAACGGTCGAACATGTCGTCCGAGCAGTTGATTTACTTGACGCAGGTCGAGCATGAGCTGTACGAACAGGTCATGACAGAGGTCATCACCCGGCTTGAAGGATGCCGCGGCGACTATCCGGCAGATGTCGTACAAAGTGTACTTGAATTTTACAAACGGTTACGCTTTAAACACACGCGCTGGTCGTCACCGGTCGGCGGAAAAGCCGACGTCGATCAGCAAAAAGAAGAACTCTGTCTGCGGGCAATCGAAGTCCAGCGCCAGGAAATCGCTTCGATGTCAAAAGAAGGCGATTTGTCGGGCGAGGAAGAAAAAGAATTGCGCCGCTTCATTCATTATATTGAGAGTGTCGTTCTTTATGAGTACGTCGAGTAAACGAAAAAACAGCCCTTGTCCAGTGGACAGGGGCTGCTTTGTGATTAACCGAGTGACAAGTATTTGACTTCGAGATAATCTTCGATACCGTAGACGCCGCCTTCACGGCCGAGTCCACTTTCTTTATAACCGCCGAAGGGTGCTTGCGCAGCGGATGGTGCACCGTCATTGAGACCGACGATTCCGTACTCGAGTTTTTTACCGAGCAGGAGAGCTTCGTCGATTTTTTCCGAGAACGCATAGGCCGCAAGACCGTATGGTGTGTTGTTCGCGCGTTCGATGACTTCGTCAAGCGTATCGAAGACCGAAATCGGTGCGAGTGGACCAAATGTTTCTTCCTGCATGCAGATCATGTCTTCCGTGACATTACCGAGGACGGTCGGTTCGACGAAATAGCCGACAGAGTCGTCAATTGTGCCGCCTGTTAAAATCGTTGCACCTTTGGCGACGGCATCGTCGATATGTGCTTTAATTTTGGCGACAGCCTTCGCATTGATCAACGGTCCAATCGTCGAATCCGCATCGAGTCCGTTACCGACTTTCAGACGATTGACTTCGGCGACGAATTTTTCAGTGAAAGCATCAAGGACCGATGCCTGGACATAAAAGCGGTTTGTTGCGACACAGGCTTGTCCGCCGTTGCGGAATTTCGAGCGAATGGCGCCTTGAACGGCTTTATCGAGATCGGCATTTTCCGTGACGATGAACGGCGCGTGACCACCGAGTTCAAGCGACAGTTTTTTCATTGTATCTGCTGCTTGACGCATGATCAATTTACCGACGGCTGTTGAGCCCGTGAACGTGATTTTCCGGACGCGGGAATCGGCTTGCCAGACACCGCTGATCGTTGCCGCGTCACCCGTCAGAACGTTGATTGCACCAGCCGGAATACCAGCTTCGATTGCCAGTTCGACAAGACGGAGTGCCGTATACGGTGTTTCTTCTGACGGTTTGAGAACAACAGTACAGCCGGCAGCGAGGGCCGGAGCGAGTTTCCGTGTGATCATCGCCGCCGGGAAGTTCCACGGTGTAATCGCTGCGACGACACCCACCGGTTCTTTTTCGACGAAGAGCCGTTTTCCGGGAACGGATGCCGGAATCGTTTCGCCGTAAATCCGGCGCGCTTCTTCCGCGTACCAGCGGACATATTGATTTCCGTAATCGATTTCGCCGCGTGCTTCGACGAATGGTTTCCCTTGTTCGAGCGTCATGATTTCCGCGAGTTCATCACGATGTTGTTGAATCAGGCGGTACCAGGCGTCGATTTTATCGGCACGGTCGTCCGCCGTCCGCTGTGACCAGTCGACGAAAGCTGAACTTGCCGCCTGGACGGCACGTGCTGCATCTTCTGCCGTGCTGCTCGGGACGTGTCCGAGCAATTCTTTTGTTGCCGGGTTGAAGACCGGAATCGTTTCCTCTGTGTCATACCATACTCCATTGATTACATTTTGTTCTATCATGTGTTGCACCTCCGTGTGTTTTTATTACGTCCCTTATTAAACACCCATCCGGCCGGTTTGTGTACTTCCGCTTTGGATGGGGGGCATAACGAACTGGAATACCCCCGGGAAAACCGTTAAGTAACTGAATAATCGGGAATATAAAGAATAATGACAGAAAACCTCAGATCGAAGAAGGGATGGGATGAATATGAACAGGAAGTGGATCGGAGTCACGCTTGCCGGAATTGTGTTGGTCAGTGGATGTAATCAACAGTCGGCCGTATCGGCAACGAAAGCAAAACAGACCGAGCGACAGGCGACAGACACGGATTACATACGGCAGGAGTTAAAGCGAGCTGATTTCATTGCCGCTCAGTATGATTACGCCCGGGCGATCCGGATTGTCGACCGGTTAAAAACGACGGAAGCCAAACAAAAGCGGAAGGAATACGAGGCGAAACAGGCGGATCTCAGTATGATTAAAGCCGGCACGTCCGTCCCGCACCTGTTTTTCCACTCCTTGATCGCCGAACCGAAACGCGCCTTTGACGGGGACCGGAAACAGCAGGGCTACGATGATTATATGGTGACGCAAGGGGAGTTCGAACGGATGTTGACCGCTCTGTATCAGCGGAACTATGTCCTCGTCCGACCGACTGATCTTGCGGCGTGGAAAGACGGACGGATGACGGAAAAGGGGCTCCCTTTTCCAAAGGGAAAAAAGCCGCTTGTCCTGTCGCAGGATGATGTCAACTACTATGAATATATGACGGGAGACGGTTTTGCGACGACGTTGAAAGTGAAAAACGGACGGATCACCAATTCTATGACCGGAAAACCGGACGGTGCGTATGATCTCGTGCCGATCGTGGATGCGTTCGTCAACCGCCATCCGGACTTCTCTTACCACGGCGCAAAAGGATTGCTTGGTATCACCGGCTACAACGGTGTCCTCGGGTACCGGTCGTCGTATGCGCAGTACGGTTCATCGACTAAAGTCGAGCAGGCGCGTCAACAGGCGAAAGCGACGGCGACCGCTCTGAAGAAGGACGGATGGCAGTTTGCCAGCCATACGTATGGTCACATCGCGATCGGGAAAGTCAGTCTGGCGACGATTCAGGCGGATACGGCCCGCTACAACCGTGATGTCGCACCACTGATTGGGTCGACCCGCCAGTTAATCTATCCGTTCGGCAGTGATATTCAGAATTGGCATGGGTATACGGGGGACAAATACCGCTACTTGACGCAGCAAGGGTTCCATTATTTTTATAACGTCGATGCATCGCAGCATGCCTGGAAACAGTTAGGCAAAGACTATTACCGTCAGGCCCGGATCAATGTCGACGGGATCCGGCTCCACCAGGCACTGGCGAAAAAAACAAAGGTCTTGGACCCGTTCTTCGATTCGAAAGCCGTCTTTGATCCGATGCGGCCGGTCGTCAAAAAATAATTTTATTAATGAAAAACGAATTGACCCATTTAATGATTCACGACTTCCTAAGTGACATTAAATGGGTATTATTTATATAGAGGAGAAAGGGGACGTCGCGATGTGACGGTTGCTGGAACCTCAATACAGTTTGCGTAGAGAGGGTTAAGAGACATGTCCATCAGAAATAAATTAGTGATTAGTTTCATGGTTGCCGGCAGTACATTTGCTTTCAGTGAAGCAGCATCTGCTCAGGCGGACAGCTTCAAAATCGCTTCGACGAGCTACAGTCAACCGTTGACGCAAGTCGAAAGTATAATCGGCGGGAAAAAAGTCGAGACGGTTCGTTACAAGCTCGGCAGTGTTGACCGTCTGCATGACGGCTTGCTATACAGTTCCTACGGTGACCAGGTGATTAATCTGAAAAACAGCAAGACGACACTTAAAAAAGTCGCCGACTCGCCACTGCGGATTACGAAGTATAAAAATGCCTACTATGTCTTAACTATATCTGCACTCAATGAATTTTCACTGACAAAATATTCGTCTGATTTCAAAAAAATCGGCCAGACGAAACGAGTTGATGGTCATGGGCGGGACATGATCGTAACCGGAGATAAAGTGTATGTCCTCGCCAATAACATGGAGACAGAAACGAATTCGGTTGAAATACATACGTTTGATACTAAACACTTTACGTCTCTCCATCTTGAGAAAATCAAGCCGATGATTTTTGCTTTTCATTTCCGGCATGCCGGTAACGAGTTGAAAATTTACGGCAATAAAACTGAAGCAGGGGAAGAGCTGTCGATTGCGTCGTATGACTTGAAAAAGCAACAGGGTAAAATCGTTTTGACGTCCAAGCAACCCGTCATGTGGGTCAACGAAACAAAGGCCTTGTCACCGACAAAAGATTTAGTCTTCAATATGTATTCCATGCTCGAAGTCGATCAAAAGACGAAACAGGTCCGGGTTCTGTACAGCAGTAAACAGGCACTGATTGACTATGCGTACGACAGCAAAACAAAAATGTATCACGTGCTCGAAGGAAATTATGAAACAAGTAACTACCGGGTCAAGACGCTGAACAGCCACTTTAAACCGGTTGACGATTATAAGTTTCAGTCAATCGGCCGTTTGATGCCGTTTCAGGTATTGTGACAAATTCAGGAAGGGGTCTAACTTATGCAAAAAGCCTATAAGCTGCTGATGGCAGCAACAGTTGTCAGTATGACTGTTGGATTTAATCACGCTGTAGCGGCGCAAAAAGATACGTATCAAGTCGTTTCAACAAGTTACGAACAGCCGCTCACGACATTCGAGACTTATATCGGCAATAAAAAGATCGAAACGGTGCGCTATGCGCTGAAAGGCGCTGATCGTCTGCATGACGGACTGTTGTACAGCTCGTATCATAACCGTGTCATCAACTTGAAAAATAGTAAGACGACCATCAAGCAGATTGAGCCGGCACCGATGCGAATCAAGAAGTATAAAAATGCCTATTACATGATGAGTTTATCGGCAATCAATCAATTTTCACTGACGAAATATACATTGGATTTCAAGAAAATCGGTGCGACGAAACGTTATAGCGGCTTCGGAAAAGATTTGATCGTGACCGGTGACAAATTATATGTGCTGGCAGAGCATATGAAAGGAACCGATGACTCGATCAAACTCCATACCTTTGATACAACATCATTGAATCCTCTCCAGCAGGAAACAATCAAAGAATTAATCTATGCCGATTACATTCGCCTGGCCGGTTCACAACTGAAGATTTACGGTACCTCACCTAAGAACGATAATAAATTAACGATTCTGTCTTATGATACAAAAAAGCAACGCAGCACGAAAACGATGACTTCGAACCAGTATGTAAAAGGTGGAGTAGAGAAAACACAGATGCTCTCACGGGAAACCGAACTGATTTTCAATATGGACTGTTTCTTTGAAATCAATCATCGGACGAAACAAGCCCGTCTTTTGTATAACAATGATCATGATTTGATCGACTACGCGTACGACAGCAAAACGAAAACCTATCATGTCCTTGAGTTAGTTACGCAAACAGGCAAGTACCAGGTCAAGACGCTGAACAGCCACTTTAAATCAATTGCTACATATCGTTTAAAATCATCCGACAGCGTCAGTCCGTTCCGCGTATTATGAAAAACAAGTCCTGTGACTTGTTTTTTTGTTAGGTTAACAGACCGACCAGTCGCTCGCCCCGAAGACGGTATGTCTGCAAATGAAGCTGAAACTGATCATAACCGACCGGATTGTTTTCTGCATCGAACGCAAGCTGTTTCGTCCGTTCGACGAAATGAAGATTCATGCAGCCCGAGAGCCAGAGCAACGAAGCCAGTCGCGGATCCTCTTTCGGTACGAGGACGGTCGGCGAATTATAGTGGGTCAGTAAACTTTTGGCTAAACGGCCGGACACGTCATGCGAGTCAATCCCTTCCGTCCGGGCATACCATTTGATCAACCAGGCCAAATCCTGCACACGGTCGGTTGCACCGATGTGTTCGTGATCAACGATTCCAACGATGTGTTGATCAGAATCCCATAAGACGTTGAGCGAATTCAAGTCAGTCGAGATGACCGGTTGAAGTGAAGAAGATTTTGGGAGTCTTGCGGTGTCGAGATGTTGTTGTGCCAAAGTCAGGTACTCCTGAAATGAATTTTGGACCGGTTCCGGCATTCGAGAAGCCGAGAGCCGTTGTAAATCGCCGAGCCAACGCTGATAGGTAACCGTATGATCAATAAACGGAAACTGAATTTCCTGTTCGTGCAGCGAAACATCATGTAACTGACGGGCTAACTGACCCATCCGAGCGGCTGTCTGTTCTGTATTCGCCGTCACGTGGTGTCCGTCGATCCAGTGGAACAGACAACATGTCCACTCCTGTCCGATTGAATCCATGATTGTCGTAAAAAGAGCCTCATCTGTTGGTTTCACGCGCTTCATGAAAGGAATGCCGTTTGCCCGCAGATAATCGGTATACCGCAACTGTTTTGTAAGTAGATCCGGTGTAGATTGGGACAAATCAGAATTGACATAACGCTTTTTTGGTAACAGACGAATCGAATAAGGTCGTTCATCGACCAGGATTTTGTAGTGTAAATCTCCGTGTTTGCCGTAGGTCGTTAAAGAGACGGGTTCGATTTCGAATGAGTGGAAATCGAGACCGTAACTTGTAAGAGCTTGTTAGATTAAGTCATGAGTGCTTGAATGAAGTATCTTCGTTTCCTCCTTGTGTGTTTCTTTTTCTGTTTAGACACGTATGTATACTATGAAAATCTGTTATAGAGAGGAGAAGGCATTATAAAAACGTTTTTGAAAATCAATGCAATAAGCATCATGTACGCGGTCGCCTTACTTATTCCGTTAGAAGCGTTTCTCAACGTCTATCGGTTAAACCGTACGACAGGAATCTCAAGTGACTTATGAAGGGGATGCACCAGGGCCGATTGTCGGCTTTATTTTAATCGGCTCACTCCTGATCTATCCGTTTTTCTTGTTGATTACAAGCTCAATCGTTAAAAGTGTAAGCGAATCAAATAAATCGCATATAAAAGGAGCAAACCTCTGATGATGAAGCTAATTTGGATTTTAGCGATTACCGCCTATCCGGTTATTATGGCCATTCAAATATCAAAGCGGAAAGCGTAAGTTACGTTATAAACGTCGCCGGTTGCGTTCCGTCCTGATCCGTAAAGCCGTAGTCACGTGCGAGATCCGACACGAACAAAGCTTGCCCGGTCCGTTGCAGAATGTCCGGATCCTGTGCAAGGGCGACAACAGCCCGTCCGACATAAGCAGTTGTTTCAGTCGCATCACTGCTGAAGCCTGCGTCGATGACCCGTTCCGTCCGCATGAAGCCGGGACAGAGCGCAATCGAAGCGACGCGAGACGTTCGAAGTTCCTGACCCATCACAAATGTCATCCGGTTGATTGACTGCATCGCTAAGTCATAATACAAATTGCCGGCGGCTTGATCCGGCGTGAACGACGTCAAATTGACGATCAATGCTGCTGGACTTTGCTGAAGCAACGGAACAGCCGCCCTCGTCGTCAGCAAATAGGCTTTCGGGCCGGCGACCATCATCGCGTCCCAGTGTTCCGGGGGACGTTCCCAAAATCGTTTGCCTTGCCCCGCAGGAAGGGAAGCTTCCGAACCACCGAACACACTGTTGACGAGCAGGTCGATCCGCCCGTGCTGGTCTTGAATCTGTTGGAACAAGCAAGTTATCTCGTCTGGATCGGTATGGTCACAACGGACCGGAATACCGAAACCACCGCGAGCCGTGACACCGGCGGCCGTCTGTTCAATCGTTTCCGGACGACCGTCGGTGGAGCTTTCCTGCTTACTGCGACCCGTCACGTAGACGGTTGCTCCGGATCGTCCCAGTTCGTAAGCGATTCCGCGACCGGCGCCGCGGGATGCGCCGGTAACGACAGCAATCGTATCTCTTAATGAATCCATCTGGTTTTCCCACCTCACTTTAAAAATAGGACACGACAGAAAAAGGGACTTTCGATTAAAATCGGAAGTCCTTTTCGTCTCACGTTAAAATCCTTTAATCGTCATCCCGCCGTCAACGAACAGCGTCTGTCCGGTGACGTACGTTCCGGCGTCCGACGCAAGGAACACAGCCGGTCCAACGAGTTCCGTCAGTTCACCGACCCGGCCGAGCGGTGTCACGTCAACGATGTCCTGCAAATAAGCGGGATCGGCGAGCAACGGTTCCGTCAGCGGTGTCTTGAAATACCACGGTCCGATCGCATTGACGCGGATATTTTTCGGACCCCATTCAAGCGCGAGGACTTTTGTCATCTGAATCAAGGCGGCTTTCGTCGTCGCATAAACGACACCGGTCCGTAAGGCGACATGTCCCGCAACAGAAGCAATGTTCAGGATACTGCCGCCCGTGTCCTGCATCCGGCGACCGATTTCCTGTGAGAATAGGAAGGCAGACTTTAAGTTCGTCTGCTGGATTGTTTCCCACTCGTCCTCGGTGACATCCAGTGCTTTCGAGCGGATGTTCATTCCGGCGTTGTTGACGAGCACATCGATCCGGTCGACATATGTATAGGCACGGTCGACTGTCGCCTGGACCTGCGTCCGGTCGGTGACGTCGCACGTCAAAACAAAGGCCCGTCGTCCAAGCTGTTCGATTTGTTTTGCGGTTTCCTGTAAATCGGATTCCGTCCGGGCGACCAGTAAGACATCCGCGCCAGCTTCCGCCATTCCGATCGCCAGGGCACGGCCGATGCCGCGACCGGCACCGGTCACAAGAACGGTTTTCTGATCCAGTTGAAACGAAGGTAAGTACATATGATCACATCCTATTCTGACAGTGTAATTTTACTGTACGCTCAAATTGACTGAAAAGAAAGAAAAATGCTGATGGACTGATAACGATATGTTATTATTTGGTAAAAAAGGAGGGGCGACATGAAACGGAAGCTCGGACTGATGATTCTATCCGTTTTGGTAATGGCCGCATCGCTGGTTGCTTTTGAACGTTATGTCTACACGACTTATATTTATAAACCGGCAGATTATACCTTCCATTACAAAATTAAGCCGCGCAAAGCAATGAAGGGGCCGAAATTTGGAGCAAAACCGTTCCCGAAAGGTCCAATGATCAAAGGTGCCTCCTTGTTCTTGCCGGATATGCTGCTGCCGGTCGGAGCACTGGTCACAGCCTTCTTATCTGTGTTTGTGTTCCGCCGGTTACTCGGATACCGTCGGCGTAAACAGTTGCATGAACCGACGGAAGAGGGGGATTCGCAAATCTTACGTCCGAAGATAGCACCGCTTGACTGGCCTCCGGAGCGACAACGACAGCAAACGGACTCCGTTTCCGAAGTCCGTCAATTGATTGCTTCCTTTGACCGGCAGCTGCCGGACGGATCAAAACGCCGACCGGAAGAAACGGTTAAGGACTGGCTCGACCGGATTAAGTTGACGATTGATCCGACGCTCTATCATATGGTCCGTTACGGCGAAATCGACGATCAGATGCTCGACCGTTCCGAGATCGATGCTTTGCGGAACCGACTGGATCAACGGTTGCGGGGATGACCAATCAAACGGAGTAACGTCTGATGGTGTTCCGTACTACGTGTCACAAGCGATAGTTCGCGTGTGACATCAAACCCTGTGATCGGCAACGTCCGGATTTCCGGCGGCAGTCCGTCCTGAAAAATCGCCGGTAAAATCGCGATCCCGAGTTTTGCCCGGATGAAGCCAAGGACGCTTGAACCAAATTCCATTTCCGAGGCGACGGTATAGGTCGCCCCGCGTTCCGCAAACGCGGCTTTCAGGATATTCGTCGAGTCACAGTCAATCGGCAAAGACAGGAACGACGAGGCTTCGATTTGATCGAACCGGACATCGACACAGCCTTCGAACCGTTCATCGGCTTCATGGAAGTACAGTAAAAACGGTTCCGTATACAGATGCGTCGACGGATACGGATGCTCGATTTGCCGATCGTCGAGCAATACGGCATCGTACTGATGCTGCTCCAAACCGGCCATCAGTTCGATGTACGTATGGGCCGTCTTGATCTTCAGTTCCGGACCACCCACTGTTGGATGGTTGGCGAAGTGTTGCGGCAGGTAAGACATGGCGACACTCGGCCATGAACCGATTGTAAACGACGTCTGTCCCTGCAACTGATCAATTTTTCGTTGCATGTCATCGAGCTGTTCGAGAATTTTTTGTCCGTCTTTGAAGACGATTTCTCCTGCCGGCGTCAATGAGACGCCGCTCGTCGTCCGTGTGAACAGGGGAGCGCCGACCGCCTGTTCGAGATTTTTGATTTGTTTGCTAAGCGCCGGTTGCGTCATATGCAAAAGTTCGCTCGCTTTCGTCAGGCTGGATGTTTCCGCCGTGACGTGAAAGGCTTCGAGCCATTCGGTTTTCATCAGACTTCACTCTCTCTTTACATGCGTGTGCTTTGACGATACTGTACGTTCGTTTCATCTGACAACTGTTTCGCTCAATTTTATATATTCTTTGTTTGGAATATTCCTTTAAGGGTATATATAAATAAGAAGAGGTGGAAATTATGTCAGAGAGGCTTGCACGTACGTTATTTGCATTATCCGATACCAATCGCCTGAACATCGTCGAACTGTTAAAGACAGGTCCGTTGCCGGTCGGTGAGATTGCCGCACAGTTAGGTCTTAACCAACCGCAGACATCAAAACACCTAAAGGTTTTGCTCGAAGCAGATCTCGTTCGCATCGAACCGGCCGCGAACCGCCGGATTTATCATTTGCGAACAGAGCCGTTCCAAGGTCTCACTGCGTGGAGCCAATCGTTTGAACAGCAGATGGTCAGCCGGATGACACGACTTGAAGGATATTTGGAACAGATACAGGACACAGTCAACCTAAAGGAGTGAATGAAGATGCAGGAAAAATTAAAAACGAAAGTCGACGGTTCCATTTTACAGATGGAATGGACGTTCAACGCTCCACGTGAGCTGGTATTTGCCGCATTTACGGAAAAAGAGCATCTCGAAGCCTGGTGGGGACCGGAAGGCTGGCAAACGGAAATCACGACCTTTGATTTCGTCGAAGGCGGCATTTGGCATTACTGTATGCGCTGCAAGGATCCCGCGCAAGGGGAATTCTACGGAATGGAGTCGTGGGGAAAAGCGATCTTCCGACAAATTGATGCTCCGCAAAGTTACGCCCACGCCGATTATTTTTCGGATGCTTCCGGAACAATTTCCGAAGAATTGCCGGGCAGTGAAAACGTGACGACGTTCGAAGCCGTCGGTGACCGGACCCGGGTAGTGTTCCGGTCGGACTTTAAGACCGAGGAAGCGGTAAAACAAGTCCTTGAGATGGGGATGAAAGAAGGGTTTACGTCACAACTGCATCGTCTCGATCAATGGCTTCTTCAACGAACCGTATCCTAAAAGATCTGACAATCCGTCACGGACGGATTGTTTTTTCGAATATTCGGTCATATCTGTAACTCTTTTGGAAAAAAGGTCTTCCATATTGGGAATTCAAAGGAAAATGCTTCATCTTTGGCAGTATGGAGCCGTTATACAAGATGAGATGATTGAAAAAGGGGATCGATAGTGTGAAATGGTGGGCAAAACAACAAGAGATGACGTTTTCAGAACGGATGCAACAAGAACAGGTACATGTTCGCTTAGAAGCGGGGTCAGCATTTGCGCAACAACTCCAGCTGATTGATTTGACGGTCGAGGATTTACAAATCGTTCGTTTGATCCGTCACGATGTCGCGGAGTGGATGCCGCAGATGGTTGATGCGTTTTATGCGGAGTTGGTCCGGGTGCCGGAGCTGAAACAACTGATTGAACGGCATTCGACGCTTGAACGGTTAAAAGGAACGCTCGCCAAGCATATCCTCCAAATGTTTGACGGACAGGTCACACCGGACTACATCAACGTCCGAAAACGGATCGCCGACCGGCATGTCCGGATCGGCCTGCAAAACAAGTGGTACATCGCCGCGTTCCAAAAGGTATTAAACGTCTTGAGCCGGCAAATCGAGGACAGTACGTTACCGGAGTCGGAACAGGTCCGGATTGTCCGCTCCGCCGGGAAACTGTTTAATCTCGAACAACAGATCGTTTTGACGATGTATGAGGAGATGGTCGATGCCGAGCGGCAGACTGTGACGGATGCGAAACAGCGTGTCGGACAGACCGTTCAAAAGTCGACAGAGGAACTGGCCGCGATGAGTCAACAATCGTCCGCCAGTTTTCAGGAAATGGAGCGACATGCCCAACAGGTTTCGTTGACGACGGGAACGATTGCGACGCAATTAAGCCAAGCCGCGAAAGAAGCAGAGGATGGCGTCGATTTGGTCGAGGCGGAAACGAAACGGTTCGAGCACGTCGTCAACGAGATGACGCAGACGACGGAACAGATGACGCAACTTGCTTTTTTATCGCAAGAAATCGAACGAATTGCCGGAATGGTGACGGCGATTTCCGATCAGACGAACCTGTTGAGTCTCAACGCCTCGATCGAGGCCGCACGGGCCGGCGAGATGGGACGTGGCTTTACCGTCGTCGCCCAGGAAATCCGGAAACTGGCGGAAGAAAGTAAACGTTCCGCGTCAGAAGCATCAAGCATCGCGCAGGAAATCACCTCGAAAATGGGACAAGTCTCACGGCGGATGAACGGAACAGAACAATCGGTCGTGCAAACGACGGAGGAGCTGGCGCGCGTCGTCACCGCCTTTACGACGATTTCCCGCCAAACGGTCGATGTCTCGAAACAGATCATTACGCTGTCGCAGGATACGGAACAGGTTGCCGGAACGATTGAAGGGATGCGCCATATCGCGGAATCGATTGCCGAGACGGCTGACGATTTACAAACCGTTGCGACGACACTCTGAAGGAGGGATGGGGATGAGAAAACGAATCTATCTGTTGTTTGGAGTTGGAATTCTGATGCTTGCCGGTTGTGCAAATAACGATTACCCGTCAGAGGAAGCCATTAAAAACGGCGATATCGTCACGACACCGGAACGGGCGAACGTTGACCAGTTTGAAACGTTTTTACAGCGGGTGGAGGCGAATAAAAAAGACACAATTCGGATCACGAACTATACGACGGAAGGAGATGCAATTCTGGAAGACATCACCTACGACGGAAAACAGTTCGTCTATTCACTGGATTCATCGCGCGACGAATACGGTTCCCAGGCCGACGACCGGGAAAAAGAAGTCTGTCGAAACATGCAGAAGAAAGCTGAAAACGAAGGATATGTCTTTACATTGACCGATTGTCAGGAAGGTCAGGATCATATTGTTTTTACTGCACGTCCAGGTGAATTATCTGACAGATGACAAAAGGTTGATCCTCAGACGGGGATCAACCTTTTGTGTCCAGTGTCTCCTCGAGCAGTCTCAGGGCTTCCCGCCAGCTGGAAAAGCGTTCAATCAATAACGTTAAGGAAGGAGCTTGATGTGTCCGGGAGTACCGGACATATTCCTGGCTCGTGATAGTCGGACCAATCGCGTCATAGGCTTCGCGTAAGGCATTTAAGCAGTCTTCATTTGAGTAGAGGCCGCTTGACGATAACTGAAAATGAGCCAACGCCTGTTTCCAGGTACCGTGATGGCGGATAATGGTATTCGCACTCATCATTTGCGGATAATTGGCCCTCAGTTCGGAATAGGACCGGATGGTCATCCGGGAGCCGCATGTTTTGACATAAAAGGCGATGCTGTCATCAACACTCCAGCGGTCACTGTTTGCCGAATCGGTTTTCGAGCGGTCGAGCACCGCCCGTTTTTCAGTCGATAGTTCGGAAGTCCGGATGATTCCCGCCTGTTCGAGCAAACGAGTCCAGGAGCCGAATCGCCGTTCGATTTCCGTCAGAGACGGATACGGTAAATAGCGGGCTAACTTTTGATAGTGGGCAGCTTTCATCGGAGCTATGTGCAATTGGTGCAATCCTTGGATCAAGCGGATGATTTTTTCATTGGTCGTAATAGAAGTGGATGTAGGCGTGGTTTCTTTCATAGGAAGTCTCCCTTAGCGGATGGCTGTTCATAATGCCGCTAGTGTACCATCTAGCCTTAAGAGATTTAACTAACAAAATCGTAAGGTTCGGACTGATGTCCTGAAACGGGTTCAGCCCTCTGTAATCGCTTTATACCGATACGCGACAGTCCCCTGAAACACATACAGTTCACCCGTCGAGTTTTTTGACTGGTACAACTTGGTTCCTTTCGGCCAGTCAGTTGCTGTCCGGTCGGCAAGCGCTTCTTTTCCGGACAGCTGTTTTTGGACGGTAGTAATGGCAACCAGATCTTTTTTCGCGATAGTCATGTCTTTGCCGCTCCGTTTATAAACACGATCTTGGACTCGAATCAAATCCGCTGATTGATCCTGGCGGGCTTCCTTCGCAATGATGTCGGTCGTTGAGATCGTTTCGGTTTCCCGCGCACAGCCGGCAGTCAGACAAATGCTGCTCAGCAGGATGAAAATCAACTGTTTTTTCATTTCAGTCCTCCGTTTCGTTAGTCAGGCAGAAGAAGCTCTTTTATTTGGCGTTCGGTTGCAGTGAGAACAACTGGAGCAACCGCTCTATTGTCTCGTCAAACGATCGAACCGGTTCGTAACCGAGTGTCTTGATTTTGTCTGTTGCATAGGTCGGACGTTCCGCGACACGATCAGGGATTTGATACGGTTTGCCGGAGGCTTCAACCATCCGCATCCGGAAGTCCGTTTCCGGAATGTTGGTATCGACGGCGTGAAACACATCACCTGGTTTTCCACGTGTCAGGACGAGGAAAACCATCTCGGCAATGTTATCGGCATGGACCCAGTTGACGAGATCGTCCGGGTGGACCCAGGTCACGCAATCCGCTTCCTGCATCCGTCTGACTTGCCGGTCGCCCCAGTGGGAATCCTGTTCGGCGCAAATGGCACCGGGGCGGAGAATCCGGACGTCCAAGCCGCGGGCGGCGTAATCGTTTAGAATCTGTTCCGACCGGATTTTTGTTTGGATATAGGGTGCCGGATGTTCAACCGCGAGCGGCGACGACTCCGCCAAATGACCATCTGCCGGTTCCCCGTAAACGGATGTCGTCGAGATGTGAAGGACACGTGCTCCGGTATTTAACGCGACCGTTGCTAAATGAATGACACCTTCAACATTCGACTGGCGGGCAAGATTTTCATCATCACCGAGAT
Source organism: Exiguobacterium sp. K1 (assembly GCF_033721435.1). Taxonomy (NCBI): domain Bacteria; kingdom Bacillati; phylum Bacillota; class Bacilli; order Caryophanales; genus Exiguobacterium; species Exiguobacterium sp. K1. The sequence continues at coordinate 828,557 of NZ_JAOTIT010000001.1, read as the reverse complement.
AGGCGGCGCAATGGACGACCCAGTCAATCTGATCCATCGCTTTTTCAAGTGACGTTTGATTGGTCAAATCACCAAAAACCGGCGTGATCCCGAGTGATTCGAATTCGTTGAACCGCTCCGCCTGTCGTATCAATCCCCGGACTTCAAGCGCCTCTGACAATAATCGTTTTGCGATGCGCAGTCCAAGCGTCCCGGTGACACCGGTGACGAGAATCCGTTTTCCGGACAGTTCCATCTGTTCAACCTTCTTTCTAAATTATTTCACCCGCTCAATCGTTGCGACGAGCGGTTTTTTACCGTTCCGGTATGCAAAGCGGATAATATCCCCCTTTTGGAGAACGGATAATTGATTCGTCCGCCCGTCAATTGTTGTCTCGCCGTCCAGTGTGACTTCGGTCAAGGCATACTGTTCCTCCGGATTTTGGTCGTCCGGACCGAGCGAAAGCTGATTGCCGTTCAGTTCTTCGATCACGTATGCCTGATCGGAACAACCGGATAAAATGCCTACTATGAATAGACTCAACAGCATCAGCCAAATGATTCGGCGCATGTCTCCACCACGCTTTCAATTAGTAGAATTCAGAGATCAATCGGTTATGTTCATTGTAGGGATAGGAAACGAAATGCGAAAGTGCAATATGGATGAATTTAGTCAATTTAATAAAAAGAATGGTAATATTAAGAAAAAAAGGAGGAGTGTCATGAATGCTTTTGCTAAAAAAGTACTGAGCCTTTTCGGCGTCATGGTCGTGATGTCCGGTCTGGTGGTTTTCCTGTATGTCCAGTCGATGGAACCGGACGAACCGGAAGCCGACCGTGTGGGGCGCGAGACAAAATCATACATCGCAAAGTATTTTAAACAGGCAGAACTGCAAGGTGTCTTTTATGATGCCGCGGGGAAATACTCTGAGTTTGATTATGCCGTACAATTACAGGAGCCAAAAACCAATACGGAATTTTTCGTCTACATCGATCAGCAGACAAAGCAGGTCACGGATACGTACTTGTCTGAGAAGTGGTCACAGGAACTGACGGAACAGATTCGTCCGCTTGTTGAAAACATCTTCGGTAAAGGGACGGTGTACAGGGCCGTCTATTATCAGGACGATGTCCAACAGTTGAAATTGGATCCGACATCGTCAAGCAAATATCAAAAAGCAAAAATCCCGCCATTCATTACGATTACACTGCAACAGGACCGGTTACCGACGGAAGAAAAAAATCTGATGCGGCTGGCAACGGCTATAAAGAAAAAGAAGTTACTCCGGCACGGAAATCTGACCACGGAATACATAAATGTAAATGGTGTTCTGCGGGAAGAGGAAATCGGATTTAATACGTACTTTTAATAAAAGAGCGGACGACCTGGAGTGTCAGGTCGTCCGCTCTTGTTCAGTTTCCAGCTACCAGGCTTTGAAGGTAAACGATTCCCATGAACAAAATCCAAACACCAATCGGAATTTCAAGACTCATCAAGGCTTGCGTCAGCCGGTACGAAGCTCGTTTGTTTTGTAAGTAACGATCTGTCACGAAAAAAAGGAGTGCTGCAGCTAAGCTGAGGATACCGGCGTAAGGATTAAATATCAGGAAAAAAACAGATCCGAATGCCAGATGCAATACACCCGATACAATGAATTCAGCTTTTTGATGTTTGGTGATCCGTCGGCTGATGACCTCACTGAGCAGTGACGTCATCCCGCCGTAAATCAGGATGAACGGAAAACTGTACATCAGGTAGAACGGGATGGTGATTATAACACTTGAAAGATACTGCCAAATCGAGTTGGCAGGAGCGCTCGTCGGATCCGGAACGAACAGACCGAACAAAATGGCAAAGATGGCGCCGGAGATCGAAGCCGAAATTACTTTCCGGTAAATCATACGATATGTCTCCCTTCTTGCTCCTGTACATGTTTCGCTTCCCGTACCGGAAACAACAGACCGACTCCGATAATCAGAGCACAACCGATAAAGATGGCCTGTAATCCGAGGGTCGCGACAAATGACATTGTTCCGAGAATGATTAAGTCGAACGCGGAATCGACGAGATTGAGCAGTGAGAGTGTCGTCGCCCGGCTGCCGGACGGGATGTGTTCGTTGATTATGCCGGAATAGAGCGGCTGGCGGATCGACCGGATCATTCGAAGGACAAAAAAGAGCACTAAGGCAATCCATAAACTGTCAAACAGGAAACTTGCCAGCGTAACGGCAAGCAGTGTCACGATTCCGGACAGTTGCATCAGCGTCGTTCGTTTAAACGGGAGGAGAAGCCACGCGAGATGACGAGTGATCAGCATGCTGAGTAGAGCGGCGCTTGCGTACAAAACACCGAGCCATGCAACTGGAAGTCCGGCTCCCGTCACATACGGTTGCTCAAACTTTCCGAAAATGACGACAGATGGAATCAACACAATCGTGAAGTTGAGAAAAACTTTAATCAGATCCGGTGATCGGCGGATGATCTGCCAACCATTTTTGACATGGGTATACGGGTTGTACCGGAACTGATCAAACGATTTAGGATTGATCAGACTGAAAATCAACAAGAATTCGATGATTTTAAAGAGAATTCCAATGAGGATCAGAAATTGGAACTGGCTTTCCGCTAAATCGCGGACGAGGTAGGCGCCGATCAGGCTGGTAAAAATCGTGACGAAAAACATGACAGACGAGATCTTCGCCATGACCTGACTCATCGTCTTTTCCTGTCCGCTTTCCTTTAATGATTCGTAAATCAGAGCATCGTCCGATCCGGAAAAGAAGGACGTGGATAGTCCCCAGAGCAGCCCCTGAATCGAAAACCACCAAAGGTCATCCGCAATCAGCGACAGACTGGTTGAGAAAATACTGATTAAGCTGCCGGTTAAAAACGACGTTTTTGGTCCGAAGCGGTCAGCAAAGGCCCCGGTCGGGATTTCCGATACTAATGTGGCGGCACAATACATGAAGAGAATGATTAAAATGTCAGATGCCGACAAGCCGCGCTGAAAATAAAATAGGGTGATGACCGGATCAAGGAGGTTGATCGTGCCGAACAAGGTGATGAAATAAAAGACACGGACATTATGGGTAGCCAGATTATGATGATTTCGTTTGATGAACATGGTATGTCCTAACTTGAACTGTAATGGAGACGCTTTGATAAAACGTATCGTATATGATTATAATGATAATATATGGAATTTGAAAGGGATAATTAGGAATTTTAGGAGGGGTGGTATGAAAATACAGCTGGAAGCCTGTACGGCACTGGACGCAGAAGCGTTATATGCATTTGAACTCGAGAACCGTCTGTATTTCGAACAGTCGATTCCTTCGCGAGGCGAAGACTATTACCTGCCTGAGATTTTTAAGCAACGGCATGCGTCACTCTTACAGGAACAGCGAGATGGCACTTCGTTCTTTTACCTGATCAAAGGTGAAGGCGGAGAAATTATGGGTCGGATCAATCTCGTCGATCGGGATGTAACTACGAAACTGGCAGAACTTGGGTACCGAATCGGACAAAATCATACGGGTAAGGGGATTGCCAAAGAGGCCGTCCGGTTGCTAATCAAACAATGTACGAAACTTGATATTGAGGAAATTCAAGCGGAGACGACGGACGGAAATATCGCTTCGCAAAAAGTCCTGACAGGTAACGGATTCCGACAGGAGAACACAGCAGTAGAAGTCGAACTGAACGGTCAACGGATGATGCTCATTCAGTTCAAACAGACGATGCTCGATGGACGTCAAAAATGACTCCGGTAGTTTTAACCGCGAGTCATTTTTTAGGATTATTATACGATTTTTTGAGAATCCTATGCGAAATCCAAAAATACAGAATCGCTGATGCGCCGCAAAGCATCAGGAAAGGCAGCAAGAACAACAGTTCACTGAACCGAACGGCTCCGTTATGATTTAGTAAAACAATAACCAGGGCGATTGTACTGCCTGACACACCATACAACAAAGGAACTGTCTTCCGGCGCTTAGGGAAGAATGAAACAAATCGTTTCTTCAGCCAATCAACGAGGATTCCTGAAATGAAGATGACGGGAAACGAATAGAACGTTTGAACTACCTCCACCTACGCTTTGGCCGAAGACGATTCATCTCCCACTTGCACTAGGGCTTCGCCCTGAACGTTTAGAAGGGGGAGTATTCTCGGCTGATTTTGATAAAGATGCCGCTCGCTGATGAATACATCGTATGGCTTGCCCGTTCCGACATTGGTGTAGAGGACCAGCAGGTTAAAACACCGGAAATCAAAACGGAGGTGAACATACCGGCAATAATGCTTCGAAGCATGCTGATTTCTCCTGTTCTTAACGATTACGAATCGTCAGATAATATTTTGCGTTACTGACCATCAAGATGGAGGTAATGACGAAAATGCTGAATAGCTGAGAGCTCGATGTCGACAGTGAGTAGAAGAGCAGCAAGATGATTCCAACAATCAGCATCATATTAACAAGAGAATGTGTTTTGTACAGTCCTTCGAGCATGACGTGTTTTTCCCCGTCATCCGATGCCGCGAGGAGTTTCATGGCATAATCCGTTTCACTGATGTCCGGAAGCTTCCGTTCCGGATACATGTGCTGGACCAGCGCCTGAAACCGGATCGAACCAATCAGTCCGACACCCATTACGACGAAGCCAGTCACGACCAATGAAAGCTGTTGATCGAGTACTAAATTCACACTGATCACTGCAAGACTAAGCGGAAGTACTAAATTTAAACTCAGTGTGCCGTCGCTGAACCAACGATACATCTGTTGATCGGCCAAATCTTCCGCGTCTCCTGTCAACGGTTGGTTGAGAAGGCGATGAATTTTCCGGTATCGAATGAACGATAATAGAAGTAATCCGATTAGAACAACAAGTAAAAATCCATTGACCCACAAGCTGTACTCCGAAAAGGCAATCCCTTCAAGCGGACTACTTAATACCCAGTACATCAAGAAAAATCCAATGGTACCGCCGACAATCATCCGTAAAACCAGGTTCAGACTTTTACTCACAGTAACTCCTCCTCGTTAAATTGAAAGATGTCCTCGATCGTTGTTTCAAAGACCCGGGCGATTTTAGCTGCAATCAGGAGCGACGGCATGAATTCTCCTCGCTCAATCAAACTGACAGTCTGTCGGGAAATGTTAGCACGTTTTGCCAGTTCAGTCTGATTCCATCCATGACGTGCGCGCAGTTCCTTCACTTTTGACTTCATATCCTTCACCTCACTTAAATTGTAAACGATGTTAGTCGTAATGACAATGATATTAGTCAAAATGATTATGAAAAATGTCATTATTTCGATGTTTATTTGCAATTAATCACAGGGTTAAAATAGGTTTTATTTATATGAAAAAATCCTTGAAGCAACAAATGAATCATCTGTTGCTTCAAGGATTTAGCGAAAACGCTTCGGTTCTGATTAAAGAGTTAGATACGCGTAGTAGAAAGTGCATTGCTTTTTCCGACTGCCGTCACCGTACTGAAGATGCTGATGACTGTTCCAATCACCGCAGTCAGCACAATCACAAGTGAGCCATCGGGTGTCATGAATCCCATGGGAATCAGTCCGATGAAGGACAAAGAAATGATTGATTGATAGGCCGCATTCATCACTTTCATGATAGTGTTCTCAAAAAACGACAGAAAAAGAGGTGGTAGGAATAATAAAACAACGATTGCGATTGAAAGGCTGAGAGCTTTGGGCTGGTCAAATGAAATGACGCTCTGACCGACGGCATACCGCGCGGCAAGCAGCAGGGTGGCAACAGCCAGTGTCATGGAAAGAAGAACAAACGATACTCTTTTAATCATGGACAACCCTCCTTAGATGTTCAGAGTACCACAAATGGTCTTTATATGTAAAATAATGGTTTTTAGATGTTACCTATTCTTCAACTGATTTCACCGTTCCGTCCGCAATGGAATTCAATCGTCGGAATATGCCCCGTGACGATTCCATCCTTCGTATAGTACCCGCCGAGACTGATTTCATACGTTTGGTTGGCATCGATACGCGTCGCGGTATAGCCTTTTTGAACCCATGTCCCTTTTGTCCGGGATTCGGACGTGACGGAAACCGTCTCCGAGCAGAGATGACGTCCGGCACTTTGACTGTAGACGGTTGTAATATCCGGCCGGACGTTGATGTCACTTGCTGACTCCTCTTTGACCGCCTGTTTCTCGTTTGATGTCAAAGCGATTTTGAAGGTACTCCGCTTCTTGGCGATTTTTCTGAATTCCTCGACCGGACGCCAGTCTTCATCCTGAAAGGAATAGATCGGGGCCAACTCCAGCTCACCGTCCGGATTGCTTTGATTGACGGATTCAATCACGATCTCATATTGCTGATACCATTCATTTTTTTGCTCCGTCGTCGGTCCGTTTGTCTCGGCGATCGCGTCCGGGGATAACGGAATCAGTAACGTAAGAGCCGTTAACGCCGTACATATAGTTTTCATCATCGACATCCTCATTCTCCTTTTTCAGACCATGATTTTTTGATAGTGAATCAGCGTCGCTTTGCCGTTCAACGATTTTCGGACACCGGTTTCGACGTATCCCATCTTTTCGTACAACTCGCATGTCTTCGTCTCTTCGAAGAGACTGGACAGTTCCCATGTCTTGGCCAGCGGATAACAGGCTTCCGCGAGCAGCATGGATTGTTTGGCAAATCCTTTGCCTTGTGCATCCGGTGCCAGAAACAACGGACTGATCCGAAAATGAACGTCTTCGTTCCAGCGAATACAGATCGCGCCGACGAGCTGTCCGTCCGCGATGATCTTTAAAAAACAGCCTGTCGGATGATGAATGCGCGCGTAGACCCGGTCAATCGTTTCATTGGCCGGATTCGTCTCGTAATCTTGATACTTTTTAAGCAATGGACTGAACGCCGCGACTTGCAGCTCGAATAAAGCAAGCGCGTCTTCAGCTGTTGCTTTTTCCAAATGAATCATCCTGATCCTCCTTTTTTGACGTAATGGAATTATTTTACCATAAGGTCATTCATATGGAATTATTTTTCCTATTTTATAGAGGACTGTCCCTGTCTGAAAAAGACTATGGTATAGTAAATAAGTTAAAAAATACCATCTACCGATTTGAGGGGGGAATGAGCATGACACGTCAAAAAAATATCGTCTATAACGTCTTATTGAACGAGGAACGGGATCAAGTGTTAATGGTCAAAAACATCGGACCGTCTTATTCGTATTACACGCTGCCCGGGGGAACAGTCGAAGCGGGGGAGACGTTACCGGAAGCAGCCGTCCGGGAAGCGAAGGAAGAAACCGGATATGACGTTGCGGTCGGGGAACTGTTACACGTCAGCGAAGCGTTTTTTCCGCAAGTCGATGAACATTGTCTGTTCTTCTTTTTCCAGTCGGAGATTCGCGGGGGCGAAATCGGCACGATTTTTCCGGATGAAATCGAAGAGATTTCGTGGGTGACGATTGCCGACGCCGTTCAGTTCATGAATCTGTCGAAAGAATACGAACAGATTCTGACGACGCAACAGACGGTCCCGTACGTCTTCAATGGACAAATCACACACTGAGCGGAGGGGTACACATGCAGATTGTCGAGACAACGGACCTGGATACATTAGCTAGGCTGAATCGCTACGTCCATGAGCCGCACGTCGCGCAGCAGCCGGACTTCTTTAAACCGTACGACTTTGCGACGGTCCGGGCATTTTTTGCGAAAATCGTCGGAACCGGGAACCATCAGTTTTTGATTGCCGAACTCGACGGAGAAGCGATCGGCTACGTCTGGATTGAATATCTCCGGCGTCCGGAAAGTGCCTTTCAGTTTGCCCATTCGAAAGCCCGCGTTCATCATCTCTGTATCGTCGATGACAAACAGCAGCAAGGGTTTGGCCGTCAGTTGTTGCTTGAAGTGGAACGTCGCGCACTCGAACAGGACATACATAAAATCGATCTCGACTACTGGATGAGCAACGATGGGGTCGATGTCTTCTACGAACGGCTCGGCTTTGAAAAGATGCGCCAAGTCGTCGCAAAATCGTTAAATTAAGAAAGAAGGAAGTATGAATGGATTATACAGACTTGAATTTCATTTTTGGTTTGCTGCGCATAGCAGTTCTCGTCATGGCGATCCCGTCAATGGTGTACGCGTTGTATCTGTTGCGGAAGATTGCTAATAAATAAGCGACACCTTGTTTCCTCGACGGAGACAAGGTGTTTTGTATTACATCCATTAAAAACAGGGTAGTTAAATAATGAACGACGTGTCAGGAAAGCCTTGGAACTAGGAGGGATCAGATGTTATTTCTATTCATCGGTTATTACGATGCAGAAAAGATGAATCAGTCCTCGCAACAAGAGCTCGATGCCGTCATGGAACGGTGTAATCCACCGCTCGAGACCTTTTTTACGAAGCTCAACGTTTTGTCTGAATGGCATCCGGGAGCCGAAACGAAACGGGCCCGGCTTCTCGACGGTCAGATTCAGCATCAGGACGGACCGGACCCGGACAAAACGGAACAGATCGGCAGTCTGATCGTGTTTGAAGCGGATGATATGGAACAGGCGGTCGACTTGGCGTTGCTTCATCCGACGACCCAGTTACCGGAAGCACAGAAGTACGGCTGGCGGATGGAAGTGCGGCCGCTGATTGATCCAAAGGACGCAACATGAAGGATTCACGAACATACAGCGCATCGGTGCGTTGTATGTTTTTGTGATTTTCGGGTATACCTGTTTCATAGCTATCAACAGAAACCAGAAAGTCAGGTGAAGCAGACGTGTCGATCATTACCTTTGAAGACGTGCAGTACAAACACATACTCCGTGGCATCTCGGGTGCGTTTACGGAAGGAAAAATCACGACGCTCGTCGGACCAAGCGGTGCCGGCAAATCGACGTGCTTAAAACAAATCAACGGACTGATTTCCCCGGACAGCGGACGGATTCGTTACCGCGGCGAGGACTTGGAACAAATGAACCTTGTCGAACTGCGGAAACAAATCGGGATGGCATTTCAAAGTGCGCCGATGTTGCCGGGGTCCGTCCTGGATAATCTCAGTTTGCCGAAAACGATTTTCCGTGAGACTTTGGCACCGGACGAAGCAAAGCGGCTGCTGGAACAAGTCGACCTCCATGTCGACTTAAAGCAGCCGGTCAAAGAGTTGTCAGGCGGTGAACGGAGCCGGCTTGCGATTGCCCGGACGCTCGTCAATCGACCGGATGTCTTGTTGCTCGACGAAATCACGGCCAGTCTTGATTTTCGGATGGTCAAGGAAATCGAACAGCTGATTCAGCGCCTGCAACGCGAGCTTCAGGTGACCGTCATCTGGATCACGCATGATCTCGATCAGGCACGCCGGGTCAGTGAAGAGGTCTGGTTCTTAAAAGACGGTCAATTGCTTGAGCAGGGGGACGTCTCGTTGCTTGAGCCGGACGGAGCACGTTCGGACATTCAGGCGTTCCTAAAGGGGGAATTGTCATGAGTTACGTCCAACTGGCAACTTCCTTGATTTTCATCGCGATACCACTCATTCTCGCCTTTACGCTGAAACTCGGGCTTGAAAAAGATATCTTAATTGCGACCGTCCGCTCGATCATTCAACTGCTGATCATCGGGTATATCCTGACATTCGTTTTTGAGAGCGACAGTCCGATTTACATCCTGTTGATGATTCTGTTGATGATTGGTGCCGCGACGCTGAACGTCATCCGCAAGGGCGACGGCATCCCGGGGATCCAATGGATTGTTCTCGCGACGCTGATTTCGGTCGAAGTCCTGACGATGGGACTGATGCTCGGACTGAACATCATTCCGTTTGAAGCCCAGCAAGTTATCCCGATCAGCGGGATGGTCATCGGGAACTGTATGATTCTGTCACTGTTATTTCTCAATAAGTTCAAGGACGAGGTCGAACGCAGCGACGAAGTGATTGAATTGATTTTATCCCTCGGCGGTGATACGAAAACGGCGATTGATACGAGTCTGAAAGGCGCGATCCGGACGAGTATGATTCCGACGATTGAAGCGCAAAAGACGATGGGCCTCGTCCAACTGCCGGGCATGATGAGCGGTCTGATCATCGGCGGGGCCGACCCGATGGAAGCCGTTCTGTATCAACTGCTGATCTTATTCCTGTTGCTGACGACAGCAGCGGCGTCGGCTGTCCTCGTCGGATACATGTCGTACCGGAAGTTGTTTAATGAGAAATCACAGTTCATCGGTCTGACGTACCGAAAAGACACGCGCAACTAATTTGAATTTGGAAACAGCCCTTGAGATGCTCAGCGGGCTGTTTTTGATTTTGGAAAATATTAGTTTAAAGATGTCGTCTTGTGTATAATTAGAAATGGAATTAAATTGTAAAATAGAGGTGTTGGAATGACCAGATTATTACAGATCGAACGATTGACGAAGACATACATAAGAGGAACCGAAACAATTCATGCACTGGACGACGTCTCTTTTTCGATGCAGGAAGGGGAATTTATTGCCATCATGGGAACGAGTGGCTCAGGAAAAAGTACCTTGCTGAACATTCTCGGGGCGCTCGATCAGCCGACAAGCGGTACGTTGCGGCTGCGGGACGAGCCGCAAAGCGATATCTTTACCGAGCCGGCAGCGACATTATACCGGCAACAAAATATCGGCTTTATTTTTCAATCGTTTCATCTGCTCGACGATTTAACGGTTTCGGAAAATATCGCCTTGCCGTTGATGCTCAAAGGAGTGGATGCAACGACTATCCGGCAACGGATGGACCATTTGCTGGAGCACGTCCGTCTGTCACGGTGGGCGAAACACCGGCCGACCGAGTTATCGGGCGGCCAACAGCAACGCGTGGCAATTGCCCGGGCGTTGATTGCCGATCCGCCGATCATTTTAGCAGATGAACCGACCGGGAATCTTGATTTCAGGACGTCGACGGAAATCATGACGCTGCTGAAGGCGTTGAACAAAGAACAACAGACCAGCATCCTGCTCGTCACACATGATGCGCAAGTTGCGTCTTACGCCGATCGGATCCTCTACTTCCACGACGGACGCATCGTCGCCGATCAGCCGTCGACCGGAGAACTTGGACCCATCATGGAGACGTTTGAGCGTTACGTGAGGTCGGTATGAAGCAGGAAAAACGGCATTTGTTCCGGTTGGCACTGAAATTATACCGGAAAAGTCCAATGATTCTTCTGACATCAATCGGCAGCGTCATGATTTCGATTTTACTTGTCCTGTCGATGGTGTTATTCGTCTCGCAAAGCCAGGCGTCCGTTCAAGCGGATATCGAGCGGCTTTACGGCAAGATGGATTTATCGGTCGGCTATCAAGATAAACGGACGGAAGTAATTGATCAGTCCTTCCTCGACCGCTTAACGCAGGATAAACAGACCAGGCGGCTCTCACCGGTGTTGATTACGAATCTGACCGTGACCGGTCAAACGACGGCCGATGTGTATACAATCGGTATAAAGAACGATTCACTTGCGAAAAGCCGCTATCACATCAAACGATCCATCGACCGTGGTGATATCATCCTGAATGCGGGATTAGCCGAGGTGTTTGATGTAAAAGTCGGGCAGGCACTGACCGTTTCAGGTGCTGAGTACGAGGTGATTGAGATTTTGCCGGATGCTGCGGCAAGCGGGACGGCACCGGATACGCTTGTGATGAACTATGCCGATGTGACACAACTGAATGCCGTTGTCGGTCAGAAGAAGCGTGCGACGTATGTCTTGATTCAGTTAAAAAGGAATGCAGACGTCGTAGACTATGCCGACCGTTTAACTCAAAAAGTCCCGGGACTGCGCGTGGATCTTGCAGAAACTGCCGCTTCTGACGTTAACGGTGTTTCGGCGATGCAGGTCTACGTCGGAATCATCGCCGCGTTGATTTTAATTGTCTCCGCGTTTATTCTGATGACGAATTTTGATGTCTTCCTTCGCAAACACCGCTATCAATTTGCAATCATGCGGACGCTTGGGGCGACGACGCGGCAATTGTTCCAAATCTTCATGATCCAGTCGGGTCTGATTGTCTGCGCCGGAGCACTGTTGGCTTTCGTATTAAGCGGATTATTTTACGGAACGTTGCAGGAGCAGTTGCGGGAACTGTTTGCATTGAATGGAACGGTGATTGCCTTTGACTGGCAGCTGGCAGGTCTAGTCACGGTCGGCAGCAGTCTGTTGATTCTCTTGTTGCTGAGTGGTTCCGCTTACCGCAACCGGCGGATTCTGCCGCTTCACGTCATGCGTCAAAACCATGCCGGACCTAAAGTGTCGCGGCTCCGGGAACGGATGGCCAAGACTTTCGCGGCTCTGACTGTCGGTGCGCTGTTATATGCGACGATTCTCGCACAAACCGAGAATCACCGGGCCGGTGGTTATCTCGTATCGACCATCAGTTTTCTCGTGCTGATGTACAGCGTGACCCCCTTATTGCTTCAACGGCTATTGGTTCGGATTGAGCCGTTACTTCAAAAATTAGCCGGACCGACGACCTTTGTGGCGGTTCGGAGTGTTTTACCGCAACTGCGTAAAAATGCGTTGTTGATGCTGATCGTCCAAATCCTGCTGATTGTTGTTGTACTCGGTTCGACGTTCCTGGAGACGATCAAACAACATGAGCTGACCTATCTGAAAGAACAGTATCCGACAGAACTGGTTCTGAAAAGCCGTTTGATTGAGGGGACAAAAGCTGATCCGCTTGAACTGACACAGACGATTGAAAAGGAGCTGCCGGACGCAAAAAGTACGTTTGTTTCTCCGGCAAGTGGACTTGAAATCCTCAAGTCTGATCACACCATCACTTTAAATTATGCGCTGACCGATTTTGAAAGGCTCGACGCACTCGGAAAACCGGTTCTCTCTTCAACACACGATCAAGTCATAGTCTCCAAGGTATTTGCAAAAGCGAATGACTTAGCGGTAGGCGACCGGCTTGAGATGGGGCGGTTTATCGATGGAGAAGCGGGAACCGTCTCGGTTGGTCAATATGAAGTCGGTCGGGTTGATCCGGACTTACGAATAGATGCCTGGTTCGACTGGCGGTCTTCAATCCGTACTTCTGAAGACCGGATTGGTGAACTGTATATTGATGCAGCCGACACCAAGCAGACACAGGCAGCGTTGCAGGAACTGACGACACGTTATCCGACGCTTCAACTGAACCGGTATGAGACATCTGTTAAACTGGCGAATCAACAATTGCAGGAACGGTGGATTGTTTTCATCGTTGCGCTCGCTGTCATGAGCGTCTCGGTCTGGTTTGGACTTGCCAATTCGTTGTTGAATTATTTAGCGACGAAACGGCGTGAGTACGCGTTGCTTCGGACGTTGGTCTTGACCCGGTCGTCCCTCCGGCGTCTAATTGTGATTCAAATGTTAATTTTCATCGGTAGCGGGATTGGGTTCGGACTCATTACCGGCATCGGAACGACGTTCTTGATTTCACGCGTCGATGGCGGAGACATCGCATTGAACTTGACGAGTATCAGTGCGACAGTTGCCGGACTGGTCATGTTGGTGTTTGGACTGGTCTTTTTTGCAACAAGACGCAAACAGGAGAGTTTGGTCGACGAATTAAATCAGTAACGACCAAGCCGTGCATCCGATTCCTGCAAATGGGACGGATTCACGGCTTCTTTTTGTGTTCCGAAGATTTCAGCAAACGGACGAGAAAGAACAATGCGACCAGTACGAGTAAAATATTCGTCACAAGCGTCAAGCGTGGCAGGTCAAGGATTGTTGTATTCAGCAGATTGATGAAAATCAATCCAGCGAGGAACCAGCGAAAAGTGCGAGAAAACAATGGAGGACCTCCTTTCGTTCCCGGATTTTCTTTACAAAGCAGGAAATCTTTAATGAACAGCGAATTCTGTCTACAGAGAACAAAACGGAAACGGGGCGTTCGAAATGCGAAAGACGGTACTGGCACTACTCTTATTAGGAATGATCGGCGGCATCGGTTGGTTTTTTCTTGAGCAGGAACAGGATGAGACGTTTGAACAAATCGTACGGGCCCGGGTGACGAAACACGTCGCCGAGCAATATGGCAAAGGAACGATCATTGCGGTCCGGTCCGCTTATGACAAGACGGCTTCTTCGAAAGAGGCAAGGCATCAGGTTGCCGTTCAATTAAAAACCGATCCGCGCGGCGAGTATCAGGTTTTTCGACTGGCAAAACAACAGGTCGTCTTCATCGGGCGGACCCGCTCGTTGCCGGAACGGGAATAAGCTGAACGCGTCAGTCTTCCTGCGTCCGTAAACGCAAGTAAGAAACAAGTGTCGGGACAGCGAGCGCCAACGCGACGGCCGTTGCGAGCGCAATCGGGACCGTCTTCCATGCGAAGAACGTCACGATAGCCGCCAGAATGAGCAAAGTCCGAAGCAGATTTGAGCCGGGTGGTGCAGCAGGCACATCCTGATCCGGTACCATGTATGCCATCCGGTACTGGAAGTAGAAGTGGATTAACAGTCCGAGTTGGATGACCAGCAGAAAAGTCGAATCGGATTGTTCGAAAAAGATGGCGTAAATCGTCATCATCATGACAAGCAGATATAAACCGGTCGTTAACATCAGACGGTTCTTCAAGAGAGAATCCTCCTTTTTCTTATGTAAGCTATGACTTCATTTACGTCCGTTTTAACCAAGTGTTCCCAGAATTCTTTACTTAAACAAGCAATCACCATGTCATGAAAGGGGAAATGAAGATGTTTTACGGATTATGGACAAAGTTTACGACGCAAGCCGGTGAGGGACAACGACTGGTGGAGGTATTGTTAGAAGCAGCAACTTCATTACAGGATGTCTCAGACTGTAAGCAGTATGTCGTCAGTGTCACAGAGCAACCCGATACCGTAATAGTCCGGGAGATTTGGACGGACCAAGCGGCGCATGCTGCGTCTTTGCAGCTGCCGGCGACCCGGCAATTGATTGAACAGGCGCGACCGATTCTGCTAAAGGTCGAGCGAATGCTGGAAGATCAGCCGCACGGGGGCAAAGGACTAGCATGATTTTTACAAAAAGAGGGAACCCATATAGTCAGAACATGTATGATCGTTATGAGGTGAGAAGATGAACAAGCAAGAACGGATCCAAACCATTCAGACCATCCGCAAGCGAACGAAACCGGTCCGGATTCTGTCGGCAGTTGTTACCGGCGGCGCCTTTTTAGCGGCTCACTTTTTTGACCAATCCATTTGGTCGATTCTGGTACTGATCTGTGCACTGGCGGTTTCCGGCGTGATGTTAAGTCGTGAAAGTTTCAAAATCAGTCGGCTGTCGGACTCGACACGTGCCAAACGATTGATTCGACTCCGGTCCATCATGGGTTTTGGTATCATTGCTCTCATGCTGCTCCTGATCGTCATGACTGAACTTAGAGATGATACGGACATGGCACTGCTTTACGTGGCAGGGTTCATGCTGCTTGGAATCGTCATCGAAACCGTCATCGAGTACCGGATCCGTCGAGCCGATCCGGAACAGCCGATGAGCAAAGAATACCGCTGACTAAATCCATCTGTTGAAAAAGCATCTGCAACAATCGGATGCTTTTTCTTGTGTTCAACTGACGGTATAAGCAGGCAAATCGCTTTCCTGTCCGCCTCTGGCATATGATAGGAACGATTCGTAAAAAGGAGGGCTTCTTATTCTTGCCATTATCATCGGATTAATCATCGGGATCCTCGTGCCCGTTCAAACGAGTGTCAACACACGCTTACGCGGCATCGTCGGCTCGCCGTTCCTTGCCTCTCTGCTGTCGTTCAGCATCGGGACGGTTTTTTTGATCGTCCTGACGCTGTTCGTGGAACAGAATTTCCGTCTGAATCCGGGTGTCTGGTCGGAACCCGCCTGGATTTGGATCGGCGGTGTGCTCGGTGTCATCTTTTTAACCGGAAACATTCTGCTGTTCCCGCGAATCGGCGGTGTTCAGACCGTCATCATGCCGATTTTTGGACAGGTCTTGATGGGTCTGTTGATTGATAATTTCGGTTGGTTTTCGACCGCCGTCACTCCGGTTTCCCCAAGTCGTCTGCTCGGCGCTGGATTTGTCCTGCTTGGTGTCGTCGGAACCGTTGCGCTCGGCGATTGGCTTGCGAAACGCCGGCATCCGGAACAAGCAAAGCCGGTTGATTCAACGATTTACGGCTGGCGGATCATGGGCGTCGTCATGGGAATGATGAGTGCCGCCCAAGCCGCAATCAACGGCCATCTTGGAGTGGTGCTCGATTCCGCCATTAAAGCAGCATTGATTTCCTTTGTCGTCGGAACGGTGACCCTGTTGCTTGTCAATCTGATTGTCCGGACGAAGTGGCAGTTTAACCGGTCGCTCCCGACGCCGTGGTGGATTTGGATCGGCGGCTTGATCGGCGCCTTGTTCATCGCCGGCAATGCTGTCATCGTGCCGCTTGTCGGAGCAGGAGCTGCTGTCGTCATCGTCACCATCGGTCTGTTGACCGGCAGTCTGCTGATTGACCGGTTCGGTTTGTTTGGCGCAGCCAAAACGCCGGTCACCGGTGTTCAATTGATCAGCCTCGGGCTGATGATTGTCGGTATCGTGCTGATCCGGCTCTAACTAAAAATGCTCCCTTCCGTCAGTGGAAGGGAGCATTTTTTAATCCAGTTCAATTTTGACGGTCGTCGGTTTCGGGAACGCTTCACTTGACGCATACATGACGAAAACAGACTGATCGTCCGGCACTTCATAAACAAAATCGATTTGCGAACGAAACGGAGGATAATACTGGAATCCATTTTTCCATGCTTTTTCGTTTCGGTTGACGTAATCGATTTGTTCATACTCGGTTCCGTCCGGTGCTTGCAGCGTGAACGTATTCGGACGGTAATTCACGGAACTTCCGTCATAATCGTAATACGTATCCTGAAAAATCAACGGCAACGTGACCAATTGGTAACCGCTCCGCGGTTTTAATTTCAACTCTTTCGGCGGATTCGGCAACATAGCGTCCACATGAAACACTGCTTTTTTCTGAAGCGGATCACCCGGATAGGTCTTGACGACACCTTTATTCATCATCTGTTTGACGGCTTGTTCTTCTTTGTCCGTCAACGCTTTCGGCGGCGGATTGACTTCAATTTTAACAGCACGCGATTTACTGATCGCCGCACCGGAAGCAATCAGGACAAACTCGGTTTCATCTTCCGGGACTTGATACACGAGGTCGACGTGTGATCGTTTGTTCACCGTATAATCCATGCCGCGTTGCCAGGCATCGTTCCGGTTGACGTAATCGACCGGAACGTAGTGCTTGTTTTTTGTGTCAAACATCTGGAAACGGTTCGGGAAGTAGTACGTACTTTCGTCCGGGCTGCCTACCGTCTTCAAATAGACGGGAACGGTAATATACCGGTAACCGGCTTTTTCCTCGAGCTTTAAGGACGCCGGTGGTTCCTTCAACAGAGGGCCGACCCAGAAATAGGTTGTCTTCAGGGCCGGATCACCCGGGAAGGTGCGGACGCTTCCTTTCGCCATCAATTTTTTGATGGCGTCAGAGTCAGAAGATTTTGAAGCTGTCGGCTCATCACGCTTGACTCCGGTCAGCCCGTCCTTGATTTTACTACCGGTTGTCGTGACGACAGGGGTTTCGGTCGCTTGGGTCGCCACCGGTTGCGGCTCGGTTTCATTGGTCGCAAACAGAAACAGCGAAGCGACACCGGCGACAAGCGCTCCGCCAATCGTGCCAAAGGCAATTCGGAAACGACGCTCCGTTGCCTTGGAGTTAACGGCGACACTGCCGATCGCAGCATTCGGTGTAATCCGGACGGCACGCTGGGCCGGTAACAAAGCCCCGGTGACACCGGTCGCAACCGGGATCAGCAACGTCAGACTCAGAAAACCGAGTTCAGCTGACGGGAATTGATTGTACATTTTTAAAATCAGGAACAGGGCCATGATGAGTCCGGCGATACCGGCGAACAAACCGGTCAACAGTCCTTCAAGCAGAACAAGTCGGCGAATCATCCGGTCCTGCCAACCGGTCGCTTTCAGGACCGCCAGTTGGGATTTTCGTTCGTTGACATTCTGCCAGAGGATTTCCGTCGTCGTCAGGATGGCAATCAAGAGGGCAACCGCCATTGCGATATAATGCATCGTGCCGACTTCAAGCGCAACGAATTCACCGAGCCAGGAGGCGTACAGCACTCCTTTTAAGCGGAACGTCACGAACAGGAAAAAGATGAACAGACTCGTCGGCAGAGCGATGGCAACGATAGACAATAACGTCCGTTGCCAGTACGTGACAAGCTGGTTGAGACTCATCCCGAAAACAGACTGGGAGCGGACGAACCGGCGGCCTTTTGAGACTTCACCGGACCGCATGCTGTCATACGGTTGAATCCGGCGGATGAGCGCCATCGGAACAAGTGTCCCACCCCAGTAAATGAACAGACCGGCAAGGCCAATCCATAAAATCCGAGTGAGGGCAATCGGATGATCCGTCGTCAGCCAAAACGTCCCGAGAATCGACCAGGCAATCAGCGCGACGAGCGTCCCGAGAAGCGTGGCTTCGAGGTACAGCATCTTCGACAACTGACTCGGCCGCCAGCCAAGCGACAGTAAAATCGCAAACTCTTTTTTGCGGGCGTAAAGCAAAATGATGTTCGAACTGAAGACGTAAACGAGGGCGACCGCGATGACACTGGCGATGACGCCGCTCATCCCGACCTTCGCTTCCTGGAAGATGCTGATCGATGAGCCGAGTTTGATCCACGGTTGCTGTACCCAACCGAGTGCCGCCTGTTTCTCAAGTCCCGGCAGATAGGTCAAGGCCGGTTGCGGCGATGAACCGAGCGTGACGTCCGTGATCAGGCCGGTTTTGTCCTCGATTTCCTGGGCGACCGCCTGCAATTTGGCCTCGCTCTGTTCGTTCATTGCGTCAACACCTTTGACATTGACACGGATGACGGAAATCGCTTTTTTACCGCGAATTTGAAACGCTGCCTCAAGCGTCGTCAGCATCGACGGCGGTTTCGTCAAAAAGTCATAGGAATCATTGGACGGTTTGACGTCACGGACCGGATTGACCGGTTGTTCCTTGGCGTTCATGACCCACTGGGCTTTCGCCGGGAAATAGGTCTCCATCGGCAATTCCGTTAACGGATCTTTTGAGACATTCAATTTTTTCGGATTAAAGACACCGATATAATCGAGCCTGAGCCGCTTCCAGTCCGCGCTGGAGCTGCCGAATTCCCGCGCTTCCCGATACATCGTCCGTTTGAAGAGTAACGAATCCGGATTGACCTTCTTCGGTTCGACCTGATACGTAAACGGCCAACGGGAGGCGTACGGACTTTTGATCGGCTGATAGGTGATCGGAGAAGGTTTCAACGCCATCCAGTTGGACTGGCTGACATCCGTGACAGCCGGCGCATGGCTGAGAATATCCTGCACTAACTTTTTTTGGATTTGTTGCGTCGTGACGGTGTACTTTTTCGCTTTGTCGGACGTCACCGGGAGCGTCTCCAGATACTTTTTGCCGCCGCGCTCCGTCACATCCTGAATCGTCTCGTTCATCGAGTCGTTGAGTAAGGGGACGTCCAGTTTTTCGTACGTATAGATGCGGGACGCATCAACATACTCGCGTTCATTCAACAGCACCGGAATGGCGACGGTCCCGACTTCATCGACGACACTCGGACGGTCGTCTTTTGTGAAATACCGGCTGTACGTATCAGCGAACGTCGCCTGATCAAGACCAATCAACTGGGCTTCCGCTTTCGGATCGATTCCGGCAAGCATCGTACTGCTGCCGAATTCATAGAGCGGTTGTTTGCCAAGCGGCATCGGCGTGACACCGGCATTTGTCGCATCACCGGACGGTTCCCAGCCGGCTGCGATGTAGGTCGCGGACGAGTACTGTTCGACGTTTAAACCGGTATCCTGCCGGTCTGTGATGGTCAGTTTATAGATGCCTTCGTTTTCGAACGTATGTGTCCCGAGATTTCCGCCGGTCGAACTGTTGCCGATCATCGCGATCGGTGCCGCGACTTCGACATCGGCCATCTCTTGTATCGTTTGATATTGTTGCATCGTGATTCCGCCGTCAAGTCCGCTCATATAGTTCGGCTCGAGCAGCTTTAAATCTTCCGTGACACTGCGGCTGCCGGGAGGACGGACGACAATGTCATACGATGACTTCCAACGCTTTTGCAGTTCGTCGACGACGGTGCCGTTGTTGGCCTGTGTCGTCCCGATCAGATAACTGAGTCCGGTACTGACGATGAGGACGCCGACGAGGAGCAGGATGAACCGCTCCTTGTTGCGCCACCAGGAATTCCAGATGAATTTCAGCATCAAAAGCCTCCTTATAAATCAGTTTGATGGACGATCATTGCTTGCCTTCACCTCGATTTTGACGGCGACGGACTTCGCAAACGCTTCGTCCTTGGCGAACAGGACATACGTGTTGTCCTGCTTCGGTACTCGGAAGACGAGGTCAACGCGGGATGCACGGGGCGAGAAGTACTGGTAACCGGATTTCCAGACGTCCGGATTGCGATTGACATAATCGACGGACTCATAGACGGTGCCGTCAGCGTCGGTCAGCGTGTAACGGTTCGGCCGGTAGGTGCCATATCCTTCGCCTTCAGGTGCTGTATAGTTCCGTAAAATAATCGGGATGGTGAGATACTGTTCGTCCTTCAGCGCCGGCAGGTTTAACTCTTTCGGCGGTTCCGGCAACAAAGCATCAGCCCGGAAAATCGATTTCTTCAGCTCCGGATCACCCGGGAACGTGCGGACCATCGCCTGATTCATGATTTCCTGAACCGCACCGGAATCCTGTTTGGCGGTTTTTGGTGTTTGCTTCGGTTTGGAATCAGCACCGGGAGCGGCATCCAGGTCAATTTTGACGGTGACCGTTCTCGGGAACGCATCATCCGATGCATACAGGACCAATACTTTTTCGTCTTCCGGTACTTGATAGACGAGATCAACGCGTGATTTTTCGCCCGAAACATACTGATAACTGAATTTCCAGGCTTTTTCATTATGATTGACATAATCAACCGGCAAGTATTCTTTCCCGTCAGGAGCGGTCATCGCATAGGTACTTGGCCGATAATTGGCTACCAAACCTTTTGAGCGGGGATCCTGATTATCCTGCATGGTCACCGGA
Organism: Exiguobacterium sp. K1; assembly: GCF_033721435.1. NCBI lineage: Bacteria > Bacillati > Bacillota > Bacilli > Caryophanales > Exiguobacterium > Exiguobacterium sp. K1. The sequence goes on along the minus strand of NZ_JAOTIT010000001.1, from coordinate 807,441 downwards.
AGCGTCACAAAACGGTAACCCGGTTTTTCTTGTAAATCGAGCTCTTTTGGTGTTTCGATCAGCGGAGCGACATAAAAGAACTGATTGTTGATCTGTTCGCCACCCGGAGTCGTCTGCACCATACCTTTTTTCATCAGCTTCTTGATTTTTTTATCGGTTTCCGTCTGCGAAACCGCCGTCTTTTTCTTCGAATCGGTCTGGTTTAAATCGGTCATTTTCGCACCGGTCGTTTGAACGGCAGGCGGTTTATCCTGCGCCTGTTTTGGTGCTTGCGTGATATCTTCGTTTGTTGCAAACAGGAACAGGCTGGAGACGCCGGCGACTAAGACGACACCGATCGTGCCGAGCGCCAGTTTAAAGCGGCGTTCCGTCGCCTGGGTATTGACGGCGACACTGCCGATTGCCGCATTCGGCGTAATCTGGACGGCCCGCTGTGCCGGCAACAGGGCACCGAGGACCCCGGTCACGACCGGGATGAACAGCATCACACTGAGGAACAACAGCTCATTAACCGGGAACTGGTTGTAGACGTATCCGATCATCGCGAGCGCAAGCAAGAGACCGATCAGACCGGCGAACAACCCGGTCAGCATGCCTTCCGTCAGGACAAGGGACCGAATCCAACCGTCGCGCCAACCGGTTGCTTTTAAGACGGCGAGTTGCGGCTTTCGTTCATTGACGTTTTGCCACATGATTTCCGTTGTCGTCAGGATCGCAATCAAGAGGGCGACCGCCATCGCGACGTAATGCATTGTCCCGACTTCAAGTGCGACGTATTCGCCGAGCCAGGTCGCATACAAGACGCCTTGCAGTCGGAACGTCACGAACAGGAAGAAGATAAACAGACTGGTCGGCAGGACAATTGCGATAATCGACAGCAACGTCCGTTGCCAGTAGGTGAACAGTTGATTGAGACTCATCCCGAAAATCGATTGCGACCGGACGAAACGGCGGCCTTTTGAGACTTCACCGGACCGCATGCTTTCAAACGGCCGGATGCGGCGGATCAGAGCCATCGGGACGAGCGTGCCGCCCCAATAAATCAACAGACCGGCGAGTCCGATCAACAGGATCCGGCCGAGGGCAATCGGGTGAGCCGTCGTCAGCCAGAACGAACCGAGTATCGTCCAGGAAATCAGGGCGACGAACGTTCCGAGCAGTGTTGCTTCTAAAAACAGCAGCTTCGACAACTGACGCGGACGCCAGCCGAGTGACAGGAGAATCGCAAACTCTTTTTTACGGGCATAGAGCAAGATGATGTTTGAACTGAAGACGTAAACGAGGGCGACCGCAATCACACTTGCGATGACGCCGCTCATCCCGACTTTTGCTTCCTGGAAAATCGCCATCGAGGAACCGAGTTTGATCCACGGTTGCTGGACCCATCCTAAAGCCGATTCATTTTTTAAGCCGGGCAGGTAGGTCAGGGCGAGCTGCGGCGAGGACCCGAGTGTCACATCAGTAATCAGTCCTGTCTTGTCTTCAATCTCTTGCGCGACCGCCTGTAATTTTTTTTCGCTCGTCGCATTCATGGCTTCGACCCCTTTGACGTTGACCCGGATGGCCGAGATGGCTTTGTCGCCACGGAGTTTGAACGCCGCATCGAGCGTCGTCAGCATCGACGGCGGTTTCGTCAGGAAGTCATAAGGGTCATTCGTCGGCTTGACGTCACGGACGGGATTGACGGGCCGTTCGTCTTTGTCCATAACCCACTGCGCTTTCGCCGGGAAGTACGTTTCCATCGGTAGTTCCGTCAATGGATCCTTTGAAATGTTCAGCTTTTGTGGATCAAAGACACCGATGAAATTTAAAGTCATCTTCGGTACGGACTTAAAATTGATGGACGTATCTCCAAATGTCCGTGCTTTTCGGTACATCGTTCGTTTGGCCAATTGAATATCTTCCGGCACTTCCTGTGGTGTGATCTGATAGGCAAACGGCCATCGAGTAGCGAACGGACTCGCGAGCGCCTGGTATTCAACGGAGGAAGGCTTCAGGTACATCCAATCGAAGCTTCCGGTTGGTTTGGACGGAACCGTTCCTTTTAAGATGTCGTTGACCAGTTCTTCGGAGGTTTCGTTTGTCGTAATCTTGTAGACTTTCGCAGGTTGAAGCGGAAGCGTCTTCAGATACGATTTCCCGCCTTTTTCCATAATGTCCTGGACGGTCTCCGTCATCGAATCATTGACTAAGGACACATCGACTTTTTCGTAACGATACTTCCGGTAGGCATCGACGTATTCATGACTGTTTAAAATCAACGGGATCTTCCAGATATCGTTTCCGTTGTCTGTTGCGATATCGTCTTTTGTAAAGTAGCGGCTGTGTGTCGCTTTTTTGGTTGCTTGGTCAAGACCGACAAGTTTTGCCTCTGCTTCCGGGTCGATTCCGGCGAGCATCGTCGCACTGCCGAACTCCATCAGTGGTTGTTTTCCCAACTCTTGCGGCGAAAGATCCCGGTTTAAGCCATCACTTTCGGAAGGAGACCATCCGGCACCTAAAAAGTAGGAGTTTGTCTCCTTTTCCTGTTGTAAACCGGTATCCTGAACGTCTTGGATCGTAACTTTATAGATACCCGGCTCTTTGAAATCGTACGTACCCAGTTGGGCATCTGCATAATAATTCCCGATCATCGCAATCGGTGCCGCAACTTCAACATCCGTGATCTGTTTGATTGTTTCATATTGTTTTCGCGTGATGCCGCCGTCGAGCCCGCTCATATAGTTCGGCTCAAGCAGCTTCAGGTCTTCCGTTACACTGCGGCTGTCCGGCGGCCGGACGACGATGTCGTAAGACGAACCCCAACGTTTTTGCAGCTCGTCGACGACGGTGCCGTTGTTCGCCTGCGTCGTCCCGATCAGGTAACTGAGGCCGGTACTGACAATCAGGACACCGACGAGGAGCAGGATAAACCGCTCCTTGTTCCGCCACCAGGAATTCCAGATGAATTTAAGCATCGGCCGTTCCTCCGATCATCCTTTGGCTATAAAAAAACGAAACAATAGGTTCAATAAATGATGGTTCATTCATTCGGATGACGATTGGATTTTTACGTACATCGCTCATCACAGTTCCTCCCTCAAAATTTGTATGACATATTTTTCATTTTAAAATGATTATTTTACCATTATATACAATTAAAGAACCTTTTTGGTTCAGAATGGAGATAATTATCTAAAAATTCCATCAATTTATTTTTGCGATTCGTCCAGAAGGACCGCTTAATCTGGTTAAAGGACATCCGGTAAATGGAAGCGAATAGGATATAAAGTAGAAGATTTCTAAAAGGAGGCATGGCAATGATCATGATTGGTATATTTGCCGTGATTGCTTTAGGAATGACGATTTTAGCGGCACGACGAGGTTACCGGGAACGGTTAATGGATGATCTCGTGCGTATACGTCAAACGATCACGAACTGGATATCCATCATCGAAATGACCCGCCGTCCTGGTAAGGAGAGGAAATATTCATGAAAAATAAACAGGAGCGGACCCAGTTCATTCAGGAGGCAAAACGGCGTCTGATGAAACAACGCATGTTGAGTGCACTGTTGTACGGAACAAGTATTGTCCTGATTGTCGCCAATCGCGGAGCGTACTGGCCATTTGCCGTTCTCATCGTTGCGCTGGTCCTGATTGCCCGCCTGCATTCAAAAGAAGTCAACCGGGATATGGCGCTGACATCGAACCCGGCAATGAAGCGGATCATCCAAATTCAATACGTGATTGATTACTGTTTCATCGTCTTGGTCGGTCTTTTTCTGCCGGTCGTATTAAATCTGAGTCTGCCGTTCTTCACGAGCATCGGGGTTTATCTGTTGCTCGCCATTATACTCTTGATGGCGGATACGATCCTTGAACGCCGTGGAAAACTACTCGATCCCGAACATCCGACAAAAAAAGAGTTACGGACCTATCCGAAGACATGGAAAAAGATCAAGACATAATCGGGGGGAAGACAGATGCAAGACACAACCGGAATCTACGAGCAGTTACTTGAAAACGAAGCATTACAAGAACAGTTGGCTCTCGTCGACCACCTCGGACTGCCGGATGCCTGGATTTGCGCCGGCTATATCCGGTCGTTGATTTGGGGACTGACTTTGACTGAGGAACAGGATATCGATGTCGTCTATTACGACGCGGTCGATACATCGGAAGCGACGGAAAAACAGTATGAGGAACAGTTAAAATCATGGCAACCATTGCCGTGGTCGGTCAAAAACCAGGCGCGGATGCATCTGAAAAACGAGTTGCCGCCGTATCAATCGACGTGTGATGCGATCGCGCATTTTCCGGAAACGGTGACAGCGATTGCGGCAAAGTTAACGGACGGACAGTTACAGTTGTATCTGGCGTACGGCGCAGCCGATTTACAGACCCGGACGATCCGTCCGACACCGCTCTTTTCAAAGGGATTACCGCGTCATACGATTTTTCAAAGACGTGTCGCCGGTAAGGGATGGGACAAGCGGTCTGATTTACGAATCGTCGACCGGTTCTAAAAAATCAGGATCAACTGTCAAAGGGGAGTTCAGATGAATGTTCGGAAGATGCTTGTTGCCGGGATCGGTGTCCTACTGATTTTTTATCTGTTCCGGGAACCACCGGCGCCTGACTATAAAAAGAAATTTAATACCTCCATCGAGACCGTGATTAAACTGGAAAACGAAGAACTCGTTCGGCAGAATCACGATCCGATTGTCCGAAAAGAAACGGGAATTGAAGTCAGTGATGACGGGGACTGGATTGAATTGTACTATGATACTCCTCTGCAGGGAGATCAAAGAAGTGTCTACCAAAAGCAGGGGGACCGGTACGTCCGGGTGACGGATATCAAGAAGGTTTCCGATCAACTCGACAAATCGGATACGACGTATATCGAAAACTTGGGAATCAAGTGAAGGAACATCTAAAGGAATCAGAAAAACGCTTATGACCTGAACATACGAGGCATAAGCGTTTGTTTCATTATCCTTTAATCGTCCATGTATCCCGCAGTTCAATGATCGTTCCTTCCGGTGCCTTCAGTTTACTGAGATGCCCGTCGACGACGAAGTAGATGTTGCCGCCGTGTTTCGGTAAAAACGGCATCCCGAGCTGTTCGAGCCGTGCGACTTCCGCCTGTAAATCATCGACATACAACGCATAATGGACGGGACCGGCCGCATGTTTCGTATAGGACGTCAAGGTCTCGTCGACTTTGTTCGTCTGAAGTTCGATGTAAAAGTCACCGAGCTTCAGCCAACTGTTAAACGCCCGGGTGTGGAAATCCGGGGATTCCTGGACCAGTTCGAAGCCAAGGTGTTCGTAAAAGGTTTTCGACGCGGTGTAATCGGTCGTTTGGATACAGAGGTGATGGATTTGTTTCATCGTCAATCATCCTTTCAGGCTATATGGATCGTATGTAGTCTGTAGCAATATCAAATCAAATTTTACCATAAACAAACGTCCGCTTCCCATCGAGGAAACGGACGTTTTTCAAGATTCCAGTTCAAACTTCTCTGTCTGACCTGTCAAGTAAGCCGATGTTTCATTCAACGTCTCGACCAGAACATGCAGTCCGGTAATCGTTGCAATCATCTGTTCGGATGCGGCGGCGACTTCTTCGTTACCTGCCGTATGTTCTTCGGCAACAGCGGCGATTTCCGTCAAGGCACTGCTGATCCGTGCCTCGGTCCGGGCAACATCCAGCATTTGTTGGCGCATCCCGGCGGCGGACGAGGCCACTAATCCGACTTGTGCCGCGATGTGCGAAAACGAGTTGTCCGTTGCCTGAATTTCCTGTTGACCGGATACCGTCTCCTGTAACGTCTCAGCAAACCGGACTTCCATTTGGGACGAATTGCCGGTGATGTTCTGAACGATTGCCGCAATTTGATCAACGCTGCTTGCGACATGTGTCGACAGTTTCTTCACTTCGGTTGCGACGACCGCAAATCCTTTGCCTTGTTCGCCGGCACGCGCCGCTTCAATGGCGGCGTTCAAGGCTAGTAAATTCGTTTGCGCCGCGATGTCCCGGATGATCGTAACGAGCGCTTGGATATCACTTGACTGTTGTTTTAATTGCCGGACCTGCTCCGTTGCTTCCGCGACATGCGTATGAATCGTATTCATCCGGACAACGGACTGCTTCATCTGGGTTTGTCCGTCTTGCGTCGTGCTGCGCATCGTCTCGACCGTCTGTTCGATTTCTTGACTGTCAGCTGCGGTTTTTTGGACCAGCCTTGAGAAACCGTTCATCTCATCTGTCAAGGTGAGTGTCGTATGGGTCTGACTTTCCGTTCCGATCGCGATTTCCGACATCGTCTCGGCAATCTGCGTCGAACCGTCCAAGACCTCCGTTGTTCCGGCATCAATCGCCTGACTCGTTTCCGTGACGAGTACCGTCGTCCGTTTAATGTCGACGATCATCGTTCGAAGTGTTTCATTCATCTGTTGAATCGAGCGGGCGAGTGCATAAATTTCATCTTTTGCCGGAATTTTTAAATGATGCATCGTTTGCTGTGCCTGATCGAGTTTTCCGTCGGCAATCATCTTAGCGACGGATTGCAGGGTCTCGAGCGGTTTTAATTTCCGTCCGAGTATGTAGTAGAGGAGCCCCAGTGTCATAGCCAGTAAACTGACCAATAGACCGATGAAGAGCGGCAACGATTGTTTGAGCATCGCAGACGTCAAGTTCTCGACATCTTTCGCGGCAATGTCGGTTCCTAAAATGCCGATGATGTCACCGGTCGGACTTTTTAAGGGGACGTAAACGCTGATATATTTTCCGTACTTTGGATCATCAATGACATCAGTTGCGTGGGTTTTTCCCTGTAAAACTTCTTTCATGTCAGAGGCGACGGCTCCTGTTGCCGGATCATTGATTTTTGCGGCGTCAGCAATCGGAAGTCCGTCAATCAACAGTTTGACCTTGCCTTGATCGATTTTTGCCGTATAGACATACAACAAGCCGTTTTGTTTGCGTAATTGATCAAGCGATTCGCGTAATTGGTCATACGTCGCGTCGTTCGTCGGATTCGTTAAAAATGTTTGGTAGGCGTCGGAATCAACCGTTTTGGCAATCCGGAGCGCATCCTGTTCCGCTGTCTTTTTAAGCGTCGATAACGCCGTTTGTTTCGTCGTCAGGTAAAGCGAGACACTGCTGAAAACAAAGAACAGGATGAGAATCAAGCTGATGATGAGCAGTAAACGTGTTCTGATGGAATGAGTCCGAGTCGTGTTCATATAAACCTCCTGATGAGTAATTCGTGTTGCTTACTAATCTATCGGACAGTTTTTCAAAAAATGAATGACAACTGAATAAAAAAAGTACTGGGTATTTATTCCGTAAATCCTTGGTCTTTCTCTATTTCAATTAGGGTCAATTTTCCAAATGACACCTATAATAAAGAGGATAACGATACAGAAAAAGGATGATGAAGATGCTTCAACCATGGAAAAAACGAATGCTGTACGGAACGGCGGGACTGGCCGTTTTTGTCAGTGCAGGTGCTGTATATCTCGGATTACGTCCGGAGGAACCAAAAGCCGTTTCCTACCCGGTCATTTCGAAGGATCTCACGACGATGACGTTTACACCAAAAGATGGTCAGGTCATCCTGCTGTATGGAAGCGATATTAACCGTCATAAAGAAACACAGGACGATCCGCAGGAACCGGGATTGATGACGACACTGTCGAAAACGGGTAAAGAACTGAAAAGGGAAACGATTGCTGACCCGGATTTCTATTGGATGAGGCTGTCACAAAAAGGAACGGATCTGCGGCACATCTATGCACATCACCCGGATGGCATCGAAGCCGATCACTTTTTTACGTACGATTTAAAACGGGGCACGTTTACAAAACACGAAGTGCCGAATACAGCGATCACGTCCGTTGCCCATTACGGGAAAGATGTCTGGCTGGAATCGAATGCCTCGAAGCCAAAGGAAAACATTCAGTTAATCAACGTTCGGACAGACAAACGGTATCCGATTGAAGACCGGCTGATGCCGGTCTTTGATTCACCGATCCTTGAACTGGATCAGACGATTGCTTATGCCAACAATGGTACCGAGGATGATCAAGAAGGGGCGGCCGGAATGGTCCTGCTCGACCAGACGACCGGAAAATCACGCGTCATTCGAAAAGCGGACGAACCGTATGCCTATACGGCGTTATACGGTGCGAAAGACACCGCGTACTTTGCAACGACCGATGGCGTGATGATCAAACTGAAGACGGACGGAACGATGCAGCAAAAATCATTTTCAGTACTAGATGATGTCAACTACTGGGCAACGGAACCGATGCGGATGATCAACAAACAGACCGGTTATCAAATCATCGGCACCGGTGAAAACGATACCGATCAACGGCTCGTGAAGTGGACGTTCGGACAAGCGTTCCGGGTTGAAGAGGTCCGACCGGATTTCTGGAAGCAGGGTCACTATTACCGGTACCTCTACCGGAATCCGTATAAGAAAACGTCGTATTTCACGGAAAGTAAAACGTCACTTTCCGGAAAAGGCAAATTGATCGTCACGGATGACAACTTAAAAACGTTACGGACGATACCGGTCGCAGGAGCAAACGGTGTGGACTTCGTGATGGACTAACAGCAAAGGGAGGGAATGAAATGGCTTTCGAAGAGGTGTATTTGACGGCAATTCAAGCACGGTTCCGGGCCGTCCGCGAACCGGCGGAGCAGGCACTCGGTTGGCTGAACGAGGAACAGTTTCATCAGATACTGGCGCCGGATACGAACAGCATCGCACTGTTGATTCAGCATATGACGAACAATATGACGTCACGCTGGACCGATTTTTTAACGACGGACGGGGAAAAGCCGGACCGTAACCGGGACGCCGAGTTTGTCGACCAGGGTCATGATAAAGAGACCTTGCTGACACTGTGGAACGACGGCTGGCAACTCGTCGAATCAACGCTTGCTTCCTTGACACCGGACGATTTGGAACAGACCGTTTTAATCCGCGGCGAACCGCATCTCGTCGTCGACGCGATGGAACGGCAACTCGCGCATTATGCCTATCACACCGGACAGCTGATTTTTTTGATGAAGATCCTGCTCGGACCGGACTTTAAACCGTTGACGATTCCCTTGCCGCATCAGCGGCACTGAACGAAACAGACCTGCCTCTTTTCGATAAAGAGACAGGTCTGTTTTCATAGTGTACGTGCACTTGGTGTACCGAAGGATTTAGTCGATAATGAAATCGTAAAAGCATGCTCGCCCTTTTTGAGTTTGATGCCTGCGGGAGAATCGATAGCAGCTAATGATCTTCCCACCATGGACTCATGGACGGTCGACTTTTCTAACATCAACAGGTCATATTCAGATGCGTGAAATGATTGGTTCTGAAACTCGACACCCGTCATCAAGAATTTTTTTAAATCATTTGATTCTTCGGACCACTCATTCATCGTACTCTCGAGCTCATATCTGTAGGACCGGTAGCCTTTTGCGCGATCAGACTGTTGACTGAGTTTCAATGATTTTCCGTCATATTGACCGGGTTTGATGGTCTCGGAAAACCAGATTTTCTGCTTACCCGACGCAAAATATTCGATTCCGGTCAGGTAAAGGGGTTGATCCGTTTGACCGGTCATAAGATAGGTCGCGCTATTTACAAAGGCATCTGCCGGTTCTTTGGACTCAACGAATTTAAGTGTCAACGGCAGTTCCGTTGGTTTGATGACTTTTTTTGGACCGGTTTCTTCCGCGGTGCAACCGGCAAGTAAAAGTGCCGATAGTGAACAGACAAGCAGTTGTTTCAACATCCATGTCACGTCCTTTATATGTAAGTATATTCAGTGTAAGGGGAATGGATGATATTTACAATCTGATTAGGCGTCACAGGAAGGACGGATTACATGAAAAAACGTTTTATTCTCTTATTGTCACTCGGACTGTTTGGGTGTTCGGCGACCTGGCAACAAGAACCGGCGGAGTCGACAGCTGCAAAAAAAGTTCTCTATGTCGCGCCAGCCGGCAAGGATACGAATACCGGTTCCATCAAACAACCTTTGAAAACGCTGAAACGAGCCAGTCAGCTCGCGAAAGCCGGCACGACGGTGTACCTCCGCAACGGAACGTACAGGGAAGCGTTGACGGTCAAGCACAGCGGGACGAAACAAGCACCGGTCGTCTTCCGGAACTATCAACAGGAGAAAGTGGTGTTAAGCGGCAAGACGCTGAAGCAGAAAGACGGAGACACAGCGCTCGTCTGGATCGAGGACAAGCAGTACGTGACGATTCAAGGACTGGTGGTCGCTGACCTCAAGACGACGCGGACGAACGAGACTCCGATCGGAATTTTTGTGACGGGGACTGGCCGGAACATTCAACTGCTTCACAATCAGGTCCGACGAATTAAGACGCAGGCAAAGGACGGCAACGCCCACGGGATTGCGATTTATGGAACCGGTCGTTTAAAACAGATCACCGTCCGAGGGAACCGTGTCGAAGACAACCGGCTCGGGGCCAGCGAAGCATTGGTTCTGAACGGCAACATCGACGCATTCTCCGTCACGGGCAATACCGTCCGCCGGAACGATAACATCGGCATCGACTTAATTGGATATGAAGGGGTCGCAACGAATCTGGCGGAGGACTATGCACGGAACGGAACGATTGCCGGAAATCACGTCTCCGACAGTTCAAGTTACGGCAATCCGGTCTACGGCAAAGAGTACAATGCAGCCGGCATTTATGTCGACGGCGGCAAACAGCTGACGATTGAAAACAATACCGTCGAGCGGAATGATATCGGGATTGAAGTAACAAGTGAACATGCAAAGAAGTATGCGGAAGACATTACGGTCCGTGGAAATCTTGTCCAACAAAACCGGTTTACCGGTGTTTCAATCGGCGGATACGATAAAAAACGAGGTGGAACGAAACAGGTCCGGATTACAGGGAATCAGGTCTCCGGCAATGATACGAAAGGGCTCGAAGGGGGACAGCTGCTGGTCCAGCACGATGTCCGTAATAACCGGATCGACCACAATACATTTACGACGGGGCAAGACAATCTGTTTGTCGCCCACTTCTTTAAGACGAGCTCCGGGAATCAATTCGAACAGAACACCTATCGCTTGGCTAAAGGAACAGCGAAGCGTTGGATTTGGCAGGATCAAGAATACCGTACTCAAACCGCTTTTGAGCGGGCAGTCATACGATGAATGAAAAACAGACGTCATTCTTCTCCTTGAGGGAAGGTGACGTCTGTTTGTTTACCGGACTCGTATTTTTTTAAGCGTTGTAGCCGACGAACAGTGTGAAAAGCATTAAACAGGCTGAACCGATGATACAGGTCAGGCAGATGACGGTCGTAAAAATACGCAACGGCAACGGCAAGCTGACCTGTTTTTTCCAAACAACATACACGACGACGGCACTCGCCATCATCAGTAAAGCCAAAATCGAGAACGGTAACGCCCGTTCCTGAATCAAATAAAAAAGTTCCAATGTCTCACGTCCTTTCTGTCAGATTCCGAATCAAAGGGGCTGTCCCCTGCAAAATTGAACTCCATTACGCTATACTAATTATTGTAACATATGGATGGATCACCCAAAATGAAATTAAAGAAAGAAGGGGAGACGATTGGCACAATCACTACGCAGATCAGCAACAGATCGCTCGATTCAGGGGGTGTGCGGCGGACTCGCGGAACACTTCGGTATTTCGTCACTAGCCGTCCGTCTGATTTTCCTTGTCATTCCGCTTCCGATCAATTTAATCATTTACATGATTCTCGCTAACGCGATGGCGGATGCACCAAGAACGTTGTAAAACAAATGAACAAAAGGGGGCATGACGATGACGAACGGAAAGATTGCACTTCGTGTGTTAGGTGTTCTGATTGGTGCGATCGTCGGTTTACTGATTGTTTACGAAGCGAAGGGGACCTTTGATGTCAGTGTCCTACTCGGATTCGTGGCCGGTGCTTTGATTTTTGCCCTGATCAACATCATTTGGTTACGCGTTAAAAGATCTTAAACAGCAGGGGGAAATAGGCATAACTTACTTAATTTGTACGACGTGCGGGGTCCAGATGGATGAGAACGTAACACAGGACGACATCTGTCCGATTTGTACGGACGAGCGGCAATATGTGAATCCAAACGGTCAATCGTGGACGACACTTCCGGATATGATTTCGTCCGGTACATATCAGACGACCGTGACGGAGGAACAACCGGGACTTTCGAGTCTCGTCACGACACCGAAGTTCGGGATCGGGCAGACGGCTTATCTTGTCACGGGAACGAAACGAATTCTTTGGGACTGCATCACCTATCTCGATCAGGCGGTCATCGCGGAAATGGGACAGCTCGACGCGATGGCCTTATCGCATCCGCACTATTACGCGACCCAGGTCGAGTGGGCGGAAACGTTCGAAATTCCGCTGTACATTCATGAAGCGGACAAGGAATGGGTGACCCGGTCGAGTGACTGGATTGTCTTTTGGTCCGGTGACCGTTTGGAATTAGCTGACGATGTAGTGTTACACCGGATCGGCGGTCATTTTGACGGGGCGACCGTTCTCGAATGGACGACAGGCAACGACGGGCGCGGGATATTACTGACGGGAGATATCGTCCGTGTCGTCGCCGACCGGGCGTGGGTCAGCTTCATGTACAGTTATCCGAATCTGATTCCTTTACCGACAGCGACAGTCGCTGAAATGGCGTCCGCCCTAAAAGACGTCCGCTTTAATCAAATCTATGATGCTTTCCATAAAATCGTCGTTACGGATGCGAACGCCGCTGTCGCCCGTTCCGCCAGCCGCTACATCGAGGCGTTAAGTGGACACGTGAATGCACGTGAACGGCGATGATTCTTGGCCTATATGAAGCACATCTGCCCATCCGCGACTTACAGCAGTCCATCGCGTTTTATACGGGACTCGGATTAAAGCTTGATCACATCGTGGATGAAAAAATCGCCTTTCTCTGGATTGTCGAGGATCAGAGTTGGCTTGGTCTTTGGCAGACGGATCAAGTCGAACTGCCGTATCATCCGTCGATCCGGCATATCGCGTTTCACGTTTCGCTCGACGGCTTACGAGATTCGGTCCGTTGGCTGACGGAACGCGGGTTTACGCCGCGCAAAGCGTTTGGTTTTGAAGGAATGGAACCGTTCGTCATGCCGATTGCCCAGCATGCTCATGCGAAGATCCATTTTAACGATCCGGACGGCAACAGTCTCGAGTTCATCACGAAGCTCGACAATCCGCTCGGCGCACAAGATTACATGTACTTAAGCGAATGGGAACGATTATTGAACGAGCAAGGTTATACCTTGAAATAAGCAAAACCTCTTCGATTTACAATAAAATCGAAGAGGTTTTTTTGGTGTTAGAGCGACCGTAGATGCTTTTTAGTCCGGTAGATGATCGAGAAAATCGCTACAATCAACAGAACTTCAAGGACGGCGAATCCGATCATCACCGAAGCAGTCACAGGATGTGTCATCTCTTGTACGATATTTGGGATTAAAAACAAGGACAGCATCGAGATCAGTAAAAACAGTAGGGTGATCCAATACGTTTGGAGTTTCTTTTCTAAGTAGCGTTTGGTCGAGCTTGTATCCGTAAACAATTCAAAGGATTCTTCGGTACCGGCTTTCCGGTAGTATGCCCAAAAAGGATTGGCATGAACGATTTCGACACCTGTTTCTTCTAAAAAAGCGAAATACTCAGAACGGTTTGGCCGTTGAGTAATCATTTCATTCCGGTACGTATAGACCGTATCCTCCCGTTCAAACGTGTAGACGAACGGAGAAAACTTCGTCAGTTGCCAGCCTTTACGACTCATCTCATTGACCCAGCGTTCTTCCGTTTCATCATTTAGGTAAAGTTTGAATTTTTTCATCAGTTGCTCCTTTAAGTAAGTCGTTAGCATGCTGTAATACTTGCGACAGACGAGCCCGTTCTGCCAAACATACTTCATAGCCGGATGTTGTTAAACCATAAATTTTCTGGCGACCGGCTTCTTCGACAATTTTGATCCAACCTTTTTCAAGTAAATTTTTTAAGACCCCATACATCGTGCCTGGTCCCATTCGGACGCGCCCGTCTGTTAATTGTTCAATTTGTTGCATCATCGCGTATCCGTGTTTCGGTGTCGTCAACGAAAGCAAAACATAATACGTACTCTCGGTCAAAACTGATGTATCGTTCCTCAATGTATCGCCTCCCGATATAAATGATACATGATTGGAAAAAAGTTGTAAAGGATAAAAAATCTTCCTAAAAAAGACCTGCTTTGAGAAAGGGGTCAATGTTTTTCTGGATCTGATCAGATTGATGTGAAGCGAAAATGGGACTTGTTATGATGAGTGGCAGATAAAATATTTTTTCACAAAATAGTTTTGTTACTAAATGGATGAAATTTGAAATGATGACCTGAAGGAGATTAACCACGTGACGACACCTCAACTAGCAAACCCAACCCTTGCTTCTGCTGATATTCTGGAAGCCCTGACCCACAATGTCGCAATGATTCGTTTTGATACACAACGCCGGGTCGTTGATGTCAACGACTTGTTTGCCAAGACCATGAAGTACAAACGTGATGAGATGATTGGCATGCACCATCATCTGTTTTGCCGAGCGGATTTTGCAAGCAGTGAGGCATATCAGAAATTATGGAGCAAACTACTGGCCGGTTTCAGCTCGGCTGATAAAATCGAACGGATTGATGCCCGCGGCGATTCGATATGGCTCGAAGCAACTTATATGCCGATTTACGAAGCAAACCAAGTCGTCGGTGTCGTCAAGATTGCTTCTGATATCACGGATCGGCAGGAAACCATCCAAGAGTATGCGACGTCCTTTGCCGGCATCGCCACCGATTTGGATGACCGATCCACGCAAGGCAAACAGGAGAGCCGTCAACTGAAACAAACGATTGAGAAGATGGCAGACGATGCCAAGGAAAATTTACGGACCTTAACGAATCTGCAGGAACAATCTTCCGAGATCACAAAAATCACCGGGACGATCAAAGAGATTGCCGCCCAGACCAATTTATTGTCGCTGAACGCCTCGATCGAAGCAGCACGCGCCGGTGAGCACGGAAGCGGGTTTAATGTCGTCGCGACAGAAGTCCGTAACCTCTCAAAACTCGTTGAGCTCGCCGTCATTAACGTCCGCGACACGACGGAACAGATGAACAAGGAACTGGAGCGGATTCAACAGGGCATCACGCGGGCAAACGCCGATGCCTCGTCCAGTGTCTCCGTCATGGAAGAGACGTTGCAACGGTTTGAGACCGTCAGCGAATCGGCGCATGAACTGAATGAAACAGCAAAAAAATTCACGACAGTTATTTAAACGCAAAAGTCATGCCCTAAGCTCGGACATGACTTAATACTGAAGACAAGATGGTGGTTATTCTCTTTATTGAGAAGGGCCACTTTTTTGTCGCTTCGAATCGTTTTCTTGAGACACACTTTGCTGCATCAAACACTCCTTAAGACAATTGTCTAGTTTATTGTTGACAATCCATCTTCCTCCTGAGTCTCTGCGATGAAAAGATACTTAAAGTGCTGATATGATCAACGGTCCCTCACCAAAAGGTAAGAGACCGTTGTTGGCTAATTCGTCTAGCCTGCTCATGTATTAACATAGGTATAGAATACGACAGAAATCGTGTCAAATGCTTTGGAAATGCCATGTTGATAGATGGATTAGTCCGCTTCAGGTTGTTCCTGTTTATAGATTAAGTTCTTTCTTTAAAAAGGATATCAAATGCGTTGAACACGAGACTTTTGTCGTCATTGATGAAACATTTGAAGAAGTGATACAGGGATTACTCTTATAGATTTAATCTTCTAACTCATATTTTAAATCAGAAAAAGAACGACTTACCTTAAAATCGAGATTAATGAGAGTGTTTAAATCGTATTTCTGTTGTCGATAAATTTCTTTCATGAATTGCAAGAAGATATAGCGACAATTATATAAATCATCTCCAGTATCTTCTCTCATAGAAGCATAATCAATTTCTTCACCTAGCGAATCATAAACAATCGTTTCAAACTCTAAATTCGTATGCCACATAAAATCTAAAAATCCTTGTAGGACTGCTTTTTTATATGTATCTAATGAAAAAGTAGCCAAAATTTGATTTTTATAATGAAATTCCGCTATTTTTTTTGGATAGAAAAATCGAATGGTAAAATGAGAAGAAACTTCTTCGTTTTCATATTGTAGAGTCCAGTCTGATCTTTCAATGTCATATAAATCATTTGTTGATACACTCTTTATTAATAAATGCCAAAACATGTACAGCTCACTAACATGTGCGTTGAAAGGGAGTGGTTCACCATCTAAATAAAAAACGACTTTTCCTGAAGGATAGCCGTCAGATCGTCCAAATGCATAATTGAATACATCTTTATCTTCTGAATCAGTCATCTCTACAAATCCCGGATATTCCTGATTTTTATCTAGTTCTTCTTTTTCAGGAGGAATTTTAATATAACTTTTAATTTCTAAATTCATAATAAAATATTCCTTTCATTCATTAGTAACTAATTTATAGTTCACTTCAGAGTTTGTCAAAAAACGAGTGTTCTCGAGTTTGATGGAACTGAAACGTAAGTTACAGGATTACATAAATTGGTTCAACCACTTTCGCTATATGCAATCATTCGTTAAGAAAATTGTCTGGTTTAGTGCTGAAAATCCAATCAAGATAGACGAACTATTTTGGATGAAGAGCATAGAGACCTTTATACGTCTTGAGATAACCGAATCATATCTGTGCACCGGATACCGTTTTCCATAATGTCTTCTTCGTAATGCCGCAATAAGAAATTTAGATCAACTCCAACAATCCGAAATCCACATTTTTGATAAAGTGCCAACTGGCCAATGCTTGAATTTCCTGTCCCGATTTCGATGGTTGTGTAGCCCATCGCTTGCGCGGTTTGGATTGCATGTTTTAAGAGATATTTTCCGACGCCGTTACCTTGATACTTCTCGTCTACTGCAATATTTACGATTTCGATCGTTTGCGGTCTCGTGGGTAGAAGCACATGTACCCCAATCAGTTGATTCCTTGTTTCAGCTACGAAACAACGATCTCTTTTCAAATATTCTTCGATTAGTTTCTGAGACGGGTCCGCTAATAGCAAAAGCTCCATCGGAGGATTCTCATGAGCTGACAGTTGACGGATGTTTATATTCATACAGGCATCCTCCTCACGGATTAGTTTTGTTTCAATGGCTCATGATTCTTCGTTCCTGTTTATTCATTTCGACAAGTTAAAGTCATATACCCCCGAAACGGGCGGGACATGACTTTTTTTGACGCGTTCACCGAATCCGAACGAAGGCAGCACACACTACAATCAGGATACCGCAACTACACAAAAACAGAATCTGTTCGAGACGGACATCAAATGACAGCGAAAGAGACAAGGCCGCATAAGACAATGGAACCAAGCCGTTTGACGAGGCGTTGACAAGGCTCATGACCCGTCCCATCATCTGTGGCCGTGTCGTCGTTTGAATCGTCGTCAAAATCAGAACATTGATGATGGAGGAGATGCCTCCCATTGTCAGCAGCAGCAGAACGCCTTGCCAGACGTGTTCGATTTGTCCGAGTAACCCAAGACCGACTCCAAGCAGACCAATCAGCGACAGCAACAGGCGAAAAGATTGATTGATTAGGTTGCTGAAGCCGATCCAGGCGGCACCAAGCAGCATGCCGAGCTGATACGCGCCTTGGAGATAACTGAGGTCCAGGGCTTGACCTCCTAAAACCCGATCGACGAGTAACGGAATCCCCATCAGCAACGGACCAAAAAAGAAAAAGTTGATGATAATCAGCAGGAAGAGGATCCGTTTTAAGTATGGGTCGGCAAATACATAATGAAATCCTTGAGCAAGTTCAATCCGGGCAGATGTCCGAGTCGGATTGTCGATGGGATGTTCGCGAATGAAAAAGGTACCGAGCGATGCGAGCAAAAGAAACAGTGCAATCGTCAAAAATATGAAGTGGAACGATGAGAAGGTCAGCAGTACGCCGCCAAGCAACGGTCCGGAGAACAAGGCCATCTGATTGGAGGTTTGAAGAATTGAGTTGGCCCGCGTCAGATCTTCTTTTGAAACGAGAAGGGGCAACAGGGACGCACTGGCAGGGGAGAAAAAGGCATCGATGCAACCGAACGTAAACGCAAATAATGCAAGCGGAACAATCGTCAACAGCTCGAAGTGATAGACGGACAGCAACAGCAGAACAAAGGTAAATCGCAGCAGACTGGAATAGCGTAAAATGATCGATTTGTTGAACCGATCAGCAATGACACCGCCAAACATCATTAAAAAAATCCGCGGCAACAACGTCAACATCAAGACGAGACCTAAATACGCATCCAGTTTCAAGACGCGGAGGATATACCACTGCTCGGCAAATAAGTAGGTCGATAAGGCGAGGAAGGAACAGGTACTGGCGAGCCAAAGTGCTCGGAACGAACGATTCCGCAAGAGCGGGTGATGTGGTTTTTGCTCAGTTGCCTGCATGTCCTCCCTCCTCGTCCGCTTGAACTAACGGTGCATCAATCTCAAACGCCGTCGCCATCACGTAATACAATTTTTTATCTGTCTCATCCGTTGATGCATCGTGTTCGACTTCCTGCAACAGTTCCCGGTACCGTTTCGTAAACGTCAAGAATTGCTCAGGTGAAAGTCGGAGTTCTTGTTGGAACGACAGGCTTTCCCAGTCCTCTACGTCAGAGGAACGCGGGGCAAACGAGCGGTCAGGCGCCGTCAAGACACGTGTTTTCGCCCGGTCGAGGACCTCGACATAAGACTGGCGTGTCGCTTGTTTCGTCTCGACAAGATTCAGGAGATGATCAGCCGGAATGAATCCGCGGGCGACGGCCTGATAAAACTTCAATACATTTCCGCCTCGGATTTCTTCCTCGACGAGTTGAATCAACTGATACTTTTCGAGTTCACGCAGATGATACAAAATCTTTGCCCGTGAGACGTCAAGTTTTTGTGCCAATTGCTGGCCGGTATGTGGCTGTTCAATCAGATGCATCAGCATTTTTGTCCGCATCGGATCACTGATGACTTTGAGTTGTTCGTACTGTTCGAGAATCAAAATCGCCTGCTGTTCCATTATTAACACTCCCTTTTATTAACCGGTTAACTTTTATTAACTGTAAAGCTAGTATACCTGAATGATTGACAAAATAAACCATTTTTTAAAAGAAGGATTTGTTCAGTTAAAACAGAACGTTAAACAAAGAACAGATTCTGAACTTACAGAGGAGTGATTCATATGAACCAAGCTCAAGAAATTCAAATCCAGACCGTAATCCAACGTCCGGTCGCCGAAGTCTGGACGTATTGGACGGAACCGGAACACATCAAAGCATGGAATGCGGCTTCTGACGATTGGCATACGACGGAAGCGACGAATGATGTTCAAGCAGGTGGTCGTTTTTCCAGTCACATGGCGGCAAAAGACGGCAGTATGGGGTTTGACTTCTCGGGCGTCTATCAGGAAGTGATCCTGTATGAAAAACTGGCCTATACGCTCGACGACGGTCGGAATGTAACGGTACGGTTTACGGCGAACGGGGAGGAAACGGAAGTCGTGGAAACATTCGAGGCGGAGTCGATGAATCCGCCGGAAATGCAACAGGCCGGGTGGCAGGCGATTCTTGACCGCTTCAAGGCATACGCGGAACAACAGTGAATACGAGCACGATAAAAGCCCGTCCAATCTGGAACGGGCTTTTCTCATGTTCAGTTGTTGACTTGAATGATGCGGAAAGACACGGTTCCACCATCTTGGACGACGCTGTAACCAAGCCGACCATTTGTGAAAACCGGTTTCGAATACTCGCCTTCCTTATCCGTCAGTGGGACAACCGTCCCGTTTATCAGGTCCGCATAAAGGAGTTGATGCTGTTCTTCCCGGAAGACGATGTGATCCGGTGTCAGGAAACAAAAACCATCAAGGATGAAATACGGTTCCGGCGTCTTGTAACGATAGGACGTATGATTCGACACATGTGCTTGAAATCCCGCAGATCCTTCCGCGCCCGTCGCCAGATAATGCTGACCGTAGGCGAAATCAAACGGCATCGTCGTCTTTTTAATTGCTTTTCCGGAAAGCGTCGTATAGGCGGTCGTTTTTTCATCTGCTTTGTAGGTCGTTTGATCAAGAAGAATTCCCGCATCATCGTCCCGTAAGTACTGGGCATAGTCGCCGCTCCGGGTTGCTGTTTCTTTCACTGTCAGTGTTTTTTGTGTCGTGACGTACCCGGTCGCTGCATCATATTTCTGGACGAGTGACTGGGTCTTATCTTTCTGATTGATATGTTTGATCCAGGAGACATGTGCCGACGTGGCTTGCAAATCCGGATAAAAACGAGACGGTTCTGTTCCGTGGTCAAGTTGTTGAAGCGACCCGGTTGCTAAATCCATCACGTCGAGCGTCCAGTTGCTGTTTTTTCCGTTGTCCTGATAACGGATCCAGTACAGTTGTCGTCCGACGCCGACCAACTTATAGATGGTTTGGTTCGTTGAATAGAGTTTTTTCAGGTGCCGATCCGTCAGCGAGTAACGGAAAACCGAACTGCTTTTTTCGCTTGAGGCATAAAAGTACACGGCCGCTTCATCGATATAGCTTGGACCGGACAGGTAAGGGTAACGTTGATAGACATCTGTTAAGTCGTAATTCGTACTTGGTCCAAGTGTCGAAAAACCCTCACTGCGTATTAATTCTGTTGGTACCGGTACCGGCTGAATTGATTCCGTCTTCGGCTGACTGCATCCGGCAAGCAGCAGGACAAGGCTGAATAAGCTGAGTTTTAAAAAATAAGGCATAGCGGAAAACTCCCGTTCTGTTTTAAGAAAATGAAAACTCTATTAGTGTATAGGGAAATAAATCCATTCCCCTAAAAAAGAAGTGGGACTTACAAAAATGTAAGATAATTTTCTAACTATAAATATTCTGAATATTCGTTTAGTAACTGAAAGACCGGGAATATATATCTAAAAGATACTATCTAAAAGATATAGGAGCGACTTATGCCAAAAGAAAACATGACCCGGTATGCGATTTTAGGTTTACTGGCAAGCGGCTGTACGTCAGGCTACGAAATGAAACATACGATTGATACGAGTCTCAATCACTTTTGGAAGATCAGCTTCGGACAGGTCTATCCGATGCTGAAAACGTTGGTGCAGGAAGGATTGATCGTCGAAGAAACCGGAGAGGGGGATGACCGGAAGACGTTTGTTCTGACACCGGACGGCGAGGCGGAACTCGGACGCTGGGTCGAGGAGCCGACGACGGAACTTCCGGTCCAGCGGAATGAACTGTTGCTGAAACTCTATTTTGCCCGGCATGAATCAAAGGAGATGACGATTCAAAAAATCGACCAGCATGCTGCTCTGCTCCGGGAGCGATTGGAGACATACCAGATGATTGAACAATCGATTTTGGCCTACAAAGAAGCGGATGACGCCATGTATTGGCTGCTGACGCTTGATTACGGCAAACGCAAGACACAAGCACTGCTGGAATGGTGTGAAGCGTCCGTTCAGACACTCGAAGGAGGAACATCATCATGAAACGCGTGATCGCGACACCAAATGAAGACATCGTCGTATTCATCATCGGCTTACGGATCAACCGTCTGCGATCGGTCCGGAAATGGTGGCCGACCGTCCAGGCGATGACACCGATGATTGAGGAATGTTATGAGCAGCAGGTTGGTTTATTGTCGCATGAGATGCTCGTCGGTTGGCGGTCGGTTACGTTGATTCAGTATTGGCGTTCCTCCGACGCTCTGATTGCCTATTCGCACGGTCACCGTCACCTGACCGCGTGGAAAAAGTTTAATCAGTCGTCGCGGGCGAGTAACGCCGTCGGGATTTTCCATGAGACGTTTGAAATCAGCAACTATGAGACGATGTATGTCAATCTGCCGACACGGGGACTGGCGAAAGCGGTCGGAGAAAGTACGATTCAGAAACATCAGGAACAGGCGAAAGACCGCCTCGCGGAACGCAAGCCGGTGTCGACACGTGAATAACGAAAGTAGGGAGCGGACTCCAATGATCCGCTCCCTTGCTGTATGTATTACTGTTCTACCCGGACTAAGGTTTCCCCGCAGTTTTGACAAATCGAATTCATTGTCTCGGTACACTCTTTACAAAAGGTACAGTTGTGCGAACAGTGATACGTTTCCTGACCGTCTTCAAATGTCTCCGCACAGCGGGTACAGTTGGTTGCCTGCATGTCTTTCACCTCACTTATTTTTGATCTGTCTTTATTGTACGAAAGAAGAACGTGACCAGGCAGATAATTTTCCTTGCTTTTCAGTAGCTTCACCTGAAAATGAATGGTAATTTTAAGATATGTCTTCATAATATTAGGAGGGTTGAAAAATGGACGAAATTGATTACGCAATTATCCGTGCATTGCAGGCAGACGGGCGGATGTCCTGGACGGAACTCGGCAAAACGGTGGGTCTTTCGACGCCTGCTGTCAACGAACGCGTCAAAAAACTTGAGGACCGAGGTGTCATCGAAGGATACCGGGCCGTCATCAATCCCGTTGCGCTTGAAAAAACAATCATGGCGATTTTGATGTTCGAAGACACAAGATGCGACGCGTTTATCGCATTTTGCAAGAGTCATCCGAATGTAGTCGAGTGCCACCGGCTCGCCGGGACGTTTAACTTCATGGTCAAACTGTATACACCGTCGGTCGAGACATTGGAAACGTTTATCGACGCCTCGATGAGGTACGGCAAACCGTCGACCTGGATCCGCTTGTCGTCACCCGTTGCGTTTAAAGCGTTTACGGTCGGGGACGGTGTTTTGATTTAATGATGTAATTCAGTACTAAAAAACGGCTATCCCCAGAACTTTTAAAGGAAATAACCGGATGATAATGTTTTAAGTTAAGTACAACACTTCGTTGCTTCTTCGACCTGATTTTCCGGAATCAGGACTTGTCCGTCTTTGACCGTAAACTCAATATCATGCTCTTTTAGCCGCTCGATTTGAGCCGGTGTCTCTTCTCCCCATGGAACGGTTTTCGGTTGCTCGAAAGAGTTACACCCGACGAGTAATAAACTGCTTGCAAGCAATAAAAGTCTCAGCATGAAATCATCTCCTACCAGTCGGTCCGTGAGTTTTTGTTAAAGAACAACCTTTTTAATTGCAGTCCGTCACTTGGAAAGCCACTAGTCAACCGAATAGGAATCAGATTAAATAAAATGAAAATGATGGATACCTGAATAAATGGTGGCGCCAACAGATGCATAACCGGACTTGGAAAGAGCTGACTTAATCCGGCGACGAACGTTCCGGCGATAAAATTGGCGCCAATCCCGCCGAGTAAGACAACAGCTCGTTGTCCACGGCTGAGCGAAATCTCTGACGGTTGAGACCGGTGCAGTCCTTCCCAAAATTGCTTTCGGGCGATGGAAAAATGACCGATTTTTAAGAATGGTTCACCTTTGCCGATGGAAATTGATTGTAAGCGCAGACCGACTAAGCGGGCGGCGAATGCATGCCCGTACTCATGCAGAATCAAACTCGGTAAGTAAAAGGCGAGCATGATTAGATTAAACCAGAGTAAACCCATGTTCTTCCTCCTCTCATCCACAAACATAACAAAAAATGGATGTTTCAAGCAACTTACATAATTGTCATTTATTCATCTATAGATTAAAAAAAGGAGGCGTATTAAATGAACCTGTTAACTGATTCCATTTTGCCAATTAGGACATTTCCAGCTCAGCGTCAGAATTACCGCAAAATTATCTGTTTGTATCACGGTTGGGGATCAAGCGTGACAAAATATGAAGACTTCGCCCGGATGCTTTCG
This sequence comes from Exiguobacterium sp. K1, assembly GCF_033721435.1. Lineage (NCBI taxonomy): Bacteria > Bacillati > Bacillota > Bacilli > Caryophanales > Exiguobacterium > Exiguobacterium sp. K1. The sequence continues at coordinate 783,549 of NZ_JAOTIT010000001.1, read as the reverse complement.
GAACAAGGGTTTACGGTCATTGTGCCGGAACTGCACCTGCATGACAGCCGCGATCGGCTGGAGGCATGCTTTGACCGCGGTGTCGTCGAACGACATTTTTGGCAGATCGTTTTTCAAAGCATTGAGGAGTCCGTTACGCTCGTGAAGCAGTTGAACGTAACACAAGTAGACATCATCTGGCTCGGTGTTTCGATGGGCGGATTCATCGCGAGCGGTATCGCTGCGAAACAACAGGGCAGTGCCGGGGTAATCAATATCAACGGCTCCGGATCCTTTTTGTTTTCGGAACAGCTTTTTCGACAGCGCGACAACAGAGCCGATTTGACATTGGAAGAAGAACAACGTTTGCAGGGGTATGATCCTGTCTTGCAAGCAACGTCCGCACCGACGTTATTCGTACACGGTCAGTGCGATACGGTCATTCCGATCGAGACGCAGGAACACTGCGTGCAACAATCAACGGAACTGAATCGTGATTTGACGTTTCTTAAATATCCGTCCATCAATCATACGGTATCTGATCAGATGGTTTCGGATGTCCTGGATTGGTTAAATCAGCGCTTTTAACGTTAGACGGAAGAACCGGACACCTGCCTGAGGTGCCCGGTTCTTTTACTGAGTGATCCATCCAAAACGCTCATCACTAGTGTCGCGATGGCGAGACATGATGCAATCATTATCAGCATACTGGTTGTCTTGCTTGTTTTCTACCGCAGGATTTTATCAAGAGCTTTCCCTTTTGCCAGTTCATCAATCAGCTTGTCAAGATAGCGGATTTCCCGCATCAACGGCTCCTCGACGTTTTCGACGCGGACGCCGCAGACGACACCTTTGATTAACAATCGCCGTTCCTGCATCTGTGGGGCATCCGCAAAAAAGGCTTCGAATGTCGTCTTATCTGCTGTCAGCGTTGCAAGTTGTTGTTCCGAGTAACCGGTCAGCCAGCAAATGATCGTATCGACTTCCTGTTTCGTCCGACCCTTGCGTTCCGCTTTTGTCACGTAATGCGGATAGACACTCGAAAACGCTGTCGTGTACAAACGGTGTTTCGTCATTATACTCCCTCCTCGGAACTAATTATTACCAAAATTATAGCATATCGAATTGCTCGGGTTCGATACCCGGACAAACAGCAGACCATCCTGTTCAGATGAACAGAATGGTCTGGATGCAATTATTTTTTCAAATCGATGACATGGAATTCAATCTGTGCTCCGTCTGATACAGCGTACGCCAATTTTCCGTTTATATAAATCGGCTTGGATGTCGTATCCACCATATCCGTCAAAGGAGCGACGGTTCCATGTGCAAGATCGGCGTACCAGAGTCGCGTCATACTCTCCCGGAAAATGACCCGATCAGCCGATAAAAAGCGGAATGCATCAACCGTCAACCGGTTGTCCGACGGTTTGAACTGGTACCCCGGTTGTTGTCCTTTCTTAGGCATGAAGAGGGCAGTGCCTTCATCGCCGATCGCAACGTACTTTTTGTTGTGTTCAAAATCAATCAGTCCGTTCATCCGTCGTTTAAACGTACCGTCAAACGTCTCGAGCGTCGGTGTTTTGTGACCGTTCTTAAACGTGCTTGTATGCAAAATCAGTCCGGCATCGCTCCGGCGGAAGTCAAATGGATACAGACCGTCCCGCTTTTTACCTTCCTTCAAAATGTAATCCTGATGAATGATGATTGCATCCTCACCGATATCAAACGACTTGAGGATTGTTTTCGTTCGGGTCGGTGTCGCTTCATGCGTCATCCAGAATACCCGTTTTGAGGACGCATCCAGATAAGGAATCGCCGTGTCATAACGGCTGATGCCTTGATCAAGCGTATTGATTTTTCCCGTCTTCAAGTCCATTAAGCGAATCGCCCATTTTTGTCCGGACTTGGTTTGATTGTATTCGACCCAAAACAGGTAATGCGACACTCCGGTCATCATACCGATCGTCCGGTTGACCGTATGCAGCACTTGGTTATCGTTCGACCCTTGGCTGTAGCGGTAAATGTAACTGTTAATGGTTGTATCACTCGTTTGTTTAACGTGCGTATAGTAGATCGATTGCTGATACAGGTAGTCCGGCGCAATGACAACGGTTTGTCCGGTAAAGAACGGGGCCAGATTGTATGTCTGATGGTTTCCAAGCGTAACCGTTTCTGATTGTCGCTTCAGCGGCACGTATTTTCTATAGTCGGACAACGGAGCAGTGACGGGTTTAAGGGTTGGCGCAGCTTGAGCCTGCGTATCTGCCGGAACTTTCGAGTGTTGCTTCGTTGCAGTCGAATCGGTGCATCCTGCCGTGACGACAAGCGTCAACGTCAACGCCGCCGTAAAGAAAGTCTTCCGGGACATAGTATGTAGTCTCCTTTAAAGTGAAGTGTGGGAATCGAATTCAACGGCGGTTGTGTTTCATTCGCCAACGTATCGAGACCAAAAAAGCAGAAATGCCGGACAAGGTGAGCAAATAGAAACAGATGGCGAAAGCAAACTCGCCATAATCCTCAAGACTGGCGAACGGATTACCCATAATGAAAGGGTCAGGTAACGCACCAATCAAAAACAGCGGAATAAACAGCAGAAAAAATCGTTTCCAGAAATAATACTTGTACGGAGTGCCGGTACGGTCATCCATTGATTTCTTCCTTCCCATATCCAAATTAATTATCCTATATTTAACATATTATATTATTTATTGTTTAATTCGATGAATAAATTTAAATAAATCATCAATAAAAAGCGGTCCAGCAACCCCCCCGTCGTCGGGTGACTGCTGGACCGTTTTTCGTCTCTTACTTGATCTTTAAAATGACTTTTCCTTTGGCGTGGCCTGACTCCGAGTACTCGAGCGCCGCCTGTGCCTCTTCAAACGGATAAATGCGGTCGATGACCGGTTTGATTTGTCCGGTCTCGATCCATTCGGTGATGTGTTCCAGTTGCCGGCCGCTCGGTCGCATGAACAAAAATGTGTATCTAACACGATGTTTTCGTTCGAGCAATGTCTCGCGAAGGGTGAGCAGACGGAACAGGTTGGTCTTCAAGAAACCGGACCGGTAGGACTTACCGAACCGTCCGTTCGGCAAACCGGAAATCGAGACGATGTGTCCACCCGGCCGGACGATTTTAAACGACCGCCGGAGTGTCTCACCGCCGATCGTATCATAGACGCCGTCATAATCATGCAGGATTTCGTCAAACGCTTCGGTCCGGTAATCGATGATTTCATCAGCGCCAAGTGACGCGACGAGGTCATGTCCGGCGGGGCTTGCCGTCGTTGCGACATACAAGCCCATCGCTTTCGCCAGTTGGATAGCAAAAGTTCCGACGCCGCCGGCACCCGCCTGGATTAAAATCTTTTGTCCCGGTGTCGCTTGCAAGACGTCGTGTAATGCCTGATAGGACGTCAAGCCGACGAGCGGGATGGAGGCCGCTTCCTCAAAGGAGAGCGAAGCCGGTTTTAAGGCAAGCATCTGTTCATCAATTGCGATGTATTCGGCAAAGGTGCCGATCCGGTTTTTCTCAGCCCGTCCGTAGACAGCATCACCGACTTGAAACTGTTTTACGGCATGACCCACTTCAACAATGATGCCGGCGAAGTCATTACCGAGAATCAGTGGGAACTGATACGGGATCAACAGCTTGACGTTTCCATCCCGAATCTTAAAATCAACCGGATTGATGCTCGCTGCGTGAATTTCGACAAGAACGTCATGCGGGCGGACGTCCGGGCGGGGCTGTTCAGTTTGTTCGAGCGGGACTTGGCCGTATTTTGAAATCGTCATCGCTTTCATGAAAATCCTCTCCATTTCCTGGTTCTTCTGCTTTTAGTCTACCAGTTGATCCAGCGGGAGAACACTTTGAGTGATTCATTCGGACATGATAAGCTAAACAGGAACAGGGAAAAACTGGAGTTTGGGGTGAATGAGATGAACAAGACCGGAGAACGATTGTTACGGCTGTGGTTACGTGTGCCGCGGTTCGTTAAACGGATGGTGCCGCTCAGTCTGACATTGTACGTCCTCTTACTGATTGTCACGAACGGAGTGGTATCGATCCTTCATTTTGATATCGAATTAGTCTCATGGCGCGATCTCATCATCAGTTTAGCCGGAGCGGCGATTCTTGTTCCGGTATTCAATCAGTCAAAAGGGGAAGATAAAATATGAAACAATCGGAACAGGAAGAACCATTGACGGGCGGGAATGTCTCCGACGTCTCACGGATCGGGGATACGGTCAGACGGGAACAAAAATTGGAGAGTCTTCGAGTCCACCGGTTACTGCAACATCTTGAGAAGAACGGTTTTGAAGGAAGCCCGCGTTTTTTAGGAATGGATCCACAGGGGCGCGAAATTCTGTCCTTCATCGAAGGCGAGGCCGGGAATTATCCACTTCAGCCGTATATGCGATCAAACAGCGTTTTGGAAGAAACAGCACGATTGTTGCGGGCCTATCACGAGGCAGTCGCGGATTTTCCGATCCCAACCGATTGGCAGCCGCTCGATGGAACACCGGAACCGCTTGAACTCATCTGTCATAATGACTTCGCCGTCTATAATGTCATCTTCCAAAACGAGCGTCCGGTCGGGATCATCGATTTCGACGTCGCTGCCCCGGGACCACGGATTTGGGATATCGCTTATACGATGTACACGTTTGTACCGTTAAGTCGGCATCAGATGACGGATTACGGTGAACCGAAGCTTTATGATTCAGTCGAAGACCAGGAGCGGATTGGACGACGAATTGAGCTGTTTTTGTCCGCGTACGGGACACCGGAACTGACGAGCATGTTATATGAGACGGTTTTACTTCGTGTGGAGGCATTGATTAAAATCATTCATCGGAAAGCAGCGGAAGGCGACGAGGCCTTCCAACGAATGATCGAAGAGGGGCATGTCACGCATTACGAACAAGAACTCGATTTTCTCAAACGCGAGGGAGCCGACTGGTTCCGGTGAACCGGAAATATCGAACGGGTTACCACCGGTTCAAATGGACGAAGAATGGAGAATCATCATGTTGGAAAAATTGAAGGATACCGCGAAAAAATTAAAAAAGCAGATTTTCATTCTGTATTTTGCCTATCAGGACGAACGGGTCGCCTGGTATACCAAATTATTTACGGCCTCTGTCGTCGCGTATGCGTTCAGTCCGATTGACTTGATCCCGGATTTCATCCCGGTATTAGGTTATCTAGACGACATCATTCTTGTCCCATTAGGCATCCTGCTTGCGTTAAGGATGTTACCGCAGGAAGTCATCGACGACTGTACCGTCAAGGCAGAGCAACGGCTCGGAACGGATAAACCGAAAAATTGGCTTGTCGGCGCGTTGATCCTGTTGCTTTGGTGTGGGCTGACCATATGGATAGGTCTACAGATTTACGATGCCGTCCGATAAGCTCAGATCAATAGTTTCTGATAGGCGGATTTGATTTGTTTGTACATGGCGTCTGTCGACAACGTGGCATCGATTTGAATGACGGGAGATGCGGATTGTTCCATTTGGAGACGGTGCTCAGCGAACGTCCCGATCATCTCCGGATCAGTCGCCGTCAAATACGTCCGGCACCAATCGAGAAATTCATTGGATTCGTTGAAATCGGGATAGCGTTCTTGTTCCCGCTTGATTAAGCGGTTCATCCGTGTGTTTTCATCTAAACGTAAAAAAACAAGCAATTCCCGGTCGGCAAAACCGTCGGGATTCCATGAGAACACGGAGCCGGATACAATGTAGTGCCGATGTTGTTCGATATCCGATCTGTATAACGCATACCGCTCTGCAATCGAACGTTTTTCGGTAAAGGTGCGGTCCTTCCACAGGTAATGATCCGTGTCGATCCAGTGAATGTTTTCGTGACGTGCCATCCATTCTCCGAGCGTACTTTTGCCGGTGCCGGAACCACCAATGATCTGAATCCGCAAGGGGTAACCTCCTTAGCGCATAAGGCGCAGTTGATGTAAACGATTTTACCATAGCAGGCAGGGAGAAGACGGAAGAATCGTTCTCCCTTTTTTCGGGTATTTGTCTAACAGATAAGCAAAACAGCGGACGGTCGTGTTTACCTGTGAAGGGGGCAGTGAGGATGATTCCGTTTTTCATCTTGATGCGCAACATGTACCACGTGTTACGTATTCTGTTTCGGCAAGACGAGCAAAAAGCCGTCATGTTCTCTGTCGCTTTTCTCCTTGCAGTCGGGATGTTTTTTTACCACGGCGCGGAGGAATTGAGTTATCTCGATGCATTGTATTTTTCCGTCATGACGCTGACGACGGTCGGCTATGGCGATATTCATCCCGTCACGCCGATCGGCAAGATTTTTACGATGGGGTATGTCCTGCTCGGAATCGGTGTCATCAGTGCCCTGATCGTTAACTTTAACCGGGCGTTAAAAGAATTTCATGCCAGCAAAGACTCGGCGAAGCAGAAGAAATCATAGGAGCCAAACTTATAGAGGGGAGTATGTTACATGAAGCGACAGGAGCTGGTTGGGGTTGGCGCAGGACTGGTCTTGGTCCTCTGCTATTTGTTGCCGCTCATCTGGTTCGGTGAACAGGCACACATTCGAATCCATGACAATTTGGATTCCAATGTCGTCTGGTATAAAAATTTAGTCGAGTCAGGAAGCGTTCATGCCGGCTTACAGGACACTGTGCCGAATCTGGTCGGAGGGAATGTCTCACGAAATGCCTTCGTCAGTGAATGGACAGGGATCGTGTGGCTGTATGAATGGTTCACCCCTTACACGGCCTATGTCATCAGTCAGACCTTAATCCGAATCTTTGCCTTCCTAGGCTTATATTTTCTGTTACGGGATCAACTGAAGCTTCAACTACCGCGCCACGTCATCGTGCTTGTGTCGGTTTTGTTCGCCTGGACACCGGTTTGGCCGTCCGGGATGCTCAGTACGCTTGGGATGCCGCTATTGTTATGGGCTTACTTAAACCTGTGGCAGAAAAGACGGATCGGACCGAGTATCGTCACACTGGTGCTTGTCCCGTTTTACTCGAGCTTCGTTCTCGGGATCGTATTTTTCTTGGCTTTATTAGTCCTGTTCGGTTTGTACAGGGAATGGCGTCACAAATCGTTCCACGCTTTATTTTGGTCGGCATATGCAGCACAGGTCCTGCTCTACCTTCTGATTGAATACCGGTTGGTCTATTCGATGTTATGGGAAAGTGACGTGACAAGCCGTGACCAATTTGATATCGGTCATAACGGATTCTGGCGGACAATCCGCTTGTTTTTCAAACAATTTGTGTTGGGTCATACGCATGCCGAAGCCGCCCAGACACCGATCTTACTGTTCCTGATCCTTGGCGTGTTCGTCGTCGCTGTTTACCGGAAAGATTCCACCGCCCGTTGGTTGAAACAAGGTCTGATGTTACTGGTCGGATTATCGTTGTGGTACGCTTGTTGGTTTTATACGGGATGGCAACCATTGAAAGAACGGATTCACGTCATGCAGACGTTTAATTTTGCCCGCTTTCATTTTATAGAACCAATGCTGTGGTATATCCTGTTCGCATTGGCAATGGATTGGTTATGGCGGCGTTCCCGTCAACGTTTGGTTCTCGTCGCAGTCCTGTTACAGGCAGTCGTCCTGTTGATTTGGAATCCGGAAATCATTTACCGGAACCAGCCGAGTTTCAGTGAATTTTATGCGGTCAGACAGTTTGCGCAGATTCAGTCGTACATCGGAAAGCCGATCGACACTTATCAGGTCGTTTCGTTTGGCTTGCACCCGGCAATCGCACAGTATAACGACTTTCGGACACTGGACGGATACGTCAACTTTTACCCGCTGACCTATAAACAGAAATTCAGAACGATCATTAAAGGGGAGCTGAATAAAAGTCCCGAGCTGAAGCACTATTTTGACGACTGGGGAAATCGGGTCTATATCTATTCCGCGGAACTGGGAAAAAACTATGACTATACGAAGACGAATCAACAGCCCGTTCGTCACCTGGACATCAATGTCCGGCAGCTGAAACAGATGGGCGGTGCCTATCTCTTATCGGCTGTCCCGATTGAAAATGCCCCATCGATTGGTCTGGAATTCGAGAAAATGTTTCGTGACAAGCAATCAGCCTGGATCATTTACTTGTACCGTGTCGCGCCTTAAGGAGGTTATTCCATGTCTGAAGCACCGGTTCTCGGTATCGTCATTCCCTGTTACAACGAGTCGGAAGTGCTGCCTTTGACGATCGAAGCACTGCAGGAACGATTGTCGGAATGGATTTCGAACGGTCAACTGTCCGAACAATCATTTGTCTTCTTCATCGATGACGGCAGTCAGGATGATACGTGGCGGCAAATCGAACGGATTCATCAGTTGGATCAGCGGTTTCAGGGAATCAAACTGGCGCATAATGTCGGGCATCAGCATGCCCTTCACGCCGGATTGATGGAAGCCTATGTGGGAGCTGACTGTCTCGTCTCGGTCGATGCCGATTTGCAGGATGATCTCGGGATCATCGAAACATTTTTAAAAAGATTTCAGGACGGGGCGGATATCGTCTATGGGGTGCGGACGGACCGGACAAGTGACAGCTGGTTCAAACGGACATCCGCTCAGTGGTTTTACCGCCTTGAAAAAATGCTCGGAGTCGAAACGGTTTATAACCATGCCGATTACCGGTTGATGAGCCGGCGGGCAGTTGCCACATTGGCCAGTTATCCGGAACGGAATCTGTATCTGCGCGGACTTGTCCCGACACTCGGTTTTCGGACGGAGGAAGTGCCGTATGCCCGGACGGAACGTTTGGCCGGTGAATCAAAATATCCGCTCCGGAAAATGTTGGCGCTCGCCTGGGACGGAGTGACTTCCTTTAGCGTCCGACCGATCAAATTGTTATTTTTTCTATCGTTATTCATGGTCCTCGTGTCCGTCGGTTTTGTCGGATACACGCTGTACCGGTTTGCGGAAGGGGAGACGATGAGCGGCTGGGCGTCCTTGATGCTGTCAATCTGGTTCATCGGCGGCATACAGCTGTTCGGAATCGGATTGATCGGCGAATATGTCGGTAAAATTTTCAGTGAAGTGAAAAGGCGCCCCTCCTACACGGTCGAGGAGACGTTAAAATGACCGGTAAAATCCTGCGGTTCTTATTGGTCGGTCTCGTCAACACGCTGATCGGACTCGGTGTGACGCTTTTGCTGTACCACGGTTTTCAAACAGGATACTGGGTCGCGACGGCACTCGGAAACGGATGCGGAATCATAGTCAGTTATCTGCTGAACCGCCGATTTACATTTTCTGCGACGACCAGCTTAAAAACCGACTGGCTGCGTTTTTTGCTCGTCGTCCTCCTGAGCTACCTGATTGCCTATCGTCTCAGTTTGTATGTAATCGATTTCTTCCTTCCGTCATTTGGCGGAACGGGAGCGATCCTCGTCGGAATGATCCTGTATACCGCTCTGAATTTCATCGGACAAAATTATTGGGTATTCAAAAAGCCAAGCTGATCTTGTTCTCACATCGAGAAAAAGAGCGCTTGGCTTGACTTATTTCACGTAAACCATCTGTCCGCCGAGATGGCCGGCATAGGCGAGAAGACCACTGCCGATGATCGCGACGACGAGACTTGCAATCAGCAACGGTTGTTTTTTTGAACGATAGTGCAGCAGGAGCAGGACGAGCGATAAACCAAACGTCAACAGACTGTACAAGGCGAAGTCTTCATGCGTATGAATGGCATCACGTGCCACGTTCAACTGACTTTCCGCAAATTCCTCTGCGCCGTCTCCCGTTAAGTAAGCGGCTATACCGGACAGTAACCCGGCGACTAACGTAATCAGCGAAAAAAGTTTCAATTTTGTCCACTTTAAGCTGCCGAGAAGCAGCAGGGTCGCAAATAGCAAAAGACCAATCGGCATATGCACAAGTAACGGGTGAAGCGGAATTCCACCTAACATCAACCGGCCTCCTCTGACAATCGAATTTAGCTAAGTGTATCAATATTTTTTAAAAATTATTTTCGGGAATTTGTGAATCAAGTCAATCTTCCACTCGATCTTTTTTCAGCTTCCGTCTTTTGATGACCGTTCGCACGAGTAAAAAGAGGACGATGCTGCCGATGATGATCCAGCTGAGGTGACGTGTTGCAAACGTCGCGACAAGCGTCCAGCGCTCCTGTAACAGATAACCGCTCGTCAGGAAAAACAACGACCAGATGGTGAAGGAAAGTAACGTCGAGAGGGTGAACGTTGAAAAACGAATCCGTAACGTCCCAGCCAGCAGACCGAATAAAGTCTTCCAAATCGGCGATAGCAACAGATACCAGCCGCCGTACGTCCGAAGGTTCGCTTCGACAAGCTGCATCCGTACCGGATTGACATGAAGCAACCGCGTTAAGAAGGACAGGACCGGTTCACCGCCGTAATAGGCGAGCACATACAGAATGGATTGGGAAACATAAAACCCGACTAAACCGGCTCCGAACATCAGGAGAAACGACATCTGATTGGAGGCAACCAAATAGCCGGCATAGCCCATAATCAGTTCAGTCGGAATGAAATGGGCCAGTAAAGCGAGCAGGACACCCCAGTAGCTGTACAGTTCAAGCCACGATTGCCAATTTCCCATATCGAACATCCTCTCTATACGGAATTGATGTGAACCCAGTGTAGCATGCCTTTCCGTACAGCGAGTCCATCCTCAGGCGGATTAATGATTAAAGTCACCCGGCATCTTTCAACTCCTGATACGGATTGACGCGTGCCGCGATTTGCGCCGGCAGGAGCGAAGCGATTGTCCCGAACAACACCGGCAGAAGCAGCGAGACCCCAATCAACAATGGTTCGTCCCAGGGAACTAAGTCATACAAGACATAAATCGTGATATAGGAGATGCTCAGGCCGACGATTCCGGCAACAAATCCAATCAGCATCCCTTCCAAGACAATCAACTGACGGACGGAACCGTTCGTCCAACCGACGGCTTTGAGGATGGCGAGCGACGCCCGGCGGTCAGTGACGTTCTGCCACATGATTTCCCCGGTCGTCAGGATCGCAATCGTAATCGCAACCCCCATCGTCACGTAATGCATCGGACCGACCTGTAAGGCAACGAACTGACCGAGCCATGATGTATAGAGGACACCTTGCAGGTGGAACGTCACGAACAGGAAGAACGTCAATAGGGCGGTCGGCAAGGCAATCGATAAAATCGACAGGGCATTACGTTTCCATTTTCCGAAGATCTCTTTCAGCGCGAGTGTCCAGGTCGAACGGAGACCGAGTTTAACGTGGGACGAGGAGGCATATTCACCCGTCTTGATCGCTTCGTACGGCGAGATTTTCCGGATCGTAAAGGCAGACCAGACGGCACCGGCAAAGTAAATCACGAGACTGAACAGGGTAATCCAAAGTAAACTCCACCCGTTTATCGCCTCACTTCGGACATACGAGAAAATGCTTTCGACGATCAGCGCAACGACAGAGACAAAGCCGGCAAGCAGGGCAGCTTCAATTAAAACGATCCGGTACAAGTCTTTTATCCGCCAGCCGAGTGCCAGCAGCACAGCGAATTCTTTTCGCCGGGCGAGCATCGAGACGTAACTCGTCGCAAGGACATACACGATGGCAACAGCGAGCATTGCGAAGATGACACCGGAAAAGCCGACACTCGTCTCGCGGAAGATCGTCATTGCGGCACCGATGTGAACCCACGGCTGTTCGATCCAACCGAGTGTTTTGCCGTTATCGACGACTTTCGTCACGACCGGTTGCGGGGACGAACCCTTGGTAATCGTGGCGATCAGTCCGGTTTCCTGTTCGATTTGTGTCTTGACGTCTTGAAGGAGTTGTTCCGACTCTTCACTGACGGTCGTTGCGCCCTTGACTTTGAGGCGAATCGACGAGATGGCTTGTTTTCCATTGACGGCAAACGCACTGTCCAGCGTCGTCAGAATGTTTGGCGAGTTCGTCAATAAACCAACCGGATTACCGGACGTGTCGATTGATTTGGACGGATTAACCGGCTCACCTTTCGCATCGAGGACCAGATCAGCGGATGACGGTCGATAGGTTTCCATCGGCAGTTCATTAAGCGGATCTTTTGAGACTTTAATTTTGTTCGGATCATAGAGACCAACGACTTTAAAGGTGAGGTAAGGATACTTAAACGGAATTTCCATCTCGCTCGGATTTTTAACTTTTTTTCCGGTCGAGACAAGTGACCGATATCCTTTTGAAGGATGCGTCGACTTCGGAAAGTACCAGTTCTTTAAATGAATCGCAGAGGTGCTGACTTCAAAAGCACTCTTCCAGCGCGTCGGATATGGACTTTTGGTTTCCTTGAATTGAAGCGGACCTGATTTATACAGCAACTGGGCGCCTGGAGCATCTTCTGCAACAAACGTCTGGAGGTTTGTCCCTTCCGACAATGTTTTGAGATATGTTTCTTCGACTTTAGAAGACGGCATCTCAAGGCGTTGCGTCAATTTGGCTGGATACGTTTGAAGGATAGAATTTACACGGTCACCGTCCGGCTGTTTTTTGACCAGTTCTTGGACCAGCTTTTGCTGATCCTGCTCAGTTTGATACGGGGCATCCAGCTTTTCAATCGTAAATTCATATGTTCCTTTATTAAAGGAATGTGGATTGACAAGAACCGGAATGATGTTGTCGTCAGCCCCTCGAAGTGACTCATGCTGATCCAGTTGTGAAAAATAACGGGAATTATTTTTGGAACTGACGCTTTGATCGAGCCCGACTAGTCGGGCTTCCTCTTTCGGATCGACCGCGACAATCAGAACCGGATTACCGGCAGAGACATCCCGAAAGCTGTCCACCGGCGAGGTCGAGAATGGGACTTTTTTTGGTAACTGAATCTTTGTGCCTTGAGCAATATGAATGAGGTCTTCGAATTGCAGTTCTTTACCAAGCCCTGTCTCGGTGTAAGTCGTTCTCTTGAAGCGGTAAATACCGGGTTCCTTTGGAAACGTCATGGCTTTCTTGAACATGACAAACGTGTTGGCATAGCCCATGACAGCAATCGGTGCTGCAATATCAACTTCTTTGATCTGTTTGATGGTTTCATATTGCTCCAAAGAAATCCCGCCGTTGATACCGTTTAAATAGTTAGGTTCCAGCAGGTCACTTGATTCGGTCGACATTTGACTACCTTTTGGCCGGACGACGATATCGTAGGCAGACGACCATTTTTTCTGTAACGTCTGTTCGACCGTGCCTTGACTGGAGTCGGTCAGATTGAACATCAGACTGAGTCCGGCGCTGATGATCAGCGCACCGACAAGCGTCAGGATGAATTTAAACCGTTGCCGGCGCCAGTGATTCAATACGAAACGTAACATGATGAAACCTCCTTAGAAATGATGGGTTCAGACACTGCGAATGGTCTGCTTCCGTCGGTCTTCAATTATCCGGCCGTCCTGCATAAATAAAATCCGATCCGCCCGTTCAGCCAGTGCTAAGTCATGTGTCACGAACAAAATCCCGCACTCTTCTTCCTGATGAAGATCAAGCAACAGTTGGAAAATCATCTCGCCGTTGACAGAGTCGAGGTTACCGGTCGGTTCGTCGGCGAGAATCCAGCGCGGACGATTGATCAGGGCCCTGGCGATCGCGACCCGTTGCTGTTGCCCGCCGGACAATTGCGCCGGCAAGGCGTGCTGTTTCGCTGTCAGTCCGACTTTCTCCAAAATCTCCGCCATCCGTTCTTCTTTGTTGAAGTCGGTTTTTTGTTTCAGCAGGGGGACAAGCAGATTCTCTTTGACCGTCAACGCCGGCAACAGATGAAACTGCTGGAAAACAAAACCGATTTCCTGCGCCCGGAACTTCGACAGTTGCCGGTTCTTCCACTTCGTAATATCCTGTCCGTCGTATGTAATCTGTCCTCCTGTCGGCCGGTCGAGTGAGCCGATCAGGCTTAAAAACGTTGACTTGCCCGAGCCGGATGGACCGATAAGTGCTGTGATGTCATTCGCGGAAAACTGACAGTTTAACTCTTTCAGAACATCGCTCTGTAATCCTGCCTGACTAAACGTATGCGAAACGTCTTTGACGAAAATATCCATCGAACCACTCCTTTTACAAAATAAGGTAAAATAAGTGTAATATTATTTGAAAATTTTGTCTATTCAAAAAGATGAACATAAGAATTAGAAAACAGGAAACAGACGGTAACAAAAAAGCAGCTAAACCGTTAGTTAGCTGCGTGAAAGAATGCTTATGTCAGAATGCTTTTTCAGGATGAATTTTACTAATCAGCCCGCTCTGTCATCGCGTCAAGAATTGTCCGGACCCAGTCGTCAACGGCACCGACACACGTTGTCACATCACCAACATGATAGAACGTACTCGCTTCCGGACCGGTCCAACCGGTCACGTCCGTCATGCAAAGAAATATGGGGAGCTGTTTCGCGAGGGCAATCCCAAGTTCGACGTGACTGCCTTTCCCGGCAGGCAGGATCAAAATCAAACAATCACTTGCCTGAACGGCGTCCAGTTCCAATTGTCCGATTCGGTTCAGTTCTGTCGCTGTTTCGACCCGCTCTAATCTTGTCCAGTCGTATGTCAACTGGTGCCCTTGCTGGATCAGCCGATCGTTTATAAAACGGACGTCTTTGATATTGCGAAAGCTACTGGCGGTATAAAAGTTCATGTATTCATCTCCTCTCTTAATTTTTTACAGATTTTTGAAACTAAAACGGTGTATGCTCAGTCTAATGAAGAGAGAAGAAAGGAGGGAAGTCCCGTGTTCCGAAAAAAGCGTGCCGGCAGTTGGACGGATGAAACGTTCCTTGCGGCGTTGTATGCCGAAGAACATTACATCTACCGGATGTCATTTCTGTATTTGAAGCAGGAACAGGAAGCACTCGAAAACGTGCAGGAAGTCGCTTTTCGGGCTTGGAAGTATCGCAAGTCACTGAAGGAAATCACGTATTTTAAAACGTGGCTGACGCGGATCACGATCAACACGGCACTCGATCAGCTCAAGAAACACCAAACGCTCGTCTGGACGACCGACGGGATGACGGATTTGAGCGAACCACATACTGTTTCATTTGAACACGTCGTCGTAAATCAACTGTACCTGGCTGATTTACTGGAACGACTCGACGTTAAGGAACGGGCGCTTTTAACGTTACGGTATCAAGCCGACTATTCCCTTCAGGAAATCGCCGACCTGCTCGACATTCCGGTCAGTACCGTCAAAAGTACGTTGTACCGGGCGATTCAAAAATTACAACGGCAACAACTAAAAGGAGGAGAGTCCGGATGAAACAGCAATTGGAGTCAGCGTTAGAAGAACTTCCCGTACCGGACAGCGTCCATAAACGGATGAAGCAGGGCATCCACCGGAACAGACGGAAGCACCGGGTACCGCAACTGATGTTGGCAGCCATCCTGCTGATCGGTCTGATGCAGTATGACCGGATTGCTTCCTGGATTCATCCGCCGAGCGGACAGTCGACCGCTTCGATGGTACCGGGACTTGTTTATCAAGGGATGATGTATACCGAGACCGGAACGACGGTCTCGGAAGCAGCAGCGCAACAGTTGCGCGGACAGAAGCTAGGGACGTCCGAAAACACGTGGACGGAAGAAAATGAAACGGCACGGTTAAACGATTCCTTTGCCTCAAACCTGACGGACTATACGATTTACGAACTGGACGGCTATGCTCCGACGGTCCGGTTGCTTGCGATTGGTCGTGAAGAAGGGAAGCGAATGATCCGGATCCTGGACGGAACGACCTTCCACGCGGACTATTTCCAAAAACTCCGGCTCGATCAAGGCATCAAGCAAATCAGCTATCAGACTGAACAGACGCGGGAAACGGGGCAGAACAAGCTGCTTGCTCCTTCCGCAGCCTGGATGGATCTGTTGACCGGTCTCAGTGCGACCGTGCCGCTTTCAGACGCTGAACTGCCGGTTGACGTACAGAACAATCGACAAGTCCGGATTGTCGATGTGACGATGGCGGACGGGGTCACGAACCGGTTTCAACTGCTGGAAGGCGGATATGTGTTGTATGAACCGCTCCATGCTTATTTTGACGTGAAGGGGACGGCTTTTGAGACCGTTTGGAAAGACATGCGATGAACCGTTATTCGAAGGATTTCCGAAACCCGTAAAACGGGCGGAACGCCTGACCGCGGTAAAAACTCTCCGAACTGCTCGACGCGAGGACTTCGATTCGCGTCGTCGGAAACGCTTCATGCAGGCGGGCAAACAGCTGTTGTGCGAGACCCTGGCCTCGAAATTCGGCATCAATCAGTAATTCGCAAATGTATAACGTGACTTGGGTGTCGGTCATGCCGCGGACATACCCGACGACTTCAGCCGCCTGTTCGACGACAAACGCCGCATTGGAATGTTGCCAGGCCAGTTTTGTCCGGTCATGCAGACGGACGAGCTGATTCCAGCCTTCCGCCGCATTTAAGCGCTGAATCGCGGGGAAGTCCTGTTCCTGATAGGGGCGGATCTGATATTCTGATTTCATGTGTTAAAACCTGCTTTCCTGGTTGAGTCGTGTGATGAAAGGTAAAAGCTGCGACCAGTCGTGTAACGTGCCCTCAACGGGAGCGGTCGATTTCAGAAGTGCCGGCATCCCGACGGCTTTAGCCGCGGCGACGTCATGCAACGGATGATCGCCGATGAAGAGAACCTGTTCCGGCTCCAGTCCAAAGGCTTGTTCGGGACGTAAAAACAACGCAGGCTCCGGCTTGGAAAGACCAACTTCTTCCGAAATCAAAATCGGATCAAAAAAGTGCTGTAAGCCGTGCGCTTCGATAACGGACCGTTGCAGATCGCTCCGCCCGTTCGTAATCAGACCGAGACGGTAAGAGGAAGACAACGACAACGACTCGAGCAAAGAAATCGTTCCCGGGAAGAGGACACTGGGTTTTGCGAACCCGGTCAAGTAATCGTCGAGCAGCACTTCCGGGGAGACATCCAGCTGAAAGTGAGCGACGAGTTGCTGGTAGACGCGGTCTTTCCAAACGAGACCACGTTGATCCCATTCGATGAACAGGGTCTGGTAGACATCAGCCGGACAGTTCGAGATCGGAGCGATCAAGCGGAGATGTTGATCGGCGATAAAACGCACTAAAGACATCTCGCGATTGAGCAACGTGCCATCAAGATCAAATAAGAGGGCTTGAATCGGCATCAGAAAATAACTCCTATACATATTAAATATTTCAACTACCGTAATATTAAATTAAATAAACCACGCCAAAAAGGATAATTCAATTCTTTCTATACTACCAGTCCTGTCAACAAAAAGGAGGTCCACCATGCATTTCAATGCTCCATCATACCCGAAACAATGGTTCGACACGAAATCAGCCGGAACACCGGTCGTCATTTTAACTGGAATGGGCTGTTCCTATGAAGAATGGTATGAAGTCATCCAGTCGCTGCGACCCGCCTACAGGATTCTCAGTTTCCACCGCCATTCCTGGAAAGAAGGGGACGGTATTCACCGGACAGGTCACGCCATCCAACAGTTGCAAACTCTGTTAAGCGGATCAAACGTTGATGAACCAATTCTGCTGATCGGTCATTCCTACGGGGGATTGATTGCTCAGGAATTTACGAAACTGTTCCCGGAATGCATCAAAGGCCTGATACTGGTTGATTCCACATCCGTCGATTTACATGAACTTGATGCGCTCGATACGCCGGTTCTCGATGCGGTATCATCGGATGCCGCCTGGCAAGCGTTATGCCGGGACTACGCGACCAACACAAAAGAACAACTCAAACAGTTGTTGCAACCGGTCCTGACCGGGGCTCAAAAGCGATTACCCCAAGCAGTCCAGGATGCTCTGGTCGACTTTCAGACCGAACCAAACCTGTATGCGATGATGGATTCTGAAGTGGAACACTGGAAAACGGATGCGGCGCGGATCCGCACCGGCCCGTTTCCGGACGTTCCCTTGATTGTGATTGGGCGGGATCCGGAGCTTTCCATCCAGAACGGCATCAACGACGGCTTACCGGAAGACGAGCTGCGGCAGGTCGAGGAGACATGGAACCGGTTAGTCTTACGGCAGGCAACATTAACGAAACAAGCTGATTTCATCACGGCAACAGGCGCAGGTCACGCGATTCATCTTGACCGTCCTGATTTTGTCATCTCAGCTGTAACCAAGCTCGACGTCACATGACTCATACCAACGTTTTCGACCGTTGCTTTTCTTGATACATCATCTGATCGGCTTTTCGTAACAAGTCCAGGACGTCTGTCGTCGCTGTTTGGTAAGCAAAACCAAGCGAAACCGACAACTCATGACGATCGAAATCGCATCGTAGGGCGGCGATTAAATCGAGCACAGTTTGTTCTGTCCCATTTTGACTGACGATGACAAATTCATCCCCGCCGAGACGAAAGGCGTCTGGGCTGAATCGGCTTAAACAAAGAGCCGTCTGTTCGAGCAGAGCGTCTCCCGCCACATGTCCGAACCGGTCGTTCACTTGCTTTAAGTCATTGAGGTCAAGGGTTATTAAACCCAGAGGAAGCAATGGACCGTCTTGCAACTCCGAAACCAGCCCGTCAAACGCATGCCGGTTGTACAGTCCCGTCAAGGAATCACGTTCGCACAGTTGCTCGAGTTCCTTCTGACGTGCTCTCGCGGCATCCATATTCCGGATGACGCCCTGGACAGCAACGATTTCGCCGTTTTCATAAATCGGTGTCGTGTATTCCTCAAACCAGATGTAGATTCCATCGTTCGTCCGCCAGCGTTGCGGAAATGGCTCGTCATAGTTGCAGTTGCCGGAGATTTTCGACATCAGAATCTCGACATCATCCGGATGAATCCGGTCGAAACAATCCGACGGGTCGGCATAACTCGCCTCGACCGTCCCGGCACCGATATGTTCATCGAGGGCAGGGCTGATATAACGGAACCGATAGACCGGTCTCACTTCAAAAATGTACATGATATCTTTCGAATGTTTTCCGAATGTCGCGATCGTCGGCTGGACCGAAGACGACCGCTTCATTTTTTGGAACATGAAGCGTCCAAGCAGCGTACATACAACCCCAATCATGATTCCGACCCACAGCACACGGGTTCACCTGCCTTATGTAGTTATTCCTTAATCTGAAGATGGAATGATTTGTAAAACCAGACACAGTAAAGTATAGCAAAGAAACCGTTCTTGATATACAGAAAATCCCATTTTCATTTCCGAAAGTCTCGAACATCCTAAACACGGCACCCGCTTTGGCAGGTGCCGTGTTGTCGTAGCCATGAAAAGGGAGATGGAAAATCGTCAATTTTTGAGCTTTTTACTAGCCCACATGAGATTCAAAAAGGTGAACAGCAAACACGAAAAGATACTTCGATATGACACAACAGACGATCTGACCAGTTGATGCTCCGCGACGTTTAGGATCGACGAGGGGAACCCATCAGAAAAAACAGGATCAAGGTTCTTGAGGACCAGAAGCAGAAAGCTGATTCCGATGGCAGAGATCGCAATCAGGACCTGATGTCTTACATACATACTGATGACGATGACCAGACTGATCAAATAAAGAATCCACAAACTGTAGAGAACGGAAAAAGAAATCAATTTTGTCATCGGGAACGCGCCGAACAAATACACGGTACAGCCGTAGGAGGTCAGAATCCCGAATCCAAGACTGAACATGCTGATGAACCAATGGGCAATCAGTTTGGCGGAAACATAACAGTGTATCGAAACCTGGCGCGTCAGAATAAAATCCTGCATCCCGTTTTGACGGTCCGTTGCAATCAGTCCCATGAAGCTGATCAGTAAGATAATCAGTCCGATTTGATTAAATTGACCGGAAATGGTCGATAAAAATACTTCGTTTGCTGTCGGAGCCGGTTTGTCCGGGTCGAGGATGACTCCGATCGAACCGCCCATCTGTTGCAGAATGAGGTCCATATACAGATTAATCAACGGTTGGGTCAAACCGAGTAGAACAAAAAAAATCGTCAACCAGACGTATTTATATTCCTTTGCCGCTTCTGTCAGTTCTACCCTTACAAGTGCTGTGAACTGACTCATACATCCGCCGCCAGTTCGAGAAACGTGTCTTCCAGTCCCACTTCATGGAAACCGACGGATATCACGTCCAACTGTTTTAAAGAGCAGGCGGTTAAGACGTGTTTCAAATTGAACGCATGTGTTCCGGTGATGAGAAAGGCAACAGGGGATAGTTTTTCTACGGTGACGGATGGAAAGCAATTCAGGACCTGATCGACTGATACGGCATTCCTGAACTGAAGGCGCACCTGTTGAAGATCAATCGTTTGATCCTCCCGGTAAAGGTGTTTGATGATCCGGCCGTTTTTCATGATAATATAACGGTCACAAATCTCCCGGATGTCATGCAGTATGTGCGTCGACAACAAAATCGTCATCCGTTGCTTCAGACGCCCGATCAAGTTCCGGATTTCATTTCGCCCGATTGGATCGAGGGAGGCGACAGGTTCGTCTAAAATTAAAAATTGCGGCTCATGCAGAATGGCTTGCGCAATTCCGAGGCGTTGTTTCATTCCGCCTGATAACTGTTCGACCGGAACATCTTGTTTGTCCTGAAGACCGACTTCTTTTAATGTTTGTGAAATACGCTTCTCTAGCAACTCTTTTTTTATGCCGGATAATTTTCCGAAAAAGAGCAAAGATTCCCGGCACGTCATCCAGGGTTTAAAATCCGTGTATTGCGATAAGTAACCGATCTGTTTTTTGTAACGTTCAATCGGTTGATCCTGAAATGAAATCTCACCTGATTCATATGAAAGAATTCCCATCAGGCATTTGATCAGCGTTGTTTTACCTGCTCCATTGGGGCCAAGCAAGCCGATGCATTCGTTTTCCTGAATCGAAAAATCAATTCCGTCGAGAATTTTTCGTTTATTCAACGTTTTGTGGAGATTATGAATGGTAATCATGACGGATGCTCCTCCTTCCGACGATCAGGTACAGGATCGGGCCAATCAGTTGCATACTTAAAATGACGAATAACCAGACATACGGCAAAGCAATCTGTTTTTTTCGGTTCGACCAGTCAAAAAGGGTAATTCCGATCAACAATACATGTAAGGAGAAAATCGGGATGAGGAGGGGAAGCCATTGCAGCCAGTCAATCTCAAGTAAAGGCGTTATCTCTGTATTCATACAGTCACTCCTTTCTATTATCATTATCGATAATGATAATTAATAAGTCAACCTGTTTTCACTTTTGATAAAAATTGCACTGTACATATGGTATGTTCATGTAGCGGAACGTGTTTTGTTTGAAATACGGCACATTTAATGTGCCAGGAAAGGGAGCAATGAAATGAATTTAGATTTGTTTAAGAATCAGGTCAGGTTCAAAATCGCACTGGAATTGATTGATCGTGATGAGGGAATGTCCATCATGCAGCTGAACAAACGGCTCGATGATGTTCCCCAAGCTACGCTGTACCGTCATGTGAATGCGATGCTTCAAGATTCTTTGTTGAAAGTAATCGGCGTCCAGCGTGCAGGAAAAGTCGAGGAAAAAATTTATGCCTTGAACACTTCCGGATATAAAATTAAAGAGGAAGACTGGACTTCTGCGACGTACGACGAAAAAGTCAATTTCGTCTCGCTTTATTTTATGTATATCTTGCAAAATTATAAGAACTATCAGGAGACGCTTTCTTTAACCGACAGCCCGGATCAGGCGACATTCTCGCTTGTAAAACTCAATTTACCCGATGAAACATTCCGGACTTTTGAATCCGAGCTCGCCGCCTTACTGGAAAAGTATCACGGATTATCCGCACATCACGAAGAGGTGGAGACGAAAAGAACCGTATCCTTAGTCATCATCCCATGACGGAAGATCAAAGGTGCTGACTCAAAAAAGAACCATTCATTTTTTCACGCCCTTTTCCTCAGGGGAGATTCAAGCCGATTTTTCTGCCTTAATCAGGCAGGAAAGCGGGTCTTGTTTATCTCTGATAGCGCAAAAAGGCACTTTTCCTGTGGGAGTTGCGTGAAAAGAGTGGTTCTTTTTTAACCCGATAAGGGTGGCAGATTTCAATTCTGCCACCCTTACCTTTGTAGAGATTGGCTTTTTGAGTCAGCCTCTTTAAATCGTTCCTAACATGAAATACGTTCGAAAACCGCGGTTGGCGTAATACGAGTCGGCTCCATTGTGGTATACGAAAACATGATCATACCGCCGGTCACAGAATAACGCGCCGCCTTGCGCCCGGATCGCTTCCGGCGTCTCAATCCAGCTCGACGTCTTTACATCAAACGGTTGGATCGTTTGCAGATGACGGTAAAGGTCTTCTGTCAATAAGGAGACACCGTGTGCAACAGCTTCCGCGACGGCGCTGCCGGCAGGTTTATTTTTCTTCCGCTTTTCCAGTGCAACATCGTCATAACACAAACTGCGGCGACCCGAAGGACTTTCCGCTGCACAATCAACAAAAAACCACTGACCATGTGGCATTGTAACGATATCCGGTTCGCCGCCGGTCTGTTCCATCCATTCAAGGGAACGGAGCATTTCCAATGATAGTCGTGACACGACATCATCCCAGTTCACGTCAGGATGCCGATCAGGATGCTCCGTAAACCGGTGGTGAAGGATGTCAATTAACGTTGCTTGATCCATGTTCTTTCCGCCTTTCGATAGCTAGTTTATTTTCTCTAGAAGATGTATTAAATGTACATCATTTTTCCAAATAACGGTAGAGGGTACTTTTGCTGATACCTGTTTGCTCCCGGATTTCAGCCAAACTGTACTGTTTACTTTGATACATGTCAATCGCTCGTTTGACATTTTCATCCGGCTTTCGTGGGCGTCCCGTCTGTTTGCCGAGCTCTTTTGCTTTCGACAGTCCTTCGCGGGTCGCCATGCTGACGACGTCACTTTGGAGGGCGACGAGATGCTGGACGATGTCACGGAACGACTGATTCAGGGCCTGTCGGGTGTCAATGTCTTCCCGGATTGATAAGAGGTAGGCTTGCTTTATATCCAAGGCGTTCAACACTTCAATCAGGTGACGCGTCGAATCCGCCAACACATACAAATGAGAGACAAGGATGATGTCACCCGGCCTGATATCTTCTAACAATTGTTCAAGCACATATCGTCGTTTCGAGGAACTGTGTTCTTCGATTCTTACTTGATCGGTTTCATAGGTCTTAAATGCCTCGACTTGTTTCTCACAAGCCGGATCTTCAAAGTAGGGGCGCATGTAACCAATAATCATAATGTTCTCCTCGCTCGAATCAAAATACCTGCTGCGATGAAAGGAATAAGCGGATCTGTTCTAGATGAAACTCGTATTCAAAGTTCATCCAGCCGGTGTTTATCTGTCACTTCCTAGTATAAGGGAAACCTGGACGAGAAGAAAGGTGGGGTACTATACAGGAATCGGTGGAGAAATAAACGATAAGAACACTTTCTGCATGACCTGATTTTTAATACATTAAAAACGTCCTCGTCAGACGAGAACGTCGGCAATCCATTAAACTGATACAACAGAAATCCGTTCCTTGTCGTGGCGGTGATGCTCGACTTCATCCGCTAACGCAACGGCATAATCAGCGTAACTGATGTAACTTTCACCCGCGGCATTGACGGTCAGGACATCTTTCGCCAATTGATACTTTCCGGTCCTCGGTCCTTCCGGATCAAAGAAGGCGGCCGGACTGATGAACGTCCAGTGTAAATCAACGGTCTGTCGCAAATCTTCCAGGTTTTTCGCCTGATTCTTTGCTGTCGGCAGGTAAGCAGAAGGGAAATCCGGTGTATCCGCAAGACGGAGTGTCTGTTCCTCGTCGACATACAGGCTGCCCGCACCGCCGACGATGATCAAGCGGGTCGGCGTACCGCGTAACTGATCAATCAAGTGCCGACCGAGATCGACATGTTGGTGTTCATTTCCCGGTGACGCTCCGAACGCATTGATGACGACATCAAAATCTGTCAATTCCTCCGTCGTCAATGCGAACGCATTCCGTTCGAGCACCGTATCGTGTTGGGTCCGCGCCGCATCCCGGACGATTGCCGTCAACGCATGACCCCGTTCAGCCAATTCCTCCAAAATGACCCGTCCTGCTTTTCCACTGGCTCCAATGATTGCAATCTTCATCCAAAACGCCTCCTTGGGATTATATGTAGCTTTACATGTAATTATTTTAGTTACAGAATTTATCATTGTCAAGCCAATTGACATTAAACGGGATGCTCATTACACTAAATGCATTGGTGGTGAAACAAATGATTAACAGTCGACTAGCGGTTTCTGTCCACATCCTGGCCTTGATCGCGACACATCCGGATCAAGCCTTGTCGTCGGACTACATCGCCGGAAGTGTCAATACGAATCCGGTCGTCATCCGTCGCTTGATCGGCTCGTTACGCCAAGCGGGATTACTGTCGACGGTCGCCGGAAAAAGCGGGGCGACTTTGACAAAAAATCCGCAGGACATTACATTACTAATGATTTACCGGGCCGTCGAACCGAAAGAGACCTTATTTTCCATGCACGAGCAGCCGAATCTGGCCTGTCCGGTCGGCCGCGACATCCAGTCCACACTCAACCAGTCATTTACCCGGGCTCAACAGGCTCTTGAAGCAGAGCTCGGAACCGAAACGCTTGCGGATATCCTCCATCGTCTTGTCCGGACAAGATGATGGTCGTCTGCCGTTTAATGAAAACGCCTTCACTTTTGAAAGGGGAAATGTCAAGATGCGACTGATCAGTTATTCAGCCGTCAGTGCAATCGGATCCTTTTTGCTGTTCACGGCCTATGCCTTCCTGACAAATATCGAAAATGAATTCTTGTATCAGTTTGGGACGTTTGCGACGACCTTGTTTACATTCGCTGTCGGCTTGCCGGTACTTTTCCTGACAAGGCGGTATCCATTTCCTTTACGCTGTTTGATTTATGTGACGGCCGGTGTCTTTACGATTTTATTATTCGTCGGCTTTTATGATTATTTTGGTCAGGCGACATTTGTCGAGTCACGGCAAAACTTAAGCGGGATCGTCCGATTCGCGACACTGGCCTGTCTGTTTTATATCGTGCCGTATGAATGGCTGTATCAAAAAAAATCGTCGCCCAATCACCCTTCGATGTCTTCCTGAACGGGACCTTCTGAAAAGAAGGTCTTTTTTGCAGGAATTCCCAATAAAAAGGAGAAAAAGGTAGACAGCTACTTAAAGAGGAGGAGAATGTTCATGCAAGATACATTCATTTGTCGACAACTCGGGAAGTCCTTTATCGGAGACGGCATCGAGACACATGCGTTATCCGACATCAACCTGACACTGGATGCCGGCGATTTTATTTCCATCATCGGTCCGTCCGGCTCCGGCAAATCGACGTTGCTCAGCTTGATCGGGACACTCGATCGTCCGACGAGCGGCACGTTATCCTACGGGGATCAGGCGATTCATCAACTCAAAAGCAAGGAACTGTCCGATTTCCGGTTTGAGAACGTCGGCTTCATCTTTCAACAGTTCCATCTGATTCCGACCCTGACGGCACTCGAAAATGTCATGGCACCGTTGTTCGGACGGAAAGTGACGTATGACAAAAAAGAACGGGCCTTGTCCTTGCTTGAAAAAGTCGGACTCGCCGACAAAGCCGGTTCGCTGCCGTCACAACTGTCCGGTGGTCAACAGCAACGGGTCGCCGTCGCCCGGGCGCTTGTCCATGAACCGAAGTGGCTACTCGCAGATGAACCGACCGGGAATCTCGATACCGAAACCGGTGAAATCATCTTTAACCTGTTGCGCAGTTTAAACGAGGAGAAGGGGTGCGGTGTCCTGTTCGTCACCCATGATCCGGCACTTGCTGAACGGGCCAACCGGAAAATCGAGATGCGTGACGGTCTCGTCATCGAAGACCAACGGCTTGTCCGCACCTGACACCTTCTTTTTGAATTCACCGCATCGACCGCGTACACTGAATGTGTAGAGGAGGCGAGGTCATGCGCTTAGGAATCCTGGATCAAGTCCCGCTTCACGAAGGGGATACAATCGAACAGACGATGGAAGCAACAAAACGACTGGTCGTCGAGGCGGAACGGCTTGGTTACGACCGCTATTGGTTTGCCGAACATCATAATACAAACGGACTGCTCAGTGCCGCACCGGAACTGTTCCTTGCCCGGATGGGAGACGTCACCTCCCGGATCAGACTCGGGTCCGGAGGTATTCTGTTACCCCAGTATCATCCGCTCAAAATCGCCGAGACTTTTTCAACGCTCGCCGCGTTTTATCCGGGCCGGATCGAACTCGGCATCGGCAATTCACCGGGCGGCAGTGAACGGACCCGGCGGGCATTGACGGATGGCGCAGGCAACGCGGCAGCAGACTTTCCGCGGTTACTCGATGAAGTGGACGGGTTTTTGACCGACCGGTTGTCATCGCGTCACCCATACCGGATCGTCAAGACGACACCCCGGATCAAGGAACAGGTGCCGTTATCCGTGCTCGGTTTGTCACCGCGAAGTGCCTCACTGGCCGCTGAGCGCGGACATGGACTCGTATTCGGTCACTTCATCAATCCCGACAAATGGGAAGAAACGTTACAGACATATCGCGACGAATTTGTCCCAGTCGATGGACGGACACCAAACGTTATCGTCTGTGTCTTCGTCATCTGTGCCGAGACGACGGCAGAAGCGGAAGCCTTGGCCCGGACACAGGGCGCCTGGATTCAAGGCATCCGGCTCGGTCACTCGATTGTACCGTCGTTTGCGACAACGGAAAACAAACAGTGGAACGAAGAGCAGCAACGGCGTATTCAAAATGATCGCCGGCGGACGATCGTCGGGACACCGGACGAAGTCGCCGAGGCATTGCAGGCGTTATCCGACCGTTACCAGACCAATCAGTTCTTATTGATCAACAACGCGTTTGATCAGCAAAAGCGGCGCCGGTCCTATCAGTTGATTGCGGAACGATTACTGCGTTAAAAAACACCGCCTGAAAGCAGGCGGTGTTCGTTTTCTCTTATTGTTGGGCTGTCGGGCGGATCAGGATCTCATTGACCGCCACATCGTCCGGTTCGTTGACAGCGTAAGCAATCGCCCGGGCAATCGCGTCAGCGTCCATCGCTTTTAAGTTACCGATTCCTTGTTTGATCTCTTCATCCGTGATGTGATCTTTCAGCTCGGTATCGACCGCTCCCGGTGAAATGATGGTCGCCCGGATGTTATTGTCGACCGATTCTTCTTTTCGTAAGCCTTCCGTAATCGCACGGACGGCAAACTTCGTCCCGCTGTAGACCGCACTCGACGGCATGACATCGTGTCCGGCAACGGATGAGATGTTGATGATATGTCCGCGTTTTTGCTCACGCATGTATGGCAGGACGGCACCAATGCCGTACAGCACACCTTTAATATTGACGTCGACCATCGTGTTCCACTCGTCCTGCTTGTTTTTGTTCAGTTTCGACAGCGGCATCAGGCCGGCGTTATTGACGAGGACATCAACCGAACCGAACGTATCCTGCGCGAGTTTTGCGAGTTGCTCGACTTGCGCCGAATCCGTGACATCCGTTACTTGATAAACGGCTTTGCCGCCAAGCTGTTCAATTTCCTGTTGCAAGGTTTTCAGACGATCTTCCCGGCGTGCCGCGAGAACCAGTTGTGCACCTTGTTTGGCCAGTAACTTAGCCGTGGCTTCCCCGATACCACTTGATGCTCCTGTAATGATGACGACTTTATTTTCGATCATGCAAAAAACCTCCTGTATATTTTTTTAACTCAACCCTAGAGGTATTAGCCTTTTTTCAACACAAGCAAACCTCGGACCGACAGTTCGAAGGAAGAAAGGATACCGATTATGAAAAAACGATTTTGGCTTGTTCTTCTATTAATAGTCGGATTGATGTTATATCTCGAACCGTTTCGCGGAACCCCTCCGGAACCGGACGTTTCCGTCAACGGGACGGACATCGCTGTAACGAGCGGTTCGTCCTGCTGGAATAGCTTGTTGAACAGCAAGTGTATTGACCTGAGTGACTCGACTCCACTCGACATGACAGCGGAACAAACACCAACCGTCGTCAAACCCGGTCAGAAAATTGAGGTCGCCTTTAACGATGGTCCAGCACCGGAACGAATCAAAGCCGAGCAATGGCAGAAAAATGACACGAAAAAAACGATTCGGCTGAAGAATGAACAGATTACCGCCCCCGATCAAAAAGGGGTCTATACCTACCATGTCTATGCCTGGTGGAAAAAAGGGGACGGCAACGTCGCTTTCCCTGTCCAGGTAAAATGATATTGACAACGCAATAATCGTGTGGTAAATCTCGTTTTTTCATAAAATACGAAAGTTCCTTCCTTGATTTTTCGATGGGAGGGACTTTTTTTATGAAATAAAGTAAATAAAACACTGGATTAGAGCAATTCAGCCTTTAAATTATCAGAATAATGAAACTTTAATTAAAAGTGTATTTTAATGTTTTAAGGTCTAGTGAACGGGAATAAACACACCATACACATAATATTTCAGCTAGCGAAAGTCTTATGTGAAAGAATCTTACAACGTTATCTAAAGGAGAGATGAAGATGAATGGGTTCAATCGTTTCTTACTCGTTCTCATCGGCCTGCTTGGGTTAGTCAGCGTCGGTTTACTGGTCCTCGGCGTTTATGACGTTCCGCGCATCAGTCCGTTGCTCGAACAATGGCAGGATCAACAATGGTACAGCTACACGGTGCTCTCGATTGGTGGATTTTTAGCTTTCGTATTCGTCATTCTCTTATTTACCGGATTACTCAGTCGCTCGAAAGGTCAACGATTGTTGATCCGGACAGGAGACGGCAACATCACGATTTCGAAAGAAACCATCGAACGGACGGCACTTGAGTCGATTCGTGGGATTAATGGCGTCCGGACACCAAGTGTCCATGCGGATATCCATTCGAAGAAAGAAACAGTCGCTCTGACCGTTGACTGTTCGGTTTTCGGACAGGAAGGGTTGCCGACGATCGGGAAAGATATTCAAGAACGGGCGAAACACGCGGTCGAGTCGTTACTGGAATTACCGGTAACGAGCACGAAAGTCAAAATCAGTGATACAAAAACAAAAACGTCGGAACGAGTCGTTTAAAGGGAGGAATTGAACATGAGTACGAAAGAACAGTTGTATCCGTACCGGTTCCGGTTAATCGGCGGTCTCGTTGGACTCGTGATCGCGGTTCTGTTCCTGACAATCGGTTTCGGACCCACGATGTTACTGCTCGTCTTCACCGCGATCGGCTTTTTGATCGGGAAATGGCGGGACGGGGCACTCGATATTGAAGGATGGATTCAGTTCTTTAACCGGGACTGATTCATATATAAAATAACCTACACTTTATTCAAAAGGAGAGATTTCAAATGGCAAACGAATCATTAAACACAACTGGACAAAATGAAGAGGTACGTACGAATAAATTAACATTCGAAGATCAAGTCATCAAAAAGATCGCCGGGATTGCTTCAAATGAAGTACAAGGCATTTTATCAATGAGTGGTGGATTCATGAGCGGTTTGACGGATCGCCTCCGCAGCACGGAAGACATCACAAAAGGTGTCGGCGCAGAAGTCGGTGAGCGCCAGGTCGCGCTTGATCTTCGCGTCATCGTCGAATACGGCAAAAACATCCCGTCGATCTTCCAGGAAACGGTCGCTAAAATCAAAAAAGCAATCGGTGATATGACAGGACTTGAAGTCGTCGAAGTCAACATGCATGTCGAAGACGTCATGACACGGGCCGAATTCGATGCGAAAAGCAAAAACAATGAAGCCGCAGAAGAAAAAACAAGCCGCGAATTAAAATAATCGAATCGACCGGGAATTCTCGTTGTGAGAGTTCCTGGTTTTTTCGTGTTTTCCAAAAAAACGTTTACCAAATTACCATCAATCCGCGTGACTGTAAGGATTGAAAACGGGAAAAGACAAAGGAAGACTTCAATCCAATCGGAAAGGATGAGATGATCATGCGTTTAGACGGAAAAGTCATCATCGTTACCGGAGCTGCTTCCGGAATGGGTAAGGCGATGGCAGAGATATTTGCAGCGGAGGGGGCACATGTCGTTGTTTCGGATATTCATGGTGAAGCAGCACGACAAGTCGCGCAGTCGATTACTGAAAACGGAGGAACGGCACTCGCAGTGGAAACGAATGTGGCAGAAGAAACCGCCGTTCAGCAATTGATCGATCAAACCATTACGACGTACGGGAAGCTGGATGTCCTTGTCAATAATGCCGGCATCATGGACGGAATGGAAGGCGTAGGGGATATCTCGGACGAGCGCTGGGAACGTGTTTTCTCCGTTAACACGACCGCCGTCATGCGTGCGATGCGGCTTGCCGTTCCGTTGTTCCAGAAACAGGGTCACGGTGTCATTCTCAATAACATTTCAATCGGCGGGTTGAACGGTGCGCGGGCCGGAGCCGCCTATACGGCGTCGAAACACGCCGTCGTCGGCTTGACGAAAAACACCGCCTATCTGTACGCTAAGGAAGGAATCCGTTGCAACGGAATTGCTCCCGGTGCAGTCGAGACGAACATCGGTCAGTCGATGACGAACATCAATGAATTCGGGATGGGCCGGACGATGCTCGGGATGGGACTGAATCCCCGGTCAGCGAAGCCGGAAGAAATTGCCCGGTTGGCGTTGTTCCTTGTTTCCGAAGAGAGCAGTTTCGTCAACGGGGCAATTGTCATCGCGGACGGCGGCTGGAGTGCTTATTAAAGAGATTTCTTAAGGTTCCCTGATCAAAGGGGGCCTTTTTTGATTGAATAATAATTTAGAGCAGTCATTAATTGATGGAACGCTATTCAATATGGAAGGAATTAGTCGATAAAAGGAATAATAAGATAGTGTAATCCAAATGAGGAGTCTTCAGCAGACGGGAAAGGGTGGATCAATCGATGCAAGAACAGACGACACGCGTGACGGATACCCAAGTCATCCGGGCAATTGAACAGAACCTGGCGATTATCCGATTTGATGACCGACGTAAGGTCGCTTACGTCAATGAGTTGTTTGCCCGGACGATGGGGTATGAGGCCGATGAGTTAATCGGGCGGTACCACCGGGACCTTTGTTTCCCCGGATTCGCGGACAGTCCGGCTTATGAACTGTTTTGGCGCAAGCTGATGCAAGGCATCACGTATCAAGACAAAATCGAGCGGCGGTCGGCGGACGGACAACAAAAGTGGCTCGAAGCGACGTATATGCCGATTTTCTCGGAGGACGGACGGAGTGTCGTCGGCGTGTCAAAAATTGCAACCGACATCACCGTTCGACAACAGGATGTCTTGCGGATGGCAGACGAATTGAATGCCACCTCAGCTTTTTTGACGGTGAAATCAGAAAGCGGACGCCAGGATGGACTCCATGTATTGGCAACCGTTCAGCAGGTCGAAGCGGAATCGACAGCAAACCTCGCGAATCTCGTCCAACTCCAGGCGCAGACCGATTCAATCACCGATATCGTCACGACAATCCGTGACATCGCCGCCCAAACCAACCTGTTGGCACTCAATGCAGCGATCGAAGCGGCGCGCGCCGGCGAACACGGACGCGGGTTCAACGTCGTCGCGACAGAAGTCCGCAATCTGTCCAATAAAGTCTCGCTATCAATCGGTGAAATCAAGGAGAATATCGAAGGGATCGTTCAACGGATTTCGGAAGTCTCAACGAGTATTGAACACATCTCGTTAAAAGTCAAAACAAGCAGCGGACAGCTCGAACAGACGGTCCGCGAATTTGATCTCTTGGCGGATTCTGCCAAGCAATTGGAGAAACAGGCAAAAGAATTTGTGCGGGTGTTATGACGCCTGCATGGTTTTAATGACTCATTCCTGCCTTCTTTCGTGTGATTCTGACAAGAGTCATCCGGAAGAAGGTCTTTTTACGTCAAAAATACATTATACTAAGCAGATGTTTGATGAAATCGAAAGTAGCCTGGCTACTCAAAAAAGGAGGGCTGGTCATGTCAGTCTCGACGACTGTTACAGCACGCCAGTACGGACTACTGGCATATCCGCTGATTCTGTCGAGTATTTTGACGCCGCTGCTTGGCGTCACCGATACGATTACGATCGGACAGACCGGGGATGCGGTCGCCATCGGGGCGATAGCGATCGGCGCTGTGTTCTTTAACACGATTTATTGGCTGTTCGGATTTTTAAAAGTCAGTACGACCGGCTTCAGTGCCCAAGCGAGTGTCCATCAGGATGAAACGGCGTTGCACTTTGCTTTATACCGCCCGGTTTTGCTCGGATTCATGATCGGACTCGTATTGATCCTTTTACGTGTTCCGTTGACGGCAGGGGGACTTTACTTACTGGCAGCGCCTGAATCCTTGTTGCCGGATGTCGCGACGTACATTGATTACCGGATTTACGGGGCACCGTTCGTCCTGGTCGGATACGCGGTTCTCGGCTGGCTGATCGGGCAGGGGCAGGTGAAACGTGCTCTGTTGATTCAAATATTCAGCAACCTCATCAATATCGTCCTCGATGTCGTCTTTGTCCTCGGCCTCGGATACGGTGTTACCGGTGTCGCGATTGCGACACTCGTCGCTGAAATCAGTATCGTCGCTTCCGGATTCCTGATCATGTTCCGGCAACTCGCCTGGAAAGCCGTCTATCGCGATCTCTTATTTCATGTCCAGGCGTACCGGCAGTTTTTTAACGTCAATGCCGATTTATTCGTCCGGACTATTTTTCTGTTGCTCGTGACCGGCTGGTTTACCCGGACCGGTGCGCAATTCGGACCGGATGTGCTGGCGGCCAACGCCATCTTGTTGCAAATCCAGTATGTGATCGCCTACTGGTTCGGAGGACTCGGCAGTGCTTCGACGATTCTCGTCGGACGGGCGCGGGGGCGGCATGATGAAGCCGGTTACCGGAAAAGTCTTTCATTGACACGGCAATTCGGGATCGCTTCCATCGTGTTGATCATCGGACTGTTAGCTGTTTTCCAGGATGCCTTCCTGCGGCTGTTTTCAACCGATCCGCTCTTGCTCGACGTTTCCGCTCTGTATTACGCGTGGATCCTCGTCTTTCCATTGACCGGTGGATTTGCGATGCTGTACGAAGGGGTCTTTTCGGGACTGGCCCGGGCAAAACCGGTCCGGAACTCGATGATTCAGGCTTTTCTTGTGTTCGGACTATTACTGCTGTCGATTTACTGGATCGGCAATCACGGGGTCTGGCTCGCATTCATCGGTTTCGGTCTGGCACGATCGCTGTCACTCCATCTGGCGGAGCGCCGGCTGAACCTGACATTTGAACGACCGGACAAAAAAACGGATCTTCCTGTTTAACGATCAACAGTGAAGATCCGTTCTTTTATCGTATTACTTTTAATTTGTTTTCGTGCATCAACCGAATCCCGGATATGTATGATGTAACGGCGTCCCTTTTGATAACCCGAGCGGGGCGGCTTGATCCGGAGTTCCTTGCCGTCAATGACTTCAAGCTCCGTCTGCATCCGTTCGCCGGTCGAATCCGTGATCGTGACCGTCCGGTCCGAGACTTGTTCCGGACGCAGTCCTTTCGAGAATTCGATATCAAACGTATGATACTTCGAAATCGTCCGCGCACGAGACTTGAAGTGGGGGCCGTCCGTCTGCTCGTCGAGCGTACAGTAACACCCGGTGAAAATTAAGCAAACAGTGAGGATAATGGAAAATAACGGTTTCACAATCAAGCTCCTTTCAGCATATTTTTCATTATAAGACAAATAATGGGAGGGTTCAATCATTCTCGGGACGGATTCTGAAATAACCCTTCAAGACAAGCCGTGGGTGATGGTATACTCAAGCGAGAGAAAGGCAGTGGTAAAACATGCAACAGACAGATCAACGCGAAATCATCGTTTCCATCCGGACGAGTTACGATTTCAAAGCCGATGAAGGACGTGCCGTACGTGTCGTCGAATTTCACGGACGCCGGACAACCGTCATCGATACGTTTAAAAAATCAACGCCGAAACGGATGATTCTCCTCGAGATGATCCGCGCCGTGCAGTCCTTTAAAGAGCCGTTCCATATCATCTTTAATGTGGAATGCAACTTCGGTTTCAAGTACCTCAACGATGAACGGAAGTGGGAAAACCGCGATCTTGGAGATACGTTCAACGAATTGATTCAAGCAGGCGGACATACGATTGAGCTCCGCGACTGTTCGTTTTATGAAGGCGGCAAAGACTTGCAGAAGTGGCTGCTGAATATCCTGAAAAAAGCGAATTGACCTTTTACAGACAGATGACGTTCACGGGACGGTCATCTGTTTTTTTGTTGTTGCCATTCCCGTCGTCTGCAAATATGTGGTAAATTTAGAGGATAGAAAAATGACAACCAGATCGACATCACCGTCAACTATTTCGTAAAGAGGTGGAATTATGAACAAAGAAGATCATCAAATTGCCCGCAAGCTCGTATCTACGTATTTGACAGGGACTCAAATCTCGACGATTCACCTGACAGGCTTTATCAGCATCGAACTGATTAATCTTTATGATGCCACGATTCCAGATATCTCAATCCGGATTGAAACCGACCGCTTGTATTACGGGGATGTCGAATCTTCGAAGGACTGGGTCGTCCGCCATATGCCGAAAGAAGAGATGCTTCACTTGATTGTGACGTTACATACCGAACGAATCATTGCCGTCCGAATCGGAAAAGCCGCTCCTCATCTGTTCATCACCTTCAGTTCGGGAAAAACGCTTGTGATCAACGGGTCGGATACGTATTACGAATCATGGGCCATCGACATGACGCTCCCGGATCAAGGACTTGTCTCGATCGTCGCCGTCCCGGGGGATGAACTGGCAGTTTTCGCTTCCGACAATACGCTTTTGCATAATCAGACACATGAGTGATCAGCTTCAAAAGGCACTTCTGACCGCACGCTCCGTTATCGAAAATCGTTATCCGGATTGTAACGCCGCTTTACTCGCCGGAAGTTTTGTCCGGGGGCAGGCGACTGCGACATCCGATTTGGATCTCGTCGTGTTTTATGAATCCGTTGCAGCTTCTTACCGGGAATCGTTCACCTTCGATCAATATCCGGTCGAAGCATTCATCCATTCGAGTACGACCATCCGGGAGTTTTTCCGGCAGGACCGGGAACGCGGACGTCCGTCGATGCAACGGATGGTCGCAGAAGGTCTCGTCGTACGGGATCATCCGATGCTTGTGCCGCTGAAAACACAAGCCGAAACAGAGTTACTTGCCGGTCCGCCGGTTCTTTCGCTTACTGAAATGAACCGGGCCCGGTACTTTCTGACCGATCTGCTCGATGATTTCATCGGCGTGAGCGACCGGACGGACGGGCTCGGAATCGCTGCCCGGTTGCTCGAACAAGCGACGGACTTCCGGTTGCGGGCTTCCGGTCACTGGACGGGACAAGGGAAATGGCTGATCCGCAGTCTGGCAATCGTCGATCCGGTCGAGGCCAAACGATTGGCGGACGCTTTTAATGTGTATTTCCGATCCGATCAAAAACAGGCTGTCATCGATTTGGTGGAACAGTGGCTCGATTCGCATGGCGGTCGTTATTTTGACGGTTTTTCAATCGGAAAGTGAGAAAAGGGGAGAGGCGGATGCTAACTATTCGGGAAGGGACGGAAGAATCCGCTCCCTACAAAACGTTTCTGCAAGAAAAAATTCGGACGTATAATAATGAACAATCCCCGCACCATGCCAAAAAACGCCGTGCTGCGGTATATCCCGTCCATGTGATGGTATTCGAGGAAGAACAGATTGTCGGAGGAATCTATGGGGAAATCTATTGGGGTTGGCTTGAGATTGAATTTCTTTATCTACCGGACAGCTTACGTGCGCAAGGTCTCGGCAGTCAACTGTTACACCGAATCGAAACGTTAGCGCGTCAATCCGGGGTTAACCGCGTTCTTGTGACGACGTTTTCTTTTCAGGCGTATGACTTCTATCAAAAATACGGATATGAGACAGTCGGCGTGATCGCGGACTATCCACCCGGATTCTCGCACTACACACTCGTCAAACACTTTATTCCGTCTTCAGGTTCGGCATGAAGAAACGGATTTGGTTGTTCTTGGCTATGATTTGTCTCGCTGGCGGATTGGTCTCCTCACTGAAACAAACGGCACAGATTGCTGCTTATGGCGTGACGCCTCAAACGCTGATCGATGTCATGAATCAGTATCCGGCGAAGGTTCCGTTCTCGACCAAACAGGTGTACTGGATCGAACCGCTCGGTGACAGCCATACGATTGCATTCGTCAAAACGGAAAAAGCGCATCTGTTACTCGTGTTGCAACAAACGGACTCGACCTATCGGATCGTCCGCCTGATCCGCCAAGCGCCGCAACCAAACGACTGGTTTGAAGGACGGTTACTGGAAGTCGAGCAAAAACGTTATTTGGCCGTTTACGGGGAAAATCGCTCCCAAAACCTGAACCGGTTGACATTTGATCCGTATAAAGCGACTTACGACGGGAAACAGGAACGGAACGTACCGCTGAAAGACATCAAACGGACGCTGGATGTCCGGAAAAAGGACAGTTTCCATACGATTCAAGCCTTGCCGGAAGCCTTTCCCCGGTCGCTCTTTTTTGATATTCATGCTGTCGATGCACAGGGCAACGAACAGTTGCGCCGGTTGTCGAATACGCTTGACTGAAGTCTCCGGACTGGGAAGAGCCGTCTTGCGTTCGGTATACTGAAGATAGTTAAGACAGAGGGGGACATAGTATGTGGATTGTCATGAATCAACTGCGTGTACAAAACGGGAAAGCCGATCAAGTCGCGGCACGTTTTCAGACGACAAAAGGAATTGAGCAGATGGAAGGATTTGTCCGGATGCAGGTCTTAGTGGATCTCAGTCAGGATGAGCATGATGTCGTCACGATCATGACGACGTGGGACAAACAGGAGCATTTCCATGCCTGGCAGGCGAGCCAGGCCTATAAAGGTGTCCATAAGAAACGGGATGAAGGGACATCGGAAGTCAAACCGCTTGTCCTGTCAAACGCTGTCACGGAATATGCCGTCGTCGCCGATCATACCCACGCTTAAGCAAAACCGTCTTTTCCCATGAATGGGGAAGAGACGGTTTTTGTCTGGAGTGGATGATTCGGAAAGCGGGTAAAAGAATTAAAATTGAACCTCGAGAGGTGACGGAAGATGGCGACACGTAAAGGCATCGTTTCCGGTTTGACAGTTTTGTTCGGCATGATGTTCATCATCGGTTTTTTCCTGTCCGGCGGTTTTGTCTACCTGTACTTTTTTGCCCTGCTGATTGCCTGCGCGTCCTTTTTACGGGAACGGCTGACGCGCGGGGAGTGGTTGCAGGAAGGAATCGCCTTTATCTTGTTTTGTGCGGTCATTTTCCTCGTCGAACAGCTGATTTTTTAACTCATTTGATCTGATAGGTATCAAGCAGCAAATCGCGCCCTTCTGCAGGTAACTTAAAGCTGATTTTCCGGTGGACATCTTCCAGATAGATATCGGTTTTTTTGATTCGCCGGTCGAGATAAATCTTAAATTGTTGCGCTTTTCCGTCCTTCATCAACGTTAAGTACGGTCGTTCGGCGAGTCGTCCTTTCCGCTCCGCCTCTTCACTGTCCTCAATCAGCCGAACCAACTGTTTGGATTCTTCGAGTGACGTCTCGATGTAGGCATCGGGTGCGAGCGGCTCCGCCATATCTAAATCGCCGTTCACAAATTTCAGCTTTCCGAGCGGCCGGTCATGAAACAGGGCGAAACGCGGTAACGAATAGTCCGCGTCGTACAGTTCGTCCGGCGGCACGTCAAGATTAGGCGGAAGTTGTTGTTCGTGCTTGACGGTCAGCTGGTAACGGGTCGTCTGTCCGGTTTTTTCTTTGACGGTGACCGTACCGTAAGTGCCGTCTGCATGTGGTGCCTCCTTGAACTGAATCGTACTTCGCTCCTTCGAAGAATGAATGGGCGCACGATAGCGTGCTTGCCCTATCAGATTCAACTGGACTTCGTACGGTTCTTGAATCTGAATGTTCGATTCGAGAACAAGCGGGACGGATCCGACAAACGGTGTCAGCTCCATGATGTTCGTGACGACCGTCTGTTTCGTTTGATCATTTGTTGCCCGGACGACAAGATAACCGGTCGTCGGGACCGTCAGCTGTCGTGCAGATTTCATCAAGGATCTGCCGGAGATGCGGACACTTTCCTCGAAGTTAGAAGATAACTTCTGAAACTCTATCTGATCGTGAGGCGTGACCAGGTGTTTGGATGGAAAGCGATCCTGTTTTGGAGTCAACTTGTGATAACCGGGTTTTGAAATATAGTCATGGCAATACAAAAAACGATCCTGTTTTGTTTTCAGATAGACGGCCTGCTCGCCCATCGATTCCGGAAACTGGCTGACGAGATTAACGAAATATTGTGTGCCGACTGCATAATCCTTCGGGGCAGCCACCCGTTTTGTCGCACACACCTGTTTGATGAGGGCACCCAGCTTCGGATCATCTTTCTTGAGATCAGTCAGGTTCAACGTGTCGTACACTTGCGGTAAGTAGGTGTAAT
Source organism: Exiguobacterium sp. K1 (assembly GCF_033721435.1). Lineage (NCBI taxonomy): Bacteria > Bacillati > Bacillota > Bacilli > Caryophanales > Exiguobacterium > Exiguobacterium sp. K1. The sequence goes on along the minus strand of NZ_JAOTIT010000001.1, from coordinate 745,023 downwards.
CGATTGGTTTTGCCTCCGGACTACAGCCGCTCAACAGGACGGCACCAAGCAGGACGGGAATCAGTTGACGCATAGTTATTCCTCCACTTCTGTCAGGAGATCGGCTGCGACTTTACCGGACAGTTTCGCTGTTTTTTTCGTTTTTGTATCTTTGACATAGATATCGGTTTTGTTGGCACGTGCTTTTACGTATAGTTCAAACGATTGGCTTTTTCCGTTTTGAATCAATGTCATATACCGGATATCTGCCCGCTTCCCTTGGGTTTTTTCAAGCGTTACTTCCTTTAAATCGTTCGAAACCTGCTTGGCAAGCTTGTCCGGTAACAGAGACAGTTGCCGGAAGTTTCCGTCTTTGAGTGCAGCGTCGTTCGGATGCAGGAATCCGTGGATCTCTTTATTATCATTTCCAATCCCGTTAAAGCCGCGGACACGAATATCTTTTACTGTTGTCTCGTAACGCAGAGAAATCGTCTTATTCAGAGGCTTTTCCGTGTCTTTTGATTGGAAGGTCACGTACGGAATCGTCTTGTTCACCGGTAAGATGTCAGGAAGCGGGTGATAGGTCAAATCAACGGCTTGTTTACCGATAGTTTTTACAACGTCTTCTTGATTAAAGTACTGGTCTGATTTGATCATCAATGCATATGTCTTGGACGACAGACCCTCCGTCGTCTTTTCGAACGACAACTCAAGTTTCGGATAGGAAAACGATGCCGGTAATCCGAAAAGGGGTTGCTGTTGACCGTCTTCTTCTTTTTCCAGAAACACGAGTTGTCCTGTTACCGGGAACTCGATTGACAGGCGTTGCACGTTCTTTGACACATCTACAGCCTCTGCTTTCCGTTTTGCTGCTTTGTTATATGTACGGACGGTTAAAGCCGGTTCTGTGATCGGTGAACGTTCTTGACCGGAGGTTGATTTCAGCCAAGGATGCTCTTTTAATTGAATCGGGTGCGCCGTCAGCCGATTTGTTTTCGGTGAACGACACGTTAAGTAGTAGGTATCTCCTGTTGCGATGTATTGCAACTCAATCGGCGGGGTATAGGTTCCGACTTGTTGTAAGCTGAAGTAAAGTCCATATTCACCAAGTGTCCGGTATTGTTTCGGCAGGGGAGCCGTCTTTTTTGTGTTTTCGCATGTTTTTAACAGGTAGGCGGACTGCTGTCTCGGTACCGGTTCAAATAATTCATCCGAAAAATTTACAGCTTCCCAGTAATTCGGATTGCGTTCTAACTGTAATAAGGATTCTGTCCCGCATCCTGTCAGGAACAGGCTACCGGCGAAACTGATTGCGAGTACGGATTTTTTAATGGTAATCGCTCCTTCCTTCTTTTAACAATATTTTACCATGAGGACACCCTTTCACTTCCAATAAAATTCAAATCTGAAAATAGAGAGTTATTATAATCTAATCCGGTGAGACGTTGGACAATGTGGACTAAGCTATATGAACAGGCATTTGAACTGTAAAATAAAGACCAAACAGAGCCCTTTAACGTACTAAAAAAAGACCTGAATTAAAGCCCGTGATCGCTTAAGCGAATCACTTCACATCTTTTGTAAATCCAATATATATAGATGTTCTCCTTCATCTGAAGAAAGAAAAGTAAATGTAAGCTTTTTAAGTAAGTTGATTGAAGGAAGATTTTCAGGTGACACGCTCGCATTTATTCTGACACAACCTTTTTGCTTGACCCAGTCTACAATTGCGGCAAGTACTTCATATGCATAGCCTTGCTTAGCATGAAGAGGACTTATCGTGTATCCCACCCAAAAAGTGCAATGATCCCTTTTTAAATAAATATCACCAATCAATCGATTAGTTGTATTGTTGATTATGGCAAGTTGTGCACCTTTTAAAAGAGAGGGTTCGCTAAGTAATTCTTTAGCATACATTTGCTTGGTCAATCCTTTGAATCCTTGAAACTGCATCCAGTTCTCATCATTTCTATATCGCATAAAATCATCTAGATTTTCTTTATCAAACCGACGTACAGTACATCGCTTAGTTTTTATCTCCATAGAACCTACCGCCTTTTCTGCATATTTCCATTCATCAATCCTGTCCTGTTAGTTGAATAACACCTATTTCCATTATGTGTTATTTCAAAGATATATCAGTAATCCTTTCAAAAACGAACGACTTTGCGAAAACAGTTTAAAATTAAGATGTTAGTTTCCTGTTATAACCGGGTATCTTCTAATTGTGCACGGAAGTTACATCAATTAAAACAATGGGGGTTTTTACAGATGGGTACATTTATTCAGGCAGTCGACGGAACGAAGATTTATGTAGAAGATATCGGTTCAGGACAACCGGTCGTGATGCTCCACGGATGGCCGGCAAACAATAACATGTTCGAATATCAGAAAAACCGTTTGCTTGAAGAAGGGTACCGTTATATCGGCGTCGATTACCGCGGCTACGGTAAATCGGATGCGCCGGCGACCGGATATGACTATACGACGATGGCGTCGGATATCAACGAAGTGATTCAGCAATTGAAATTAACGAACGTCACATTACTCGGTTTCTCGATGGGCGGCGGAATCGCTTTAAAATACCTCTTGAACCACGGAGAGTCAAACGTCTCAAAACTGATCCTAGCAGGGGCGGCTGCACCGGTATTCACGCAACGCGACGGTTATCCGTACGGCATGAAGAAAGAGGAAGTCGATGCCTTGATTGAGGACACGAAACAGGACCGTCCATCGATGTTAAAAGGATTCGGGGAAATCTTTTTTGCGAAAGAGCATCCGGAACCGCTCCAGCAATGGTTCCATAATTTGAGTGTCGATGCTTCATCCCACGGTACGATCCAGTCGGCGATTGCCTTACGGGACGAAGACTTACGGGACGGTCTGCCGAAGATTTCGGTCGATACACTCATCATGCACGGTAAAAAAGATCAAGTCTGTCCGTTCGAGTTTGCTGAAGTCATGCATGAAAACATCAACGGTTCACGTCTTGAAGTCTTTGAAGAGAGCGGACACGGGATGTTCCTCGACGAACGCGAGAAGTTCACGGAAACACTGGTTGCGTATTTAAAATCAGGTCAAACGGTCTGATCATCGGTCATAAAAGTCTGTTTCTACGAAGATCAGGGTGGCAGATTCCAAATCTGTCATCCTGATCTCTTTTTGAGTTTGCGTCTTTTTGAATGAAACTATCAGATCTCGGAAAGGATAACGTCTGGAACTGTTCCGAATTACGGTGCTTCTAATTGTTCGCTGACTTGGCGTGCCAACTCACCTGACAATCGGGCACTTTTTTTCGTCCGTTGATCCTGCAAATAAAGGTCCGTCTTATTCGCACGTTTTTTCAGATACACGTTAAACGTTTGCGTGTTGCCGTATTCAAGCAATGTCATATAAGAAAATGGTGTGCGTGTACCTCGCGGATCTTCCAACGTCACCGCCTTTAACTCTTCCGTCATCGCCCGGGAAAGCCGCTCCGGCAGAATGACCATCTCACTTAATTTCGCCTGTTCAAACGATTTCATCGTCGGATGGAAGTAAGCCGTGATTCCGTGCGGCTCATCTTCGAGTTGGTATTCCTTGACCGGACGGTAAAGCGGCCGATAACGAACGGACAGCGTCTTTTCTTCCACTACCCGTTCTTTTTTTACGACTTGAAGGGTCACAAAGGGAACGGTTTGATTGATCGGTAATGTTTTCGGCAAGGAAAGTTGCTTCGTTTTGATCCGGGTCGATTTGTCGGCTGTCATGATTTGTCGATCCGTCATGTCCCAACCGTCACGTGAAAAAGTCAACGAGCGGGACGTTGATCCGTCGATATGACGGCGGCTCACCAAATAAAACTCGCCTTGCTGGTGAAGGGACGACAGCGGAATGTTTCGAATGATGTGCTCTTGACCGGACTCTGTCATGACAAACAACAACTGTCCCGAAATCGGCAATTGAAACGCATGGTACGGCTTCAAATCCATCGCAAATTCATTGTCTACGCTCATTTCCTGATTGACGGATACATGTCGGTCCATTTGTTCTTCTGTCAACGGAATCGAGACGGGTGCTTGAAGGGCGACATGATCCGAATCCTTCGTCAAGCGGACCCACGGATGGTCCGACGCTTTCACCGGATGGACACGCAAGTCCTGTGTCTTCGGCGAGCGACATGACAGGTACATCTGATTGCCCTGTGCCAAATAAACAATCTCGGTCGGAAACGGCGCAATTCCCAGATTATTTAACGTAAAAAACATGCCAAATGTCTCTAATGTCCGATATGATTTCGGAAGAGACACCGTTTTGTTCTGCATACAGGTCCGCAACATTTGGTTCTTTTGTTCAACGGGGACTTCCTGATCCGAGTATTCGTCGGAAACAAAGGAATAGGCGGACCAATTGGAAGGGACAGGCTGAAGATCCAGCAAACGTTCTTGCCCGCAGCCGGTTAACACGATGCTGGATAGAAGCGCGAGAATCCGTACATTATTCTTGATGATAATTCCTCCTTTAATGAATTATCCATTATATTACCATGTTCACGAGATCATCTTCCTTTTTTTAAACATATTCCCTAAACGAAAAACAGGCAGAAAAGATGAGCGATTCACCTTTCTGCCTGTTGATTCAGACCGTATATTTCTTAATGAATCGTCGGTCGATCCATTGTTTGAAGTACCAGCTGAGCCGGTTGGTTCGGTAAAATCGGCCGTACAGCAAGGTGGCCTGGCGATGACCGAGTGCAAGCAGCGTCAAATAATACCGTTGCGGTCGAAACGTCCGTAACGGTTCGTCGTTCGCGAACCGGATCAGATTCTGAAGCAACAGTGGCGCCTGGCGCACCGCCGTCACCCCATTCTTCGGTGTTTCCGGATAAGCGGCCAGAGTCGCACAGTCCCCGACGGCAAAGATCGACGGATCCTCAAGCGACTGCAGTGTCTCGTGCACCAGTAAAAATCCGCGCGCATCACAGTACAAGCCGGATGACCTAAACAGTTCGGTTGCACTGGCGCCGCCTAAAAATAAGACGGCGTCCGTCTCAAGAGAACGCCCGGACCGCAAGCGCGCTGTTTGGCCGTCCAGCGTTTCGAACCGGTCCACGATTCGGATGACACCGAGCTGATCGAGACGCGCGGCCAGTTCCGGACCTGCCGGATGACCACTGAGCAACGGTTCTTCATGAATCAGGGTGACCGGTGTACCGTTTGACTGAAAGGACGCGGCCATCTCGACTGCAGCCGCACCACTGCCGACGATGACAGGGGAGTCGGCACTCCGGAACGTCTCTAACGCTTGCTCCACGCGATAGTTCGGTTTGATCGTGACATGGATCGGGTTGCTTGCTTCCCAGTCGCTCGAACCGATGTTGCAGGACACGATATCATATGGGACGACCCGTCCGGACTGACAAATGACCTGTTTGCCCGCGGCATCGATCCGCATGACCCGGTCCTCAATCCATGTCTTACCGTGCCGTTCACATAATGCTTTGACATCGATGCGGGTTTCGTCGAGTGTATAGGTGCCGTCTGCTAATCCGGAGAACATGCCGGAATAATACTGATAACGGGAGGGGGTGACGACAATCCAGTCGATTTCCGGATGACTCCCTTGTTTGATGCATTCTAAATGCGCATGACCTGCGCCGACTAAAACGATTCGCTTCACGCCTTTCACCTACTCTTTTTAAAAATTCGCTGTCACTGAGACTATTATTCCCTTATGCGGAGTAGCGTAATCGTTCCTCTTCAGAGGAACAGACGAAGTGATGTTGCGAGCGTGACGGTCATCAACAGGAAGACAAGATCCCATCTTGTCACGACCGGTCGGATATAATAGGTCCGATCGACCCGAAACTGACGGGCTTCCATCGCAATCGCAATCCTTTCCGAGCGGATGATACTCGTCGTAAACAACGGCAGGCTGATTGCAAAAAATGTCTGCCACGGCCAAATCGACCGTTGTTGCCGGATTCGGCGTGCCTGACGGATGGTCCGGATCGCCTGACGGAAAATCGGAATGAAGCGAAGTCCGGCTAAAAATCCGTAAGCCAGACGGACCGGCAGCCGGCATTGATGAATCAGACTCATGACGAACCGGGTCGGGTCGGTCGTTGCGACGAACGTTATACTCAACAGGACAAAAGCAAACATCCGCGTTGCGACGAGCCAAGCGTGAGCAAGACTCTCTTCCGTGATCCGGAACCAGCCGAATGTCCACAATTCCGTCTCTCCTTTACCGAATGCCGCCATCATCCAAAATGTCAGCAGAAATAACAGACTGTAAGGGATGAGCCGTAGCAACAGTATCGACAGCCGCCAACCGGAACAGGCTACACCGACGGCTGCAAATAGAAGCAAGGCGAATGTCACCGACAGACGTGACGTCGAAATCAGCACCAGCATGACATACACCAGTGTTCCAAGCTTAACGGCCGGATTAACGCGCGCGAGCAGTGAATCGTTTTCCTGCATGGTGATGCACCTCCTCGCGTTGCTGATAGCGTACCGATAGCGGACGGAGCAACTGGTTATGTTCAAGCAACGATTCGTTCCGGAACAATTCATCCGGTGCCCCGTCAAACTGAATGTGCTTCTCGCCAATGACGACAACACGGTCAGCGTAACGGTGGACCAGCTCCATATCGTGCGTCACCATGATCAGCGTAGTTCCCGCTTCCCGGGCTTGGTGTAACACATCGAGAATCTGAGCCGTCGTCTCAGCATCTTGTCCGAAGGTCGGTTCATCGAGTAACAGGACAGCTTTTCGTTCCAGCAACATCGTCGCGACACTTAGGCGTCTTTTTTGCCCGAGACTGAGTGCAAGCGGGGACTGAGCGGCGACATCCGCCAAACGGTAGTGTTGCAGAGCGTCAGCTACTTGACTTCGTGCCGGTGACGGAGAGCTGATGGCCAGTTCATCGGCGACCGTCTGTTTCAGAAATTGAAACTCCGGTTGCTGAAACACGAAACCGACCTGCCGGTAAAACGTCCGGTCCCGCCATTTTTTCAAAGGTGTCTGAAACAGCTTGATCGTCCCGCTTTGCGCCGGCAACAGTTTTGCCATCGTTTCAAGCAGGGTGCTTTTACCGGCACCGTTGCGCCCGACGAGCATGATCCATTCTCCGGCGGACGCGGTCAGCGAAATCTGGTCGAGAATCACCCGTTTGCCATGCGCGATCGTCACATCGGTCAAATCAAGCGTCGTTTCGTTTGCAACCGGACGTCTTGCGACCGGCGGGTTATTCAGGAACCGTGCTGTTGCGATCGTCAGTGGAATCGTCTCGAGTGTATAGGGATAGAGCAGTGGGCACATGATACCGTGTCGGGTCAGGTCCTCCCGTTTCTCCTCGAAGACATCAAGCGGGGAACCGTCAAGCCTCATCTGTCCTTCCCGAAAGACCAACACGCGGTCAGCAAACGTCACACACTCTTCCAGTTGATGTTCGATCAAAATGAGTGTTACTTCCGGGTCGTGGTGCAATTCTTCAATCAACTCCATCATGACTTGGCGACCGTACGGATCGAGTTGTGCCGTCGGTTCATCGAGTAACAGGATGTCCGGTTCGAGTGCCAGTACACAGGCTAAAGCGAGCCGTTGTTTCATCCCGCCGGACAGCTCGGCAATCGGTGCCGTCAAGGCGAGATCGAGTCCGACCCGTTTCAAAACCGTTCTGATCCGTCCCTCCATTTCGTCGCGGGGGATGCTCCGGTTTTCAAGACTGAAGGCGATTTCCGCTCCGACCGTCTGCATACAAAACTGATCGTCCGGCTGTTGAAACAGCATGCCGACGGTTCCGTCCGCGCGCCATTCGCCGCTGACTTCCGCCTCAATGGTTTCCGGTATCAGTCCGGCGAGGACATGCAAGAAGGTCGTTTTTCCGCTACCGCTCGGACCAATCAATAAGGTCGTCTCTCCTTGCCGGAGCGACACGGTCAGGTCGTTTAAGACAGCGCAATCTTGATCCGGATAGCGGACGGTCAGATTTCGGCACCACATCAGGCAGCCCGCCGTTTCTTCTGTCGTCCGACGACATAGCCGTTCAGCGTTCCCGTCTTGACGAGTGCGTCGACGATGATTTTCGCGAGTAACCCGCCGAGCAGGGCACCGCTGACCAACTGTAGGGAAAACGTCAGCAGAAGAGTGGTCGTCGTATAGTAGGCGAATCCATTGACGATCAGACTGTAAATCATGCTGCCGACTGCGGCAAATACGCCAGACAACATCAAGGTAAAGGTATTGAATGTCCGGTACCCGAATAACAGAAAAGCAACCTCAGCGCCAATGCCTTGCGCAAGGCCAATCAATAGAGCTGATAAACCGAAGTGACTGCCGGTAAACAGTTCGACCGCTGCTGCGACGACTTCGGCAATCAAAGCCGCACCCGGTTTTTGTACGATGTAGGCGACGAGGGGACTGGCAATAACCCAGATGCCGAACATCCAGTTTGATCCGACCGGTCCGAAGATGGCAGAGATTGGCAACCATAACGTTGACCAGCCTAAGTAGAGAACGCCGCATGCGACTGCGAGCATCATCATGACGATAATTTCTTTCATTTTCCAACTGTTCATAATCAGTTCTCCTTTAAATGTACATCCACGAAGAAAGCACAAAAAGACCGCCCTCTAGAAAAGAGAGCGGTCGCGTCAACTGTCCGGGGACAGAAAAAGGGCACGAATGGGTCCGCTCCACTTTCCTACGCTAGTATGAACTAGATCAGGTTCAAAGGGTCCGAAGTGAATCGTCTCAGCCAAATGGCTCCCCTAGTGGATGTGTATTGTGGTGTACAGCTTTCACTGTACGTCTGACGCTCCGACTTGTCAATCCCCATTAAAAAACCCCTCCGCGAGGGGAGGGGAGAAAAGATTATTCTTTGTCTTCTTTGTTTTCTTCAGCTTGCTCTTCAGATGTTTCTTCTGAATCATCTGTTGATGAATCTGCATCCGCTGCTTGTGCTTCAGCTTCTGCTTCTTCGATTTCTTCAAGTTCAGCTTCGAGTGTTGATTCAACGACTGCTGCGACTTGAATATCACCTTCTGTGACGACACGGAAATCTTTTTCTTCCGGAAGGTCCGCTACTGTGATGGAATCACCGATTGCAAGATCCGTTACATCCACTTCGATGCGTTCCGGTAATTTATCTGGTGTTGCGGCAACTGTTACTTTAAAGAGTGTTTGTGAAAGGAATCCGCCAAGTTTTGCACCGGCTGCTTCGCCGACGAGGACGATATCCGTTTCCACTTCTGTTTCTTCATCCATTTTAACCGCGATGAATTCAACGTGTTTAATCGTTGGTGTAAAGATATCCATATCAAGCTTGTTGATCAATGTGTTGACTTTCTTGCCGCCGATTTGAAGAGCGACCAAGACGTTTTCACCGTGATCACGGATAACTTTGACCAATGCTTTTTCATCGAATGAAATCGGTGTGCTTTCCACTTTGTAGCCATACACGACACCAAGAGCTTTTCCTTCATGACGTAATTGCTTTCTAAGTGAGCGTGGGCGTACTTCGCGTTCTTCTACTTTTAATGTTACTGACATGTTCATTTCCCCCTTGAATTTGGTATAGCCCTCAAAAGGTAATGCATGTAGGAGTGGGACAGCAGGGTCCCATATAGAAAATCGTGCGCTAAATGCTAGTTTCATTGGATTTCATCAGAAATGAAAAACGAAGTGAGTAAGTAGCATTTCTCTCCCAGGTCATTACGCTGATATTGAGAAACAATAATTGAAAAGCGACCGTGTTGTACGGTGCTAATGTAGATATACCCCTGTCTTTCAAAACTTAAAACCTTTTTTTCTGAATTTGATTGTCGAAAGACCTTCAAACCTGTTGATAGACAACGGATTGAAGGTCCTTCATTTTTTTAAGATTTCCTTTGATTTGTGTGATTAATCACCTGCTGAATCGACAAAGGAGGGTGAATCGAGCAGACGGACGAGTTCGCGAATCGTTAAAACATCCGGCTTCTGATCCGATAAGACGGCATCAATCATCATTGCTTTGCGATCTTGTAATTCCGCCATCTTTTCCTCGATCGTCCCGGTCATCAACAGCTTGATCACTTCGACCGGCGACTGTTGTCCCAATCGATGAGCCCGGTCAGCCGCTTGCTGCTCGACGGCCGGATTCCACCAGCTGTCGTATAAAATGACGGTATCTGCCGTCGCCAGATTCAGACCGGTCCCGCCGGCCTTCAAGGAAATCAGGAAGAGATCGACTTCACCGGCATTAAACCGGTCACACAGCGCGACCCGGTCCTCAATCGGTGTCTCACCCGTCAGTAGAAAGTGGTCACGTTGTTGTGCTGCCAGTCGTTCCCGAATCCGGGCCAGCATCTTCGTATATTGGGAAAAAATCAGGATCCGATGTCCGGAGGCTAATTTTTCGTCGATTAACGACAGCAACCGTTCAAGTTTCGTCGATTCACCCGTATAGCCGTCGACAAACAAGGCCGGATCACAGCAAATCTGCCGCAGACGCGTCAAACCGGCGAGCAGCTTGATCCGGTCCTCGCGTTTCGTTTCATCGAGGTGCTGCAACGTTTCGAGTTGCAGTTTCGCAAGGTACGAGGCATAGAGTTTCTTTTGCGTCGGACCAAGGTCTGTATAGTGATGGACGATCTGCTTCTTCGGCAAATCCTGTAACACCTCATCTTTGGTCCGCCGCATCAGAAACGGACGGACGAATCGTTTGATCTCGTCATGCGACCACGTTTGAAACGTCTGTAAGTCCGGCAGCAAAGAAGGGAAGATGACTCGGAAAATCGACCAGAGATCATCAGTCCGGTTTTCAAGCGGCGTTCCGGTCAAGGCAAACCGACGTTTCGCCCGAATCCGGCGCAAGCGGACAGCGGTTTGTGACGCCGGATTCTTCAGATGTTGTGCCTCATCAAAAATTACGACGTCGTATTCGACGGTTTGGTGTGCCTCCATGTCGGTCCGTAACGACGGATAGGAAATCAGAAAAATCCCGTCTGCCGGTACTGTCTCGATTTGGTCCAACCGATGCTTTCGCGCTCCGGTCAACAGATGAACCGTTCTCGTCGGTGCAAATTTCTTCAGCTCCGCCTGCCAGTTATGGAGCAGGGAAGCGGGGGCGACAATCAGCATCCGCCCTGCCGGAAGTGTCTCGAGATAACCGATTGCCTGGATCGTCTTCCCGAGTCCCATCTCATCGGCTAAAATTCCGTGTCCGTCATGTCCGGCGAGATTGGCCATGAACTGGATGCCTGCCCGTTGGTACGGATACAACGACTGGTCGAGTATGTCCGGGAAGTTCAGATAGACACCGGTTCCGTTTTTCAGCTCCAACCACCGTTCCGTCAGCTGTTTATGAACATGTAAGAACGAGGCACCGACCAAATGCTTGAGGTTCGGCAGGGCCGGCATCCGGAGCACCGCGTCGAGTTGATCCTGTTCCGCGGCTTCGAGTTGCCGAAACAGACGTTGCAATTGTTGAAAGGCTCGTGTCTCAAAGGAAACGAACTGACCATTCGTTAAGCGGTGGTACGTTTTCCGGGTCACAAGTGACGCGAGGACCCGCTTCAGTTCCATTTCCGGAATCCCGTCCATGGAAAAGCGGAAGGTTAACCAATCCAGGCGGTCCGTCGTGTCGACATCAATCCGCGGATGAAACGGTCCGTTCGGTAAGGATTGGCGGATACTTTCCGTCACTTGGACGACGAGTTCGCCGTAAACGACGCGGGGATCGAGCAAACCTTTCAGAAATTGATATTCCGCCGCTTCTTCCTCTAACCGGTAGCGACCGTTCCGCTCCAGGAAACCACTCTCCGTCACGTAGCGGAGGACGGCCCCTTCGAGCGATCCATCGCGCCCGAGCCAATCTGTCTCTTGCAACGGATTAATCCGAACCCCTTGATAGCTAAACGTCACAAGCAGTTCAAGTCCACCAGCTTCCCGGTCCAGCGCCAGCTCGACCGTCGGAGGACCGCTGACGAGCCGGTGTTTGAGCGGGGGACTGAGCCAGACATCGGCAAGATTCCGTAAGTGGTCACGCCTTTGTAAAAGTCGGTCAAAATACATTGGGCTGATGATAAAACGTTGTTGCGCCGTGATGCTTTCCATCACAATCGCCGAACCGTTGACATCAAATCTGATTTTTGCCCGTTCCGCTTTACTTAATGTTTGCAAATAAGCCGTCACCGCGGCATCTTCGGTCTGCCGCGTCGTCGCAAACGGACGGATTAATGATTGATTTCCGCCAGGTGTGCCGTAGACTTGCACATGATGCATCGCTAGCAACACGGCAACGATATGTCCGCAAAACGATTGATCCATCGCAAGTGACGGACAGTTGCAGCCCGCATCTACGCCGTGTTCCTTGACGCGGACGGTGACGGTGAACAGATCTTCGCCTTGAACGGCGGCTTCGACAAGCAAGTCACCGGATTGGTAGTTTCGCAGCGTGACTTTTTTAGCGGCGACATAGCGTTTGCCGCGACGGAACGCATAGGTATCCGACATTTGTTTGATTTTCCGTTCACTTAGTCCATAATTCATCCCGTTACTCCTTTCATCAGGATATAGGTGACATAATACAATTATCGTTCACTATCAAATAATTCAATCGCCCGTTTTTTCTCTCGATCACCAATATGGGCATAAACCTGGGTCGTCGCGACCGACTCATGACCGAGCAACTGTTGAATCGTCAAGACATCGACCCCGCCGGTCGCGAGGCGCGTTGCGAATGTATGCCGTAATTTGTGCGGCGTGATCTGTTTCCGTTCCAAAAACGGCAAAACCGGACGCAGACGGTCGACGTGCCGCTTTAAGATATGTTGGACCGCCCGGGGGCTCAGTGCTTTTCCTTGCTTCTGAAAAATCGGTTCCGGTCCCCGCATCGTCAAACTGTAATGCGCCGCAAATTTTCGCAGAGCGACCCGGACCGGTTTCGCAAGCGGAATGACCCGTTCCTTGTTACCTTTCCCGATGACGCGAATCGTCCCTTCGTGAAAATCAACAGCATTCCAGGTCAATTGTGTCATCTCACTGAGCCGCATCCCGCTGTACCCGAGCAGCTGAAACAACGTGATATCCCGGACGCGATCCCGCTCATAATGCGTGGCTTCCCGGGCATTCATCTCGACGTTCGACGGCAACAGCTGCATGAGTTCGTCCCATTCGCGTTTCGTTAAGTAAACCGGATCCCGTTTCGCCTGTTTCGGACGATTGATTTTCGCGACCGGATTTTCCGACAGCACGCCGATATCAATCAAATGCCGGAATAACGACTGCAAGGCCGATAGTTTCCGGTTGATGACACTCGGGGCATTTTGTTTCGTTAACGCTAAGTATTCCGCATAAGCGGCAATCCCGGACCCGTCAATTTCAAGAAACGCTTCTTGCGTGATATCCCGCGCCTGAATTGATTCTCCCGATGCTTCCGCAACGAACTGGAAAAACGAATCAAAATCGTAGACATACCGCCGCATCGTTGCTTTCGAGAAATTTTTTGACGCCAAGTGATCGATATAGGACCGGATGAAGTCCGGCATCCGGACATACCCCGGCAGATCCATCGTATGGACGGGAAGGGGTATCGGTTTTACTGTTTTTCCTAGGTTTTTAAACAAACTCATCATTTTATCCCCTCTCTGTCATGAGTATACCAAACGTTGGTAGACGGTACACTAGTTTGCGTGAAATAGTTATTTCACGCAACGTTAAATTGTCAGACAGGGAGCGCTCAGTTGCATCGAAATGGGTGAAGACGGGTAACCATTCGACTCGTTGCAAATCAGCTTTTTATCGTTATAACGACAATTAAATACAATAATAATATTATGTAAACTAACTAGATGATTATTTTTCACAGAAAATCATTTCGCTCTCAGTTGCATCGAAATTCGTTCCGGCGGGTAGTTGGTCGTCTCGTTTTCGTACAGACCGTTTCTGGTTTTTACACCTCGAACGTGTACCTTCCTCCAGTTGAAAGGCTTAATCCAAATTGAATCGGGTATATAGACTAAGACTATCTTGTATTCACCATAAGGGGGAAATCATATGATTTCAGATCAACAAGCACGGCAGTTATTAAAAGACGCGAAACGGATCGCCGTCGTCGGGGTATCCAGCGATTCGGGTAAAACGGCAAACTGGATTGCCGATTACCTGGTCCAGCATGGTTACGAAGTCATTCCGGTCAACCCGACGTTAAATGAATGGAACGGACAGAAGGTGTACCCGAGTGTCGCCAGTATTCCGGGACACATCGATATCGTTGATGTCTTCCGCCGGTCGGAGTTTTTAGCGGACGTTGCCAAGGATGCTGTCGCGCACGGCGATGTCGGTATGATTTGGAATCAACTCGGATTATCGAGCGTCGAAGCGGAAAGCTTAGCCCTCGGTGCCGGGATTCCGTATATCGAAAACCGTTGTATTAAGATTGAACACCAGTACCTATAAGAGCGATTCGACCAGACATCTACGCACTTGCCGTAGGTGTCTTTTTTTCTTGTTTTCTAGATTATCCTTGTCAGATAGCAAGAAGATGCCTACAATTAGATACAGACTACTAGAAAAACGAACGAACGTTTGGAATATTCGACGTTTTTCTATTTGAGGTGAAAAACATGGCGACAGATTTAAACAATTATAATGATGATGCCATACAGGTGCTCGAAGGACTCGAAGCAGTCCGCAAGCGCCCGGGTATGTATATCGGCTCGACCGATCATCGCGGACTCCACCATTTGGTGTATGAGATCGTTGATAATGCGATTGATGAGGCACTGGCCGGATTCGGGGAACAGATTGATGTCATCATCCATAAAGATAATGCAATTACCGTCCGTGACCACGGACGTGGTATGCCGACCGGGATGCACGCTTCCGGAAAACCGACGGCAGAAGTCATCTTCACCGTCCTTCACGCCGGCGGGAAATTCGGTCAGGGCGGCTATAAGACATCAGGTGGACTGCACGGCGTCGGCGCATCCGTCGTCAATGCCTTGTCGACACAATTGAAAGTCACGATTTACCGAGACGGTAAACAGTTTGAACAGACGTTTGAAGACGGGGGAATTCCGAAAACGACGTTACTTGAGACCGGCACGACGCGCCAAAAAGGAACAAGTGTCTATTTCAAGCCGGACGGAAAAATCTTCAGTACGTTGACATACAACTATGATACGTTAGCAGAACGTCTGCGCGAATCAGCCTTTTTACTGAAGGGTCTGAAGATCACCTTGACCGACGAACGGTCGGAAAAAGCAGATGTTTTCCAATACGAAGACGGCGTCAGTGAATTCGTCGGCTACTTGAACGACGATAAAGATACGTTACACCCGACGGTTGCCTTTGAAGGAACGGAAAACGACATCGAAGTCGATATCGCCTTCCAGTTCACGGATGCTTATTCGGAAAACGTCCTGTCGTTCGTCAATAACGTCCGGACTCGCGATGGCGGCACACACGAAGTTGGCGCCAAAACGGCGATGACCCGGGTGATGAATGAATATGCCCGTAAAAATACATTGCTGAAAGAAAAAGATAAAAATCTCGACGGAAATGATATCCGTGAAGGATTGACGATGATCGTGTCCATTCGGATTCCGGAAGAATTCCTGCAATTTGAAGGGCAAACGAAATCAAAACTCGGTTCGCCGGAAGCCCGGACGAGCTGTGACGCGGTCATTACACGCCGTCTGTCGACGTATCTTGAGGAGAACCCGCAAACGGCGACCCTTCTGATCAAAAAAGCGATCCGTGCTGCCCAGGCCCGGGAAGCGGCCCGGAAAGCCCGCGAAGAAGCCCGGAACGGGAAGAAAAAGAAACGTTCAAGCATCCTAAACGGCAAACTGACACCGGCCGCGTCGAAAAACGCCGAGAAAAATGAATTGTTCCTCGTCGAGGGAGATTCCGCCGGCGGTTCAGCTAAACAAGGCCGTAACCGGACGTTCCAGGCGATTTTACCGTTACGCGGGAAAGTCCTGAACACGGAAAAAGCGAAACTTGCGGATATCATGAAAAACGAAGAAATCAATATGATCATCCACGCAATCGGCAGTGGCGTCGGAGCAGATTTTGACTTGTCCGATTGCAACTTCGATAAGGTCATCATCATGACGGATGCCGATACTGATGGGGCGCATATCCAAGTCTTGTTATTGACGTTTTTCTTCCGTTACATGCGACCGTTAATCGACGCCGGGAAAGTCTTTGTCGCCTTGCCACCGCTCTACCGCGTCTCGAAAGGGAAGGGCAAGTCTGAGAAGTTCGAATATGTCTGGGATGAAGATACGCTTGCAAAAACAACGAAAAAGTTCGGCAAAGGGTATATGATTCAGCGTTATAAAGGACTCGGTGAGATGAATGCGCCGCAACTCTGGGAAACGACGATGGATCCCGAGACGCGGACGTTGATCCGCGTTACGATCGATGATGCGGCTGTCGCTGAGAAACGGGTTTCCGTCCTGATGGGCGACAACGTCGGTCATCGCCGGAGCTGGATTGAAGACAATGTAGCGTTTGGACTGACGGAAGACCTCTCAATCATTGAAAATGAACACGTCACGAAAGAGAGTGTGAACTGATATGTCTAACCTGCAAAACATTTTGAATCTGTCTCTTGAGCAAGTCGTCGGGGACCGGTTCGGACGTTATTCGAAATATATCATCCAGGACCGGGCCTTACCGGACGCACGCGACGGATTAAAACCGGTGCAACGCCGGATTCTGTATGCGATGCATACGGAAGGCAACCTGTTTGACCGCGCTTACCGGAAATCGGCCAAGACGGTCGGCGTCGTCATCGGTAACTACCACCCGCACGGCGATTCGTCGGTCTATGAAGCAATGGTCCGTCTCAGCCAGGAGTGGAAATTACGTTATCCGTTAGTCGACATGCAGGGGAATAATGGTTCGATCGACGGCGACAGCGCCGCTGCCATGCGATATACGGAAGCCCGTTTATCGAAAGTGTCGAGCCTGATTCTCGAAGGCATCAATAAACAGACCGTTGATTACACGTTGAACTTTGACGATACGACGGAAGAGCCGCTTGTCTTGCCGTCCCTCTTACCGAACCTGCTGATGAACGGTTCGACAGGGATTTCGGCCGGGTATGCGACGGAAATCCCGCCTCACCATGCCGGTGAAGTGCTCGACGCGGCAATTGGCCGAATTTCGGGAACTGTGCATAATGTCGATGATTTACTGACACATATGCAAGGACCCGATTTCCCGACCGGCGGTGTCGTCCAAGGTCTCGACGGCATCAAAAAGGCGTTTGAAACCGGCCGCGGCAAAGTCATCATCCGGTCGCGGGCAGTGATCGAAACGTTACGCGGCGGACGCCAGCAAATCATCATCACGGAACTGCCGTACGAAGTCAACAAAGCAAACCTTGTCAAACGGATGGAAGAACTCCGCCTCGACCGCAAAGTCGAAGGGGTAGCGGAAGTCCGCGACGAGACGGACCGCGATGGTCTTCGTGTCGTCATCGAGCTGAAAAAAGAAGCGGATGCGGAAGGGGTGCTTCACTTTTACCTGAAGCAGACCGACCTGCAAATCGCCTATAACTACAATATGGTCGCCATCCACGAGCGGACACCGCGTCAGATGGGTGTTCTCGCGTTACTTGACGCGTATCTCAGTCACGTCAAGGATGTCGTCATCCGCCGGACAACGTTTGATCTCGAGCAGGCGAAACGCCGTCAAGAGGTTGTGTCAGCCCTCATGACCGCTATTTCCGTCCTGGATGAGACACTTGCGTTGATCCGGTCGGCCTCCAACAAATCGGAAGCGAAAGACAAGTTGATTGAACGGTTTAGTTTCACCGATCGCCAAGCGGAAGCCGTCGTCATGCTTCAGCTGTACCGGTTGACGAATACTGATATCGTTGAATTACAGGAAGAAGCGGCGAAACTTGAAAAAGAAATCGCCCGCCTTGAAAAAATCCTGAACGACGAAAAAACACGGAACCGGTTGATCATTAAAGAATTAACCGTTCTGAAAGAGCAAGTCGCGGACAAGCGGCGTTCGACGATCGAAGCGGAAGTCGAAGAGCTGAAACTGAAGACGGAAGTCATGATTGCTGTCGAAGAAACCATGGTCTTCGTCTCGAAAAACGGCTATATCAAGCGGTCTTCGATGCGTTCGTTCGGCGCAACCAACGATTTGCCGGAGATGAAGGAGCAGGATCGTCTGTTGTATCAAGGACAGGCGATGACGACGGATCATCTAATCGTTTGGACGGTTCAAGGGAATTATCTCCTGATTCCGGTCCACCAGTTGCCGGATACGAAATGGAAAGACGGTGGACAACACGTCGCCAATCTCGTACCGCTCGAGCCGGGTGACCGGATTTTATCGGTCGATCTCGTCCGGACGTTTGACGAGACATCACACTGCCTGTTCGTGACGCGCCAAGGGATGGTTAAACGGTCGAAGCTGAGTGATTATAATGCGCAGCGGAAGTCGAAACCGCTCCAGGGCGTCCGTTTACGGGCGGATGACGAAGTGCTGTACGCCAAGATTTCAACAGGACAG
Source organism: Exiguobacterium sp. K1 (assembly GCF_033721435.1). NCBI lineage: Bacteria > Bacillati > Bacillota > Bacilli > Caryophanales > Exiguobacterium > Exiguobacterium sp. K1. The sequence continues at coordinate 726,531 of NZ_JAOTIT010000001.1, read as the reverse complement.
GAGCAATTGTTCTTGACGACCCAGCACGGATTCGGACTCTGGTTCACGGAAGACGATGTCCCGGTCGTCGGTGTCCGGGCAGCGGGTGTAAAAGCGATCAACCTGCGTGACCAGGATGTCGTAGCCGGTGCGATTGGCTTTAAACAGGCACCGAATATCGTCTTGCTGACGCAACGCGGTGCGTTGAAGAAAATGCGCCTTGCGGATCAGTTCCAAGTCTCGAATCGTGCCTTACGCGGTACGCAATTGTTGCGCGATTTAAAATCAAAACCGCATCAAGTGGCTGCCTTGATTGACGTCACGCAAGCAAAAGAACTGATTCTGATCGGAAAAGAACAGGAAAAGACGATTCAAGTCCCATCCTTGTCCTTCCTCGATCGGTTATCAAACGGTTCGTTTGCTTATGACGAAGAAAAATTCGGTCCGCTTCTTGATTGGTATACCGTTTGATGGTCAGATGCCCCTCATTTTTAAAGAGGGGTGTCTTTTTTTAGGTTATTTTAGGTTAGATGGTGTTTCGTCGCTCCTTCCTGTTCGTTTCTAGCTTTCTGACGCCTGTTTTGACCGCTTTTTCAGACTTTTCTTCGAATTATCGCCAAATCACCCGTTTACAAATTGAAACGACTGCCGATAACCGCTACAATAAAAGAAAATGGTCAGGCAAGATTACCACGAAGTATGTGGAGCGGGCAGTTCGGAGCTTTAGCTTATAGGATTCGTTTCATCAAGCAGCTACGGACATGTTCCTCGGCTGCTTTTGTGCCATCTGCCAACTGGAGAGGTGATGACGATGAAATTCAGAAGACGCGAAAAAGTAGCAATCTATATCACACGGGAGCAACCAGAGGGATGGGAACTACTTGTTTTTCATCCGCAATCCGCTCCAGACAGTGATTGGCAAATTCCTGCCGGCACCATCGAGGATGCTGAAATCGCCAAGGAAGCGGCAGTTCGGGAAACACTCGAGGAAAGTGGTTTATCGCTTGCGACCGTTCAGTACGTAGGTGAAGAAGAAATGCGTTATCCGGAACGAATGCGGGTGCATTACACGTATTTCTATCATGCTCATATCGAATGTCAGGAAAACCGATGGACGCATTGTGTCGCTGGTGACGGTCAAGATTGCGGTGATTTTTTCCATTTTGCCTGGTTACCGCTTGAACGAATCACGCAACTCGAACGCCGGCATCATATTTTCTTGGATCGTTTAATGAGCCGCTTGGAACGGACACATCATTACGATTGTCGGAAACACGGTTAATCCCGTGTTTTTTGTTTTGTCTCACTATCTTGAGTTTACCTGACTTATGAGACAATAATTATTAACTATTGATAATATATGTTATGTTAACTCAAAGAAAAAAATAAAAATTATCCAGTTGGTCTTTGTTTTCCTCCGCTTCCCTGTTACTCTAAATACAGTAACATCTATATTGTTACCTTTTAACCGGTAACAAGCGATAAGTAACCGTATATTCGGTAACAAGGAGGAGGATTTTATGCAAGCTGTTGCGGTTTCCTTTGATATTCAAAACTCCCGGAGCTATTCGAGTAAAGAACAGTTGTTAACCGATCTGCATCAATTAGCGGATCAGTTGAACGATGAATTTCCGGCGGCGCTCGTACCGTTTCAAATTAAGTCCGGTGACAGTCTGCTTGGTGTGTTTAACGAGTATGCCGTCAGTTATCCGCTTATACTGATGCTGCTGAATCAGCCATTGGACGGTTATATCGGGATCGGATTCGGCCAATATGAGACGTTATCGACGACCCATGCCGATGAAGCTAACGGCAGTGCCGTTATTTTCGCTTTTGAAGCCCAGAACGCTGCTAAACAGACGGCCAACCGGATTGCTTTTGCCGGGCCGCCCTATTTGCCGACCGACCTGCTGAACGGTTATATCGAGATGTTATACCCGGCGTATTTCGGTAAAACAGACCGCCAAATCGAATTACACCGGCTGATGGATCAGCATCCGGAGGCCACTTATGAAGAAATCGGCTTACAGATGGGATTTCATGAAAAAGATGCACGCATGAATGTTGCGAAACTTGTTGCCCGCTCCCAACGTAAACAACGTAAACGCCTGGAAAAGGCATTCGTCGATGCTTTAAACCAATTGCAGGTCTGGGAGGCGATCGGATGACTTTACTCTTAAGTCTGCTCCTCGTCCATCTGTTGGCGGATTTTCCGTTCCAAAGCCAACGGATGGCAAAATTGAAACAGCGGCAACTCCGGGTATTACTTGGACATATGACGGTACATAGCATCGGGACAGCTGTTGTCCTCGGCATCTTTTATACGTGGGGTGACTTGAGCGGCGCGACTGCCTGGATCATCGGCGGTGTTATCATTGGGACACATACCTTACTGGACGGTTCGCCCTTCAAACGTCTTTTGCATCCAACGCTCGCATTTTGGGTTGATCAACTACTCCATCTTGCGATTCTGACAGGGATTGTCGTCTATTTGACACCGGTCGACTGGCCGACAACGTTTCTGTTACTCGACCAAATCTTATGGGTCAGCGTCTGGGGTTTGATTGCGACGGAATTGATCGGCCGCGGGATTGCCCCGCTGCTTGCGCCCTTTGCGCCCCGCCTGATTGAGTCGCACTTTGAGCGCAAAGTGACGCGGAAAGAACAACTGGACGGACTGAAGCGGTCTGTCACGCATGAAGTCGAAGATTCCGCCCGGAGTTATACGACGGAAATCAACGGTGTCGGCCGCTACATCGGACTCGTCGAACGCGCCATCATCGTTTGCCTCGTAGCAGTAAACGCAACAGGCGCCATTGGATTCATCATCGCCTTAAAAGCGTTGGCTCGTTTCAAACAGTTTGATGACCGCCGATTTGCGGAATATTATATCATCGGCAGTTTACTGAGTATTCTCGCTGCCTTACTGTGCGGAATGGCCATCCGGCTGGCCCTGTGAATACAGCAAGACGATAGATTGAGATACAGAAAGAGAGGTGGACGGTCTCTTAAGGTAAGGAACCGTCGTAAAATCATGAAACAGATTGGATTAGTCAGACACCACCGGGTGACGGAAGGTTACCCGACCAAAGGCTGGATCAGTGCAGCCGACATCGAAGCCTGGATTGAGCGTTATGATGTCTCGACCATCGATGTCCAACCGGTTGAACTCGGAAATATCGACTGGACGATCTGTTACGCCAGCAGTATGCCGCGAGCCGTTCAAACGGCGGAAAGCGTCTACGGAAAAGACATCATCGTGACGGATCTGTTACGGGAAGTCCCATTCCCGACGATCCGTTCACGGATTCGTCTCCCGTTCCTTGCCTGGGCATTGATCGGACGCCTTGTCGCGCCATTCAGCAAACGAATTCAAGCGGAAATCAAAGATGCCAACGAGCGGATTACGGTTCTTCTGAACCAATTGACGTTTGAACAACCAGAACATGAACGGGTTTTGCTCGTCGGACACGGCGGGATGATGATTCTGATGCGGACTGCCTTAAAAAAACGCGGTTATGTCGGTCCCCGCTTCGGTCATCCACGCAACGGTATGTTGTATCTGTTTGAGAAACGGGAGGGCTAAGTATGAAATGGGGTTCCGTTCTGCTACTTGCGCTCTGTCTGATTGTCATCTTTTATATGACACGCGACGACGAGCCGTTACCTGGTGATCGTCCGGAATCGTCTACCGTCATTCACGTCTACGGCTTTGATGTCGGTCAAGGCGACAGTACCTTGATTCAGACGAAAAACGAAACGATTTTGATCGACGGCGGGAATAACGGCAAAGGGGATGATGTCGTCCGCTACCTGAAGAACCTGGGTATCACCCGCCTGACAGCCGTCATCGCAACACATCCGGACGCAGACCATATCGGCGGGCTCGATACGATTCTCGATGCCCTGCCTGTCGATCAAGTCTACGCACCACGCGTCAATCACACGACAGAAACCTACCGGGACTTCCTGCTCGCCGTCAAACGGCAAGGGATCACCATTAAAACGGCTAAAGCCGGTGTTTCGATTCCGAGTGACGAAGTGAAACTGAACTTACTCGCCCCGCTCCGCGACGGCACCCGTGATTTAAACAGCTGGAGTACAGTCCTGCAACTCGTTCATGGCGATAATACCTTTCTCTTCATGGGAGACGCTCCGATTCGGACGGAACAGGACTTGCTTGAATCCGGAGTGGATTTAAAGGCTGATGTGTTAAAGGTCGGGCATCACGGTGCGGATACCTCGTCCTCAATTCCTTTTTTACAGGCAGTCCACCCTTCCCGCGCCTTGATTTCAGCCGGCGAAGGCAATTCATATGGCCATCCGCGTCCGACCGTCATGAATGCGCTGGCGGCGGAAAGTATCCAGGTCGATCGGACGGACCGGATGGGCACCGTTCAGTACACGTCGGACGGACAGACGATTCAGGTCAAAAGCCGGACCGATTTACGTCCCGAGTAAAGGAGAGGATACACGATGAAAATGACCGTTACGGAATTTGACGGAAACCAGGCGATTTGTGAGACGGAAAACCGTGAAACGGTGCAAGTCCCCCGTTCGCGTCTGCCCCATGCTGCAACAATCGGCGACTGGCTCGAATGGCGCGGTCGTTCGATCCGGATTCTCCGGGAGGAAACACAGAACCGTCGGCAGGAAATTGATGATTTGATGAATGAACTGTTTGAAGACTAAAACTCCGTTCCTTGGCCTGTCAGTGGTCAAGGATTTTTTTATTCACCTTTGTTTTTCCAATAATAAACAGCAAATCTAAAAAATCAACTTAAATCACTAGCAGTTTTTTCTGAATTTTCGTAAACTTTAGGAATACGAAACAAAAAGGGGGATTTATCCATGTTCCAACAATTACGAACGAACTTAAAGCAAGCGGTCCTCGGACAAGAACATGTCATAGATTATCTTCTGATCGGACTGTTGTCGGAAGGTCACGTTCTGCTTGAGGATCGGCCGGGTACCGGTAAGACGACACTGGCCAAATCACTGGCCAATACACTGGATGCCAAGTTTTCACGCGTTCAATGCACCGCGGATACCTTACCGACCGATCTGCTGGGGATGGAATTGTTTAATCCATTGACCGGTTCATTCGAGCAACGGTTTGGCCCGCTGTTCGCCAATATCGTCCTTGTCGACGAAATTAACCGGACGACGCCGCGGACACAGTCCGCCCTGCTCGAAGCGATGGGGGAAGCTCAGGTGACGATCGGAGATACCTCTTATACGTTACCGCAACATTTTCTGGTCATTGCGACTCAAAACCCGTTTGACGGTCAGGGGACGTTTCCACTCCCCCATGCACAACTCGACCGCTTTTTGTTCAAACTGTCGTTTGCTCCGCTCGATCGACAGGTCGAAAAAGCCCTGTTACAGGGAGCTCACTTACAACCGAGTCCATTCCAGGTACCGCTTGAGCAACTGAATACCTGGAAACAGGAAGTCCAGGCGGTCACCATGGAAGATGCCGTCGAAGATTACCTGCTCGACGTCTGTGATGCCTTACGGGCGCACCGGGACGTTGAGATCGGTCCAAGTCCACGAGCTACCTTGGCGCTCCTCCAGGCGGCAAGAGCGCGGGCCTGGATGCATGACCGGACATACGTAACACCGGAAGATATCAAGCAGCTGGCAAATCCATTGCTTGCCCACCGGCTGGTCCTGACACTTGAAGCGACATTAAAGATGACGAACGGTCGCCTGGTCCAGCAGATTTTGGAGTCATTGACTGTTCCGACCGAGGTGTAATATGCAATTGATTACACCAAAGTCCTTTCATCCGATGATTTTATTTTGGATTGCCGTTGCAGCCGGTATTTGTACACTGTATGGTTCGATCCTGATTGCGACACTGCTCGTCGCGTACACGTTGTACGGGTATCTCTTCCCGAAGTACCTTGAATACCTCGGAGAACGTCTGAGCGTTCGGCTCGTCGAAACCGTCCGGGCGTTCCGGGACGATCCACTCAACATTCCGTTCGAAATTCATAATCCGACACGGTTTGCCCTTGGGAAGGTGACCGTGTCCGGTCTCCTCGGGGAACAGGTCCGGATTGAGGATGCCAGCAGTCAGTTTTGGCGGCAACATGTTTATGTGCCGCGCCAGGCCCATGTGCCGTTTCAAATCGATGTCACGGCAGCCAAACGGGGAACGATTCGGATCCAGTCGTTTGATATCATGATTTCCGATCCGTTTCATCTGATGACACTGTACTTGACGTTACCGATTCAACAGCTTGGTCATGTCTTCCCTGATTTCGCACCGGCTTCCGTCGAATGGAATGAACGCCAAATTCCCGGTGAGACGATTGACCGGTCGAGTCCGTTTACGGATCGCTCGAGCTTTCATTCGGTCGTCCCTTACGCGGGCGATGCGAAAACCATCTACTGGTCTGCTTATGCCAAGACGGGAGAACTGTATTCCTACCAGTATGACCGGATGCGTAATCATGATTATGCCGTCATCATTGATGGACTGTCGGCGGACGGTCTGGCGTTACGCGGCGACTTTGAAAAGCTACTCTCCCGGGCGGCAACAATTATCCGCGAACTGGAAAAACAAGGCGCTTCATACAGCCTCTGGATTTCAATGGTCAACCGGGACGGACAGTGGTATCACGTACCTTCCGGGAAAGGGAAAGAACAGTTCTTGCGGACGATGGAATGTCTCGCCCGGATTTCCGAATATGATTTACCGCTCGAACGCCGTTACTTCACGAAACGGCTTCAACGGGCCGTTCCGTCGACGACAGCTGAAATTCATCTCGGACACCGCCATAAGGGGGTGAGCGCATGATCATCTGGTGGATTCTCGTCATCAGCTTGTTGCAAGCCCCGCTCATCATTCTGATTTTCCCGTTGCTCGCCGTCATTCCGGCGCGCCCAATCCGGATCGGCGTTCAACTGGCGGCAGCTGTTGCTTTTCTGTTGATTTCCCCGCTGATCAGCATCCTGCTGTTGCTTGCGATTGCACTCAGCGCATGGCTCGAGACCGTGGATCACCCGTATAAATTTGCCGTCAGTGCGACGGTTCTGACCGGACTGTGTTTACTGTTACCCGGATTCAATCCACCGCTCGGTGCGTATCTTCTGCTCGGTTTCGTCTGGGGAATTCCGTTCCTGAGACAGCATCTGATTGAATGGCGCCGGATTGTCGCAGGTGTCTCGTTGTTTCTAGGTGCCAGTCTGGTCCTCGTCACCTTGACCCGGTTGCTGAAAGAAGCGCTGTTCGGTTCTGTCGCAAACCTGACCCGTCCGGCCCTCGAGGCGTTCGGTTCCCTCTTCACCTGGACATTACCGCTCGCGGAACAGATCGATCAAAAAACGAAAGCCGACAGTACATCCGGTTTATCAGACATCGCCCCGCAGGAAAGTCTAAAAGCGGCTACCCTGAGTTCCGAAACACTGTTTTATTTGAACCTGGCAGGAGTGGTGCTGGCGCTTCTCGCCGTCGGTCTCACGTTCTACCTGATTCGTAAACGCCGGGTCGTGGCAACGGAGGCTGAACCGGTCGCCCGGATGACCATGCCGAAGCAGGCAGCGCCTGTCAAAAAACACAGCCAGCATCCGCTTCTGAAAATCGCCTCGCAACTCGAACAGGCTTTCCCGCGACGCCATGACGAGACGACCGTCGAATGGCTGACACGGATTGAATTTCCGGAAGCTGTTGCCCATGCGCGGCTTCTCGACGGCATTGAATTCAGCCGCAGCGAGCCGGCGTACGATCTTCAATTGTTCCGGAAATATGTCCGCGAACAAATCGAACGCTGAATCCAAAAAAAGAAGGTGTTCCGGTATCGGAGCACCTTCTCAGACTGAAGACAAAGTAGTGGTTCTTCTCGATAAAGAGAAAAACCACTACTTTGTCTTCAGTCTGAACAGACCTTCAAGAGGTCTGTTCCAGGTATAAAAAGATTTAAACAAATGTAAGCAGTTATGTTCATCTAGCTACTCATGTCGTAAGAGTATGATATGAAATATCCTGACTGATTTTGTTTATAAGACAACGTATTAATAGTCACTTAATACATTGTCAACTTTTAATTAACAATATCATATTCGTTTAAAATATTTTCATATGCAGGGTCATTTAAAATTTCTTCAGAATTTTTATTTGCTTCATTGATTATTTGTGTTCTTTCTTTAAAACTTAATTGATTCAAGAACTGAGATTCTGTCATTCCGTTTGGAAAACTCATATTGTTTTGATTTATTCCTTCTTGAATTGCTTCTGTTTTAAGATTTGTTTTAGATAAAGATTGATATGTAACACTAGAATTAGATGACTTAGTCGGCAAGTTTTTATTATCTGCATAGTTGATTCCTATTTTTATACTTTTTTGGTCGTTTGGATCATCGAAATAAGACTTATACCAATTTACATTTGAAGTTTTACATTTAATTTGCACTGCACCTGTTGCTGCTAAAAGTACTTTCGGCTGAAATCCACCAAACCGTCCAACATATCCAAAATGCATATTCCCTAAATCTTCACCTTTCATCACTCTTCCACCGAATACATATCTGTCATTTACTCCATACGCATGCTTGTAATCCCAAGGACCTCTACTATTAACCTTTCCAGTGAAATAGTATCCCGTGCCTATAGGATATGTTTTATCGGATATTGTATATTGATAAAGTGATGCGGCATTCTTTAACATTTTTGAGGAAAACGATGCCGTCACATCCCCACCAGGATTAATTGCACTGTATGTACCTACAGGATCATCATTTACATCAGAGTCTTCGGCCTTTACCAAGTGTTGAGAAGATGATGTAATTAAAAATACATAGATAAACTAATCATTATTTTTCTTTTCAAAATAAAACTCCCCTTCCATCCTCAAATATTATAGGATTAAATTGACTTGAGATAGATTTAAATTAATTTTTTAGGGATATCTTTTTTGAATATCTCTTTAGAAAGGAGCGTTTATGAAAAAAATACGCTGGTTATTATATACTATTACATTTTTGTTATTTTTATTTATTTATAATTCTTTTTTTAATTATGATTTTTTTAAATTTATTTCATCTATTTTTTCAACAGCACCTATACATCTTGGTCTCGCTTTCAGCTTTATTACTTGTTTGTGTTCAATATTATTATTAATAAAAGTAAGTTCATTCAATGATAAAAAAGCAACTATTGGGATGTTAGTTACCCTTATAATTAACTTAGCATTCTTATTCGTAACAGGAATAGTGGATTTGATCGGCTCTTTATTCTCTTAAATTATTATGAAGACTAGGTACAAAACATAGGCTGAAATGGATAATGTTCATTCAGCACGTAATTAAAAAAATCGATATGTATCTGTAAGTAAGATACTAAACGTGCCTTGAACCTCAAAAAATTGGCGAACTGGTTATGGGATTCCGGTGGGAATCCTTGTTTTTCATACTATTTTATACGACTACATAAGACAAACCCTCATTTCAACGTTGAAATGAGGGTTTGTCTACAATCTGAGAAGGTGCTCCGATACCGGAACACCTTCTTTTTCTTATTTAGAATCAATTTTAGACGCTTTACGCGCGATGATAACAATAAAGACGATGGCAGCAACCGGAAGCACGAGTGGCATCCAGTCCAGGATATACTGTGTATTCATCGTATCCCCTCCTCCAAGACATGCTGGTACTCTACACGTAGCATATTCCAAAAGACGGGACCATGCAAGCGTCGTCAGATCCGCGGCAACATCGAGTAGATGACGGAATAATAGATCAAGACACTAGTCGAGACACTATAGACTAACAATATGTAGGGTGCGAATTTCGGCTGAGCATGCCGTTTCAGCACTTTCAGTGAAAACATCGTGATCCCTAACGCAAATAAAGGACTAAAGCCGAAGACCACAAGATCCATGGACATCAAAAGCTCTGTACTAAAGAGTAGATTAAAGGCGAAAATCGATAATAAATACCAAGACGTGTAGGATAAACAGATGAAAAAGAGGTATGACACGCCCGCAATAACGCTTCCCATCCGTGGTTTTTCCATATGTTGCATGATGCCCCTCCTGTAACAAAAATAAGATATCCTTAATGGTAATCGGAAAAAGCCCTTAAAAATATTCAAATATGAATATACGACAAAAAACGACAAAAAAAAAGATCTTCTGCTCCCTTCAGCAAAAGATCTTCTCTGTTCGTTTTAGACACTTTCATTCATCTGTGGACTGACCGGAACACCTGCTTGATACACCTTGGCAAGCTCCAACACTTTATTCTTGAAGGCCTCCCGGCAAAAAGCCGGCTCCAAAATCTCCGCTTGCTCCGCAAACTGAATCAACCACATCATGAAACCTTGGGAAAACAGCGCTCCGACCTTGACCTCAAACCAGTCCCCTTCGAGACGCCGGCAACGAATGTCCGTCCCGAACCGGTCGACGACAGTCGGCATGACGCTCTCATGGAACTTTAACGTCAACTGTTCCTGTTCGCCACCGTACATATTGAACATACTGCTCAAATAAGTGGCTTCGACCTCGACCGGTGTCTGGGCCGGCTCAAAGACACTGCAATTAACGATTCGATCCACGCGGTAGGTCCGGATCTCTTCGACCCGTTCATCCCGTCCAATCAAGTAGTAGTTCCCGTTATCGACGATCAGATGAGCCGGCGTGACGAGATAGTAATCCCCGTCGCGACGCAACTCGAACTTTCGGGTCCGTTCGTTAAATTTGCCCTGATATTGAAAACTGATGATGTCCTGTTCGATGATCGCTTTTTGGATGGTATCAATCGAAAACGGGATGACGCCTTTCGGTTTCTTGACGGTATGTATGACCGGCGTCAACGTTTTTGCCAAACGTTTACTCGTTAACGTATGAATATTACGGACCAGAACCTCCGTTTCACTCTCAGAGATGAACTTGGCGCTGGCAATCGCATCCACGAGTAATCGTAAATGATGGTATTCGAACGGACGGCTGACCAGGTGATACGGAATCGCAAGACCGTTTTTGGTTTCTTCCGCATGAATATCGAATCCTGATTTAGCCAAAGCAGCAATGTCCTCTTTTAAGGACTTGCGGGACAGCTTTTCAATCAGTCCTCTTTTCGACAGTTCGGTACTCAATTCTTCTAATGTCAACGTCTGTTCTTCATCTGAATACTGCTCAAAAATGTCTCGAACGGCTAACAACCGATCCCGATTGGATAATTTTTCATTTGGCACGGGGCATCCTCATTTCCTATCCATAAGATGTTTGATTATACTTGGATTATACCTCAAAAAGAAATTAAGAATAACAATAATATGGAAATATTTAAGAGATAGGAGAATTTGGATGCAACACATTGCCGATTGGGAAGGTTACCGATTTGATTACCGTGACAGCGGAACCGGTCCCGTCATTTTATTGATTCATGGAACACAATCCGATTACCGGGAAGTCTATCACGTCGAACGATTAATCGGAGCCGGCTACAGGGTCATCGTCCCATCTCGTCCTGGATATGGAAAAACACCGCTCCGTGTCGCCTCGTCACCCGGCGAGTTGGCGGCTTTTTACCGGAGATGGCTGGCTTCTCGTCACATCGAACGTTACACCGTATACGGCATTTCTGCCGGTGGACCGACCGCGATTGCTTTGGCGAGCGGTAATCCAGCTGTCAGTTCGCTCGTACTAGCCTGTGCGATGACACACCAGATTTCACTTCCTTATCAGGACTGGCTTGTCCAACCGCTCCTTCAGCGTCCGCTGCAACTCGTGCAATGGATCCTGTGGCATTACGTGAAAGATAAATTGGTTAAGTTTCCACAGGAAGCATCCGTTCGGATGGTTGAAATGACGAGTCTGTTGCAACGGGACGAGATCCGCCGTCAATTAAATGGAGCCGACCAGCAATTGTTGTATCAAGTCGGATTGCAGAACGGACCGGGCCGGGGGGTGTTGTTTGACTTGACGCAACAGATCGATCGTCCCCTCCTGCAGGCCATCCGTTGTCCGGTGCTGATCGTTCACTCCAAAGCGGACCGGGCCGTCCCGTTCGAACATGCCCTTTACGCCCGGCGTGCCATTGCGCATGCCCAGTTCATCGAGTCGGCGAGCCCTGGTCACCTGATTTGGATCGGGCCGTCTGCGCGTCGCGACGAACGAATGATTGAACGCTTTATCGCCTTAAATCACTTGTAGGCGGACACGGAGGTTCAGCTTTTCGTTTTCTTCCTCAATGGAGATGATTCCCCGCGCCGTCAGTTCTTCGATTGCCAAGCGGGTCCGTTCCAAATTAAAGCGGGCATATCGGGCAATCTCCGCTATGCACATTCGGCAGGACAGCTGATTCGCCTTGATTTTCGACGACGGTTTGGCGACGGAACGTTGCAACAGACGCCAAAAGACTTGCCGGGCATCATCCGACAGCGCATATGCATTTTTTTCGATGACCGGCGGGACGTACCGGATGTCCTCCCGGATGCGCCGGATGAGGTAGAGACTCAACCAGTCTTCCACGTCCGCCTGAATCCGGAAAAATTCAAACCACCATAACTGATCGAGCGCTTCCGCTTCATCTTGCCGTAATGCCCAGGATGCCGGAATGTCGTCAAACTCTTCATCGAGAAAGTCTTCGTAATCCAACGCAGTTTCATATAAGACCTGGGGCGGGATCCGGTCAAGCGTCTCCCGTTTTTGATATAAATCAAAACTCATCCGCCGGAAGTGTTCGACAGACCCGGCGACTTGACTGAGTTGCATCAACTGTTTCGTGATGAGACGGGCAAGTCCGTCCAGTTCGAGCTGAACGGCATATAAGTGTTTTTCAAGAGCAATCAATGTACTTCGTTCCATCAGACAGTTCCTCCTCTGTTCGTGGCATACTTCTAGTCTTTTTCCGCAAATCGGACATTCAAAACCATCCTCTGTTTGTCTCCCGGTACCGGATGACTTGTTCTTCCTGAAGCGGGTTTATCTCCCAAATAAATCGGGAATATTTTTGATGCAGTGGTCTAAACGATTCAATCGGAGGTGGAACAACGTGTTACAGTCCAAAAAGCACACGGAGCGGAAGTGGAGACAACGCACGACACGTAATCATATCCTGCAATTGGAACACTTGTACAAAGCACATCCTGTCCGAACGACGACACAAACCAAAATGATTTTTTCCAAACTGTTGGAAGATGCTATTCGAAGCGGGCGGTCCGTTATCTGGATCAGGGAAACGAAACCACGTTGACCGGATCGGTTACGGCTCTTTTTCATGCCCGCGGTCTCATTGAAATCAAGACCTCGACCGGCTTACGACGTCATATCTCGTCTGACACAATAATGGACGTCCGTGAATCCATCACATAAAAATCCGGTTATCCAAAAATCTTCTTATACATGCAGACAAGGGGGACGGATCTGAATCCGTCCCCCTTGTCTATTGAAAAACTGACCGGCTTGTCAGTTCCTGCTTTCATGGACACCCCTTATTTTTTATCTAGCTTGACATTTTGGTCAGCCGGCAAGGTTGTCGTCGTTTCTTCCTCTTCGAGCTTTGGTACACCTGCTCCGTACTCTGTCGTCTCGTCTTCGACATAAGAGGCGGCAAACGCCGGATTCAGCAGATCGGATTTTGAGCCCACGATGACGATCCGGCCGTGTCGGACTTCCTCTTCCAAATCTTCAGCTACATCTTTCGTCATACCGAGCTCCGACAACTGGGCAATCCGGTCTTTCCGGTTGCTGCGGACGGTCGACATCAATGTCTCGAAAAATGATTTTTTAGTTACACGATACGCTAACGTCTGCGTGTCGTTGGCAATCCGTTCCGCCAACTCTTCATCCTTCGCAAAAATGTAAATTTGTTTATTCGAATAACCGCTTGACTTCAAGCTCGTCACTTCTGCGTCGACGGCTGTCATGTTCCGTACGATTCTAGTTTCAATCATCTTGTTTCCTCTCCTTCATGCGAGCCGACTTTCTACTCTCGATATAAAGTTATTCCCGAAACATAATGAATAAAACATGAATCGCCAAAACGTATCAACCGGTTTTTCGCAAACGGACCGCCGGACGCCGTTTCAATACTAACGTCAGCCCGACCACCAGACATAACAAGATTTGCGGTATCATCGTTTCGTACGTCGGATAAAAACCGATCCAGGAAACGGTTGGCAGGTAGGAAACGGCATGAATCGGCACGATGCCTGTCAGTTGTAACGCATGCAGACTGGCGCCTAAGATTTTAAAGGCCATAAGATAAATCAATCCGGTCGCCGCTAAAAAGAGCCGGTTGATCGGTAGACGCACCCCGAAATAAATAACCGCGAGTGAACAGATACCGACCAGTCCGATCGCTAAAATGATTCCCCCGGCCAAAGCAGTCGTCGTCATCGCTGGTGCCATCCCGACATAAAACAGCAGTGTCTCGGCCCCTTCCCGGAAAATCGTCAAAAAGCTGACGGCGAATAAGGACCGTCCCGCAAGATTTGTTGCCAGTCCGGTTTGCCGTGAAGCAACAACCGTTTTCGAATGTAACCAGGAACCGACGAGCAGCATCATCAATACCGCGGCCAGTCCGGTCCATCCTTCAATCTGCTCCCGACCGACAGCAGCAAGTGCCGTCGAAAAGAATTGTTGAATCACGAGCGCCAGTGCTCCGCTAGCAAGTAATCCGAACAGTGCGCCGCTCCAAATCATTCGTTCTCCCGTCACCTTGGCTTTTCGAGTGAAAGCGACCAGTGCACTGATGATCAGCAATGCTTCGAGCCCTTCCCGTAACATGACGAGCATCGCATCGACAAAAGAATACGTCGTTTTCTGCGCCAAGACCTGAAGTGACGTGATGATCGGTGCCAAATCGGTCCGGGTGGCGTCAACCGTCGACTCGTCTAAACGTGACAACAGCACCGGCACTTCCGATTCGATCGTCGTATATAAAGAACTGCTCCGGGTCCGGACCTCCCCTTCCCCGCTCGGCCATCGTTCGATGAATGCCGTCAGCGTCTTCTGCGCCGCCGGGACGTTCCCGGCAGCGAGTTGCTGATCGGTCTGTTTCAGCAAGGCTGTCAGTTCGGACAATCCTGTCTGTTCCGCCGCTTGAACGGTATCACCTTGCAGGAAAGAACGGATGCTTGCGTCAAACTGATCGAGTGCTGCATTCAGCTCCGACTGATCAAAATTTTCCCGCGCCAAAGCGATTCGGATGGCAGACAACCCCATCTCGACTTGACCGTAATGACCGATGCTTGTCTCCCGGACGACGGTCTCGCGGTCCGTCCACGCCTGCAGTAAGTCGGATTGCAGCTGCTGACGTTCAGGCATCGTCGTAGCCTGCCGGAGCTGTTTCGTCCAGCCGAACAACTCTGTTAAGCGTTTTTTAGCCGCAGGATCTGTTTTCGGCTGATCTGTTTCCTCCAGCGTCCGGACGGCTGTCGACAGTTCCGTCAAGCGTTGTCTGATCTCCGGGAGGTCGGTTTGTTTCTGAACTTCTGTCAACCGATGTTGAATGACCTTTTGTTCGGCAGAAGCCGGCAGGCGGTCAATCTGTTTTTCAAGTGTGTTCAAAGTCGTCCCGAGCGTACTCCGGTCGTTGTCATTGACTGCTGACAACGCTTGACCAATCGAGACGTACAGCGCATCTGTCTCGGAATCCGCGTGGACAACCGGACTGCCGATTGCCGTGAAGAGGAACAGTGCCAGGAACACGTTAAGCAAAGAGCGCATCACCGATGTAGCCTCCTTGTTGAATCCCGCCGAAACAGGCGAAAAGAGCACTGCCGCGGTGGGTAATGTATTCATTTAAACGGTCGGACGCCGCTAAACGCCGCTGAATCGTGATGAACTGTTCCGGTGACCGCTGGTACGATAAAAACAACAAGCCGGCATCGAGTGCCCCGGTTGTTTCATTGATGCCCGCCTGATAGGAGTAGGAGCGGCGTAACAACTGTTCTTCACCTGATCCGTGCGCGACTGCCGTATGCGAATCTTTCGGAAGTGATGCTTCCCCGCGTGCCATGCGTTTACTTGGCGTCACGGATGCAAATTCGTCTTTTGAACCGAGTGGTGCACCGGATGCCCGGTCTCGGCCGAAGGTGCGCTCCTGTTCTTTCAAAATCGTCCGGTCCCAGACTTCAAGATGCATCTGAATCCGGCGGACGACAAGAAAACTGCCATTTGTCATCCATGGTGCCCCGTCCTGCCACTGGTAAAAGAGGTGTTTATTCCGAATAGCAGGCTGCGAGACATCCGGATTTCCGGTTCCGTCCTTGAATCCAAACAGATTCCGTGGTGTCCCTCCTGTTGCATCCGCTGCTTTTGACCGTTGGAAACCGGTCTGGGTCCAGCGGATTTTGACGACGCCCCGACCGATTCGGGTCAAGTTCCGCAACGCATGAAACACGACTTGTTGATCGTCAGCACAAATCTGAACGACAAGATCTCCGCCCGCCCATTTCGGGTCGAGCTGATCAAGATCAAAAGCCGGCAACTCCCGGAGCAGATTCGGACGCTTATGACCGATTCCGAACCGGTCGTCCGCAAACAGACCGTGTCCGCAACCGAACGTAAATGTCAGATGGCTCGCTGACAGCCCTTCCGCCTCCCCCGTATCTTCCGGCGGGACGTACAGACTGTCCGAGTCACCGAGCGGCAAGCCAGCCGTTAGCCGGGCGCATGCCCGTGTCCAGCGTTTCAAGAGGTCAATCAATTCATCGCGTCGTGTCGTCTGGACATCAAAGGCGACGATCTGGACATGATTTTGGGGCGGTGTCAGGATACCCGCCTGATACTTGCCGTAGAACGGGACCTGATCCGTCGCTTCGGCGGTCAAGGCACGCGGTAACCACCGTTCGAGCCCGCTCGCGTAAAGTGCAGCTCCGAGTCCGGTCAGTCCGGCAACTTTCAGGACGTCACGCCGTGTAACGCCCGCTTCTAAAGTAGTTCGTGTCATCGATCAGCCCTCCAGTACGATCCCCATCTTCGAGAGCGGCTCGGCCAGCTCGTTGATGGCTTGACTCAATTGTTTGACGTCCGCTTTGGATAACGCGGTATAGAGAACATACCCATCCTCTTTCTTTTTGGCTTCCAGTAAACCGTTGACATCAGCAAAGCGGGCGGCAATCTCTTTCGACAAAGCGGCATCCTGTTTTTGAAGCGCCGGGTTCAACAGTTGATAAATTTTTTCCGCCCCTTGAACATTGGCTGCAAAATCATACAAGTCCGTGTGGGAATAGCGGTCTTCTTCCCCTGTTACTTTCGACGTCGAAACTTCGTTCAATAAATCAGTCGCCCCGGTGACAAGCAGTTCCGGAGTCACCTCGACGGTTTCGACTTTTGCCCGGAGCAGATGAACATCCTGCATCAATTGATCGGCGTATCCTTCGTATCCTTCGGTCGTCCCTTTTTCAAACAGTCCTTGTTCGATCCGGTGATAACCGCCCCATTCCGATTCCTTGACATCCCCTTCACGGGCATCGATTTTCGGATCGAGATCCCCGAATACTTCGGCAATCGGTTCCGCCCGTTCATAATGCATCCGCGTTGGTGCGTAGAGCGCTTTCGCCTCTGCCAAGTCACCCTCTTTGACCGCTGTCGTGAACGCTTCCGTCTGTTTCGTAAACTGTTCCAGTTCTGCAATCGCATAGGTCCGGTAATCGGCCACGACCTGTTTGAACGGGTCTGGCTTGGGCGTCGCCGGTTTCGTCGTCGCGGTCTGTTCGTTACAGGCTGCCAGTAAAGCCGTCATCGATAAAAGTCCGATGGCCAGTGTTTTTGTATGTCGCATGGATGGTTCCCCCTGATCGTTAAGTAAGTTCATCAATCAGTATAGTCGATAATGATAATCGTTATCAATATATTTCAATAAAAAAATCCTCCCTTTCAGACGGCGCTGTCTGGAGGGAGGATGACTGATTCAGGATTCACGTTTCTTGAAATACGTCCGCGAAATGATAAAGGCCACGATGCCGAAGCCGATAAATACAAACGCTTTTTGAATCAACGACAAGAACGACAAGTCAAACAACAACAGTTTGACAGCACTGACCGACAACAACAGCAGACCGGACAGGCGCCAGGCCGCTGTCCCGCGAATTCGGCCGATTGCCACGAGGACAAACGATAACAGGATGTAGGCAACAGATAACGTCGTACTGCGATCCGTTTGATCAAGCGCCGCGTAAAACGGCAGTTCCATTACAATCAGCGTATAGGTGACGAACACACCGGCAGCGGCGAAAAACAGCACAAGCTGCCAATATTTCCGCCACACTGCTTCCCCGTGCGTCCGAACGAGCAGAACGATGAACGCTGTCGTTGCAAGTGTCAGACCGAACACGGAGACGGCATACGACTGATCGTTGAAGCGGTACGTTTCATATGTTCCGATCGTATATAACACGAACATCACATACACGACAATCCCGAAAAATCGTTGGTGTGGTACTTGCTGACGTTTGACGAACCATAAACCGGCAATCACGAGAGCGTAGAGAATTGAACGGAATTGATCACCGAAACTCAGTGGATCGACCGGTATCTGCGAAATCGCAAACAGAACGGCGACATGACCGACACCATTTTGCCACGCGTCTTTCGTTTGATTCGCGACGACGTAAGCGAGTAGTGCAAACAGAATCGCGAGTCCGTAACCAAACGGCCAATCGATCACGGACAGACTGAGCAGGACGAACCCGCCCGCTATCCAGCTCGGATAGTTATACGTGAGCGGCAGTCGCGTCCCGATATAGGCGAGACCGAGATAAGCCATAACAGAGGCAACGAGTAACGTCACTTCATCAATCAGAGGACGTGTCTCAAAATTGACAGTGAGACTGCCGAAAACAAGCGCCAGGAAAAAGACGCCGGCAGCAACCGGGTACGCCTTGACCGCTTTCAGACGAAGGACAGCAAATAGCAAGGCGGTAAACAACAGCACTTCGTACAGTAAAAAGAGGAAGACGTTCGGCTCGTCCGTCAACTGAAGAAACGGCAATAAAAAGCCGGTAATCGAAACCAGCACCAGCAATGCCGTCGAACGCATCCACAACATTAATCCATATGCGATCGCGAGTACGACAATCTCTAAGAAAAAGGCCAACAGCGGTGGATAAAATTGATATAAGGCCATACCGGCAAATAACGCCGACAAGGAGACAATCGTTCCGGTCGCGACAAGCCCGACGCCGAGCTCACGTCGTTTCTTCTCATACTGAAATTCTCCGAGGGCCATGACGAGCAGACCGATGACGACACCACTTCCGATCCGGACCGCCGGGCTGATCAGTCCGGCAAGTGACGCATAGGAAAACAGAAAAATCGCCCCGATTGCTGCAAAAATCGCCCCGATCCGCGGTAACCAGACCGTCGCGAGGACGTTTTCCCATTCCTCCCGTGTTCGGGCTTTTTTCACGACGGGTGTCCGGTTTTTTTTGACGAACGCCGGTCGGACGGCTGGGCGCGTTACGGAAGAGACCGGTTCCGGCGGCAATTCTTTTGCCGATTGGTGTTCCAATTGATCGACACGAGCCTTTAAGCGGACGATTTCCTGTTCCAGCTGTTCCAGTCGTTGGTCATCCATTTCTTCACCACTCCTTTCAAGAAGAACTTACAGAGGTTGTAATTATTTTACACGATTTTTAAATCGATTCCCATTTCTTTAAAAAAGCGCCCTTGGTCGACCGCATAAAAAAACCGGTAAAGCCAACCGCTTCACCGGTCAATCGATTAACGGACAGATAACGCGTACTGTCCTGTCGTTTTGTAAACAGACGTAAATTGTGAACGGCTGACCGTATATTTTCCACGGTAGGGATCGGATACCGTAAATGCACTGCTTGAGACACCTGTCACGAGCATGACATGGTAGTTGCGGTAACCGGTAAACGTTTTACCGTCCGGCTTGATCCAAGAGAAGTAACCGTACGGATTTTTGAAATCGACGGTCGCCCAGACGATGACCGGGTTTCCGTTACGGACTTCACTTTCAATTTTGCTGACCCCTTGTTTCGAGATATCAGCAGCTCCGCTGCGGTATTTTTTCGCGAGCGGCAGGATGCCTTTCGGATAAATACCCCAGTTTTTATAATAATCGAGTGTTCCTGCCGGATTTCCGGTAAACATTTTTTCCGGATCGGCCCAGTAATACTTACCATTTTTATAAGTGGCGTTTGCCATGCTTTTTGGCATCTGGTTATATAAGGAAGACGCGGAAACGGCCTTTTTCTTGTATTCGAGTGCCATTTTCAGTGAAACGAATTCACAGCCTGACGGATAACCGAGCGTATACTGGTTGTAATACGGGACGTTCAATTGTTTCGACGAACTGCTTGGTGCCGTTTTCGTCAAATACTGTGTCGACACGTAACGGTAGCTACCGTTGTATAAGATACGTGTCCAGCTGCCGGATGTTCCGTAAGATGCGACCTTTACACCTTTGTTTAGTTGTGTGACGGTTTTCGCTGTCGTACTTGGAGCAGTTCTGACGTTTAATGTCCCGACCGTCGTATAACGCGCGCCGGTCGACGTATACTTCGATGTCGTAGACGTCCGGACATAATCTTTGTGTATGTAACCCGGTTTTGATTTGTACGTGATTTTATACCAACTGCCGGACGTCCCGTTTGAAGTATAGACGGCTCCTTTTGTGATTTTCCCCAAGATTTTACTTGTTGTCGATGGTTTCTCACGAACACGTAATACATCTGTCGTGACCGTCAGCTTCGTGGCAGCTTCTGCAATGAGCGATGGACTGAACACACCGAACAAAACCCCTGCCAAAATGAAGGACGTAATGATTTTTTTCATGATAAACCCCCTTATTTTCTGTAATACACACATTTTTCCCATCTTTTTGGAATTTTAATCAATATTCCACAAGAAAATTCTGAGAAATAGCGATATCTTTTTCTTTATAACAAAAAATCTCAGCTCTGTATAGACAGATTGCTGAGATGTAATTATATTGATATTTAGTAAAAATCAGTTTTGAAGCTCTAAAATGAACGGGGACGGTTTCGAAAAAGCCTGCCCTATCAAGTGCGCGACCAATTTCGTGTCGGTTTCGGAGACGGGCAACGGTGTCCCGTGGACGATACTTTCATAAAAGGCACGGTATAATTTGCCGTAGTCTCCGACCGGGCTTGGAATCCGGACATCCTGGAGATGACCGTGATCGTCATGGTACAACAGACGACCGAAATCATCTTCTGAGTCTTCACCAAATCCTTCTTCTCCCGGGAAGTAGTTTGCTTTGAGATCAAGTTCCTGCCGGTCGATATGCTGTTTGATGAACGTTCCGTTTGTGCCATGAAGCATCCAGCGCGGAGCACCCGCTAACGCGATATGACTGGTCCGGACGCTGACTTTTAAGTCCGGATAATAGAAATCGAGGGCAAACGTATCATCCGGATTGCCGGCTAGGCGGACCGTCCGGATATCGTAACCGACCCGGTCCGGTTTCCCGAACAGGGCAACGATTTGATCAATCGTATGGACACCGAGACCGTATAAGGCACCGTTTTCCGGACGCGGAATGGCCGGAGCCGCGTCCGGCCGGTAAAGGTCGAAGTGTGAGACCACTTCGACGAGTCGTCCGAGCTTGCCTGAACGGATGACTTGTTCGACGACTTGAAAATCGCTGTCAAAACGCCGGTTTTGATACGCCAGCAGCTTGACCCCTTGCCGGTCTGCTTCCTCGAACAACCGGTGCGTCTCGTGCTCCGTTACGGTGAACGGTTTTTCGACCAACACATGTTTTCCGTGTTGCAAAGCTTGCAGGGCGTAGGCGAAATGCGTCGCCGGCGGGGTGTTGATGACAACGACCTGAAGCTCGGGATCGTTCAGCATCGTGTCCAAATCCGTTGTAAAGCGGACATGCGGCAATCGAGACGCATAGGTTGTCTCTAATTCCGGTTTTGCTTTTCGATTATAAATCCAGGTGATATCAAAATGGTCCTCAATCATGACGTAGGGCAGATGATACCGGGTCGTACTTTTTCCAAAGCCGATAAAACCAATCTGAAGTCGCATCCGATCACTCCTCGAAACATTCTTTTTCTAACCATACCAAAGCAGACGGAACTTGTCCTATCTAAATGTCCCGTTATTTCAGAACCGGTGTTTCCTTATACTCATATGTCGCAAAACCGTCACGAATCCCTTGAGGCTCAAAACCAAAGGACGCATAATAACGGTTCAAGAAGTCATTTGTCGCAAGACAGTCGAGACGCAACCGTTCCTGCTCTGTCGTCGTGACCGCAATGACATACCGCAACAGTTGTTTGCCGACGCCAAGACCTTTTGCCGTCTCGCTGACGACAATCCGGTGGATGTACAGCCCTTCCGTATCCGGCCACAACGTCTGATCCCAGGCGAGCGACGGCAACAGCGCAATCGAACCGAGCAGTTCCGTCCCCTGTTCAAAGACATATAGTCGCCCGGCCGCCAGATCGTTTGCGACCAGTTGCTGTAAATCTTCCTTCAGATAAGCGGACCACTGCTGGCTCCCGCGTGCTTGAAACAATTCGGCTTTTTCGCGCAACAAGGTCGCAATCTGTTTGACGTCCTGTTCAGTAGCTAGTCGTATCATACTGTTCCTCCTGTAAAAAAAATTCTCCTTCATCCTAACGAAAGCGAACCCAGAAGAAAACCGTTTTGCATAAAGTCCTGCAAAAATCACAAAAACGCATGAGTTTGTAAATTTTTTCATAGTTTCAGATTCTATATCTCAATATTGTATAGTCAGGGAGTGAACAGACCCCCAGTCTGCACAACACAGGTCTACCGACTTCCCACGAGTCGGTAGACCTTTTTTTAAACCGTTTAGTCCAATCCGACCCAACGTTTGGACAGTGCGCGGGCTTGTTGACGGTATGCCTCATCTTCTACGACGGGGTTACTGAGTCGCGGCGCAGAATCCGCGTAATACCCGCCGTTGTCAATCACATCGTCGGTCGTTGCCAGATACAGGGCAGTTTTTGCCCCGTATTCCGGGGTGTACAGCTTTCCGGTCCAATAGCCCACCTGAGCAACCGGCTTCAGAACGGTTTTAAGCACTTTTCCGTATTTGCCCCGGTAAAACAGGTCTGTGTTGACGATTCCCGGGTGAACACTGACAAACGTCGCCAGCGTGCCGTATTGTTCCGCTAATTCCCGCATGTGAACCATTTGCAGAAGCTTTGATTCCCGATATGACTTCATCGGGTTATACTGCTCTTTTCTGACATGTGCAATCGCCTCGAGCTCGATATCGGTCCGGATCATCCCGCCTTCTCCCGCCAAGGAAGAAATCGAGATCACACGGGGATCATGTCCCTGCTCGATTAACGGCATTAACCGTTCAATCAAATAAAAGTGACTGAGGTAATTGACTTGGAACTGTGATTCAAATCCATCTTTCGTCACATGATACGGCGGAACCATGATACCGGCATTTAAAATCAGGCGATCGATCCGACCAATCCGGTCAAACAGCACATCTGCAAAACGCCGTACGGAATCAAGCTGATCGAGTTGAACGATTTCCACTTCCAGATTCGCATCGGAAACAGCATGTTCCCGTAAAAGTTGAATCAGCAGCGTCGCTTTTTTTTGCGAACGGACGGTTGCGATGACACGGTCTCCGCGTTCCAGCAATTCTTGAATCGTCACCATCCCCATACCGGAGTTTGCTCCTGTGACTACACAGATGTTCATATCAGATGCCTCCTCTTTCTTCAATCAATGATCCATTATGATACGTGTTTTCCTTTTTTTACGGATTTATACACATCTTCCGGCAAACTATTTTCGAAAGCAACCGCAACGAATGACGTATACTAAAGAAAAGACGTCTTTCATTGAAGGAAGGGATCGCCTATGAACGAAGGAACCGTCCTGTTGCTGGCCGGTGTTCTCTTGTTGCTTGCCATCGTCACGACGAAATTTTCTGTCCGTCTGAACGTCCCGACCCCGACCCTGATTCTGTTTGTGTTTGTCGGCATCCTGGCCGGAACGGATGTCTCCGGCTTGATTGATTTCGCCGACTTCGAACAAGCCCGTCTGTTTGGTACAATCGCACTCGTCATCATCTTGTTTGACGGCGGTTTGAATACGAAATGGCGGGATTTCAAAACCGTACTGCCGGCAGCGTTATCCCTCGCAACCGTCGGTGTCCTCGTCACGACCGGGCTGATTGCCGGCGTCGCGCATTACCTGCTTGATTTCAGTTGGCCGATCGCCTTACTGATCGGGGCCTTGATCGGCTCGACCGATGCCGCTGCCGTCTTTTCCCTGCTGAACGGTCGTCCGATCGATCAAAAAGTGAAGCATACGCTCGAAGCGGAGTCCGGAACAAATGACCCGATGGCCGTTTTCCTGACGATCCTGTTCACGGAATTCGCTTTGGATCCGGCAGCCTTTTCCGCCTTACACGGCATCTTGCTGTTATTTTACGAGATGGGCCTTGGTCTTGTAATCGGTCTGTTCGTCGGCTGGTTGTTGACGTCCTTGATGAACCGCATCCAGTTGCAGTCGTCGGCCCTCTACCCGACGCTTTTGATCAGCGGCGCACTCCTTTCCTACGGCGTCGCAACCAGCCTTCATGCGAGCGGCTTTTTAGCCGTTTACGTGACTGGAATATGGCTCAGCAACCATGATTTGATTTACCGGGATATTCTCGTCCGGTTCAGTGGCAGCCTGTCTCACTTGGCGGAAGTCGGCATGTTCATCATGCTCGGACTGCTCGTTTTCCCGAGGCAACTGTTCGATCCACAGACGCTGTTCGTCTCCGGCATCATCGTCTTGACGTTGATTCTCGTCGCCCGTCCACTCGCCGTCTATTTATCCCTGTTACCTTTTCGTTATAACTTCCGCGAACAGAGTGTCATCACGGCCGCCGGCTTACGCGGCGCTGTGCCGATCATCCTTGCGACCTATCCTTTGTCGAGTGGCTTACCGGACGCCTATCCGTTATTTAATATCGTTTTTTTCGCCGTCATGACATCGGCTCTCCTGCAAGGGACTGCCTTGCCGTGGGTCGTCAAGCTGATGAAGCTTGATGCGAAACCGACCATCGACATTGAACCGTTGATTCAGTTCATGACGGTCGCAAATCCGAATGCCGAAATCGTCGAAGTCAGTGTCCCGTCCTATTGCCGCATCGACGGGAAAACACTGCAGGAGATTGAGATGCCGCAGGATTTGCTGGTCGTCGCCGTCATCCGGCAGAATGCCATCATCACACCGAGGGGACAAACCCGGTTAATCGGAGGCGATCAACTGTTGATCCTGACGCCGAAACAATCGGAAGAACGGATCCGGAAACTGATTGCGTCCCTTGGAATCTAAGACAAAAAACCGGACACCTGAGGGCGTCCGGTCTTTTTATTTCTTCTTTTTCCGGCAATCACCGGTTTCCGGTCAGATCTTCCGTCCGTTGAATCCGGACAAGACCCGGCGGACGATGCGGGAACGTGATCGTCAGTCCCGCAAATCGGCAACTGTCATTACTGTTTTGTGCCCGGACGATCCAATCAATCGTTTCCTGCCGTGCCAAGGCGTTGCGGACCCGATTTTCGACCTGTTGTCTCGAAATCCCTTCACAGGAGACTTCCGTCAAATAGGTCGTCTCGTCGGACTCGAACTGTTTCCAGATCCCTAACAGCAATTGACCGACGGCACTGACGGGAGTTCCGTCCGGCTCCCCCGCCCCGACCGCTTCGTCGAGTCGTTCGATGGCCTCCGGTGCCGTGTCCCCGAGCGCCAAGATCCGTCGCGATCCTTGCTGCATGATCCGGAAACGCTTATGTCCGTCGTCAAGCCACAGGCGCTGGGCAAACGGATTGACCGGAATACCATGGAAAAACGTTACTGTCCCGCGCCAGGCGAAACCGAACGACGGATCGTAAGCCTGCATGACCGCCATCACCTGTGCAAGAAATGATTGCACTTCCGTTCGTTCCGCCTGCAACCGGGTCCGGACATCCTCGAACTCGTGAAGCGGGACAGCCAATGGAATCCGCGTGAACAATTCGCTTTCCGGTACACGGTGCGGTGCAAGGACCGTCCCGTCAAGCCGGTAATCACTTGCCGGACGTCCCGTCCGCCCGACGAACAGTTGCCAGTGGTCTTCAACCGCCGCAAAGGCATAGGTCTGATGGGCAAAGGATGGAGCGACGAACAGACCCGGGAACGGTTCGAACGTAGCAATCCGGAGCGGTTCGCCGTCGTTCCACTCCTCTTCGATGACACGGACGAGCTGTCCGGTCAACGAGAGTGTATCCGTCAGATAACGGCCGGTGTTGCTGTAAAAACCTAAAATGTATTCCCGCTCTTCCTCTTCGAACGTCATCATCGTCATTTGAAACAGGGACTGGACCTGGGCTTCAGCAAACAAATCGTCGACGTTTTCCGGATGATGGGATTCGATGGCCACCATCTGCCACCCCATCCGTTCATATAAGTTGATCGTAATCGGGAAAAATAAGAAAGCACCATGTGTGGCTTCAAGTTTCAGGATATCCTGCATGGCAAGCCGCTCGATCCGTAAATCAAACCCCATCCGTTCCAGATGATCTTGCAAACGTCTTTTCCAGTGCGTGAATTCCATCTTTTTCCCTCCTTCTGCCTTATGCGCGTTTACGAAGCGGATTTTTGGACCAGTAAAGATAAAGACCGACCAATCCGGCGATTCCGATCAGATACGCCGGGGTGCCGCTGACTTGCATCAGGACGACGGGATTCGGCACGAATTGAATCAAAACCGCTTTATACGTCGCAAACAAGATAAAGCTGACTAAAAATTGAATCCAGACCCGTTTTTTGACGTCGCGGATTTTCGGCGACGTGATTAAAATCGACATCGCATCAATCAGGAACAAGGCGATGATCGAAAATAAAATGTAATCTGCGAGAGCGAACTGGAAGGTCCCATCGATTCCTTCGATGAAGATAAACATCAAAATCGTCGAGATATAATTCCGGGTCCAGCGCTTCTGAGTTTCGATCCGCCGCAATTCCGGAATCTCGGCAATCATTTGATTCAACCGTTCTTCCGGTGATTGTCCGTGGACGGTTTCAAACGGTTTTTGCAAGCGCTGGGCTTCATACAGATCCGCTTGGAGACGGCGTTCGATATCCGTCCGTTCCGGTTCTTCGACGTTCAGGTTCAACCGTGGTAATAATGACTCTAGAATTCGTGTGTTGGCTTTAGTAAGTTTCAAGCGAGATCCCCCTTTTTCACGTTTAAGTATACCGGTTTCAAGGAAAAAAAGACTACCGGGAAGATGACGATTACTTGACGAATCGCGAATAAATATTCAGAATAGTTAAAAAGGTGACACAATTTCAGAAAAGGAGGGACCCAGATGTACCAAACCTTAACGAACACGGCGCTGATCGCTTTACTAACGAGCGTCGGGATTGCCCTGCCGTTGGCGCATACCGAAAAAGAGGCACAGGAACCGATCCCGTTACAAACGAACCAGACGGATGCCGAATCGGCAACAACCGAATAAAAGCATGACCCCTTTCCCAGATCAACGGAAAAGACGGGTCATGCTTTTTTATTTTGCATTTCCGGGCATCGTGACGCTTTCCTCGACCTCGACCGTCCAGGCCAAGATGGTCGTGCTGTCCCGGACACCAAGCTGCTCGATTTTTGTCAGTAACGTCTTAACGCCGGCTGTTGAAGTGTTCAGAATCGTTTCGATCTGTTTTCCGTCCTGAAACGGGGCTCCCGGACATTCAATCAATCCGTCCGTCGTCAACAACAGCTGATTGGTTCCCTGACGTAATTCACGAATCCCCCGGCTGTAGCACGGAACCGGTAAATCAAATGTATTGACCCGTCCGATCCATTCAAAAAATTGCCGCTCGTTTAATTTGTATTGTAGATGTTTACTTAACTCCGGATGGAACAGATAAGCGACGACATCGCCGACCGATAACCACCAGACATATTTTCCTTTCCGGACAAGAAACAGACAGGCGGTCTCGCCCTGTACGTCTTGACAGGCAGTCCGGAAGGCTTCGTTTTGCAACAAGGATACGACCTGCCGTTCCAGCTCGGAGAATAGTGTTTCCGGAGGTTCGTTCAGAATCCGTTCGATCTCCGGACGATGCGCAGTAAAATAGCCGGTCAATAAGACCGCACTTTCCGCCGTATCATGCGCGTCGAGGAGCATCGTCCATTCCCAGTCCTCCCCGATCCAGACGACACAACCGTCCTCATTTTTAGTCTGTCCGGAACGGCTGCATCCTCCGAATCGTCCGACCGTGATCGGTCCGACCGATTCAATGGAGATGACATCGACGAACGGTGTTTCATTGCCTACCCAAACCAAATCCGTCATTTCTGTTGTGACCCCTTTCAATCTGTCTGTTCACCTCGCGTTCCTCCACCCTCATGACACGACCGGTTAAGGGGTCGTGACAAAAGGTTGAACGAACAAACGCAGACGTTTTTCGTAATTCCCGGCATTTTCGGAATAGGTCATGCCGTGACCCGCTCCGCGGACCGGATACAATTGTTTGATCCCGGGTTTTGCCTGATACAGCTCATAGACCATCCGTGCTGGAACAATCTTGTCCTCCGTTCCCTGGATGAACAACGTCGGCACCATGATCCGGCTCGTCTGCCGCGTGACGGAAACATCCCCGTAAAAGAAGTCCTGTTCGACTTTATTCAAGATACTTGCCACAGCAAGCGACGGACCGGCCGGATACAACAGATTTGCTTTGGCAAGGGACTGGAGCCAATCATCCAGACGGGCATATGCGCCTTCGGCAATGACGACCTTGACTTGTTTGGGAACGGTCGGCTCTCCTGCTGCGAGCAGTGCCGTCGCCCCTCCGACACCCAGTCCGTGATAGATGATGTGACGGGTTCCGGTCTCCTCAATCAATTGATTGGTCCACTCGATCAAATCCAGCCGGTCAAGCCAACCATAGTTCAATGGTCCTTTACTGCCTCCCTGACCGCGGCGGTCCGGAACAAATACGTTGTATCCGAGCTGTTCCTGATAAAAGCGGATGAGTGGTTCCGTCTCGGAGGAACCGAGGCGCACATCATCAGCAAGGAGCACCACCGTCTTGTCGGACGCGGGAGAACCGGTCAGGTAACGACCGACGCGCGCTTCTCCGGTCGTCTTTAATTGGATGGTTTTCACATCCTGCCGCTTCATCCATGCCTGATCCGTTGTGTCCGGATTGGTTTGCTTCGCAGGCAAGAGACGAGAGCGGTCGGACGCTTTTGTTAAAGTGTGCTGTAACCGGTAGCCGTCATATCCGATCAGACTTCCGATTCCGAATAGGATCAGCAAGAGTATCAAAATCCATTTGCGCACCACGTTCACTCCTTTTGTCATCTGTTTCTTTCAGAAGCTATTCGTCATCCGACAGCCGTGTCCCTGCCGGTGGAGCCGGTGGCTTGAGAAAAGTCTGTTGATACCAACGCAGTACGTCTTCAAACTCTGCCTGTGTAAAGTAACCGGTATGAAAGACACTTGAACCGCGTAATGTAAGCTGAAACTTCAGGATATCTTTGTGTTCGAGAAAACGGGACACGTGGCTCGAGAAGGCTTCAATCTTGAGGCGTGGCGCATAAATCGTTTCCCGGTTGACGAGTTCCTTGCGGAGGACAAACAAATCATCCTGATGCCCGTAACGGGTGTTTTGATAGCCCGACCGTGCGACCGCGTAATAAACAGGCAACAGCAGAAGAAACGGTAATCCGAAATATCGGAATGGTTCCGGTAACGTATAGAGCATCGCCCCGTTCAACAGAAGTAACCCCAGACTGTAGCCGAGCAGCGGCCAACGGACGATGTAAAAAAATCCCCGGTCGACGGCTCGTTTCTGCGGATTTTGCAATTGAAACCGCGGTAAAAACCGACTCAAAAAATCGTCGATCTCACTCGTGCGGATAAACGGGTGCAAGAGCAGCTTCTCTTCTTCACCGCTTGCCGAGATAATGTGTAATGAGAGATGCGCCCGTTTCAAGCGCCGTTTGATCCAGCTTTCCTCGATGACCAGTGCCTGCACCTTATCTTGATGAAAGACGATTTCCGTCCGGTTCAAGAGGCCGTAGCCAATCGTCATCCGCTGTTTATCACGTGTCGCCCGGAAGGAACCGTACCGGAGGACGAAAACCAAAATCGAGCCAAGGTAAATCAAGAGTAAAAGCATTCCGCCGAGAATCAGCAAAATCATAAGTGATAAATGCAACAATTCGTCAAACGCCCGGCTGATGTAAGGCTCGATGAACCGGTTGGCGAACTGATAGACGGCTCCGAATCCGACGAGTGCCAGACCGAGCCGGCCGGATAATGCCCCTGCCGTCACTAAATCCTTTAAGCCGACCGTATAGGTGACGGCTGTCTCCGCATTTTCGGCGGGTGCCAAGACCGCTGTTCCGATCGTCGATTTCAATTGTTTGGCAAACTCGAGCCGGACCCCTTTTAATTCGACTTCCGGTTTGCCGCTGTCGGATGAAGTTTCGACCGTCAGTGTCGCCAAACCGAGAATCCGCTCGAGCAGGTTTTGATTGATCCCGATCGACTCGATCCGCTGACGTTGCGTCGTCCGCTCACTTTTACGGAAAATCCCTTTATTGACCCGAATCGTTTGTTCATCAATCGTAAACGTATAAAAGTACCAGGAAATGATGCCGAACACGAGTAACAGGAAACTGATGACCACGACACCAATCATCGTATACATGCCGAATCCGTCATTTTTCAAATCATTAAACAGGATGACGGCAATTGGAATGACGAGTGACCGGAGCTGTGTCAATGTCGTCATTAAGATGAACAGGGGATGCACCCTCCGTGTCATAACGACTCCTCCTCCTGTTCCTCGAGTTTGGCGAATCGTTCAATCCGCTTTCGTAAGATGCCGGCTTGTGTCACCTCAAGTCCGGGTAACTCAATTTGTCCGGACGCCGTATGCACGCTCATGTTCATCAGGTTCAAACGACGGAGCAACGGACCGGACGATGTATCGATGATTTGTACTTTGACGAGCGGCGTCACGACATGCCGTAAGATAAAAATCCCGAATTCAACGACTAAAAATTCATCATCCACCCGGTATTTAAAATACCGTTGTCGGATCTTCGGGACGTAGACGAACTGAAGTAAAAAGAATCCTGTCCACAGACCGGCCAGAATCCACATCCACCAGGGAGACAGATCAAGCCACTTGATCTGAACCACGGTTGCCGTTCCGATGAGCAACAGATAAATGGTATACTTAATACCGACGTATTGACGTTCGGCGGTCACCGAGGCACGTGGCAGACGTTGCCAGTCCCCGGTCGGTTGATTTGGTTGCATCCAATCCCCTGCCTTTCCTTTTTTCATACGGGAAGAGACTTGCTCAAGTTTCACTGTCATCAAACAGACGTTGACATTTCACTGCGAATCATCGCATATATAAGAGAGTAGAAATGTATTTCAAGGAGGAACCATGCTAACATTTGAAGAAAAATTAAACATCATCGAGACTTTCCCGCAACTTGTCCGGAAAGAAGTTTCGCTTAACCGTGTCAATTTCCACTTCCCGGAGAGTCAGTTCGAGAAAAAAATCGTCGTCTATCATCTTCACCCGAACGGCAACGGTTTTGTTTACGCTGCAGGATTACCGGGATATGAGACGGACCGGAAAGGTTTCGTCAACATCCGTGAATTCTCCGAGCCCGCTTTAATCCTTTTGTTACAAGATGCGATCAAAGCACTCGAGACGGTCGAAACAGTCGAAACGCTGGAAGAAACATGGGTCAACGACAACCAGTTCGAATTGACGTTATTAAACGAAGACCTCGACACGTGGTTGGTGTATGCGGGCGATTTGCTTGACGGAGCGTTCAATTCGTATAAAGAAGCAGCGAACTACCTTGAAGAAGAAGGATTCCGCCGCAAATAAACATTTAAAATGAACGGGGCTGTCAATCAGTCCCGTTCATTTTTATGGTCAGACGGTTTAATGTCTGTTTGACCAGTTCCAAATCTTCGTCCGATACACCCAGTAATTCTTTTAAAGCGAGCGGAATTTGTTCGGCTTCCTTTCGAAGAGCCTGCCCGTCTGTCGTCAACGTGATTTGAATATGCCGTTCGTCTGCCGGATTTTTGACTCGTTCGACTAAGCCGGAAGCTTCTAATTTTTTTAATAAGGGTGTCAATGTTCCCGAATCGAGGTGCAATCGTTCTCCGACCGCTTTTAATGATTGTTGATCCTGCTCCCACAGGACAAGCATGACCAAATATTGCGGATAGGTTAACCCCAGCGGTTCAAGCAAGGGACGGTACCGTTTCGTAATTTCCCTAGAAATCGCATAAAACGGAAAACAAAGTTGTTCCTCCAGTAATAAAGGATTCGGCATATAAGTTCCTCCTTCAAGCATAATAGTTGCGTTCTTATATAGATTGTATACAATCTAATTGTAAGCTACTTAAATTAATCAGCCAACCCGAAAGGAAGTTATCATTATGAAACCAATGTTCACATCATCTGCTACAGCTGTCGGAGGCCGTGACGGTCGCGTCGTATCGGAAGACGGTATCTTAGACGTTGCACTCGCCATGCCTGTACCGGGATCTAAAAAACAAGCAACCAACCCGGAACAATTATTTGCTGCTGGATACTCGGCTTGTTTTGATTCCGCGTTAAACCTTGTCGCTCGGAAACAAGGCATCAAGCATGACGGCAGTGAAGTAACGGCACATGTCACACTTAATGAAGCTAAAGACGGATTCACACTTTCAGTGGAACTTGATGTTCTTGTCCGTGGTGTTTCAGAAGAACAAGCTGCGGAGCTTGGTAAACTCGCCCACAGTGTTTGCCCTTACTCACGTGCGACAGCTGGAAATATTCAGGTCGACATCTTCACACGGACGACTGACTCAGAATAAGCATACCACTCCTCTTCTTGCTTGGCGTATTTCGCTGACAGAGAGGAGTTTTTTATTGTTTTTGACGGAATTAAGTTTATACTTTTCATTTTTTATTTTGTTTTTATGTAACTATTACGGTATATGAAATAAATATATCTTCTGTTTAAAAATCACACTGTCTTCTTCACAGTGTGATTCCCTGGATTGTTCGGCTGTTTCGTTCATTTTAATTGATTGACGGAAAGGATGACGAGTTCTCCGGAAACAATCATATAATAAGCATCCTCGAACCGGTGACGCACCGCCTGCTCACCATCATACACCGTGACCATCGGTTCAGCATCCGTCCCGATCGATTCATGCAGGTAAAACCGGTCGCGCAACACCCGCTCAAACGGGTCACGGTCCAGGTAGCGGGCACCCGTCCGCAGATTCATCACTTCATGGTGCTGATCCGACCGGTCATTGACGATGAAAATCGTCGACTCGACATCGTCATAGGTGAAGTCAAGCGGTTCAAAATCACTCCAGCGAATCCGTTCCCGCTCCGTAACGGCCGATTGTTCCTTGATTTCATAAAACACTTCTTCATTCAGGCGTTCCGTATAAGCACTAAACACGAGATGGCCGTCCTGTTCACCCAGGTACTGGACGGTATCGCCTTCCCCATCCAGCCGCAACAACGTCCGGAAGGAGAGGTGTTCCACGCCTTGCTCGATTTCCGTGACGATCGTCGACAACGGAGCAATCAACAGACTTTCCGAGTGGTCGATTGGATCTTCCGGTGAGATGACTCCGCTTTCCAGCGCATCATAAAAGGAGAACTCATCAAGCCGGGCATTGCAGACGATATAATCGGCATCCGCTAACGTGACGAGGAAAAAATATAGTTCACGGTAGTTTTCCGTGATGCCATACAAGCGTTCATCTTTAATCGGATGCTGACGCGTCGTCTCGACGTCATACAAAAAGGCGGTCGTCCCCTCATCGACATGCAACAAGACCATATACCGCTCATTCAGGACCCAGTAGAGCGTCAAATCGCCTCCAAGACGCCACGACGCGAGATGCTCGCTTTTTCCTGAATGCAGGTCAATCGAAATCAATTGCGTCTCACCGCCCTCTTCCCGGTCTTTTTCATTCAGGCAATACACTTTTCCCTTTTTGACGAACGGCCGGGTTGGTCCGTGGTCCTGCAACACTTCCGGCGTCAGATCGACCTGTTCTTGATCTTCTAAATCAAACCGGCTGATATGAAATTGACTGTCGTTGAGTCGGCGGCGGAAATAAACCGATGATGGTGTGACATGTAAGATATCAGAATGATCAGCTGGCAACGCCCGCGCGTCCAAAATTTCCATTCTAGCACCCCTCCCAGATGTTCTACTCTGTCTTTCCCACGAAGCGTCCTCCTTGAAACAGGGTCCTTCCGTGCGTCCGGTGAAAACGAGTGCTACAATAATGTCAGAAGAAGACATGACAAGGAAGGTGAATTCCGTGCAATCACAGGACTTAAATACGATGATGCTTGAATATGTCAATGACAAGGAAGACTATGACGCCTTTGCCGATAAATTAAAAGTCTTATTATCGGAATTGCTCGATGCAGCCGGCATCAAATACCATTCGATCGTCGCCCGGACGAAAGAGTCCGACAGCCTGTACCAAAAAGTATTACGGCAACCGAATAAATACCAATCGCTCCGGGATGTGCACGATTTGACGGGAATCCGGATAGTGACGTACTTTCACGATGATGTCCGGGAAGCGGCCCGGATCATCGAAAATGAATTTTCAATCGACCGGGATCAATCCGTCGACAAATCCACGTTGCTCGATACGACCGAGTTCGGTTATCTGTCGGTCCATTTCGTCGCCGCCTTAAATGAACAGCGGCTCGCGCTAAGTGAATACGGCCGTTTTAAGGATCATACAGCCGAAATTCAGATCCGGTCGATTCTCCAGCATGCCTGGGCGGAAATTGAGCACGATTTAGGGTACAAAAATCCGAACAGTGTGCCGGCCGAAGTCCGCCGCAGTTTCAGCCGGGTTGCCGGACTCCTTGAAATCGCCGATCAGGAATTCGTCAACATCAAAAAACAATTGAAGCAATTCGAAGACGAAACGGTCCAGCAAATCTTATCGGATCCGCAAAAGGTCCGGATCACTTCCGATAACTTAAACTATTTCATCGACCATTCCGCTGTCATCAACGATCTCGACAAACAACTGGTCACGTCCCAGATGATGCTCGATTCTGATCAGCAGTTGATCAATGAACTGATCCGGATGTTCCATTATGTCGATATCCGGAATTATGGAGAATTGATTGAAGCCGTCGCCGTCCACAGCCCGCTCGCCTTGAAGTGTGCCCAGGTCATGCCGAACCCGTTCCTTCCCCGTCAAGGAATCGGGATCGCCTACATCTGTATGGCCGTGACGATTGCCGGGAATGATCCGCACCGGATTGACTACTTCTTCCGCCGGTTCTATCCGGAGCTCCGGAACGTCGACGACATCATCAAACAGGTCCAACCGTTAACTAAACAGATGATTCAAGAGAAAAATATTGATTAAACTAAAATTTTTCACTATACTAAATCACGGAAGAAGAAACTACGGTATGGAAAGAGTGAAACTATGGCAACTACATTAGAAGTAGCAAATCGCGATCAGTTGATCGTGGATACAGAAAAAGGGTTACGCATGAACTACCGCGCCATCAAAAAAGATGTCCGGAGCATGTTCACGACTTACTTGACGCGAAACGAATTCTTTATCCTGAAGTCGCTTTGCACAAGCAGTCCCCAAATCGCATCGGCTTTATCCAACGAATTTCAGTTTTCAGCGAGTATGATCACGGCACTGGCCGATGAATTGACGAAAAAAGGGCTGATTTCACGTGAACGCAGTGAACTCGACCGTCGTGTCGTCGAACTCCGGGCAACGGAAGACGGGATTGAATTATACGGGAAACTTGAAGCGATGAAGATGGAATACCTGTCGGACGTCTTCGCTGACTTCTCGGATGCCGAACTCGATACGTTCCGGACATTATTAACGAAACTCGAACAACAAAATTAACATCCATCCCTTCAGCCTGACCGGTTGAAGGGTTTTTGTATGATACCAAACGCGAGGAGTGCCTTGACATGACAGATGCCATCACGATTCAGACGGCGCGCTTACAAATTCGACCGGTGCCGTTTCAAAACGAACCGGTCCGGTCGGCAACAGACACGTTCACGTTTGGTCTGTTTCGTTCGGACGATGAAACGAGGGTCGGGACGATCCGAATCTCGCCGATCCGTCAAGCGGACGTCCGCTCGGCGAAAATCGACTGCGAGATCGATCTGCTGTTTAGACGACAAGGATATGCCACTGAAGTACTTCCTGCGATGCTGACGCTCAGTTTCGCGACATTCGATTATCGACGGGTCGAGGCGACGATGAACCCGAACAATGAACCGGCGCTCGTTGTCGCCTCCAGAGCCGGACTGCCGTTTGACTACAGCGTTTTATACGGACCGTCGAGTCAGCACCTGACCTTCGTTTACCGTCCGTCAGGTGAACCCTCCCCGGCAGTCGAGTTTGACCTGACAGCCGTCTCGCGTCTTCGTCAGGCGAAACAGTATCAGGCTGCAAAAGCTTTCGTCGCCTCTTACCTGAAGCAGTTGCCAGACGATCCGATGATTCATTATCAGATGGCGTGGTGTCATGATAATCTCGGAGAGGAAGCCGCCGCCGTCCCGCATTATGTCGCTGCCATCAAGCTAGGGCTGGCTGCTCCCGATTTACAGGAGGCGTACGTCGGGCTCGGCAGTACGTACCGCGCCCTCGGACGGTACGATGATGCCTACCGGACGCTGACGGAAGGACTCGTCCATTTTCCGCAGCATGCCGTTTTGCAGACATTTTTAGCACTGACGTTACATAATCTCGACCGATCGGCCGAAGCAATCGAACGGTTGATCGGAACGCTTGTCGATACGACGGGAAATCCGGAAATCCATGCTTATGCCCGCGCCCTGCGCTTTTATGCCTCCCGTGTCGACGAGACCTGGGACGGAAACTGAACCAAAAAAGCCGTGCCCTGACCGAATCAATCGGTGAAGGCACGGCTTTTCCGGTCGAACGAAAAGTCTACTCAGACGATCACGTCCGGTCAAACGTTGCATACCAAATCGGGACGGCACACTCAAACCGCCGGTGATCGGACAACACACGTTCGAGCCGCCGGCGCATTTGGTCCGTTTCCTCCGGTGCATGCCGGCTTGTCCAGACGATCGATGAAATACAAGCCATCGCCAGATAGACGCTGTAGACACGCCAAAATAGCTCCGGAACATCCCCTGCAAAATAACCGTCGACTTGACCGACGGCAAACGGAATACTGTCGTCTACCTGAAACAGTCCCATTTTGACGAAGTCATGCCACGGGTCACCGACATCGTGATTCGAGAAATCAATCAGTCCGACGAGGTGTTCCCCGTCCGTAATCAGATTTCCGAGGTGAACATCATCGTGTTGCAGCCGGTTCGGCCGTCCCGCGATCAAATGGATGTTTCGTTCAATGAAGGACAGGATGATTGAATCGTCGGTCAACGGTCTTTCTGCTTGGTACAGCGCAACATACCGCTTGTGTTTTTCGAGGCAGCGGATCGCCCACTCGGTCGCCCGGGGCACCTCATGCTGATGGATCCGTTGTAACAAGCGGCCCGTCTCCTGACCGAGTCGGTACGCCTTGTCCCGGCTGAGCGGTAAACATGCCTGGATCGTCTTCCCTTCGAGAAAACGATAGCGGCTGTAACAGACAGCCGCTGCCGGAATCTGCTTTAAATCAAGTGGTTTCGGGACCGGCAACCCGTCGTGTCGTAACTGCTGCAAAAGCTCAAACTCCCGCTTTTTCCGCGCCAATGATGCCAGCGGAGCGGTATGAATAATGGACACTCCGCTGGCGTCGT
This sequence comes from Exiguobacterium sp. K1, assembly GCF_033721435.1. Taxonomy (NCBI): domain Bacteria; kingdom Bacillati; phylum Bacillota; class Bacilli; order Caryophanales; genus Exiguobacterium; species Exiguobacterium sp. K1. Next base: position 688,761 of record NZ_JAOTIT010000001.1, on the reverse strand, counting down.
GCGCCGTGTATTTCGGTGAATCGGTATAGCGCGTCGCAAGACGGTCCCAGCCGGTCAAGGACCGGAGCTCCGGTTCCGCCTGCAAAAGCCGTAGCCAGACATCCATCCACGTTCCCCCTCTCCTTAACGATACTAAAAACAGCAGGGATGGTTCCCTGCTGTTACGATTCGGACGGTTGTCCGGGAATATAGGCGGAAATGATACTCAACAGATCCGCATAGGCCTGTTCAAAGTCGATGTTTTCAATCATATAATCGTAATGATCGCGCTCTTTCCACGCATCTTCGTAGTCGACGAGCCGTGCCTCGAACTCCGGCGTATCCCCCCGCATCAGCAACCGTTCCTTCATCAAATCCGGCGGAACGGATACGAAAATCGTGATGACGTGATCGGCAAACAACGTTTTGAACGCTGTCGCCCCTTTCGGATCAATATCCTTGATGACAATTCCACCGGTCGCAAGAATTTCTTCATACGCCTGGCGCGGTGTCCCGTACCAGGCCCGGTGGACGTGGGCATATTCGATGAATCCGTTTTCCTGGATCAGTTGCTGGAACGTTTTGACATCAACGAAATGATAACTTTCCCCGTCGTGTTCCGTCGGACGTTTCGGACGTGTCGTCACGGACGGAATAAAGCGGACCCGTTCATATTCCTGGCGTAATCGTTTAATCAAGGAAGATTTCCCGCTGCCCGATCCACCAATCAACAGAATGATTTTACCTGACATCGTTCTCCTCCTTTTGTTGTTGCACTGCCATGAAGTAGCTTGAAAAGCGAAGTGCAAATTGTTCAAGCTCACTGTCTTCGACCACACCGTAAATCGGGCGGATGACAACAAGATACCGGTCATACGTTAAAATCCGGGATACCTCATTTCGAGTCATCTGAACATTTTTTTCGGGATAACTCGCGACGTAATACCAATCAACGGCAATACGTGTCGGTGTCGGACTGGAGTAAATCCAGGTCTGGTTCGATCGGTTATGCTCGATCGTGCTCGATCGGCTGAACCTTTGTACCATCTTCAATTCGGTTTTTGCGTCGCGGAGTCCTGCCTGAAAATCATTTGGTCGTGTCACCGATTCCTCCACCTGTTTCGGTTTTGGTTCCGGCAGACTGGCGAAACCAATCTGCAGACCGATGACGAGTGCGACCAATGACGCTAAAATGATGAACAGATGCTCCTTCCGCATGACGCTACCTCCTTATGGGATGGATAGACTTTTCTGGAATGCTTGTGGATCGTTGACGATGACGGCATCGATTCCGAGCTCGATCATCCGTCCTACATCCGCAGCTGATTTCGGTGTGTAGACCCGGACTTCAATCCCGGCTTGATGGGCAAGGATGACATCTTCTCGCGTCACCCGGCGGTAATCCGGATGGATCGCCTTGGCTCCGAGCAGAATCGCTTGTTGCTCCGGATGATACAACGGGTACGGATACAGAATCGCGGTTTCGATCGACGGATCAAGATCACGGACGGTCGCGACCGAATAGTGATTAAACGAGCTGAGAATCAGCCGTTCACCGGCAATGCCGTGTGCCCGGCACCGTTCAAGGGTGTACGCTTCGATGCCGGGATACCGGATCGTATCTGTCTTCAGCTCGATATTGAGTAAAAGATCGGTCGGCGTAAGTAATTCGAGGACTTCGTCAAGCGTCGGAATCGTCGTCTGGATCGGTCCGCCGTTCCCTTTGAACCGCGCTCCCGCATTCAGCCGCTTCAATTCAGCCAGCGTCAAATCAACGACCCGCCCCGTTCCGTCCGTCGTCCGGTTCACCGTCTCGTCATGAATGATGACGCCGACACCGTCGCGCGAAAAATGAACATCAAATTCAATGCCGTCGACATACGGAATCGCCGCTTCAATCGCTTCGAGCGTATTTTCCGGAAACCGATCACTCGCTCCGCGATGAGCGAACCACTTCATCATAATGCTTCGACGACCCGCGTATATTTCGCCGTCAGGTAGTCGATCAACGGTTGAACGGAAATCGATTGTCCGGTCGCCGCTTGAATCAATTCCGCCGGGGTCTTCGCTTTTCCGTGCTGATGGATGTTGACGTTCAGCCATTCCTTGATTGGTGCCAATGTCCCGTCGGCAATCAGTTGATCGACATCCGCAACGTCACGGCGCAACGCTTCGTTCAGCTGAGCACTGTAGACGAGTCCGAGCGCATAACTTGGGAAATAACCGAACGATCCGCCGGACCAGTGGACATCCTGCAGAACACCTTTTGCGTTCGTCGGAACATCGACCCCAAGATATTCCTTGTAAAGACGGTTCCATTCCGCCGGCAGGTCTTTGACTTCGAGTTTGCCCGTAATCAAGCGTTTTTCCAGCTCGTAACGGATGATGATATGCAGGGCATACGTCAGTTCGTCCGCTTCAATTCGGATCAGCGACGGTTTGACTTCGTTGACAGCCGCATAAAACGTCTCAAACGGTACATCCGTCAATGAAGGAATCGCCCGTTGCAGACCGGCATAACGGGCGGACAGGAACCCTTGGTTGCGGCCGATGAAGTTTTCAAAGAACAGCGATTGTGATTCGTGAATCCCCATCGAAGCCCCTTCACCGAGTCCGAGTGTATCAAGATTCGGATCAATGCCTTGTTCATACGTCGCATGTCCCGCTTCATGCATCGTTCCGAAAACGGAATTACGGTAGTCGGATTCGTCATATTTCGTCGTCACCCGGGCATCCTTCCGGTTAATCGTCGTCTGGAACGGATGGACGGTCTCATCGAGTCGTCCGGCCGTAAAGTCATAGCCGATATCCTGCAGCCATTCATGATTCAATCGGATCTGAGTCTCGCGGTCGGCCGACCAATCAAGCGTCGGGAACGTTTTCCCGTCAAGCTGTTGCAGGAGCGTGATGATCGCCTGGCGCAGTTCAGCGAATAACGGATCGAGTTCCGCAACGGTCATGCCCGGTTCATAGTCATGCAGCAATGCATCGTACGGATGAGTGTCGTACCCCCAGTATTCGACGAACTTCCGTTCCATGGCGACGATTTTTTCAAGGTAAGGTGCAAACAAGTCCCAATCATCCGCATCTTTCGCCTTTTCCCAAACACTTTCCGCTTCTGAAATCAAGGTGATGAACGTCTGGTATTCCGCTTCCGGAATCTTCGAGTCGCGGTCATATGCTTGTTTCGCTTTCGCGTATGAGACCGCTTCGACGCCTGTCAACGTCTCTTGGCCCATCGCTTCGAGTAACGTCTGATACGCTGTCCCCGTCCGGCGGCGGAAACTTTCCGTCGACAGGAATCCGATTGATTTCGAACGGTTGTCGGCCGATTGTTCCGGCATGTATGTCCGCATGTCCCAGTAAAGTAACGCGACAGCTTCATCGTATGCACGAAGCGCTTCAAAATGGTCACGCCATTGTTGTAAAGTAGTCATCAAAATGCCCCCTTGAGCTAAGTAGTTGCCTTACGATTTCAGCATATCACAAAATGTTCAAAACTTTCACACAGGAGCCGTTTTATGAAACCATCCGCAGGAAACCGTCGTATAATATAAAAGAAGAGAAAGGAAGTGGCATGTGTGAAGACAGATTCCGAACTGGCTTGTGCCATCCGGCTGACGGAGACTCCGGAAGGATATACAGTAACGTCCCATCCGGACGAACTGGAGTGGATTGGAACAGGCCGCAGCGCCTTTGTATTTCGCATCACCGGAACCGACCGGGTCATCAAAAAGTTTTTCCCGTCGCACCGGCATCTTGCATCCGTTGAAGGATCGATTTACGAACAATTGAACCCTTTTCCGACATTCGCCAAACAGTATGCCTATGGTCCGGATTACCTCATCATTGAATACATCGAAGGACAAACATTGTTCGAATGTTTGATCAGCGGTACGGTCATTACGGACGACGTCATCGAGACCGTTGACCGGGCGCTTACGGAAGCCCGCTCGGTCGGATTGAATCCGTCCGATATCCACCTGCGCAACATTCTGTTAACGCCGACCGGGACGCGGATCATCGATGTTGCCCGGTTCCGGCAGACAGATCCGTGTACGCAGTGGGATGACTTAAAACGGGCGTACCAGTACTTTTATGCAAAATCGTATTTCCCTAAACGGTTCTCGGAAACGTTTTTGAACGCGGTCGCCGACGTGTATAAAGGACGATTGTTCGAGTCGATGCGGAAAACCGGCTGATTTAAAATAACCGTCAATCCCTGGGATTGGCGGTTATTATTGTGCATATAAGGTAATATTCTAAGCGAAATGGAGCGATGTTTCCATGAAACGATTCACTAAAATCGGACTGTGGTCCGGTCTGCTGATTCTTCTCCTGCTGATCGTCTTACCGCCGTTGTCGCCGGTCGTCTTTTCGAATGAGACCGAGAGCGGTGCCATCCGGCATTATCTGTATGAAGCGGGTCATCCGTACCAAAGTTACACCGCCATCCTCGACAAACGAATGGCCGATCCGGAATACGGCCGGATGTATGATGTCATGTGGTACGACTATGACAGTGAAACCGGGATGACCCCGACGATCTGTTACAGCAAAAAAACAGCACAACAGTATAGCGTCAGTTGCGGAACGGGTCCTTGAAGGATCCGTTTTTTTGAACATGTTTCTTTTTTTACCTGTTATGACAGCTGACGGTTTGGAAGGAGTAGAATTGTTCGTTCCTGTATGAAATCATTTTATACATAGATTACGAGAATTGAAATAAAATTAACGGACTCGTTTTGCTCGACAGAGGCTTGCAAGTAACGTCAAGACAACCAGCACCGCCGTTTTTGGAATTCCTCGTTTCATCGTCCAGTCCCCCTTTTTAACTAAATTTAGCGAGAATTCTCCCACCTCTAAGCGTACCGGGGCGAAGTCGAGCGTAGGTGGGAGATGAATCGCCCCTCTTGGCAAGACTGCAATCGTTTGATAAAATCAGTGTGACTAACCAAAAGGACTGATATATCAATGAAAATGGACACAAATAAACATTCAGTCTTCCTTCTGAATTATCACCTTGTCCTAGTAGTGAAATACAGACGCAAAGTGATCGATGACGCCATCTCGGAGTTCGCGAGACAGACGTTCGAACGAATCGGCGCGTCGTATCACATCACGCTGAACGAGTGGAATCATGACGGCGATCATATCCATGTGCTCTTCAAAGCACACCCGAACACGGAGATGTCAAAGTTTCTGAACGCTTACAAGAGCGCAAGCAGTCGACTGATCAAACGAGACTTTCCACATGTCAAGAAACAACTATGGAAAGAAATGTTTTGGTCTCGAAGTTACTGTCTAGTGACGACCGGAGGTGCGACAAGCGACGTCATCAGACACTATATCGAAAAACAAGGAAAGGAGTGATTGCTTTGCTGAAGGCGTACAAGTTTCGACTCTATCCGACGAAACCACAACAAGAATATTTCGTGAAGACGTTCGGTTGTGTCCGTTTCGTCTACAATAAGATGCTCGAAGAGCGGATCCAATTGTATGAAGATTCGAAGCTCAATCCTGACGCGAAGCAGAAGCTCCCAACCCCGGCGAAGTACAAGCCCGAATTCCCTTTCCTCAAAGAAGTCGACAGTCTTTCTCTTGCGAACGCTCAGATGGACTTAAACCAGGCGTATCAAAACTTTTTTCGAGATCAGTCTGTCGGGTTTCCGAAATTCAAATCGAAGCACAACGACCGAGCCTCTTACACAACAAACAATCTGAAGGGAAGCATCCGCATCGAAGATCGTAAGGTGAAACTTCCTAAAATCGGTTTTGTGAAGTTGAAACAACATCGTCCGTTTGATGGTGTGATCAAGTCCGCGACGGTCTCGATGACGAAGACGCGGAAATTCTTCATCTCCATCCTTGTCGATCAAGCCGAAGCGCAATGGGTTCCGGCCCAAAATAAAGTAGGAATCGACCTTGGTTTGGAGCACTTCGCCATCATGACAAATGATGAGCGTGTTTCTGAGAAAGTTGACAATCCTCGTTTTCTTCGAAAGTCCGAAGAGAAGATAAAGAAGGCGCAACGCGCCTTGTCCCGCAAGAAGATCGGGAGTAAGAACCGAGAGAAGGCGAGGATCATCCTCGCCAAGAAGCATGAAAAGATTGCACATCAACGTCAAGATTTTCTTCATAAGCTGTCGAAACGGATGGTTGACGATAACCAAGTCATCGTCGTCGAGACACTTAAATCGAAGAACATGATGAAGAACCATAAGATCGCCAAATCGATTGGAGATGTCAGTTGGTATGGGTTCGTCCGACAGTTAGAATACAAATGCGCATTCTACGGACGAACACTTATCAAGGCGGATCAATGGTACGCCTCGACCCAAATCTGTTCTTCTTGTGGAGTAAAAGGCGAGAAGAAAACAATCGATGTACGCGAGTGGATGTGTACTTGCGGTGCGCATCATGATCGAGATATCAATGCAAGTATCAACTTGTTGCTGTTAGCAGACTGAAAACCCTTCAGGGTGGGAACCACCCGATGAGCTTGGCAAATAATCGTAGCTCTTAAAAGTACGGTCTTCCCAAGAAGCTCCCCCTTCAATTTGCGAAGCAAATAAGTGGTGAGTAGTTCACAGAATCGCGTTCGCAATCAGCAAGTCAATTTTACGGACATCGACCTTTTTGTTGAGATTGATTTTGATCGTTCCGGCCCGCGTAAACAGTTGGACTTCCGAATTGATGTCAAACATGCCGCCGGCGTTTTCCGTTGAATACATATTGATGGATTTGTAGGGAATCGAATAGACTTCGACCTTCTTGCCCGTCAATCCTTGTGCGTCGCGAACGATCAGCCGGTGTGTCGTAAAAATCGCGACGTCGCGGATCGTCTTATAGGCGGACAACGCGTCTTCCCCGTGAATCAACAATCCTGTTACGTCTTGCGGGATGTCACACTCGGAAACAAAGGTCCATGCGAGTTGGCTCAGTGGATTACTCATCGAACATCGCCTGCTTTCTGTTTTTTGATTGGGTTACCTGTCTAGGATATCCGATTTCTCTACCTTTACCAAGTCATGTACAATGTCCAGCTTCACTCGCGAAAATGCAACCGAAAAAAAATCATGCCGGCAAGCAACAACGCCTGTGTCTCAAGATCCGGAACATCAAACGTCAGCAGGTACCGTTTCCGGTGACTTGTCGCAATCGTTTTCTTGTCACGTCTCACTTCAATCCGTCGGGATAACCGGGGCGACCGGATCTGATACGTCTCGCCACGGTACGTCATCCTTAATACTTCAGTGAATTCGACGGCATGCCGGACCGTATTTTCAGTTCGAATGTCACCGACGGTTTCGCCGCTCTCTTCGATTGTCCACTCCGTCTGATTGCTCCACAACCGTTGCCCCGCTTTTTCCTCGAACCGGAGTTCACGTTGCGATAGATTAAAATCGAGATTCAGAAAAAAATTCTCGACTTTCGGAAAAGCGACAAACCAGCGGTGCCAGACTTGTTTAAACGTCCGGCGGTAGGAACCGACGACCGTCTCCGCCCGGTAGATCTGTTTGATTCCCGTCGATTGCCGGTCACTGAGTCGCGACGTGTAGCCGGCTCCGTTTCCGGCAAACGCTGTATCTTGTTTTTGCTGCCGCCGCTCAATCGAAAAGAGCAACAGGGCAGCCGGGAGAAATGCGAATACACTCCCCCACTCCGTCCAGCGAAATATGTCAAAATACAGTCCCCGCGCCGTCAGGGCAACCACACCGACCGCAAACATGCCGATAAAATAGACCATTTCCGAGCTCCTTTCCTGAGAAAACTTGATCTTCTGTCTTCTGACTTTATACTAATCGAAGTAGATCTGACGCGGTAACTTTTTTTCCTTTCTTCTTCCATAAAAAGAATTTTAACATCCATTTTTTAGTTAAAAAACAGGGATTACAACCGATTTGTCGAATAACATACAGTAGACGTTTTTCATCCCCACCGGTCACATTTTGCAAGGAGGTTGATCCATGTTATTCCTATTGCTCGTTAAAGCGTCAAGCCGCTCTGAAGCCGGTCTTTTTCCCAATCCATCCCTCCAAGAAGCGATGGCCGCCTTTAACCGGGACCTGGTCGAAGCGGGTGTCCGGATTATGGCGAAAGGACTGCATCCGACGCGAGAAGCTCTCCGGATTTCGTTTCGCCGTCCCGACGAGGAGCCGGACGTCACATCCGGACCGTCTGAACCTCCGGCGGATCAATTGGCAGGATTCATCTTGATTGACGTGGCGTCAAAAGAGGAAGCAGTGGCCTGGGCCAGACGTATGCCGGATCCGCAAGGTCACGGCGAAGGACAAATCGAATTACGCCAAGTATTTGAATAAAGGAGAATCAATTAATGCTCAGCTACAAAAACAGTACGAAGGTTATTCAAGACAGTCAGACTGTCACCGCGATTCTCTCGGTCGGGGCAACGGAACAGTTCGGACCGTATCTGCCGATGCATCTTGATACATTGATTGCCGAGCACCAGGCCGCTGTCTTCGGTGAACGGTTAAACGCCTATGTCTTACCGACGCTGCCGTTTAACACCTCCGAAGAACATGCCGATCGAATCGGGACCGTCACCGTCAGTCCGACGGCGATCGCGCTGATGCTCGAAGAAATCATCGTCAATCTGCACCGCCAAGGATTTACTCGATTCGTTCTCTGCAACGGACACGGCGGTGCCTACTGGGAGTCGGCGTTCGTCAAACAGATTAACTTTAAATATCCGGAGCTCGTCGTCATCACGACGCACCGCTACCGGGCCTTCGAGGAAGCTTTGAGTGCTGCGGGACTCGCCGGATTAAACGAACGGCACGGCGGTCTGTTGTCCGTCGCGACCGCGATGTGGCTTTGCCCGGAGCTCGTTGACCTGCAACCGATGGGCGGCGACGTTCCGCTGCCCTATTATCCGGTCGCCGATTATGTCTTTTGGGACCAGCTGACGACGGATGGTTGTTGGGGAAGCTTTGAACCCGGTGTCTATTCGCCGGACGAACTCGCAACGATCGGTGAGACGTTTTGGACGACCTTTACGGAAAAACGGGCGGAACACTTAAAAGAAACACTCATGACGGCGGTCCGCCTGCGGAACCTGCCAGGAAGAAACGAGGACTGATGATGAACGAAACGATTCGGACACACGACGACCTGTTGCAGATGCTTGACGCTTTACTCCGGGAACCGACCGCTTTTTGGGACGGCTTTTATGCCGACCGAACGAAACGGATCCCCTTTTTCGTCGACAAACCGGACGAGAACCTGGTCCGCTACGTCGAACAACTGGAGATCCCGGTGAACCGGGTGCTCGAACTGGGAAGCGGTCCCGGCCGCAATGCCTTGTATCTTGCGGAACACGGCAGTCAGGTCGACGCGGTCGATCTCGCGAAAACCTCGGTCGACTGGGCCAATGACCGGGCACGGGAGCGGCAACTCGACGTTTCATTCCGTCAAGCAAACCTGTTTGACCTTTCGTTTGAACAGGGCGCCTACGACTTTGTTTATGACTCCGGCTGCTTTCATCATATCGCTCCGCACCGCCGAAATGACTATATCCGCGTCGTCTCGGATGCCCTCCGGCCAGGCGGCTGTTTTGCCCTGACCTGCTTCGTCGAAGGCGGACAGTACGGCGGCTCCGACATAACGGACTGGGAGGTTTACCGCCAGCGGAGTCTAAACGGCGGTCTCGGCTTTACGGAAGAGAAACTGCGGTCGATTTTCGACACGTTTGAGGTACTCGACATCCGCTTGATGCAGGAGGCTGCTCCGACCGATTCCGTCTTCGGACTGTCCGGCCTGTGGACGGCCCTGTTCCGAAAAAATTAATCGGACACACCAAAACCGGCCGTCCCTTCACGTGTTGAGGGACACCGGTTTTGGTGTGTTCGGTCACCGTGTTACGGCGTTAACATCCAGTTGAAGCAGTTCCTGTAAGTCGTCAATGACGGCATCGGCCTGCGCCAGTTCGGCTTCGTTTGAGAAATAGAACCGACAACCGATGGCCGGTAACCCGTTGACTTTGGCCGCCTGAAAATCGGAAATCCGGTCCCCGACGACAACCGTTTCTTTTAACCGGTGATGCGCCAAGATATGCGCCACCAGATCACTTTTTTGCGACGAGGCCACGTCTTCGATGCTGTAGACACCGTCGAGCCAACGCTCCAGCGCATACTGCCGCACGATAGCCGCTAGATATCCTTTCCAGCCGTTACTCGCGATATAAACAGCATGTCCGCTTGCCTGTAATGCAGCCAGTACTTCTTCCGCCCCCGGATACAGGGCACCATGCCCCTGTTCAATATGGCGGATCAATGCGTCTTGAAAGATTTGATCAGCTTGCGCCCGGTCCGCCTCTGTATGTGCCGGCAACAACGTCCGCCAGACTTCCGGCAACGGTACGCCCATGATCGCCCGATATTCGGCGAGCGGCGTCTCTGTTGTCCACCGGCCCTGTTCACGCAGGAAAGCAAACACATCCTCCAGCGCATGACCAAGAATCCGGTCTGTTTGAAATAACGTGCCGTCCATATCAAAAATGTAAGCCTGTTTCACAATCATTTCCTCCTTGATGATAATGCCTCATTTCGTCACCGTTTGATAACTTCTTTTTTGGTATCCTTTATTCGTTTTTTTGAATTACGGGTAAAGACCAGTAACAGCAGTTGCTATTTTTTCGGCGGGAAAAAGGAGATGAATCCCCATGGTCCTCATCGTGGTTGCCTTAGCTGTCATCAGTATCGTCGTATTTGTCGTCTACAATAACCGCAACAAGATGGTTTAACCGTCTCGCAAAGTCCCGTTGATTTTTTCAACGGGACTTGTTCATCTGCCTGAACAGGTCCGCATGGGCACAGGCAAGTGGACTGGGAACAAACCCCGCTGTCCGGATTTGTTGTTGCAACCGGTTGATTTCCTGCCACGACCGGTCGTAATCCTCCCGTGTAATCTCGCCGGCCGTCAAAGCCGTTTCCAGCTCCTCCGCATCCAGCACAAAATATTCTCCGGACGGCAATAATACGAGATCGAGCATTAAATCGTCCCAAAAGATACCGGTTGCATCACGTCCGTGTCGCAGGCAAATATCAATGTACGTCTGCACGAGTTGCCCTTGATCATTAAACATCGTCGTGATGACGTGCTGCTTGCCCGCAGGAAACTGTTGAATCCAGACGTAACCGTCACCGGCAATTTGGAGCGCTTGTTCCGTATACTGGACAAACAACGGATCCGTCACCCGGATCATCTCAAGACGTGTCACATGACCAGTGAAGTCGTCGGTCTCGAGGTAAAGCTCCTGGTAATTCCGTTCGCTGATCCGGTTCCACGCCGTGCGGGCCCCGTATTTCCGCTTGATCATCTGAAAACACCTCTTTTTTCATCATATCATCCAGCAAGGCATAATTCTGTTGATTTTTGTAAAAAAATCCCTCTTTCTCTAGACTTCCTTCCTCCAGAAACGGTACGATGAAAGCGCATATCTTTAGATTGGAGGCACTCTTATGACTGATCGAAGACAGCTTGCCCTGATTACCGGTGCGAGCCATCCCCAGGATATCGGCACAGCCATTTGCCGGAAACTGGCTGCCCAAGGTTTAAACATCTGTTTTACATATTGGAAAGCGGACTCCGAATGGATCCATACGTTTCAAGCTGAGCTGTCGGCGGCCGGTATTTCAAGTGAAGCATTCGAAATTGATTTGTCCGCACCCGATGCCGCGGAACGTGTTCTGGCGCATGCGGTCGCGACGATCGGTGCACCGTCCGTTCTCATTAACAATGCCGCGCATTCGACACACACCGATTTCGCGACACTTGACGTGACGGCACTCGATGCCCATTACGCCGTCAATGTCCGGAGTACGCTTTTATTATCTACCTTGTTTGCCCGGGCTTTCGCGGAAGCCGGTTTGAAGGACGGCCGGATCGTCAATTTGACGTCCGGACAGGATCTTGGCGCGATGCCCGAAGAACTGGCCTATGCGGCAACAAAAGGAGCCGTCTCATCGTTCACGACTTCCTTTGCAGCAGCCGTCGCACCACTCGGCATCACGGTCAATGCACTTAATCCCGGACCAACCGACTCGACCTGGATGACAGAGGAGATTCGGACGCATTTAACACCACAGTTTCCATTTGGCCGGATCGGGACACCGGAAGACGCCGCGCGGACGATTGCGTTTCTCGTTAGTAAAGACGCGGCCTGGATCACCGGACAGGTCATCCATGCTGAGGGCGGTTTCAGTCGGTAAACAAACAGAGTTTCATCACATAAAGGAGTTGTTCAATCAGATGGGATATATCTCAGAATTACGCAAAAAAATCGGCAGCCGTCCGATCATCAGTGTCGGCGCGACAATTCTCGTCACCAATGACCAACAGGAAGTCTTGTTCCAACACCGGTCCGACACGCTCGACTGGGGACTGCCAGGCGGGTCAATGGAGCTCGGCGAGACACTGGAAGAAGTCGCTATTCGCGAGCTACACGAAGAAACCGGACTACAGACAAGCGAACTGGAACTGATCGGCGTCTTTTCCGGCCCCCGCTTTTACTACCAGTATCCGAACGGAGATGAAGTGCATGGCGTCATTCATCTCTATCATGCGAAAAACGTTACGGGGACACTCGTGATGCTGGACGGGGAAAGTCTCGATCTCGCCTATTTCAGTCAAGCGACGTTGCCGGAACACATTGAAAGCCGGGCCAACGAACTGATGCAACATCTTGGTGACTCCATCTTTAAACTTGGTAGTTCGTTTTAATTTTTTTACTCCAAACAAAAACGAGATCTACGCTCTGGTCCGGATGACGGACTGAAGATAGATCTCGTTTTTAATTCATTTCTTCAGCACATCGTATTCCTGTTCCGCAACCGGTTCCAGCCAGTCCGGTGTCCCGGCCGTGATCGTCAGATGCGAAAACCAGCTGTCTGACGTCGCTCCGTGCCAATGTTTGACGCCGTCGTGTGTGACGACCGTATCGCCGCTTCGTAACAGGCGGGCCGGTGTGCCCATTTCCTGATACCATCCTTCTCCGTCTGTCACGAGGAGGATTTGGTATCCGTCCCGGTGGATATGCCAATGATTGCGACAGCCCGGTTCGAATGTCACCTGACCGACTGAAATGTCGAGCGTCGAATCATTGACTAACGGGTTCAGGTAACTTTGACCGATAAAGTAAGCCGCAAATGCTTCATTTTTTTCTCCCCGTTGAAAAGGATGTTCTACAGCTGTCTTCGATTTTGTCATCATTCTCCTCCCTCTCCTTCATACCATTGGACGGAAACCGACTTGTTTCCGAACGACGCCCGGATATCCTGAAAACGACTGATTTTTCCAATCCGTGTATACGGAACAACCGGTTCAGCCGCTTGATAAAAGATTACCAGACAGTTATTTTGATACAGCAGTACGTCTCCGGCTTCAATCGTCTGAATCGGTTGGGGCTGCGTCGGAAACGACTTGTCGAAATAATGGTATTTCTCATTCTGGTGTAAATCGTCCATCTGAATTGTAAATGGCATGTTCGCAAGGATTGCTTTTGTTGTCGTATTGTCTTCCAACTGAACCGAAGCGACCTGACCGTTGATGTTGATGTTCATGGTATCGTTCTCCTCAACCTCCTGTTTGATTTCTGTTGAAACCGGAACCGCTGGACCGCAACCTACCAGTACAAGTGAGAGCAGAACAATGGCGGCTCCGACCCGACGCTTCATATCAATCCTCCGATTCATCGATATAACGGATGATCCGTGCCGGAGTGCCGGCAACGATGGCCTTGTCCGGGACATCTTTCGTCACGGTTGCATTGGCTGCGACAATGGCGTGTTTCCCGACGGTCACGCCCGGCAAAATCGTCGCCCCCGCTCCAATCCAGGCATTTTGTTTTAAGTGAATCGGTTTGACGGATAAGCCCCGCCGCTTTGCCGGACTGACCGGATGATTGACGGTCAACAGCTTGGCAAACGGACCAATCAGCACGTGATCATCAATCTGAATCGATCCGAGATCCGTCAACATGACGCCACGATTGATAAAGACGTTTTTCCCGAGTGAGATATGGTGCCCGAAATCCGTATAGAGCGGAGGTAACACGACCACACTTTCATCAACCGGCTGACCGATCAGCTCGCTCAGCGTCTCGCGAAACTCTGCCGGTGACAACAGCTGGCAGTTTAACCGGTGTAGCAATCGTTCTCCGTCCTGCTGGATGGCATGAATTTGCTCGAACACGGCATCTTGTGGCTCGATCAGCCGATTTTCGATTTGTTGGTAGATCGATGAATGCTTCATGCGCATCACACTTCTTGTTGGGTCGGACGGATGATTAAGTTGCTGATCGAAACGCGGTCCGGCGTATCAATGGCATACAGGACGGCCTCGGCGACATCTTCGCTCGTCAATCCCCACTCTTGTTGCGCTTGACGGAGCGACTCGCCTGTTGCTTGATCTCTGATCGTCGTATACAGCTCTGTCTGGACGGCTCCCGGTGAGATGATCGTCGATTTAACATTATTTTCACGTTGCTCCTGACGTAATCCTTCCATGATCGCCCGGACGGCAAACTTCGTCCCGCAATAGACGGCTGATTCCGGATAGACGACATGTCCCGCGACCGAATCCGTCGCAATGATATGACCGGACTGTTGCTGCTCCATGATCGGCAGTGTCGCGGCAATTCCGTTCAAGACGCCCATCACATTGATATCGAGCATATTTTTCCAGTCCTCCCGATGCCCGGCTGCAAGCGGAGCGGTCGGCATGATGCCGGCATTGTTGAAGAGAACATCAATCCGTCCGTAGACGGCTTTTGCTTCCTCGACGACGGCTTCGACTTGATTGAACTCCGTGACGTCCGCCTGTTTAATCTGAATGTTCGCCTCAGGATATGCTTCCTGAATGCTTTGTAAACGCTCAACCCGACGGGCCGCAAGCATTAATTTGGCTCCACGTGACGCGAGCAGTCGTGCGGTCGCTTCGCCGATTCCGCTTGACGCGCCCATGATGACAATGACTTTATCTAGTGGTGTGTTCATGTGTATTCCTCCTCTTAGTTGTTGCTTGTCTACAAGGTTACGAGTATTCACCCTTCATGTCTAATGCTAATATAAAATCATATACCATAACCAAAACGCATAGGAGGACCCCATGGAAATTCAACAATTAAGATACTTTTTAGCAGTCGTCGAGGAAAAAAACATTACTCGGGCAGCACGGATTCTTCGGATTTCACAGCCTGCTCTGTCCCGTCAAATCCAACGGTTAGAAGACGAATTGGCCAGTCCGTTGTTCGACCGGACTCCGGGGGGCATCATCCTGACGGAAAGCGGGTACTATTTGGCGGAACGGGCGCGTGAACTTGTGACGCTGGCCGATAAAATCGTCACCAATCTCTTGACCGAGGAAACGTTGCGTGGCGAACTTTATATCGGCGGCGGTGAAACGGAAAGTCTATTGCCCGTCATCCGGTCATTCAAACAAATGCAATCACAGCACCCGGACGTCACGATTCGGATTCACAGCGGGAACGGTCAGGATATTCTGGATAAGCTCGATAAAGGAATTCTGGATTTCGGACTGGTCATTGAACCGTTTGACGTCAACGCCTATCATTATCTGAAATTGAATCAGCCTGATCAATGGGGTATCTTGACACGGCGCGATCATCCGCTCAGTCAAAAGGCGACGGTAACGGCAGACGACTTGCGGGACCTTCCGTTAATCGTTTCGGAACAACTCCAAGGAAACCGGACGTTTGCCGAACAAACCGGTTTGGACTGGGACACGGTCCATATCGTCGGAACCTACAACCTGCTGTTTAATGCTTCGCTCCTCGTCAAGGAAGAAATCGGTCATGCCGTGTGTCTCGACCGCATCATTAACACAAGTGGAAGTGAACTCATTTTCGTTCCGCTTGCGCCGGCGCTCACTTCCAACACCTACTTAATTTGGAAAAAACAAGCGATTCTGTCGCGTCCGGCTAAAACATTGCTCGAATGGATGAGCTTTCCACAAGAGAAAACGACTTTTTAACGAACACATCCAAAAAACGGCTTTTCGGACAGAACATATCTCTGTCTAAAAAGCCGTTTTGTATTGCATTCATGTTTTCTTCCGTTCAACGATCTTGACTTCATACGGCTTCAGCGTCAGCCGACCGCTGAGTGCTGTTTGTGTCGCCGATTCCAGCAACGGCTCCAACAGTTCGATGGATTGCTCGGTTTCGGAAAAATTCATGATGAATCCGTAATCCGTCTCCTGACCGCGCCGTACTTGAATGGATACTTCCGTGCTGTGCGATGTCGCGAGCGGCGCCTCGATTCGTAAACGATCCGTCAGCAAGGTATACAGGTCATGCTGGAAGGCGGCTTCCAGTCGTCCGCCGATATACCAGGCTTCGCCTTGTCCCAGCTGATGTTTCGTCACGGCCGGCATCTGTCGATAAAAGTCGTCCGTATAGCGGCCGACGATTTCCGCGTGCTCAACCTCGATAACCGTCGCATAATCCTGCAGTTCATACTGTTTCCCGTTAAACATCACGTGATTTCGATCGCTTGGGTACAGCGTATCTGTTTCCGCCGGTCTCAGACCAAAGATTGTCTGCAGTTCTTCCGGCCATCCGGCATACGCCAAATCATGTTCATCGACCAGACCCGTCATGTACGTCGCAACTACCGTACCGCCCTGTTCGACGAATTGTTGCAACTGCCGCAGCGTCGTCCGACTGACCAAATACAACATCGGCACAACTAACAGTTTGTAAGCATCAAATGGCTGTTCTTTTGTGATGACATCGACCGGAATATCCTGTTCGTAAAAGAAACGATAATGTTCCTGCAGCGTTTGCGGATACTGTTTCGTGTCGTTTGCGAACCCTTGCGCATCATTTAATGCCCAGTTATTTTCCCAGTCGTAAAGAATCCCGACCTCTGCGGGACGCGTCGTACCGACGACGGCGTCGAGTTGCTCCAGCGTCTGTCCGACGTGGGCGACTTCCTGAAAGACCCGATTCTCTTCCGACCGGTCATGGTCGACGACCGCCCCGTGAAACTTTTCTGACGAGCCGCGGGATTTCCGCCACTGGAAGTACAGCACGCTGTCGGAACCGTGGGCAATCATTTGCAACGAGGACAACAGGTGCATGCCCGGACGTTTCGCTTTGTTGACGGGATGCCAGTTGACAGCACTCGGCGTCGATTCCATCAGGAGGAACGGTTGCTGCTTCAAACTCCGGAACAAGTCATTGATGAATCCGACCTTCATCGCTAAATTAGCTGTTGTTTCCCAGTCATTGTGCCAGGTCGGATAAGCATCCCAACTGACGACATCGACATTCTTCGCGAATCGACTATAGTCAAGGGCCTGAAACGGAATCAGGTCTTCGGTATCCGCCATGAAATTGGTCGTAATCGGAAGTGCCGGCGTCAATTCGCGTAAGGGGACGCTTTCCTGCTCAAAAAACGAAATCGTCTGATCGGTCACAAACCGTTTCCAGTCGAGATTCAGACCGTGGACCATGCTTTCGCCGATCGGTGATGGCGACTCGATTTGCGACCAGTCGTCAAACGTATGACTCCAAAAGGCACTCCACCAGGAAGCATTCAGTGCATCGAGCGTCTCATACTTCACTTTCAGCCAGTCGCGAAAGGCTGCCTGACAAAGCGGACAATGGCACTCGCCACCGTATTCGTTCGAAACATGCCACATCAGCAGTGCCGGATGATTCCCGTACCGTTCGGCCAATAAGCGGTTGATTCGTTGTGTTTTTTCACGGTAGACCGGAGACGTCAGACAGTGATTATGACGCCCGCCGTGCAACTGTCTGATACGGTGCTCGTCGACACGTAACACTTGCGGATACGTTTGCGACAGCCAGGCCGGACGTGCCCCGCTTGGTGTCGCCAAAATTACCTGTCCGCCGTTTGCGTGAATATCGTCAATAATCCGGTCAAGCCAGTCGAACGTGAACTGATTTTCGGTCGGTTCGAGCGCACTCCAGGCAAAGATGCCGATGGAATACGTATTCGTATGCGCAAGACGCATTAACCGTAAATCTTCCTGTAAGACGTCCGGTACGTCGAGCCATTGATCCGGATTATAGTCCCCGCCGTGCAACAGATGTCTCGCTTTTGTCGTATAAATCGTTTGCCTCATTTTTTAAGCCTCTCCCTTAATCCTCTATTTCGTTTCTCTATCTCTCTTACCCTTTTGTTCCCCCTGCCGTTAGCCCGGACACAAAATGTTTTTGCAGCAGGACAAACAGAACGGCAACCGGGATGCTGATTAAAATCGCCCCGGCAGCAAACGTCGTATAACTTGCACCCATCGCTTCGTTGACGAGATTAAACAGACCGATCGGTAACGTATACGCTTCCTGCGTCCGTAAAATCGTCGAAGCGAGCACGAAGTCCCCGAGCGGGCCCGTAAATCCGTTCATCGCGACCACGGCAAGCATCGGCCGACAGAGCGGTAAAATAATTTGGATGAAAATCCGTGTATGACCGGCGCCGTCGAGTTTGGCACTTTCATCGAGATCGACCGGAATCGAATCCATATATCCTTTCATCAAATAGGTGTTCATCGGAATCTGACCGCCGATATACAACAGAATCAGCAGCCAGTGACTGTTCATCATGCCAAGCATCTGGGCCAGGACGAACAGGGCAATCAAGGCGGAAAACTGCGGAATCATCTGTAACAGCAAAAACAACGTTAAGGCCTGCTGACGTCCTTTAAAACGGAAGCGCGAAAAGGCATAGGCCGTAAAGGAAACGCTGACGATCGTCCCGAGCATCGTAAAGAGACTGATTTTTAACGAATTCATATACCAGTGACTGTATTGCAGACTTTCTTTTCCGGCAAACAATTCCCGGTAATGATCCAGTGTCGGATTTTTCGGGATGATTGATGTGCTGACTAAACTGTTGCCCGGATTAAAACTCGCCCCAATCGTCCACAGGAGCGGATAGATGATACAAGTCGCAACGAACAGCAGAATCAAATAGGTCAGCGTCAGGCGAACCGTCCGCGTTTTGTTCCGTGTCACCATCTTGATCACGCTCCTTCCTTAAATGCATTTGTTCGTCTGAACTGCCATAAGGCAATCCCGATGACAAAAATCGACAGTAAGATTGTCAACGCGGCCGCTAACGCATATTGACCGGACTGCATCGTCAATTTATAAATCCAGGAGACGAGGATGTCCGTTCCGCCGGCATTTGAACCCGGCACGGACGGTCCGCCGCCGTTAAAGAGATAAATGATATTAAAGTTATTGAAGTTAAAGGTGAACTGGGTGATGATGATCGGCGACATCGCAATCAGCACCATCGGCATCGTGATGTGCCGGAACTTTGCAAACATCGAGGCACCGTCAATCGTTGCCGCTTCATATAAATCTTCCGGAATCGATTGCAACACACCCGTCGTCACTAAAAAGACATACGGGAATCCAAGCCATCCCTGCATGAAGACGAGCGCGACCCGTGTCCATTTTTCATCGGTCAGCCATGGAACCGGATCGATTCCCAACAGAGACAGCAGATCCATGTTGACGGCCCCAAAACTGTCATTAAAGAGACCGGCAAAAACAAGAATCGTCACAAATCCCGGAACCGCCCACGGCAGGACAAAAATCGTCCGAATGACCCGTTTGAACCGGACCTCTTTTTGGTTGACGAGGACTGCCATCATGATACCGAGCGACACTTGTAACGTCGAGGCGACCAAGGTCCAGATTACAGTCCAAGACAAGACATCAAAGAACGTCGATCGCCAAATATCAACTGTGAAAATTTGAGCAAAGGTAGAAAATCCGACCCAATCCGCCAGTTTCGCAGGCGGGGAATGATATAAATCATAATTTGTGAATGCCAAGGCGAAGCTGAATAAGATCGGAAAAATTACGGCAAAAATCAACAGAAACAGGGACGGACCACTGACCAGATAGGGATATCCCTGATTGATCAAATTCCGATAATCCGATAACAGCGAATCCGGCCGCATCCCTTGATCCCGCTTTTGTCCATTGCGGTAGGCATCGCGTAAATTAAACACATAGACTCCTGTCCCAAACAACAAGACGATGATGGCAATGATGCCTTGCGCCAACAGAAAAATCGAGTTGTCGCGCGGGACTTCCGTTCCTAGCGTCACGATTCCCCATAATCCCATATTGAGCAAGTCGGCGAACGTAATCCAAAAAGCAATGCTGACTATAAGCAGGAGTCCGCCTTTCATCCATTGCCGGTGATACAATTGGCCAAGTCCTGGAATGATCGATAACATCAATCCAATTTTCCGGTGCTGCACGTCCTTCACCTCTTTACTAGAATCTCTGACTGTCTGGTCGTATCATATGAAGCGTTCTTACTTCGCTCCGTGTTTCGCTTCGATTTGCCCGTCGATCGTTTTGACGGCCTGCTTCATCGCGGCTGCCGGTTCAGCTTTTCCGGTCGCAATCGTTTGAAGGGCGGCATCGACCGGCTTCCAGACTTCATTCATTTCAGGGATGTTCGGTGTCAACTCGGAAAATTTCGATTGTTCGGCGACTGCCTGTGCGGCTGGACTTTTTGTGACGGCAGGATCTTCTGCCAACGCACTGACGGCCGGGACTTCTTTTGTGATTTCAAAACGCTTTTTCGAGTTTTCCGCATTCGTCAGGTAAAGCGCTAGCTTGTTCGCCATTTCCGACTGTTTGGAGTAAGCGCTGACATTATAACTTTTGACACCGATGAAGGAACTCATGTTTTTTCCGTTTTCCAGTTCCGGCAGTTTCGTAATGCCGAAATCAATGCCTGCTTTCGTAAAGGGTTCGACATTCCAGGGACCGGAGATGATGGCGGCTGCCTTCCCTTCCGTAAACAAGGATTCCAAAACGTTGATGCCCTGCTCCCCGATGATACCTGCCGGGAATAATTTTTCCTGATAGAACTTTTGAATATAGGACGCACCTTCGATGGCTCCGGTATTCGCAAGGCCGACTTCTTTTGTCTGGTATTTTCCTTGATTATCTTGTTTGAAAATATAACCGCCATATCCACTTAAGACACTTTGGGCATAATAGATTTGATCAAATAAAGCGAGGAATCCGAACGATTGCCCGGTTGTCGTTTTTTTCGATAAGGCGTACCACTCTTCCAGTGTTTTCGGTAGCTTGTCTTCTGAGACCAGTTTTTTGTTGTAGTATAAAACCGTCGTTTCCACCGCTTTTGGGACACCGTAGAGTTTTCCGTTCACTTTTTGCGAATCAAGGGCGACATCGGTATAAATCGACTGGACCTCTTCCGGGACATTCATCTCTTTGATGATTCCTTCCGTTACCGCTGTGCCAATCTGATCCCCCGGCATCGTCAACAAATCAGGACCTGTGCCAGCCGGACCATCTAATCGTAAATCCTCGATTTGCTTAGCGTACGGTTTTTCGATGACCTGTACGTCGACATCGTTGTCCTGTTCGAATTTTGAAACGATGTCTTTGATTCCTTCGCCTTTTTCAATGTCTTCCCAGACGATTAGCTTCGCTTCTTTATTTGATGATTGTTCCTTGTTTCCCTGCGCTTCTTCCCCGGGACCACACGCCGCGAGCGAGGCTGTCAATGCCAGACTACTCAGGACAGTCATATATGTAATGGTTTTTTTCATCTTCTTTTTCCTCCTGTGGATCATATTATGAAAAGATTAAAACACTTTTTGAAAGCGCTTTAATAATCAAAATATAGCACCACAAGAAAACTTTGTAAATAAATTTAGTAAAAAATTTTACTAAATTTATTTACAAAGTACTTTTACGAGTGATTAATTCTGCACCGATATAGACCGTTTTGACGATATTTCGTTTCTGTAATACACGTTCCAGTAAAAGTTGAATCGCATTTTGACAAATCTCTTCGAGGTCAATATGGAACGTAGTCAGCGGCGGCGACACGTATTTCGAAATACTTGTATCATTGACACTGATCAGACTGACCCGTTTCGGAATCTCGATCTGTTGCTCGTTCAAGACTTGCAAACAACCGACTGCAATCGGATCCGCCGCTACATAAAACGCTGTCGGCAACTCTTCCCCGAGTTGTTCGACCGCCTGATTCATTAAGTAATACCCATTGTCGACCGAAAATCCCCGCCGGCAAAAGATGAAGTCTTCCCGTAACAAGTCACGTTCCTCCATCGTTTGCCGAAACGCCCGCTCCCGTCCATCCATCTCTTCCGCATCCGTATCAAGATTATGGTACGTGCCGCCGATAAACCCAATCTTTTCATGACCTTGCTCCACTAGCACTTCAACTGCCTGACGGGTGATTTGTGCAAGATCCGGACGAACCGAATCGTAATGTGCGGGATCAGGTGTCGAGTCGATGAATACGCCATGTGGTGTCAATTCTCTCAAATACTCCAACTCACGGTTCATGAATGAACCGACAGCAATGAATCCATCAATATCCAGCGGGATTTTTTCAATCCCGCCTTCGAGTTTGTAGGTCGTCAATTCGATGTTATTTTCCCGTGCTTTTTTTTCGATTTCCACCCGCATCGTTTGAAAATAGACGTCTTCGAGCTCTTCGTTATCGGTCAGCCAATATAAAAACGCGATGTTCTTCACGAGTGTTTTTAATGTTTTTTTCCGGTATCCGATTTCTTCCGCCACTTCAAAAATCCGGGATCTTGTCTCGTCACCCACTGATAACGTCGGGTCGTTATTCAATACGCGGGATACCGTCGAAATCGAACAGCCCACTTCTTTTGCAATATCTTTGATCGTCGCCATCATACATCCGCCTCTTTTTGAATTATTTTAAGTAAAACAATTTAGTAAATTTTAATTTTTTAAATTTTAACATATGGTAAAATGAGAGGAAATAATTTTACTCATTGAATGGTTAATAGTTGTATTTGTATTATACCGTTAAAAAGCGTTTTATTTCATACGAAAAGAGGAGGAAAGAAATTGCAGGTCCGGATGAATCTACAACAAGACCGGTCGACACGATATTGTGTGAAAAATGATCGGGGAATGGAAGTCGAGATTTCAAGCAAAGGAGGAAGCATTGAACGTTTGATCGTGCCTGACCGGAATGGGCATCCGGAAGATATTATGTTTGACTGTTCTTTGGTAACGGTTCCTACGATTCCTCGCGGTTTATCCGGCCGGTTGTATGATACGTCATCCGGTTCCGTTCACGAAATCGATCTGTCATTACATCAGCTTTCATTCACAGCTGAACCGTTTTCGACAACACAAGAATCCGGACTTCGTCTGTCGGCGGAAATCGCTGTCAATGGACAGGTGATCGCAATCGACATGCTTTATGTGCTGACTAACAACAATCAATTGATTCTCCGTTATGCAGCGACGACCAACCAGCCCCTTCGCCTCTCTTTGGCGCTTCCGATTTTCTTTAACCTAAGCGGTAATTTAAAAGCTAGTATTACACAACATGATTTAAAGTTTGCCAGTTCTTGTTTCATCCACCCCGTACCGGCGTTGTCGATGAATCCGTGCTTGCAACAGACGAAAGGGACCCCCTTTGATTTTCGGTTAGGGCGTCGTCTGCACCATTTCTTTTTAGACAAGATGATTTCAAGGCCTCCTGCCGATACCTATTTTTTATTTCATGAACAACCGGTCATCTCTGTTCATGAAGCCGTAAGCGGGCGCTGGATGACAATCGAAACTTCCCAATCCGGCTTTGTGTTGTCTGCAGCAGCGCATCATACCGACACGTCCTTCTCCGGTATTTGTTTTGATTCAACCGATTTCCTTCTGTCATCTCTCATCAACGGTCCAATTCCCTACTTTCACGAGACGACTTATTCGTTTAGCACGACGTATTGATTTCACAGCAAGAGGAGGACAGCAGACTGTGCATCTGTCATCCTCCTCCGTTTGATTTGTTTTACGGGTCCACCCGCAAACCTAGTTGATTTTCCGGATGACCCGGGTTCCGGCAAATTCATCCTCCGGCAGGATCGATCCGTCTCGCAGATATACTTTCCGATTTTTCCAGGCTTTAACCGGAGCAATCGTTTCCCGGTACACAATCCGTTTCGCAATCTGTTTTACGGCAAGCGGTTGTCCGTTCTCGCTGACGACTTGAATCCGAAACAGGCGTTGTCCGACGGTTTGCCCGCTCCCCGTCGACAACTGGACCGTCTCGATGAGACAGTTAACGGCCGGTTCCGTAATCAGGGCATGTACCGCCTTGTTCTTAATACGCCTTAACACGGTTTGTTCCAGCACACCGGAAACGATTCCCTGGACCAGTACGTCGACGACGCCCGCTCCGATTCGGCGTTTTAATAAGTCATCCATCTTCCCTTCCTCCTTTTTTCACTTTAATTGGCAGATCTGTTTATACATCCTTTCGTGCCGCAACTAAAAAAAACCTTCTTTGAGACGGATGACTCCGATCAAAAAAGGTTCATGCGTCACGTATACAACAGGACGATACTGCCCAAACCGAACAGACAGCCCGTATACAGAACAGCTGCTATTCGTTTACTGGATCCCGGAATATCCCGACGGACGAACAGCCGTCCGTACTTCACGGTTAAAACAAGGCCGATGACAAGTGCTGCAAGCGTGAGGCTCGGCATGTCAAGCAAAGTCAAATACAGATTCAGCATATCTCTCCATCCTTTCCGGTTAACGTTTTTATATGTAGGTTCCCTGTCAGCCCAGCCACGCGGTACTCCCAGAGGCAACAAACAAGCCCTCTCTTATCCCGTTTAATCGTGGATTTGATCACTCTTTGCTCGTTGATGGTTTAGCTTTCATGCTCTGAGCGTTCACCTTTGTTCGTTGTTCCTTGAGCTGTGAACATTGAACTTTCACTTCCGGTTCTCAGTGGAACCGATGTGAGGTGCCGAAGCACGGATTGTTTTGTTATCGCACAAAACAGGCGTGTTTGGTCGCAGGAATATCAGACTAACAGGGGTATGATTCTTACGCAAAAATTTTCGTTACGGTATTGCTTTCCGACAATGTAAAGTCCACTTCCGTTTCAAAGGTATCGATCGTCTCATCCATTTCAGCGATGACCTGGCGCAAGTTCGACGGATCAATCAACTTCGGCTCCAGGCGCTCGATGAACAGTCGACGTGATTTTTCCATCTCGTCCGCATTCCCTTTTTCCCGGGAACCGTACGTTGCCTCGATGTGGCTGTCTGCCCGCCGTACGATATCTTGCCGCTCTGTCTCGATGGTCTGTTCGACTTGCAGGAGTTGCTCCCGTAATGTCTGCAACAGTTGCCGTTCATAGACAAGCCCGGCATCCCGCCGGTCAATCGCCTCCGCAACGGTCATCTCACGGCCGTTAATACGGACGACCGTTACAGCATTCGATGCCGTGATGGCAGACTTAATCCGGTTCCGCCGCTCGATCAAATCGCGAATCGACTGCAGGTTGGCTTTCGCTTCTTCCGCAAACGTCGCGACTGAAGGATATCCCGCCGGCGCCTGACTGCCGTTCTGCACACCGATAAACGCTTTCGCCTGTGCTTTTTGAATCCGTTTATCCAAATTTTTTAACTCCACTAATCCGCGATGAATTGACATTTCGATTCGTTCGATGGGGGTCACGTCCTTTTTCTGTTTCTGTCTTTTTTTCAGAATAACACAGACTTGTTCGTAAACTGACACTGTCCGAACAGTTTCCACCTTACAAAATTGTCATATTTTTATTTTGATAAGGGATTTTTTACCTTATACTATAGAAAGAAGTTTTATGTTTTTAGAAAAGAGGGGTTTTTATGCATCAAGAACGCTTACAGGTCACGGCAGCCCGGTCTGTCACCTGGACGAGACATCATCTTCCTCCGGTCCAAGCACACGAACTGCTTGTCCGGACAATTGCCGGTGCAATCAGCATTGGGGCTGAACTGCCGCAAGTCCGGGGCGACGATCCGACCGATCCGGCTCCCGTCTATCCGAAGGAGACTGGCTACGAAAGCTACGCCACTGTCATTGCCGTCGGAAATCAGGTCACCCGGTTTCAAGTCGGCGACCGTCTACTTGCCTTTTACGGTCATCAGGATATCGCACTCGTCGACGAAGCCAAAGCCATTCCTGTTCCGAACGGTGTGTCCGCCAAACTCGCCTTGCTGAACATCTTATCGTGCGACGCTGCGAAAGGCGTCCGGAAACTGGTCCCTAAACCGACGGACTCGGTTTTAGAGACCGGAATGGGTGTCATCGGACTGCTGGCCGTTTTCTATCTGCGGCACTTCTATCATGTCGACCGGATCGTCGTCTTTGACCCTGATCCCGTCCGCTCATCGCTTGCACTGTCACTCGGGGCGCATGCTTCATACTCAGATTCGGATGAGTCGTTTACACACGCATTGGGGTGTTCTGCACGACAGGACGCTTTCGCCTTATTACAGGAAAAGCTTGTTCCCCACGGACAGCTCTGTATTCTTTCAGACGGGAATCATGAAACCTTATCGTTGACGCCGGCCTTTTACGAGAAAGAATTGCGGCTCGTCGGTTCGAGTGACGGATGGGATTACCAGGAACATGCCGCCTGGTTTTTCAAGACGGCACCACATGTTCCACATCTCGAACAGTTGTTTGAAAAAACGGTCTCAGCCCGTGACTTAGTCGAATGTTTCGACCGTTTGCGGACAGACGCGCCGCCTTTAAAGGTGCTGGTCCTCTATCCGTCCGTCGATTAATGCAGGCGGACTCACCGTCCGGACCTCGAGACCGTTCGGATCTTGCACCGGCAGCGCAGGTATTCCGGAAAATACAACCTGTCTGGCATGCATCCGTTCCGCTACAACCGACGTAATTTCCGGAACCGGTCGAGCCAGTAATTGAGACAGCAACGGCTCAAGACCCGGTGTCGGTGTCGCGATTCCAAGCTGCAGGAGCCGGTCCCCTGTTTCTGACTCGACGGCATCCGGATGGGTCTGCAATTCAATACGGAAACCAAACGGCGTTCCGATGAACGTCCGACGTTCGTTCGCCTGAATCGTCAGTCCCAGACCTTCCGCCCGGCCGAGTACCTGCAGTCGCTCGGCTTCCGTTACAAGGAAGCCGATATGGTCAAACATCACTTTTTTCCCGTAACCAAACGTAAGATTGATGGCTCCTCGTTTCATCTCGATGATCCGAAACAAAATCTGTTGCTCACGAAAATCGTCCCAATCGAGCGGAGGATCAAACGAAGTGAACTCCCCCGCGTATTTCCCAATCCGTTGTGTCACCTGAAAACCAAGCTGTTGATAAAACCGTTCTGTTTCCTCCACGAACGGTGTCCAAAGATGATAATGAAATAACATATGTATCGCTCCTTATATCATAATATCGTCAAGCGTCAAAAGCATGACCTCGCCACTCTCCGTCAACAGCTGTTGCAGCAAGTGAACGTGTGCAAGACCATAGATGACCATAACCCGTTCATCTGGTTCTGTAACACCCGCAAGGATGTTCTTAAAGATCATCAGATTGCGATAATACCAATATCGCGAGACCCACTCCATTCCGGACTCACCAAGACGAGCAAGTTTTAAATAAGTTTGGTGCATCTCCTGCACACGTCCGTCAGTATTGATTTTCTGTAAAAAGGAAAGCAACGGTAGTTCAGTAAACTCCTGTTCCATCTGTTGCATCCGTGTGGTCTCCCTTGCAATGATTTCGTCAAATTGTTCCGGTTTTTCCCTTCTCAGCTGGTCGAGCGATGGTATCCCGTCAATCAACTGGTTCCAATCAACTGCTTGAATATCATCGAGACCATTTTGAGAGGCGAGACGAAAACCAAGTTGATGCCGTTCGTCGGCGGTCAACGTCAATTTTCCGGCGCGATACGCCGCGTACTCACGCGTCAAGTCCTGTTGATGTTCAGAAGGGCTTTCAAGCATGATCTTCGTCGGACGAAAGTCGGACAAGACATTTAATGCGTCCTCAATTTGTTTTTGCCGGTCCGGCGTCAGCATCGACACGCCTCGCAAATGAAGTAAGTCTCCGTTATCCGGTCGGTCGAAGTGTATCGTTCCAAGCAGTAGTACCGCGGCACGTGACCTCATCGTCTTCCTCCTTTTTCGATGATCTTCTTTTATACTACAACAATTGTAAAAAAATCCATCAAAAAACACGGATCCTCAACTGGATCCGTGTTCCGTTTACATCAACTGTTTGACTAGAAGCGTCTTACCGCTGACTTCCCGCGGAATGTTATCGACAGCACGTAACGAGACGTTCATCTCGGAACCAAGTAAAGTCTTTAAAAACCGGTACAGTTGTTCTTCGTGCTCCGATAAAAACCGGGTCCGGTCCGGAATATATAAAAACGTGATGTCCCGTTCACTGTTTTGGATATATTGGACCCGTTCGACGCTGTTCGGCAACACTTTGACCAAGCTGGACAACTGACCTTCAAAAACCTTTTGTCCGTTTTGTTTGACGATATACCCCCGTCCCCGACCGTCAATTGAATCAATCACGGGACCCGGATGGCCGCAGGAACAGGTTTTGCCGCTGCTCGTCATCCGATCCCCGACCCGGTAACGGACGAGCGGCGTCCCATGGGTATCAAAGCTCGTGACAAGAATTTGTCCGTCCGGTTCAATTTCAATGATGCCCATCTCGTAGTGCAGGTGTTTATTTCCGAAACGGCACTCGGAAACGATCGGTGCCCCTTCCGATGAGGCATACTGATCAAACACCGGCGCGTGAAAGACGTCTTCAATTAATTTCCGTTCCGTCGCGGTCATCATCTCTGCCGTCGGAAAGATAGCGCGCGGCCGGCACTGCAACTCCATTCCGATTCGTTTGGCATGGTAGGCCAACTCAATCATCGCTGACGGCAACCCGTCAATCGATTCCGGATCAAACCGGTCGATTGCCTGCAAATAAGCAGTCATCGTTTCAGGGCTGAGTTTCTTGACGGTGAACAGCAGTTGATTCAGCGCATGGTTCATCCGCCAGTAGACAGGTTTTTGTTGCCGTTCCGAAACGAGCGCCTGTGCTGTAAAACTAATCCGGCGCATTCCTTTTTTTACACCGTGAGTCGCCTTAAAAAAATCGAGATGCGCCATCCGCACCTGCATATCTTCTTTCGTATACCGGACTTGAATCGACTTCCCTGTCGTCCCGCCTGTTTTCCCGAGAATCGGTGCAGGGAGGTCCGTACGAATCGATTCGATTTGCTGCCGTAACATCTCCTTTTCAAGTGACGGAATCTGCCGAAGCTCCGTTAACGCTCGAAAAGGCAATTGCAGATTCAAGTCTTTAAACAGCGTGTGGTAATAGGGGCTATGTTGCCGGCAAAACAGCAAAAACGTATTGAGACGCGCCAATTGATCCCGTTCCACATCGATTGGTTTTTCTAATTTGTCTGCTAATTCCTGAAATCGTGTTTGGTACGCCGGTCCATAACGTTCCCGTTGAAGTCGATAGCCATACAAAGTGGTAAGAAGATTTTGCATGAACACCGGTGAATACAGATAGACTTGCTCTTTGATTCCCATCTGCGCACGTCCTTTCGAACAACGACTCGACGCCTTCACTGAACATATTCTTAATAGGTTCAGCTTACGTCGGCATTCTGACAATCACATGACAAAATCTACCGCACTACACTTTCACTTCGATTTTTTTCCTCCTTTAGCAAACTCCTTCTTTTTTTGAAAAGACATCAAAAAAGCAGACGACCTTTTTGAAAATAAAGGGAGTCTGCTCGCGTCGTATAGCGAATTCTTCAACTTGTTTCCGGCAATAGTTGTTTGATCAATAATGTTTTTCCGCTGATTTCTTTCGGAATTTCCGGCACTGCCCGTAACAACACTTCCATTTGTCCGCCGAACAAACGTTTTAAGACGAAGTACAGTTCTTTTTCATGTTCTTCTTTGAAACAACGTTCGTCCGGTACATACAACATGACGATTTCTTCTTTGTCGGATTGAATATACTGGACCCGTTCGATACAGTTCGGGAAGGCCCGTACGATCCCGGCCAGTTCTCCTTCAAAAATCCGATGACCGTCTTTCAGCTGAATGAAACTTCGTCCCCGTCCGTCAATGGATGCTATGACCGGACCGGCGTGTCCGCACTGACACGTGGTTTCACTTAACGTCATCCGGTCCCCGACACGGTACCGGACGAGCGGCGTGCCATGGGTATCAAAGCTCGTCACGAGAATCTGACCATCTTCCTCAACCTCGATGATGCCCATTTCATAGTGAAGGTGTTTTTTTCCGTAACGGCATTCCGCGACAATCGGTGCTCCTTCAGACGATGCGTATTGATCAAAAATCGGCGCATGGAACACTTCTTCGATCAATTGGCGTTCCGCCGCCGTCATCATTTCCGCTGTTGGGAAAATCGCCTTCGGTCGGAACGTACACGGAATATTGTACTTTTTGGCATGACGCGCCACTTCAATCATACCTGAAGGGAGGCCGTCAATCGATTCCGGATTAAATCGGTTCAATTGTTCGATGTACAAGGCTGCCGTTTGCGGATTAATGTTTTTGATCGTAAAAAGCATCTGATTGATGACTTTATTCATCCGCCAGTAAACAGGTGCTTTCTGTGATTCTGCCGCCAGTGTCTGTCCCGTAAAGCTGGCGCGCCGCATGCCGCGTTCAATCCCGTGTGTCCACTTAAAGTAATCGAGGTGCGCCATCCGGATCTGCATGTCTTCCTTTGTATAATGGACTTGAATCGACTTCCCCGTCGTTCCGCCCGTTTTCCCGAGGATCGGCGCTCGGATCTTAGCATGCACGTCCGCATTACGTGTCCGGAGGATTTCCTTGCTTAAAATCGGAATCTGTTTTAGTTCGTCTAATGTTTCAAGCGGTAAAGTGATCCGGTGTTGCTCAAACAGCTCTTGATAGTAGGGGCTGTACGTCTGACAAAACAGCAGAAATTGATTCAGACGCGCCAACTGTTCTGCCTGTGCATTCGTCTGAAAACGTTCTTTTTCCTTCAACTCCTGTAAACGTTTCTGATAAACCGGACCATATCGTTCCTGATACAGCACGCGACCATAAATCGTCGTTAAGATATTTTGAAGAAAAATCGGTGAATGAAAGTAAATCGATTGCTTGAGTTGCATATGTCCACTCCTCTCACATCTCAGTCAGAAATTTCAGTTGAGCCGTTATCCATTTCCTGTTACTTACATCTTATTTCC
This sequence comes from Exiguobacterium sp. K1, assembly GCF_033721435.1. Classification (NCBI taxonomy): domain Bacteria; kingdom Bacillati; phylum Bacillota; class Bacilli; order Caryophanales; genus Exiguobacterium; species Exiguobacterium sp. K1. Next base: position 657,664 of record NZ_JAOTIT010000001.1, on the reverse strand, counting down.
AGTGATTCGGCGGTTCAATCAAATCTTAGTAAACAAGCTTAGCTTTTATTCGGATACCGTTTTATGATAGTAAACTTACATCACAAACATCTTTTAATAAAATTCTTATAATTATCTTTTCTTTACCGTTTCCGGTAAAAAACAAAAAAAGAGACTGCTTTCAGCCTCTTCTCCTTCGTTCGAATTCCGGTTACGTTTAACGCCGTTCCGCCTCTTCATCTGCTGTTCCAAACATCCGGACCTGAATGGCTCCGAGTGCCAACTTCAATTCCGTCGGACTCAACTGATCGATGATTTCGATCACAGTCACCGTCGTCCGCCCATTATACAACTGCACAAGGAGTTGACGCTCCACATCGATCATCCGGTCATCAATCGACTCCGCCAACATTTCCTGATAAAAAAACTCACCCGTTTCCGGGAAAAAATAGTCACTGAATAATTGCATCAATTGTAAATTTCCCGTCGCCAAAAACAAAATGGCTTGAAACGGCGGTTTCATACGATTCCGCGTACTCAAACGTTTTAATATCATCTGGTACCGCTTCTGGTGTTGCTCATCTAAGAAACAGACTGCGTTCATCTTCGCCCTCTCCTTAAAGTAGAAATTAAGTAATATGTACATGGAAGTTGGTGGAGGTCACCACTCCTATTCGGTCTCTTTTTTCTTTTCCCTGTTTTTTATGCCTCAAGCCTGTTATTTCCTGAAAACATCTGAAGGGATTACGAACCGATTGATTCGGGTAAATTCAACGAGTAACGTTAATCGAGGAGGAAAACTCATGACTCAAACACGCAAACGGTTGGCACTTGCAGGTGCAACCGGATATATCGGACATAATCTCTTAAACGAACTCAAGAAAAAATATGATGTCATCGCCTTATCGCGAAACGGTGATGACAAGGATGATGAAGACCATGTCGAGTGGCGCTCGTGTGATTTATTTTCGCTGAATGATACCATCGACGGGTTACAGGGGGCGGATATCGCCATCTATCTGGTCCATTCGATGATGCCGTCCGCTAAACTGACACAAGGCTCATTCGAAGATATGGATTTGATTTTAGCGGACAATTATGCCCGTGCCGCCAAAGAAAACGGCATTCAGCAAATCGTCTACCTGAGCGGCATCATTCCGGAAGAAACGGAAGACTTGTCCCGCCATTTGAAAAGCCGTTTGGAAGTGGAACGTGTGCTTGGTGCTTACGGGACTCCCGTAACGACCATCCGGGCTGCGTTGATCGTCGGCCCAAAAGGATCTTCCTTCCCGATCTTATCGAAGCTCGTCAAACGGCTTCCCGTCATGTTGTTGCCGGAATGGACACGGAATCAGACGCATCCCGTTGCATTGCCAGATGTCATTCATGCCCTCGGAGCAAGCGTCGGACGGGAAGATTTGAAAGACCGCGCCATCGATATCGGCGGTCCGGAATCGATGACGTATAAAGAAATGATTTTGAAAACAGCCGAAGTCATGGGGAAAAACCAACCGACGTTCGATATTCCTTTAATGACAGTCAAACTGTCCCGCCTTTGGGTGACATTAGTTTCCGGAGAGCCGAAGGAGACGGTCTACCCGCTCGTCGAGAGCATGGTCCACGAAATGGTCGCAGATCCGGATAAAATGGTGGACGGCATCAGCGACGGGAAAGTCACATTCGAGGAATCCGTTCGGATGGCGTTAAAAGAAGAGCAGAAGGAAAAGGATCAGAAAAAACAATCGGGTCATTCGTCTAAAAAAGAAAAAGACGAAGTGCTCGATGTCCGGTCCGTTCAGCGTGTCCGTCTGCCGGAAGGACGCGATGCCAACTGGGCGGCAGATAACTATGTATCTTGGCTCTCCTCTTTCGCTAAGCCGTTCCTCACTTCTGTTGCGAACGAGACCGTCGTAAAGATTCAAGTGCCGTTTCTCGATGCACCGCTTCTCGAATTGACGAAAGAACCGTTTCAGGATGCCGAGCAAGCTACGTACCGGATTACCGGCGGAATGTTTGCGCAAGTTCAGGAAGGCAGCAAAGGGCGGATTGAATTCCGACAAATTCCCGGATCCCAGGAGTGCCTGATTGCCATTCATGAATATGTACCGGCCTTACCATGGATCATTTACAAATCGACGCAAGCCAATATTCATTTGCTCGTCATGTACCTGTTTAAGCTCCATCTTCTCCGTCTGATGCAGACGACGGAACACGCTCCTGACGAGTCGGATATGATTGTCCCGGAAACAAACGCTTGATTTTAAACAAAATCAGATTTCCTACCAGACTGAATTCCCCGAGAAGCGGGGATTCAGTCTTTTTTAATGACTTTTCACCAGCCGGGTTTTCGACGGACCGCTTGGTAATCAGTCTGTTATTATCATATAGCATTTTGCGGAATCCGTAAGTTTTAATGTCTCGCCTGTCGCTTGACTGCGGAACTTACCGATGAACAGATGACGGAACCAAAATAAGCGTGATACACTGAAGCTGGATTGTAAGAAAGGGGTTTCACACGCATGCGCTCATTTGAAGAACGGTTAACGAATCACATTGAAGCGACCGCGCTTCTCACGACATTGATTCAACCCTCGTCGGATCAACTCCGGCTCGACAAGTTAAATAAATTTTCCGAGAAATTATTAAAACGCGAATTTACGATTGCTTTTGCCGGACATTTTTCAGCCGGGAAATCAAGCATGATCAATGCACTGACCGGTGAGTCGATTTTACCGACCAGTCCGATTCCGACCAGTGCCAACATCGTCACATTACGCCGGGAAGAACAGGATGCTGCCATCATTCATTTTCACGACCGCCCTGCCGTAAAGCTCGCAGCGGCCGATTTACCGCATCTCGAGACGTTAGGACGTGACGGTACCGTTGAACGGATTGATATCACCCATGCTGGCTCAAACTTACCGCAAGGACTTGTTTTAATGGATACACCGGGTGTCGATTCCGTCGATGACGCCCACCGGATTTCCACCGAATCCGCTTTACACCTGGCTGACTTGATTTTTTATGTCATGGACTACAACCATGTCCAGTCCGAGTTGAACTTCACCGTCACTCGTGAATTGTTGACTTCCGTACCTGAACTGTATTTAATCGTTAATCAAATCGATAAACACCAGTCCAGCGAATTATCTTTTGCCGCCTTTAAGCGTTCCGTCGTTCAGTCGTTTGCTTCCCACAGCGTGGAACCAAAAGGAATCTTCTTTACGAGCTTACGGGAAGCGGATCATCCGGAAAATGACTTCCAGACCGTTAAAGAACTCGTCGATCACAGCATCCGGGACGTCCAGCCGAAACTGTTGCAATCAGCGGCTACTACACTGGAATCCTTACATGCCGAACACGTGGCGTACCTCGAAACACGGATCGAGGAAGCCGCCGAATCGACAAATGAAGGATTGACACCGGCAGAACGGCGACAATCGGATGAATTGCTTGAACAGTTGCACCAACTGGATTTACAACTCGAACTGATGGCTGCCGAACAATGGGTCAGCCGGTTTTCACAGCACCGGGAAAGCTTGTTGCGAAATGCCACTTTGATGCCGTTTGAACTTCGCGAGAAAATGCGGACCTTTTTAGAGACACGACAAGCGTCCTTTAAAGTCGGGTTCTTCAGAAGTGCGAAAAAGACACAGTCCACCCAGCAACAGGTAGCAGACGAACTCTTGCGGGCGTATCAATCCGTCACGACATCCGAAATTGCCTTGCATCTTCGGAAATTGATGAAACAATCGTTGGCGGAAGCCGGTATCTTAACTGATCAGCATACGATGCAGATCGACAACTATCCACTTGATCCACCGCTTCGTGTCATCGAGGATGCTGTCCAGGAAGGCATTACGATTACCGGTGAATCCGTCCTCCAGTTTACGAATCGTGTCGTCAGTCTGACGGCTGACTGGTATACGAAAGAGACGAACCGCTGGCGGGACGGAATTCGAGCGGAACTCGAACAAACAGATGGCAGCGTCAAACAAGAGGTGCTGACAGAACAAACCCGTTTACGTCAAAAATGTGACCTATTGAAAGCCGAAGCAGACGCCCGGCAAGTCTTAAACACGTATCTCGAACAGGCCGACTCACCGACGGACAAGCAATTGCAAACCGCAAAACAACAGGTTTTGCTTTGGCAACAGGAACTGATTCAGGCCGAGCAAGCGTTAATCCCGTTCCAACCGCAGGAAACGCTGGAGGAAGTCGCCGTCGCGGCAGAAGCGGTTCGGTTAACCGATGTCGAGGACACACGTGCCTATACGCCGGAAGAAATGCACCAGATTCAAACGATTTTGTCGTCCGTTCCCGGATTCGAAGAGACGGTCGCCTACTTGCAAGACAAACTGAAGCGGGTCGCTTCGAGTACCTTTACGATTGCTTTATTCGGTGCGTTCAGCGCCGGAAAATCATCTTTTTGCAACGCGCTGCTCGGACAACCAGTCTTGCCTGTCTCGCCTAATCCGACGACGGCTTCGATTAACCGGATTAACCCCGTCAGTGCAGCACATCTGCACGGGACGGCGACCATCTGCTTTAAGACGGAGCAGGAACTCGTTGCTGAATTAAACGACCTCCTTCAGGCGTTCAATGCCACAGTCACTTCTTTGAAAGAAGCGGCGGATTGGATCGAATCCCAGCCGACACATACATTACGGGATGCTTCTTTCTTACGGGCCTTTGCAACCGGTTATCCGACTGTTGCGCCGTTCGTCGGAACGACACAAACAGTCGATCAAACGACGTTCACCGATTACGTCGCAAAAGAGCACCTCAGTTGCTTCGTCGATGTTATCGATTTGTACTTTGACAGCCCGTTGACCCGTCTCGGAATTACATTGGTCGATACGCCGGGTGCCGACTCGATCAATGCCCGTCATACGGATGTCGCGTTCGACTATATCAAGGATGCAGATGCCATCTTATTCGTGACGTATTTCAATCACGCGTTCGCCCGTGCGGACCGGGAGTTTCTGATTCAGCTCGGCCGTGTCAAGGATGCCTTCGAACTGGACAAGATGTTTTTCATCGTCAATGCAATTGACCTCGCACAAAACGAGGGTGAAAAACAAGCGGTGCTGCAGTATGTCGAGACGGAACTACAGCGGTTCGGGATTCGGACCCCTCGTCTGTTCGGCGTCTCGAGTCTTCAGGCGTTGGCAGAGAAGCAGACGGACCGAGCGCTCGACTCGGGTCTTCCTGTCTTCGAAGACGCCTTCCATCAGTTTTTGGAACGGGATCTGAAAGGACTGGCTGTCCAAGTATTGTCGGAGGAAACGGAGAAAACCGTGCACCGGTTACGTCAATTGATGGAGCAGACCGAGTTCAACATCGCCCGTAAAGAAACACGTCTCGAAGAACTGGATGACTTGAAACAGACGATTGAAGCACACTTTTCGGATCCAAGAACCGAGTTACTTCGTCATGCCTTGTTTGCGGAAATTCATGAGCTGCTGCACCATGTCAACCAACGGATCTATTATCGTTTCCCTGACTTCTTCAAGGAAGCGTATCATCCCGTCCGCTTTGCGAATGCCACAAAACAGCAGGCGTTGCAGGAAGCGCTTGTCGAGCTGCTCGGCTTTTTGAAATATGATTTTGAACAAGAATTACGTGTAACCCACTTCCGGATTGACGGCTGGATCAAAGCTGTGCTCGTCCAACGTTTCCAGGAAGAGGAACGGTATGCGGTGAAGTTGAATCCCTCTTTCCAACTGTCCCCATTCGAAGCGCCGGCGATGACGTCCGTTCATTTCGAGGGGCCGTTCCAGGATGCGACGCCGTATCAGTCCGTGAAACAGTATTTCCGTAATCCAAAAGCCTTTTTTGAACGCAATGAAAAGGAACAATTGAAAGATGCTTTGATTCAGTTGACGAAACCGGATGCGACTTCTTATCTGGAAACAGAAGAACAGCGATTGCGCGAACTCGCGCAGCAACATGTCGCCCGTCTGCTCGACGAGATGTATGCCCGGATTTCCGAAACCCTGCATAAACAAATCGAGATGGAACGAACCAGTTTGGCGACGACCGACCATCTCGAGCAATTCAAACAAGCTTACACCAGCATCAGCCATCTCAATCAAACCGTTTAATTTTTCCCGTAGGCGGTACACAAAGAACCCGGATCAGCTGCTCTTCTACAGAAGAGGCGGCTGGTCCGGGTTCTTTTTAGCGTCTGCTGTGCGATCAGACGGATGCGGCCAATACGATTTGAAATAATGCAGCACATAGTCTTCGACGTGGCGCACAAGCGGACGCTGCTCGACTCCCGACAAACGGTTTAACGAGACGTCCCATAACATCGGCGGGTCAAACGGTAAGATACGGATATCATCGGCATGATGAAACCGGAGAATCGGTTCCGGCAAAATCGACACAACGTCGAGTTCTTGCACCATCCCGATCAATAAATCCCAGGCACCGGACGTAAAAAAGATTTGTGGTTCGACCTGTACATGGCGGAACTGGGATAAAATTTGATGATGCAACATAAAACTGTCATTGAGGATGACGAGCGGTTCCTCTGCCAAATCACGATAAGACACGCTTTCAGATTCGCTTAACGGATGGCTCGGTCTGACCGCGACGACGACTTCATCTTCAATCAACCGATGCCGTTCGATTCCGTATGTCTCCCCCGGTTCAATTAAAATCGCCAGATCCAATTCTTCAAGCAGCAGCCGGCGTTTCAATTCAAATGCCCCTTCTTCGATGATCTCCAACTCGATACCGGGATGTTCCGCCATCAATTTCGGAATCAGTTGCGAAAAGAGAACGGGCAGAATGACCGGCGGAATCCCGAGCCGGACTTTCCCGCGCAGGACACGCGACCGCTCGTGCAGGTGTTCCATCATTTGTTGATGTCCGTGCAGGACACTGAGGGCATCCTCATAAAATTGTTGTCCGGCGTCTGTCAGACCGGTCAGTCGTCCATGGTGCCGCAAAAACAATTCCACTTGTTCCAATTCTTCAAATTCTCGCACCAGTTGACTGAGCGCCGGTTGCGAAATATGCAGATGTTTGGATGCCCGCGTTAAATTATACGCATGGTCTACGATCGTCGTAAAAAACGTCAATTGCCGGATATCCACCGGACTCCCCCCTCTTACTCATCAAACCAATGATTTTTTCTAAAGTACACAATCATCCCCAGCGCAATGACTGCCATCCCCCCGAGTGTAAAGAAATAACCAAAACGTGTCGTCAGTTCCGGCATATGTTCAAAGTTCATCCCATAGATGCCGGCAATGAACGTTAACGGCATGAAGATGGTTGTAAAAATCGTTAACGTTTTCATGATATTATTCATCCGGTACGAGTTGAGGGAAATGAAATTATCCCGGAATTCGGACGTCATTTCCCGGTTATACTCAATCATTTCGTTCAGTTTGAGCAGATGATCGTAAATATCCTGGAAAAATGCTTTTTTATTGGCATGAATCGCAAGCCGACGGGATTCAACGACCCGGTATAACAAATCCCGCATCGGTAAGAGCGTTCGGGCAACAACTAATAAATCGGACCGAATCTCAAATATCTCTTCCATGATCCGTTTATCATTCCCACGCTGTTCATACCGCCCTTCCAGTGCAAAAATCTTGTCTTCCAACGCATGAACGATCGGAAAATAACCATCGACGATTTTATCCATGATTTTATGTACAATTTCAATGGTCCAGTGCTCGGAATCATCATGTAGACGCTGGAAAGCTTGGAACACTACGTCAATTTCACTTGACGGCTGCTCGTGGTAGGACACCACATAGTTCTCATTGACAAACAGGTTGATTTCTTTTCCTTTCAATGACTCCGTATCCAGGGCATGGAGCACAAAAAAACTGTATCCGTCGTAATATTCCAGCTTCGGACGCTGTAAGTATTGAAAACAGTCTTCGAGGGCCAGCGGATGAAAATCAAAGACGGAAATCAACTGTTGTTTTTCTTGCTCCGTCGGCTGATTAAAATCAACGAAATACCATTTGATGTCAGGTGCGTGAATCCGACCCAAGCCATCGTCCACTACAACTTGATGATCTGTCGTCACCAAAAGACAGCGTATCATGAACATTCACCTTCTTTTCGTCACGGTTTGTGTAATCAGTATCGCAAACAATCTGTTCGATTTCCATAAAAAAAAGACTGCAGGTTTTATCAAGCCCTACAGTCCCTTCCTTTATCCTCGTTCGAAGTAAAAGCCACTCCAGTAGACATGACGATACGTAAATTCTTTACCGCTTTTAGTCGTCACAAGCATTTCATCTTCCGAAACGACAGCAATCTTAACCGGTGTTTCCCCGTGATCCGTCAAGAAGTTTAGAATCTCTAGATGACGATTCAACCACAACCGGCGACGGAACCAACGGAACCGACTAAATGCGGCTGTAAAGTGTAGGATCGATAACAGCATGATGATCATACCGAACGGTAACGGTATATCAAACAACGCAATTAAATAAAAGTCCGCAACGATTAAAAAGACGGATAACCCCATCTCCGTCATTTCCATAAAGGAAGCTTTATACGTTGCAAAATACGTCATGACACGAAATAAAACAATGACCGTCAAATATGGTACAAAATAAAGACGAAAAATGTTGTCCGACCCACTATTGACATACATGAGCAAGGGCAGGAAGAAGAGCAACTTCCAAATTAGGATGGCGGAATAAAACAAAGTGTGATCCGTGTAGCGTTTGCGTACGATGGCGCGACTAATGTTCATTGCCTTCCCCTCCTTCAGTGATGACTACATGTTCGAGTCGATGATGTCGGGTTCTGATGCCTATAAGGGTATGTTTCCTCATTGAAGCGTTTCTAATCGTATATTTCGTGTGAAATATCGGTTTATATTCAGTATACGAAATATTTTGATAAAAAGTTTTACTTTCCCATCATTCCCCATATTTATAATGTGCTGCCTCATCAAAATTTGTCGATTTTGATTTTTTTCTTTACACTTAATAAAGATCACTTTGGAAATGAGATGAAAAACATGTACAGCCACATCATTGTCGGTGCCGGAATCCTCGGAACATCGACCGCTTATCATTTAGCAAAACAAGGAGCAAATGTCCTCCTCGTCGACCGGAAAGAAGCCGGACGTGCCACACATGTCGCAGCCGGTATCATCTGTCCCTGGATGACACAGCGACGAAATAAAGCCTGGTACCGCCTCGCCAATAACGGAGCCCATTACTACGATAAGTTGATCCCGGAACTGGAGGCGCTCGGCGAAACAACGACAGGCTATCAAAAAGTCGGAACCATCGCCTTGCATGAAACATCAAAAATCGAAAAAATGCAGATGATTGCGGAAAATCGTTTCCCGGAAGCACCGGCCATTCAACGCATCGAACGATTGACGGCTGATCAGGTCCGGTCGATGTTTCCTTTGATTGAGTTCGTCGAAGATGCTCTGTTCGTCTCAGGAGGCGCCCGTGTCGACGGTCGTGCCTTACGGGCTGCCATGGAACGCGGAGCGATCAAACACGCGGCTACCGTCCTTGAAGCGGACGCCTCGCTGGTCGTCGTCGACGGTCACGTTCAAGGGGTTCAAATCGGTCAGGACATCCACTATGCCGACCAGGTCATCTTGACTGCAGGTGTCTGGGTCAACGAGTTACTTGAACCGTTGCAAACAAAACTTGATATTCGTGCCGAAAAAGGACAGATTCTTCATCTGGATATCTCGAGTGACCAGTCGAAAGAATGGCCCGTCATCATGGGACAGCGCGGTTTATATCTCGTCTCGATCGAGGACGGCAAACTCGCACTCGGTTCGACACATGAAAAACAACTCGATTATAACCTTCAGCCGACCGTCAAAGGCATGTACGCCTTGTTGACTCGCGCCATTCCCGTTGCACCGGTACTCGAAGAAGCCAACATTAATGAGATGCGTGTTGGTCTCCGCCCGTATACAAGTAATTCCTTACCTGTCATCGGCAGGCTGGCGAATCATCCGAATGTTTTAATCGCTAACGGTCTCGGAGCCTCCGGCCTAACGATTGGTCCGTATCTCGGTCAAGAGTTGGCGAAACTGGCACTCGATCAGGAGTTAGAAATTGATTTGAACGATTATCTTTTACAGTAACCTGTTCACGGTTTACGTATTATCATCTGTATAGTAGATATACCCTTTACAAAACAAGAACAAACGTTCTTTTAATTTGACGTATGAAGGAGTTCTGGATGTGCATCCGATAAAAGCTATGGTGACCCTTAAACAATTTGAAGCGTTGGACATTCGTGTCGGCACTATCCGTTCCCTCAGCTTTTCAGACACTCAAGCAAACTTATTAGTTCTGTCGGTTGTGTTTGAAGATTTTCAGCAATCCGTCTTTCTGAATTGGAAAGAAACACGTTTCGAGTACGAAGAAATCATCGGGAAACAAGCTTTGATCCTGCTCAACGTTCCCGGCATCGTCGCCGGTACGACCGGTCGTGTATTGGAACTCGGGACACGGGATCATCTGATGCCGGTACTCGCCTGTCCGGAACATCCGATTCCTGACGGCAGTCGCTTGAGTTAACACTGTCTGAACCTCCGGTCTGACTTAAAAAAAAGAAGGAATCGCCATCAAAGATGCGCAATTCCTTCTTTTTTTTAAGTCAGACCCGTGTTTTTTCCAAGTAGTGCACGCTGAAATGATGTTGCGGATCCGTGAAACATCTGATCGGTGTAAATCCGTTTTGCTTGGCCAACCATTGAAACTCTTCCTGACTGTACTTATAGGAATTTTCCGTATGAATTGTTTCGCCCTTTTTAAAGGTAAACCGCTGATCGGCAATCGTGACGATTTGATCGATTCGACTTTTCAGATACATTTCAATCCGTCCCTGCTGTTCATTATAAAAAGCGACATGCTCGAATAGGTCGACGTCAAACGTTCCATTGAGCGATCCGTTGATATGCCGTAAAATGTTTAAGTTAAACTGAGCCGTGATGCCTGCTTGATCGTTATAAGCCGCATGAAGCACACTGGCTTCTTTTTTTGTATCAATTCCAATCAGGAAGCCGTCTCCCTTCTCCAGTAATTGACTGGACTGTTGTAAAAAGTCGGCTGCTTCCTGCGGATGGAAGTTCCCGATGGTCGAACCGGGAAAGAAAATTACCTTTTTCTGTTTTTCCTCGACGGGTAGAAGTAAAGGCGCGGAATAATCGCCGCAAACCGCTTTAATCCGGAGTGACGGATAATCTTTCGACAATTGATGCGCGGATTGAATTAAAAAATCTTTGGAAATATCAATCGGCATATATTGTTCCAACTGATGAAGGGAGCTGAGTAAACTTTTGATTTTACGGCTGCTGCCGCTCCCATACTCAATCAAGGTATGAACGGGTCCGATACAATCTGCGATAGCGGATTGGTACTCGGATAAAATGTCGATTTCCGTCCGTGTCAAATAATACTCCGGCTGTTGTGTAATCTGTTCGAACAATTCGGAACCGGTTTGGTCATAAAAATATTTTGCCTGCAATACCTTTTGAGGTTGTGCCAAACCGTGCAACACTTCCTGCAGCATGTTCTGCTGATCCGTATACATATCAAAACTTTCGACCCGTTGCCGCATTTAAAGATCACCCGCCAATCGGAAGCCGCTGAACTGCCAACGTTTATCCGGCGGGAAAAAGTTCCGGTACGTCGCTCGGATATGGTCACCCGGGGTCACACACGCTCCGCCGCGAAGAACCATTTGGTTACACATGAACTTGGCATTGTATTCTCCGAGCGCGCCTTCGAGCGGGCGGCTCTTCGGATACGGGGCATAGGCGCTCGCCGTCCACTCCCAGACGTCACCAAACATACCGTGTATCGCGTGGTCCGTATCCGAAACCGAACGCGGATGAAAGGATCCCTGTTCCATGAAGTTTCCTTGTTGAGCGACTTGCCGTCCGACATATTCCCATTCGGCTTCTGTCGGCAGACGTTTACCGCACCATCGGCTGTATGCATCTGCTTCATAAAAACTGACATGGCATACCGGTTCATCCCATTGCAACGGTTCAACACCGTTTAAGGTAAAGATCGACCAGTCTCCCTGTTGATCTTTCATCCAGTACAGAGGTGCCTTCCATTGTTGTTGCTTGACGACTTGGAAACCGTCCGACAGCCAATATTCGGACTGTTCATATCCTCCCGCCTCGATGAAGGCTAAAAACTCACGATTGGTGACGGGGCGTGTCCCCAATTCAAAGGGTTCGAGCCAGACTTTATGCACCGGACTTTCATTATCAAAAGCAAATCCGCGACCGTCATGACCAATTTCAACGAGTCCACCCTCAAATCGTGTAAACTCAAGTGACAGAGAAAGATCAGTTTCAGTACGCTCGACTTGTCGCGTCTGATAAGCCGGTAACAACGGATTGGTAAAGAAATTATATTTTACATCCATCAGAATCAACTCTTGATGCTGCTGTTCATGTTGCAACCCCATTTCAATCAATTGCTCGATCTTCTGTTGAAGCGACGTGTCCCGTTCTTCCTGTAAAAATGTCAGGACAGCCTGATCGACGTGTTTACGATAAGCAATGACATCCTTAACTGTCGGACGGGACAACACACCCCGCTGATGACGGGGTTGATAAGGACCAATTGAATTATAGTATGAGTTAAATAAATAGTTATATGCGGGATGAAAAACTTGATACGTATCAGCATATTCTTGAAGAATCATTCGTTCAAAGAACCAAGTCGTATGGGCAATATGCCATTTTGGCGGACTGACGTCAGAACTTGCCTGAATCACAAAATCCTCTTGCTCTAACGGTTCAATCAACGTAAGTGTCTGGTTCCTGACTGTATAAAATTTGTCTGCTAAGTAGGTTGTTGTTTCCTGACTCAACGCTTTCACTCCCTTTATTATGAAATATTCTGAAAATATACACCATTATCTTTACCCCTTATCAGTCAAAGTAAGCGCTCTCATAAATATAAAAAAATCGGAACAAGACCTGGGATAGGCCTTACTCCGATCTCTTTAGTAAACTTTATCACCATTAAAGATTGAATTTTTAACCACTACATAATCAACTGTTCGAATGGCTTGCAATTTATTACCGCCGGCATATGAAATCGCCGATTGTAAATCTTGTTCCATCTCAGTTAACGTATCAGATAAACTGCCTTTGAATTCAACGAACATTTTTTTACCTTCAACGTTTTTCTTTTCACCTTTTTGAAATTCCGAAGCCGAACCAAAATATTCCTTCACTTGAAGACCGTCAACTTCCTGCATTTCACCCGGTGACTCTTCGTGTCCGGCAAATAAGGAACCGATCATCACCATCGTTGCCCCGAACCGGACTGATTTGGCAATATCTCCATGTGTCCGGATTCCACCATCTGCGATGATTGGTTTGCTGGCGGCCTTCGCACACCATCTTAATGCAGCTAATTGCCAGCCGCCGGTACCGAAACCTGTTTTGATTTTCGTAATACAGACTTTCCCCGGTCCGATCCCGACTTTTGTAGCGTCTGCGCCGGCATGTTCCAGTTCGCGGACCGCTTCCGGAGTACCGACATTACCTGCGATGACAAAACTTTCCGGTAGTATTTGTTTGATATGTTGAATCATCCGGATGACTGCTTCTGAGTGTCCGTGGGCAATATCAATCGTGATATATTCCGGTGTCAATCCTTCTTGCGCCAACGTTTCGATGAACATATATTCTTCTGTTTTCACACCGACACTGATCGAAGCAATCAATCCCCGCTGTTGCATCTCGCGAACGAAGTTCAGTCGCGTTTCCGGCTCGAACCGGTGCATGATATAAAAATAGCCGTTTTCAGCCAGAAAAGTTGCGATTTTTTCATCGATGATTGTTTGCATATTGGCTGGAACGACAGGTAATTTAAAGCGTCGTCCTCCAAATTCAACCGTCGTATCACACTCTGAACGACTTCCGACGATCGATTTAGCTGGAATCAATTGAATATCTTCATAATCAAATACTACATCCATCATTAACACCCCAAATAACGAATATTTTTTATAAATAGTTTCTTAATGTTCGCACTATAATACTATAACGAACGATTAAAGGTTTGTCAAAAATATTTTGCCAAAAAGCATACTTTTTACCTTTAAATTTATTTAATGTTCGTCTTTTAAATCAAAAAACCCCTCAGAGAACAATTTAAGAGGTGTTTTTCATAAAAATAGAATCTATTCCTTTTTTTCAACATGTTCAGAAAAAAACTTAACCGATATTGGTTCAATCGAATAGAAATTCTTCTTTCAACAATGCAAATAAAATAAAATCTTCCCATGCTCCGTTAATATACAAACTTTTTTTAGCAAGGCCTTCTCTTCTGAACCCTACTTTTTCCAACACACGGATGGAACCAATATTTTCCGGCATGACCTCTGCCCGCAACCGGTGAAACTGATGCGTCTCGAACAAAATTCTTGCGGCTTGCCGGACCGCTTCTGCCATGATCCCTTTCCCGTTATGTTCCCGGTCCAATTGGTATCCGATCATACAGGTCTCTGCCGGAAACCGTTCGACGAATACAGCAGATACATCACCGATCAGTTGATTGTTTTCCGTTAAAAACACTCCAAAGGCATACGAGCGGTCCGACAAGCTGTTTTCCATCATCTGTTCGATTCGTTCTTGTTGTTTTGTCAATGTGTAAGCACTTGCTTGCGGTTTCACCGGCATCCAGTATTCAAAATGTAATTGATTTTTTACGTTTAACTGGAGCAGCTGTTCTGCATCAGACAGCTGATACGGGCGAAGAAAAATAGTTCCCATGATTAATTTCCTCCATTAAAAAATAGTATGAATTCATAATTCTTCAACTTTAGACAGTTAAAGCGTTTGACAATTCGTTTTTCGGGAAAAATATAAAAACCTGAATAAGTAACAAAGTGTTTACAGAGGGGATGTAAACCATGAAAAGGAGGAGAGCATGCGTACAGATACAGAATTATTCAAACAAATCGAATTAAAAAATAAGCAAGCTCTCGAAGCGTTGTACGACCGTTACGAGAAATCCTTATACTTACTCCTTACACGTATGTTGAATGACGAAAACAGAGTCCAACTTACTCTAAGACAAATCTTTCAGGATGTCTGGACAAGTCCTAATCAATACCCATCCATTCACGGTTATTTGATCAAAGCCGTGAAACAAGTTCGATCGCAACGCGAACCGATTCATTAATTCTTCTTTTTACGATGTATTTCTTCTATAGAAGAAGATGATTGATTTTATAGATATTCGAAAAATTTAAATTAATCCCTTTATCTTTTAAAGATCAGTTTGATAATTTTAGGGAGAACTTCTACTTTTTTTGTTTATTACTTCCTTTTTCTATTTAGTTATGGTACATTATAATCAATTATTGTTGTTCGGTGGAGATGCAAAGTTTACACTTTCGACTCGATGAAATTGATCACAGTAGTAATAATTTAGTGTGACTTAGTCATACGCAGGAGGCAACACACATGGAACAAGGTAAAGTAAAATGGTTTAACGCAGAAAAAGGTTTTGGCTTCATCGAACGTGAAAGCGGCGACGACGTTTTCGTTCACTTCTCAGCTATCCAAACAGACGGTTTCAAATCACTTGACGAAGGTCAAGAAGTTTCGTTTGAAGTTGAAGAAGGCCAACGCGGACCGCAAGCAACTAACGTTACTAAACTTTAATTTTCTTAGAGGATTCGCTGATGCGGATCCTCTTTTTGTTATCAAAATTAGACGAGAATACTCCCACTTTTTAACATTCAGGCCGAAGCCCTCGTGCGAGTGGGAGTATTCTCGTCTTCGGGCAAAGCGTGTCTTGCGACACGTCAATTTTCGACCGCTCGGTTGGATAACTCAGGAATCTACTACCTCTTAATGAAGCGTAAGTGGAGTGAATTCAATCTTTTTTGCCTATCCCTATCTTTTTATATCTCGTCATGGTATATTATGAACAATTATTGTTGTTCGGTGGAGATATGAAGGTTACACTTTTGACTCGATGAAATTGATCACGGTAGTAATAATCAGTGTGACTTAGTCATACGCAGGAGGCAACACACATGGAACAAGGTACAGTAAAATGGTTTAACGCAGAAAAAGGTTTTGGCTTCATCGAACGTGAAAACGGCGACGACGTTTTCGTTCACTTCTCAGCTATTCAAACAGACGGTTTCAAATCACTTGACGAAGGTCAAGAAGTTTCGTTTGAAGTTGAAGAAGGCCAACGCGGACCGCAAGCAACTAACGTTACTAAACTTTAATTTTCCTGAGAGGAAGCGCAGCCGCGTTTCCTCTTTTTTTAATTCTTTTCAATCTCCCCTATCTTTTTCAAACCGGACATGGTATATTATTAAGTAATTATTGTTGTTCGGTGGAGATACAAAGGTTACACTTTTGACTCGATGAAATTGATCACGGTAGTAATAATCAGTATGACTCAGTCATACGCAGGAGGCAACACACATGGAACAAGGTAAAGTGAAATGGTTTAACGCAGAAAAAGGTTTTGGCTTCATCGAACGTGAAAGCGGCGACGACGTTTTCGTTCACTTCTCAGCTATTCAAACAGACGGTTTCAAATCACTTGACGAAGGTCAAGAAGTTTCGTTTGAAGTTGAAGAAGGCCAACGCGGACCACAAGCAACTAACGTTACTAAACTTTAATTTTCCTGAGAGGAAGCGCAGCCGCGTTTCCTCTTTTTTTAATTCTTTTTCAATCTCCCCTATCTTTTTCAAACCGGACATGGTATATTATTAAGTAATTATTGTTGTTCGGTGGAGATACAAAGGTTACACTTTTGACTCGATGAAATTGATCACGGTAGTAATAATCAGTATGACTCAGTCATACGCAGGAGGCAACACACATGGAACAAGGTACAGTAAAATGGTTTAACGCAGAAAAAGGTTTTGGCTTCATCGAACGTGAAAACGGCGACGACGTTTTCGTTCACTTCTCAGCTATTCAAACAGACGGTTTCAAATCACTTGACGAAGGTCAAGAAGTTTCGTTTGAAGTTGAAGAAGGCCAACGCGGACCACAAGCAACTAACGTTACTAAACTTTAATTTTCCAAGACTCTGCTGTTGCAGGGTCTTTTTTGTTTGATTTTTCTTTGAACTGACTGTTCATTCTAAGACCGAAAGGATGATATTCATGGAACCATCAGCTAAACACCTTCAACTGCAAACACTCTTGAGCGAACGACATGCTTATTTGATGGAAGGAAACCGAGAAGCGATGCATCAGCTGCTTTCAAGTGATTTCTCATTCATTGACGGTCAGGGACGGCAGTTTGATGCTGAGACGTATCTCGATCATTATGTCGATCCGGACCAAATTCAATGGAGTAATCAAATCAGTGAATCGATGGTGGTTGAAGTCTTCGAGACGACGGCTCTCGTCCAGGAAATCGTCGAAGATCATTTTTCATACGGTCGTAGCATGTACATCGGCCGTTTCCGAAGTGTTTCACTTTATCACTGGGCAAACGAAGGATGGAAATGGCATTTTCACCAGCTGACACCTCTTGATCCTTCTTAAGAACAATAAGCTGTACGGATTTCCCGATCGGACCAGTCACTCTTCAGGAGGGCTGGTCTTTTTTAATGCACGGATTGATTCGCCCTCCTCTTTCAGAAACTTCATCATACTCAAAATGAAGTTTGATAAACTGTTTTCATTCCGTTACACTTTAGTTGTGAATATTTTCTGAAAATTATTGGAGGCGGAATGCGATGACTGTATTTAACTTTTCAGCCGGTCCGGCAGTCCTACCGGTACCGGTCTTACTTAAAGCTCAATCCGAGCTTCTGAATTATCAAGGATCTGGACAGTCTGTTTTGGAATTGAGTCATCGTTCCGGCTTATTTGAACATATCATCGAGGAGACAGAGTCTCTGCTTCGGGAGCTTCTCCAAATTCCGGATCATTACCGTGTCTTGTTTTTACAAGGCGGTGCAACCCTTCAATTTTCTATGTTACCGCTTAATTTAGCGACTGTCCGTCAGCGTGTCGACTTTATCGATACCGGAAGTTGGTCACAAAAAGCGATGCAGGATGCCGAGGCTTTTATTCAGACCAATATCGTTGCTTCCTCAAAAGCGGACCGCTATCGTTCGATCCCGACCGATACAATCCGTTCTGACGCCGATTACCTCCATATCACCTGGAATAATACACTCGAAGGAACCACGTTTACTTCGGTTCCAACAGTCGATGTCCCGTTAGTGGCAGATTTCTCCTCCTCCATCTTGTCGGAACCGATTGATGTCAGTCAGTTTGACGTGATATATGCCGGGGCTCAAAAAAATCTGGGATCGGCCGGTATGACGCTTGTCATCATAAAGGAGGATCTGTTACAACGAACACCGGACCGTTTAGGATCCTATTTACGGTACGATACGCATGCTGCTCATCATTCTTTATACAATACACCACCCACATACAGCATCTATTTGACGAAACTGGTCCTCGAATGGATCAAAGAGCAGGGATTCGACACAATCGTCGAGCGTAACCGCAAGCAGGCCGCTTCCCTGTATGCTTATTTGGATCAATCTACCTTATTCTCAAATCCTGTTGCTGTACAGGATCGAAGCCGAATGAATATTCCTTTTACGACCGGTGAAACAGAGTTAGATGAACAATTCCTGCAATTTGCAGAACGTCATCAGCTCGTGAATTTAAAAGGACATCGTTCTGTCGGAGGAATGCGTGCCAGTCTGTATAACGCAATGCCAACGGCGGGCGTCGATGCCCTGATTGCCGTATTAGAACGATTCGAACAGGGGGAACGGTAAATGCATCATGTACAACTATGGAATGACGTGTCTGAAAAAGGGTTAAAACGCTTCACCGACCACTATGTCGTCAAACAAGACATCGAGGCCGCGGACGCTTTTCTCGTCCGCAGCAAAGATTTACACGGCATGAAGTTCCCGCCTTCCTTAAAAGCGGTCGCCCGCGCCGGTGTCGGCGTCAACAACATCCCGCTCGACCAATTGGCGAATCGGGGAATTCCGGTTTTCTCAACCCCCGGCGCAAATGCCAACGCCGTGAAAGAGCTGGTCATCGCAAGCTTATTCCTGACTGCCCGGAAATTAATCCCCAGTATCTTATGGACCAACAACCTGCGTGGACCGGACATCCCGGAACGGATTGAAGCGAACAAAAAACAATTTGCCGGCACAGAGTTACTCGGAAAACGGATCGGTATCGTCGGACTCGGTGCGATTGGGGCCAGCTTAGCGAATACACTGCACGAACTCGGGATGACGGTTTCCGGATACGATCCGCATATGTCCGTCGAATCTGCATGGCGCGTCTCGAATCAGGTTCACCGCGTCACCAATCTTGAAGAATTGCTCACGACAAGTGATTACATTACACTCCACTTGCCGTTGATTGATTCCACCCAACATCTGCTCGATGAACGGTTACTCGGAAAAGTCAAACAAGGAGCAACATTACTCAATTTTTCACGTGGTGAATTAATTGACGAACAGGCTTTGGCAACGGTGTTGAAATCAGGGCGGTTATCTAACTATGTCACTGATTTTCCGAATGCTTTCATTCTTTCTCTTCCTCGTGTCATTCCACTGCCGCATATCGGCGCGTCAACGGCGGAAGCAGAAGAAAATTGTGCCATCATGGCTGTCGATCAATTGAAGCTGTTCCTTGAGACCGGCAACATCCGGAACGCGGTGAACTTCCCATCGGTCGAATTGCCGTATGCCGGTAAACGTCGCCTGACAATCGCCCATCAAAATATTCCGAACATGGTCGGTCAAATCGCCTCTGTCCTCGCGACCGAACAAATCAATATTGCCAATATGATCAACGGTAGTAAGGATGGTATCGCCTACACGATCATCGATATCGATAACCATCTGGATGAAACGATTTCACTGGAACAATTAAACGCCATTCCCGGTGTACTGAAAACAAGATTACTTTAAGGAGCGATGACTATGCCTACGTTTGAACCTTTCCATGCCTTGCGACCTGATCCGAAATATGCAGAAGCGTTCTCGTCTCTCCCGTACGATGTTTTCAATCGCGCGGAGGGACGGTTGGAAGTCCGGCGCCGTCCGTTGTCTTTTTTACGAATCGATAAGGCCGAAGTGACATTACCGGACTTGATTGATGATCATGATTCGCGTGTTTATCAGCAAGCAGCCCTTCATTTCAAAGAAGCGATTGAACGCGGGATTCTCCTGACCGATGACGTCGAAAGTTATTATCTCTATCGTCTGACCGACGGGACGCATACGCAGACCGGCTTTGTCGGTTGTGTCTCTGTCGCGGACTATGACCAAGGTATCATTCGGAAACACGAATTCACGCGACCGGATAAAGAACGGGACCGCGTCCGTCACGTTCAGTCGCTCGCTGCCCATACCGGTCCGATTTTACTGGCCCATCATCCGGATGATGAACTGAATCGTGTCGTCTCGGAACAGACGAGTCAATCCCCGCTTTATCAATTTACCGCTGAAGACGGGATTGAGCATACAATCTATAAAATTACGGACCGTGATGCGATGATGACGATCGGCAGCCAGTTTGCCCGTCACGATCACCTGTATATTGCTGACGGTCATCACCGGGCTGAAGCCGCTTCACAAGTCGCCCGGCTGAATCCTCATGAAGATGCTGGTCTGTTTCTCGCCGTCTCTTTTTCAAGTGATCAATTAAACATTCAAGGCTACCATCGTGTCGTCGAAGATTTATACGGTCAGTCGGTTGATGATTTGCTCGAAAGACTCAGCAGCCGGTTCAACGTGACCGAAGGACGTGCGACGGAAACCAAAAAACACCGTTTCGAAATGTATGTCAAACAAAAATGGTATACACTGGATTACGAGAAAAATCGTGGATCTGTTAAGGGAGATCTCGATGTCGCCATTTTACAGGACGAATTATTGACGCCATTCCTCGGAATTGAAGACCCTCGAACAGATGCACGGATTCAGTTCGTCGGCGGTGTTCGCGGATATGATGGACTCGAGCAACTGGTTGACCAAGGCACGATGGCCGTCGCATTCCACCTTCATCCGACGAGCTTAACCGAATTGATGGCGGTCGCTGACGCCGGTGAAGTCATGCCGCCGAAATCGACCTGGTTTGAACCCAAACTAAGAAGCGGTTTGCTGATTCACCCGTTTTTCTGATCGTTTTTAGACAACAAAACATCCGTTCAGGGAATTAATTGTTCCTGAACGGATGTTTTAGTTTGGTTATGTTGTTTCCACCCGGAGAATTTTTCCGGACAACGGACGTACGGTGACGGTTCCCAAATACCGTTGTCCGTCCATTAAATCAACCGCTGCTTTGTCCAAGTCAAAGCGGATTTCTTCTGAACCATTGTTAAATCCAATCAAATAGGTCGCTTCATCAGACTGACGACGAATGAGGAAACTTGCCGTCTCATCATCCATTTGTTCGAATTGATAGCCGCTCGCGTTGGCGAGAGCGGGGTGCGATTTCCGTAAATCAACCAACTTTGTGATATACGTCAAGAGATCCCTGTCCTGTTCCGCCTGATCCCAGACCATACACTTCCGGTTATCCGGATCCTGACCGCCTGTCATACCGATTTCATCTCCGTAATAGATGACCGGACTTCCCGTGAATGTCAGCAGTGACAGCATCAACAGTTTCATCCGGTCACGGTCCCCATTCGCCCGCGTCAAGGCACGGGGTGTATCATGCGAATCCACCAGATTGAACATCACTTCGTTGACATTCATCGTATTGCTGTTCAGATTCCTGACGATTGCATGACTGAATTCAGACGCCGTACTTTCATTCGTCGCAAAAAATGTTAAGAAAGCTTCCGTCAATCCGTAGTTCATGACCGCATCAAACTGATCGCCGAGCAACCACGGTTGTGAATCTGTCCAACACTCGCCGACAATATAGGCTTCCGGATTCGCTGCCCGGACTTCACGCCGGAACTCACGCCAAAAAGCATGATCCACTTCACTCGCGACATCCAGTCGCCATCCGTCGACGTGGAACTCTTCCACCCAGTAACGCCCAACTTTTAACAAGTACTCTTTTACATCAGGATGCGCCGTATTAAGTTTCGGCATATTCCCTTCAAAGGCAAAAACTTCATAGTTCGGCACTGGTGTCGATTGGACCGGGAACGAGTCCATCATAAACCAATTCGCATACTGCGACTCATTGCCATGCGCAATGACGTCTTGGAAGGCCGGATGATCAACGCTGACGTGATTAAAGACGGCGTCCAGTAAAATCCGAATCCCATTTTGATGGAGCAACTGAATCATTTCCCGGAACGTCTCTTCTGTTCCAAAGGCCGGATCGAGTCGTAAATAATCTAACGTATCGTATTTATGATTCGACGGTGCGACAAAGACCGGACAAAAATAAATTCCGGTAATCCCCAGCTCTTTTAAGTAATCGATATGATCAATCACTCCTTGAAAATCGCCCCCGAAATGATTGTCAAACGCCGGTGCTTCGGCACCCCAGGCGATGGTACCCGGACGATCATTCGTCAAATCCCCGTTCGCGAACCGATCGGGAAAAATTTGATACCAGACGGTGTCTTTGACCCATGACGGCGCATCAAATACATCGACCGCATTCATATATGGGACGGCAAAGTAGTAGCCCGGATGATCGAGCGGTACTTCATCGTACCAGCCGCGTTCCGTATAGACGGCCGATTCACCGTTAGCATGAACGTTAAAGCCGTAGCGGACCCGCTTCTTTGGGGGCCGGATGGCAACGAACCAAAAATCATGTGTCGCATCCGATCCGGCAAACGTCATGTCTGTCGTCTCCGTTTTCCAAAATTTTTCTTTATCAGGATCAAAGTTCCAGTCCCGATCTTCCTCTTTTTCTGCATCCCATTCATAAGGATCCCCGTGGATCAGTTCAATACGGTCCAGGTCCCCTTTGGCTGACATCAAGCGGATATGAACCGTTTCTTGATCGTATGTATAGACATACGGAGACAGGGCCCGGTGAAACACAGCTGCTTTATTCATAAGTCCCTCCCCTTTCATCCTCTTCATTTCATCTTCTTTTACTTCCCGATTTCAGACTGTATGTAAACGTCAATCACGAAAAAACAGCGGATTTGCTATCTTTTCAGTTTAGCAATCAACAGCTTATGCGGTATACTGATGAAGCAGAAGGAACCAAGCAGTTCCTAACTAATTCGAAGTCATGTGAAAGCGAGTGGATTCTGATGGGTCGTAAATGGAATAACATTAAAGAAAAAAAGGCGTCGAAAGACAAAAATACTAGTCGCGTCTATGCGAAGTTCGGCCGGGAGATTTATGTGGCCGCTAAACAAGGTGAGCCGGATCCGGAATCCAACCAGGCATTAAAAGTCGTTCTCGAGCGTGCGAAGACGTATAGCGTTCCTCGTGCTATCGTCGATCGTGCCATCGAAAAAGCAAAAGGCGGCGCGGAAGAAAACTTTGACGTCTTACGTTATGAAGGGTTTGGACCAAGCGGTTCGATGGTCATCGTCGAGACATTGACGAACAATGTTAACCGGACAGCGTCTGACGTCCGGGCTGCATTTGGTAAAAACGGCGGGAATATGGGAGTCAGCGGATCGGTCGCTTACATGTTTGATGCAACAGCGATCTTTGCTTTTGAAGGCAAAACGGCAGACGATATTTTGGAATTGATGATGGAAGCGGACATCGATGTCCGTGACATCTTGGAAGAAGAGGAATCGGTCATCATCTATGCCGAGCCGGAACAGTTCCATGCCGTTCAAGAGACGTTGAAAGAGGCAGGAATCACTGACTTCTCAGTCGCTGAACTCGTCATGCTTGCGCAAAACGAAGTGACGCTGTCTGACGAAGACGTGCAACAGTTTGAAAAAATGATTGATGCGCTCGAAGACCTCGAAGACGTCCAACAAGTCTATCACAACGTCGAACTTTGATCTTCGTTTTATTCATCAGCCGGTTCTCATACCGGCTTTGATACACAAAAAGGAGTCGGATCTACGTCCGACTCCTTTTTGTTTAGCTTCCGTTCGCCTGTGCAAAAGAAACCAGATTCTTTCACATGTTCTAACTCAGCTGACGCCCATCATCCGGATAGTCACGCGCTGTCAGGATTAATGATAAAGTATGAAACGCGTTTCATATCAACCCAAAAAAAGATTCTTTTTGAAGGTTTAATTTTTGAATATAATGGGAAAAGACATATTCGATACTGATAGGTGATATATTTTTAGGTCACGTGCTTTTCACATAAGGAGGAAATGGTATGTCTTATTCATTGATTGAAACTTTTAAACGAATCGTAAGTGAAGCTAATCGCTTTAACCGGGTTGATTTCGGCGGTTACGATATCTATATGCAAGCAAACGACGGACGAACGATCACAGCAAAAATTCGTTTCGACGGTGGTGGTCAGGATCAAAACGAAGCGTACCTGTTCCTTGAATCGAGTACCGGTCACAGTCGGATGACGACACTGACTCTACATCAATTCGAACATCTCTCTTCTTATGCTGCACACAGCGAGCGGATTCAAGCGCTCGTTTCAACTAGTGCTTAATTCCTTATATGACAACACGCCCTCCAATGGAGAGCGTGTTTTTTTACTGATTTTCTTCCTTTTCGAGACGTTCCAGTTCAGCGTGTGTTTGCGGGAAACCATTGGCTTGCCAATCCGCGCGATGAATGGAATCGAGTTGTGTTAATCCAACTTCCGTTTTATCTTTTTTTGCATCGACACTCTGCTGACGGTCGAGTGCAGTCGGATCACTGAATCCTTGCGACGAATTCCCTGCTTGCTTATAACGTTTGATAGCTAACGCAGATAAGGCTGCGAGCCCCCCAATGACTAAACCTTGTTTAAATGACTTTTTCATGACGACACCTCTGTTCGCTGAATTTTTAGACTTTATTGTTTTTCCCTGAAAAAGACTATTGTAATCAAATTTCCGCCGTCTTCAAAAATTTTTTCGAACTTTTTTTCATGTTTTTCTGCCGTGTTCCTACATATTTAATAATTTATTCAAAAACCGCTTTCCTGCACTACCTCAAGAAGGTTCGGGTCATGCAGAGAGCCGAAATCTACGTTATACTTTTAACAGATGCTTCATAAGAATCGAATGATTGGATAAAAAAGGACTCGTCACAAGCACGACTGCTCGCTTGCGTACTGCGTCCTTCTTTCATTTTTTCGATGAAATGAACGATATGAAAAGGAGGGAATCATGTGTCATTGCTTCATTTGGCAATCTTGTTGCCGTTACTCGTCAGTCTCTTCATTCCATTGTTGTATAAAAAAATTCGATCGGTGCACACAGGCTGGTTCGTCCTGCTTGTTCCGCTGACGCTCGTCGCTTACTTCAGTCAATTTCTCAGCCAGACGATGGCCGGAAAAACAGTCGTTGCAACGATGAAATGGATTCCTTCGCTCGATATCAATTTCGTGGCTTACGTCGACGGGCTTGGTTTACTATTTGCGTTATTGATTACCGGAATCGGTTCGCTCGTCGTGCTGTATTCGATTTATTATCTCGATGCCAAAAAAGAAGCACTTCATAATTTTTATGTGTATCTGCTCCTGTTCATGACGGCGATGCTCGGAATCGTCTTGTCCGACAATATGATCGTCATGTATCTGTTTTGGGAATTGACATCGATTTCGTCTTTCCTGTTGATCGGCTATTGGTACGAACGGGAACGCTCCCGTTACGGTGCCCAAAAATCAATGCTCATCACTGTTTTTGGTGGTCTGTCGATGCTCGGCGGGATTTCCCTGCTGTCGCTCTTGTCCGGCTCATTCAGCATCCGTGAATCGCTTGCGACGGTCGGCACCTATTCCGGTGATCCACTCTTCACCGTATCGCTTGTCCTGTTTTTACTGGCGGCTTTTACGAAATCCGCCCAGTTCCCGTTTCACATCTGGCTACCGGACGCAATGGAGGCACCGACTCCGGTCAGCGCCTATCTCCACTCGGCTACGATGGTCAAGGCCGGTCTCTACCTCGTAGCCCGGATGAGTCCGATCTTTGCGGAAACACCGCTCTGGTTTTATCTGGTGTCGTCTGTCGGAATGTTCACACTCTTCTGGGGATCATTGAACGCCGTCAAACAGGTTGATTTAAAAGCGATTTTAGCCTATTCAACCATTTCACAACTCGGTCTGATCATGTCATTGCTCGGACTCGGAGCAGCTGCATTGCAGGTCGACATCATACCGGACAGCCTCTATACAGTCGCAACCGTCGCTGCCGTCTTCCACTTGATTAACCATGCCACGTTCAAAGGAAGTCTGTTCATGATGGCAGGAATCGTCGATCATGAGACCGGCACACGGGATATCCGGAAACTCGGCGGTTTATCGCAACTGATGCCGGTGACGTTCACGATTGCGACGATCGGCACGTTGTCGATGGCGGGTGTACCGCCGTTCAACGGTTTCTTAAGTAAGGAAATGTTTTTGACCGGTGTTCTTCAAGTATCAGAGTCCGGCTTATTCCATCTCGATACATTTGGTCTGTTGTTCCCGTTCTTCGCCGTCGTCGGTAGTATCTTTACGTTCGTCTACAGCATTTTAATCGTCTACCGGACATTCCTTGGTCCGAAGCAACTCGACAAGTTGCCGAAAAAACCGCATGAAGCACCGATCGGTATGCTGTTACCACCGCTTTTTCTCGTGTCCTTGGTCGTTTTGATCGGCTTGTTCCCGAACCTGTTGTCGAACACCTTGATTCGTCCGGCAGCGGAAGCCATTTTACCGAAAGTCATCGCAAACGGCGGTACGATTCCGGTCGAGATCAAGCTCTGGCATGGATTTAATCTGGAACTGTTCTTAACCGTCCTGATCATCTCAGCCGGAACCGTTTTATTCCTGACCTTGCCAAAATGGCGCTCCCTGTATCACCGGATGCCGAAGCAGGTCTCGCTCAATCATCAATATGATGCCCTGTTGCGTCGCGGTGAGCGGACCTCGACCGCTATCCATGATACGGTCATGACCGGCTATATGCGTTCCTACCTCGTGTATATCTTTGGTTTCATCGTCGTCCTGGTATTATCGAGCCTTTATTTCCTCGATGCCTTCCGGTTTGATGTGAACCCACTCAGTACGGTTCATGCCTATGAAGTCGTCTTGGTCCTGGTCCTTGTCGGCAGTGCCTTATCAATTACCTTTGCCCGGTCGCGTTTGACATCGATCATCTTACTTGGTGTCGTTGGTTATACGGTCGCTCTGTTCTTCGTCTTATTCCGGGCACCTGACTTGGCTTTGACCCAACTCGTCATCGAAACCGTCTCCGTCGCTTTATTCCTGCTTGTGTTTTATCACATGCCGGAAATCAGCCGGAAAGAGGAACGGATTAAATTTAAACTCGGAAACGCAGCAATTTCCGCACTTGTCGGCTTAAGTGTTACACTCGTTGCACTCGCTTCACTCAGCCAACGGTCATTTGCTTCGATTGCCCAGTATTATATCGACAACGTAGCGGACCTTGCTGCCGGCGGGAACATGGTCAACGTCATTCTCGTCGACTTCCGTGGTTTTGATACGTTGTTTGAAATCAGTGTGCTCGCGATTGCCGGACTCGGGATTTACGCGATGATCAATTTCCGCAAGACAGGAGGAATCGACAAATGAAAAACCCGATCAAAAAGCATACGAATGACGTCATATTGGAATCTTCGACGACATTCATCACTTTTATCATCTTTTTGTTTGCCGTCTACCTGTTTTTCGCCGGTCACTACACACCGGGCGGCGGATTTATCGGTGGTCTTGTGACCGCCTCGGCACTGGTTCTCGTCCTATTGGCTTTTGACATCAAGACACTTCGGCAGATTCTTCCGATTGATTACAAACAGATGACGGCAGTCGGCATGTTGATTTCCGTGCTGACAGCGTCTGGTGCCCTGCTGTTTAACAAACCGTTTTTCACACACGCCCACGGTTACTTCAATTTACCGCTGTTTGGAAAAACATCTTTGCATACAGCGATGTTATTCGATTTAGGTGTTTATCTTGTGGTCGTTGGTGTGACAATGACAATTATTCAAACGATTGGGGAGAGTGATTAACGCATGGAAATCATCATGGCGATTGCAGCAGGCATCTTGACGATGTGTGCCGTCTATCTCATTCTTTCAAAAAGTGTCTTACGAATCATCATCGGAACCGGTTTACTCAGTCATGCTGCTCATCTGCTCGTCATGACGATGGGTGGTCTGAAGACCGGTGCCGCTCCTGTCATCAAGGACGGCGTCACCCAGTATACGGATCCGCTGCCACAAGCCTTAGTCTTGACAGCGATCGTCATCAGCTTTGGTGTGACTGCATTTTTCCTTGTACTTGCTTATCGGGCTTATCAGGAACTGGGAACAGATAATCTGGAGGAAATGAAAGGAACCGATATGCATGATTAATTTACCATTACTACCGCTGTTAATTCCGCTGATTACCGGAGTCATCTTGATGCTGTTTCCAAACCGACTCCGCCTGCAACGATCGGTGTCGCTTGTTTCGACTTTCTTGACGATCGTTGCAACAATCTATCTCGTGTACAGTGTCCGAAAAGACGGCATTCTGACCGTGACACTCGGCAGCTGGCCGGCTCCGTTTGGTATTACGCTCGTGTCGGACATGTTGTCCGCCCTGCTTGTCTTAACGACCAGTCTGCTCGTCTTTTTTGTCATCTGGTATTCAATGTATTATTTGTCCGACTTGCACCAACGGTTTTATTATTACATCGCCGTCCAATTTTTATTGCTCGGTGTCAACGGTGCCTTCACGACAGGTGATATTTTCAACATGTTCGTCTTTTTCGAAGTATTTCTGATCTCGTCTTACGTCCTGATTGTTCTCGGCGGCAAGCCGGCTCAACTTCGGGAGTCGTTGAAGTATTTGTTGATTAACGTCATTTCGTCCGCCTTGTTCGTCATGACCGTCGCCTTTTTATACGGGGTCATCGGTTCACTCAGCATGGCTGATATTTCACAAAAGATCACTGAAATCAATCAACCCGGTATCCTCAGCGTCATCGCGGTTCTGTTTTTAATTGTCTTTGGCTTAAAGGGCGCCATCTTCCCGTTGTACTTTTGGCTTCCCGGTTCGTATCAAGTGCCGCCGACACCTGTTCTTGCCCTGTTTGGTGCCTTGCTGACAAAAGTTGGTGTCTACGGTATCTTACGGACATACAGTCTGTTCTTCTCACACCAGCAACAGTTCACGCATCAACTGCTCGGTTGGCTGGCGCTCGCAACGATCGTCATCGGTGTCATCGGGGCACTTGCGACACGTGATGTGAAACAGATTCTGATTTACAACATCATCGTTGCGGTGGGTGTCATCTTGTACGGCGTCTCTGTCATGACCCGGCAGTCGCTTGAAGGTGCCGTCTTCTACCTGATTCACGACATGCTGATCAAAGCTGCGTTATTCCTGTTGATCGGTGTGATGATTGGTATTGCCGGATCCAGCCGCTTAAAAGATATGGGTGGTATGATCAAGGACTATCCGTTGCTTGGCTGGACGTATTTCATTGCGGCATTATCACTTGCCGGCATTCCACCGCTCAGCGGATTCATCGGGAAACTGTTGATCGTCCGCGGTGGTTTTGAAGCCGGCGATCTCGTGGGTCCGTTCGTCGTCTTGATTTCGAGTCTACTTGTGCTTTATTCCGTGATGCAGATTTTCATCCGCGGCTTCTGGGGGACACCGAAAACTTACAGCGGTCCAAAACGCCATCTGACCAAACAGTTGCTGGCTCCTGCACTCGCTTTAGTCGCAATGACCGTTTTATATGGAATCGGAACGGAAGCCGTCCGTCCGCTCATCTCGCAAGCTGTCGATCCGCTAGTTGATCCGACACTCTATATCCAAGCTGTACTGAAGGAGGATTAACCTATGCCGTTTCAGTTATTACTCAATATCTTGCTTGCATTCCTCTGGATGTTTCTTGCTAACTCCTTCTCCGCCTCATCGTTCATCATCGGCTACTTACTCGGTTTGATTGCGATGTTCGCGATGCGGCGAGGGTTCAGCACCCGGTTTTATATTGGACCGTTCATCGCCTTGATCCGATTGTTCATTCGGTTTTTGTATGAACTGGTCGTCGCGAATTTGGAAGTGTTGTCCATCATTTTAAAGCCACGCCTCGACATTAAACCGGGGATTTTCGCCTATGAGACAGAACTCGAACACAATTGGCAGATTACATTGCTGTCACTGTTGATTACGTTGACCCCCGGAACGTTGGTCGTCGATATCTCGGACGATAACAAGACATTGTACATCCATGCTCTGCACATGCCGGAAGCGGATGATGCAGTGGCCTCGATCCGAAACAGTTTTGAGAAAGCCATCCTGGAGGTGAGCCGCTGATGTTAGAGACGATTTTATTCATTGCCTTAGGAGGCGTCTTCCTATCCATGCTCGGTTTATTTTACCGGGTCATTAAAGGACCGTCCGTAGCCGACCGGGTCATCGCCCTTGACTCGATCGGAATCAGCCTGATTTCCGTCGTCGGTCTCGTCTCAATTATTCTTCGGACGAGTAACTATCTCGAAGTCATTTTGTTGATCGGGATTTTAGCCTTTATCGGGACGGTCGCCTTCTCGAAATTCATCGAGAAAGGAGAGATCATCGAACGTGACCGCAATCAGTGATTTTTTTGTAGCTGCCTTTGCATTGATCGGAGCATTTTTTAGCCTCGTGACGGCACTTGGCCTTATCCGGTTACCTGACCTCTATACACGTGCGCATGCCGCCTCCAAGAGTGCAACACTCGGCGTCATGAGTATTCTTATCAGCGTCATCATCTATTTCGTCGCTGAAGACGGATTTTTCTCGTCCCGAGTCGTACTCGGCATCGTGTTTGTCTTAATCACAGCACCGATTGGCGGACATTTAATTGCCCGTGCCGCCTATTACAGTGATGTTCCGCTTTGGAAAGGTTCGGTTCAGGATGACCTTGCCAAAAATCCGGAGCATGTCACCCCTAAAAAACGACCTGCTCCTAAATTAAAATGAGCCCAGTTCTTTTTCTCTACGAACACAAAAAACGGATGCGACCGTTCACTTAACGTGAAGGGTTCGCATCCGTTTTTGCGAATAACAAATTCAGTTCATATGGATTTTTGAGTAATTCGGCTAATGTATGTTGTTCCAGTTCCCGAATGAAAGCACGCAAGGCACGGGCAAGAATCCCTTTGAGCTGACACTGGGGTTCAATGACACAATGACCATCTGCCGCAAAACATTCGACGATATCCATCGGCTCCATCTCGCGAACGACTTTTCCGATATTGATTTCTTCCGGATCACGGATCAGCCGAAGTCCCCCGGTCCGCCCGCGTGTCGACTCCACGTATCCGAGTTTCGTCAATTGTTGTGTCACTTTCATCAAGTGATTGGAAGAAATACCGTAGTGATTGGCAATCGCCGGCATCGGTGTTACTTCATCTCGGTGAAGACCTAAATAAATCAGGACGCGAAGTCCATAGTCTGTATATTGAGTGATTCGCATGTTTTTCCTCTCTTTCTGTTCATGGAACCCGTTTAAATCCCACTTCACACTGCTGTTTCATCGTATCATGTTCGATCCTAATCGAAAATAAAGGATGTGCTTTTAACAGTATACGTAACGGAAAGAGATTTGGATGCCGTTCGAACAAAAAAAGTCAGTTTCCGGATCCGGAAACTGACTTTTTAAGGAATCATTTCTTTTTTGTATGTTTCAGAACTTCATTGAACCGGTCGGCGAAGTTCGTAAAGACGCCGGTCACACCGTAATCAAGCATCCGTTGCATATCTACTTTTTCATTGACCGTATACGGATGAAGCAACAATCCAGCATTCCGGATTTGTTTCGTATTTTGTCGTGTCAACGATTTAAATGATGGTCCGATACCGACAGCATACGATTGGATCGTCTTTAATTCCTTATCCGTGACATCCGTCATTTGCGGTCCCTCAAGCAGTTGGACAAGCGGAAGCTTCGGATCTAACTGCTTGACCTTCAGTAAACTGTCCCGGCTGAACGATTGAATCATGACTTGTCCCGGTTTGAACTGTTTACTTGATAACCCGTGACGACGTAACGTATCCAAAAGCTTTTTCTCCATACCCGGGTAAACTTCCGGAGATTTTGTTTCGATATAATAGTTGGCCTGTTTGCCGTACCGGTCAAAAATTTGGTTTAATGTCGGCACTTTCAGTCCTTTATAATTCGCGTTGGCATACGCCGGATAGGTTTCGTTAAACCAGCTGCCCGCATCGAGACGCTTGATTTGCGCAAGCGTTTTATCCTTGACGGCTCCGGTACCATTTGTCGTCCGGTCGACCGTCTCGTCGTGCATCGCAATCAGTTGACCGTCCTTCGTCATTTGTAAATCAATTTCAATATAATCCGCTTTAAATTTTTTATGGCTCATATCGTAGGCAAGCATCGTATGTTCCGGTGCATAACCGGATGCTCCGCGGTGAGCGATGTTGACAACTCGATTTGGATCGAGCAGTCCTTTCGCTTTCCCCGCTGCTTCAATACTCGTTGTACCGCTTGCGACGATCATTCCTGCGACTACCGTGACACCGATTTGTTTCAACATTTCTGGTTCCCCCTTCGAAGTAACGTACAGATGTATCTTATCGGCTGTTGATGAAGAATTTATGAATTCCATGTAATCTTCTGTATAGATTCCGTGACAGAGTTGTCACATCCGCTTGAACGAGTGCATAAAAACTCCCTGCTTCCGCGACGGAAACAGGGAGTAAAAATGATTGAATCAAGCTTCAAAAATCAATGACTCCGGATCTTCAAGCAAGTCTTTGATGTGCTTCAGGAACGTGACGGCTTCTTTCCCGTCAACGATTCGGTGGTCGTAGGAAAGTGCAACGTACATCATTGGACGATTTTCCATCCGCTCGGCGTCGATGGCGACCGGACGCAGGTTGATCGCATGCATCCCGAGAATCGCGACTTGCGGTCCGTTCAGGATTGGTGTCGACATCAATGATCCAAACGTTCCGCCGTTTGTGATCGTAAATGTCCCGCCTGTCAAATCCGATAGGCCAAGCTTGTTGTCCCGGGCTTTGACGGCCAGATTGATGATATCTTTTTCAATTTCACCGAAGTTCTTTTTATCGGCGTCACGGACAACCGGTACAACCAAGCCGTCTGGTGCGGAAACAGCGATTCCGATATCGTAGAATTTCTTAAGAACAATTTCGTCCCCTTGAATTTCGGCGTTCAGATACGGCATTTTTTTCAGCGCAGCAACGGCCGCTTTCGTGAAGAATGACATGAAACCGAGCTTAACTTCATTGTCCTTGACGAATTTTTCCTGGCGGCGCTTCCGTAATGACATGACAGCCGACATATCGATTTCATTGAACGTCGTCAACATCGCTGCCGTTTGTTGAACCTCTACTAAACGGTTGGCAATCGTTTTACGGCGACGTGACATTTTAATCCGTTCTTCCGGTTTACCCGGAGCTGCAGGCGGTGCTGCTTGTGGTGCCGGCGCTTGCGGTGCTTTTGCTTGTTCACGCGGAGCGACTTCAAACGTCGCGACATCCTGGACACGAATCCGTCCGAGTGGATCTTGTGTCGCGACTTGCGCTAAATCGATTCCTTTTTCACGGGCCATTTTCCGGGCAGCCGGTGATGCGATCGGACGATCGGCAACCGACGTCGCTTCAGTCGCGGCAACAGGTGCCGGCTGTTCTTTTTTCGGTTCCTGTGCAACCGGTGCTTCTTTTTGCTCCGGTGCCGGCGTTGTTGCTGCCGGTTGTGCCGCTTCCCCGCCTGCCGTGATGATGGCAATCGTCTCTCCGACACGGACTGTATCCCCTTCGGCTGCCATTACTTCAGACAGGATACCCGCTTCATCAGACGGTACTTCGATGTTAACTTTATCTGTCTCCAGCTCGACGATGGCTTCCCCTTTTTCTACCTGATCGCCGGGTTGTTTTAACCACGATGCGACCGTACCTTCTGTAATCGATTCTGCAAGTTCTGGCACTTTGATTTCCATGTTAATTCGTCCCCCTAAGACTCTTTTCGTGTTTGACCCCACTTGATTGTAGCTTAGACATTTGTTTCGGAAGTAGCTGATGTGCTCGGTTGATTGACTGTCGTCCGCGTCAAGGCATCTGTCAGAATCCGCGCCTGTTCGACTTTATGTCCTGTCGGATCACCTTCCGCCGTACTTGAACGTCGACGACGGCCGATGTAACGGACCGTTGTAATGCCATTGACGGCAACCGATTCAAGACGCGGCTCGATGTATGTCCAAGCCCCCATGTTTTTCGGTTCTTCCTGCACCCAGACAAACTCACTGACATTCGGATAACGTTCAAGCAAAGCATTTAACTGCTTGGCCGGGAACGGATAAATTTCTTCAATCCGGACAATATGCAACCAGTTGAAATCATCATCTGATTTTGAAACGGCTTCCGCCAAATCAATGGCCACTTTTCCGCTGCAGAAGACGATTCGTTCCACCTGTTCCGGTGATTGTCCGAGACCGTCCTGTTCGACGATCCGTTTAAATGAACCGTCTGTCAGTTCCGAGAGATCGGACGTCGCCAGTGGATGGCGGAGTAAACTTTTGGGTGTCATGACGACAAGCGGACGGACTTCTTCTTTTCCAAGAATCGCGGCCTGACGGCGTAGCAGATGGAAATACTGGGCCGCACTCGATACATTGGCGACCGTCCAGTTCTTCTCACCTGACAGGGTCAGGAAACGTTCCAGACGGGCACTCGAGTGCTCCGGTCCTTGTCCTTCATATCCGTGTGGTAACAGCATGACAAGTCCGGAAGTCTGCCCCCATTTGGCACGGCTTGCCGAGATGAACTGGTCAAAGATGACTTGACCCGAGTTGGCAAAGTCGCCGTACTGGGCTTCCCACAACACCAGTGTTTCCGGTGCGAACACATTATAACCGTATTCGAATCCGAGAACGCCTGCTTCCGACAACGGACTGTTGTAGACAGCAAATGAGGCCGTTGCTGACTTCAAGCTGTGCATCGGTGAAAACGATTTGCCGGTTTTGACATCATTTAAATTGATGTTCCGCTGGGCAAATGTTCCCCGTTCCGAATCCTGACCACTGAGCCGGATTGGTGTGCCATCGGAAAGAATCGAGGCGAATGCCAACGTTTCCGCATGTCCCCAGTCGATACCGTTTTTCGTCGTCAACGCGTCGGTCCGGCGTTTCAACACTTTTTCAAGTTTATGGAAGACATTGAATCCGCTTGGCCATTCGAGCAACTGTTCATTGTAAGCCGTCAATTTTTCAACCGCGACGCCGGTCTCGATGTGCGGGACACCTTTGAAGACGACGTCCGGCATGATGCCGCCGTACTCTTTTTCGACATTCGGAACTTTCTCACGTGCCGCTTTCATCATGTCATTGATGTCCGATTCAATCGTCGTGACATCTTCTTTCGTTACATCATTTTGTTCGACCAGTTGCTTCGCATATAAGACACGGGCTGAATCGTGTTTATGGATCAAATCGTAAAGAACAGGATTCGTGTTCATCGGCTCGTCCATCTCGTTATGTCCGAAGCGACGGTATCCGATCAAATCAATCAAGACGTCTTTGTTGAACGTCGCGCGGTATTCGCTGGCAAGCAATGCGACTGCCAAACAACTTTCCGGCTCATCCGCATTGACGTGGAAAATCGGAATCTCATACCCTTTTGCCAAGTCACTCGAATAACGGGTCGAACGGGAATCCGTCGGTTCCGTCGTAAAGCCGATTGTGTTATTGGCAATGATATGAATCGTTCCGCCTGTGTTATAACCTTTCAAATTCGTCAGGTTCAACGTTTCAGCAACGATTCCTTGTCCCGGGAAGGCAGCGTCTCCATGAATGAGAATGGCGGCGGCTTTTCCCTGTTCCTGACGCGGTGCCCCTTTTTGTGAACGGTCATCTTGCGCTGCCCGTGTGAAACCTTCGACGACAGGATCGACGAACTCGAGGTGAGACGGATTGTTGGCAAGCGTCATCCGGACGTTACTTGATTGTTGCTCCATCTTCCGGTTTAACCCTAAATGATACTTCACGTCTCCCGTCCAGCCGTACGTGATGCCGATTGACCCTTCGGAAGGGACCAGATCATGGTTCGGTGCATGCTGGAATTCCGCGAAAATCATTTCATACGGTTTTCCTAAAACATGCGCCAAGACGTTTAATCTTCCCCGGTGCGCCATTCCGATATTGATCGTTTCCGACCCGTTGGCAATCAGATGTCCAACGATCGTGTCGAGCAATGGAACCATCGCGTCAAGTCCTTCAATCGAGAACCGTTTCTGTCCGACGTACGTTTTATGGAGATACTTTTCGAATAATTCCGTCTCGGCGAGCCGTTTGAATAACTGCTTTTTCTGTTCGACCGATAAACGTGCCGTCAATGCACCTTGTTCAATTTTTTGGCGTAACCATTTCTTTTCTTCCAAATCATCGACATGTTGGAACTCAACGGCTGCCGCACCTGTATACTGTGCTTTTAAATGTTCGATTCCTTCATAGGCATCCTTCAGATGTCCCGGCGGTTCCGGACAAACAAGCGTGACCGGCATGCCGCGTAAATCGGCTTCCGTCAATCCGAACTGACGAAGCTCCAGCAATTCCGTTTCCCGCGGATGATCTTTCAGCGGATAGATGTCAGCCGCAAGGTGACCTTTCGCTCGAATTTGATCCGCTAAGCGACTCGCTGCCAAGTACTTTTCGAAATCTCCCGTTTCGATCGGTTGCTGAGTTACTGATTCTGCGACCGGAGCACCATTTTGTTCGAAATAGGCCCGTGTTTCTTCATCAACAGAAGAAGCATCTTCTAAAAAGCGTTCATACAATTCAATGATGTATCCAAGGTTTGGTCCATAAAATGTTTGCTGTTCCTGTTCCCGGCTTGCCATGTACGGTTCCCCCCGTTTCATTCATTCCACTCTTTGTACTGAAAATCAGTACATTTCCAGATCTCTACCTGTTAGCGCTTTCAAATCATATGACATAAAAATTCGATAATCGTCATGTTCCTTGCAACGAGACCGAACATAACCCTTAACGATGGCCTGTATGTCAAAAGTGTTTGCCTTAGTTATTATATTACTACTTCTTTTAGGTCAGTGCGTTTCGAATTCCCAATTTCTCAGTCATAAATGTATAAGTTTTTCTTATGACTGTACCCTGTGTTGTTTATGAATGAAACCTCTCTAGGGGAAAACAGCTGTATTCGTCAAAAAAAGAGCAGGAACGACCTCCCTGAAGGCCATTCCTGCTCAATGTCTTGTGTTATAACACTTTACTTAAAAACGATTGTGTCCGTTCGTGTTGTGGAGAATCAAATAATAGACTCGGAATGTTTTCTTCGACGATGAAACCACCATCCATAAAAAGAACCCGATCCCCGACTTCACGCGCAAATCCCATCTCGTGCGTGACGACAATCATCGTCATCCCTTCAAGTGCCAACTGTTTCATGACAGCAAGGACATCGCCGACCATTTCCGGGTCGAGCGCGGATGTCGGCTCGTCGAACAACATGATTTTCGGATTCATGGCCAGGGCACGGGCAATGGCAACCCGTTGTTTTTGACCGCCGGACAGTTCCCCCGGATAGTTATCGGCTTTCTCCCGCAATCCGACTTTATCCAACAATTCGAGCGCCCGCTGTTTCGCTTGCGTTTTGTCCGTTTTCCGGACTTTCATCGGTGCAAGCGTGACGTTCTCAAGCACGGTCTTGTGGGGAAACAAGTTGAAATGTTGAAACACCATTCCGACTTCTTCACGGACTTTATTGATATCGACTTTCGGATCTGTGATGTCATGGGTATCGACGATTACTGTACCGCCCGTGATATCTTCGAGCCGGTTCAAGCAACGGAGAAACGTACTTTTCCCCGATCCCGAAGGTCCAATGACACACACGACTTCTTTTTCTTCAATCTCGACCGAAATATCCTTTAAGACTTCGTTCGAACCAAATGATTTTTTTAATTGTTTGACTTCAATGATACTCATCGCAGTGTAAACCTCCGCTCCAAGAATTTCCCTAATAGTGAAAGGAGATAGATGACGACGAAGTACATCAGACCGACGACCGTCCAGACAATGAACGGTTCAAATGTCGTTGCTTGTTGCACTTGTCCCTGTTGCGTCAAATCCGCGATACCGATGATCGATAGCAACGACGTATCTTTTAAACTGATGATCGATTGGTTCGTAATCGTCGGCAGCATACGGCGGAAGGCTTGCGGTAAAACGATTTGTGTCATCGTTTGACGCCCCGTCATACCGAGAGAACGTGCCGCTTCTGTCTGCCCTTTATCAATCGATTGAATCCCGGCCCGGATGATCTCGGCGAAATAGGCTCCGGCATTAATGGCGACAGTGAGAATCCCGGCATACATCCGGTCCATCGACAGCCACTCAAGTGAATTGAGTCCAAAATAAATGAAGAACAATTGGACGATAAAGGGCGTTCCCCGGATGACATCGATGTAGACGATGGCAATCCCGTTTAAAATCTTAAGTGGTGATAAACGCATCAAGGCGACGATCAAGCCGATTATAAATCCAACGATGACCGCGATGATAAAGATATAGAGGGTGATCTGTAACCCTTCCAGAAAAAACGGAAACGCCGTTTTTGCGACTTCCATCAGTGACTCAACTCCCTTGTCATTCGTACAAATGGCTTATTTTAAATACGTATCGACGATTTTGTCGTACTCCCCGTTTTCTTTCAGGTTTGCGAGTCCTTTGTTGATTTTTTTCATCAACTCTTCGTTTTCACCCTTGAGGACGGCAATTCCGTAATTATCACCATTCAAACGGTCTCCGACGAGTTTCAGACCAAGGTTTTGCTGTTTGTTTGCATAGGAGATGACCGGATAATCTTCAATCAATGCGGCAGCATTTCCGTTTTTGACTTCCTGGAACATGGCCGGGCTGTCATTGAATTGGGTGACGGTGATTCCGAGTTTGTCTGCATTGTCAGTTGCATATTTTGCACCTGTTGTTCCCTTTTTAACCGCAACTTTCTTGCCTTTCAAATCATCGACTGATTTGATTTTGTTTTCATCTTCTTTGACGACCAGGATCAGCCCAGCTTTAAAGTACGGGTCTGAGAACGTAACAACCTTTTTCCGTTCCGGTGTGATACTCATTCCGGCAATCGCTACATCCAGTTGGTTCGCTTGAAGAGCGGGAATGATTCCGCTGAAATCCATC
Source organism: Exiguobacterium sp. K1 (assembly GCF_033721435.1). Taxonomy (NCBI): domain Bacteria; kingdom Bacillati; phylum Bacillota; class Bacilli; order Caryophanales; genus Exiguobacterium; species Exiguobacterium sp. K1. The sequence goes on along the minus strand of NZ_JAOTIT010000001.1, from coordinate 618,454 downwards.
GCTTCAAACTTTATTTTAAATCCTTGATCTTTGGCAATCGCTTTGATGAGGTCGATATCGATTCCCTTGTATGTGTCCCCGTCTTTATATTCGAACGGCGGATACGTAACATCAATGCCAACCTTGTACGTCTTGTCTTTCGAGACCTCGTCCTGTGAACCGATACTACATGCGCTTAATACCACGAGACAGCTGAGCAATAAAAATAATACCGATAAATGCTTTTTCATGTTGTTACTCCTCTCTTGAAGACAAATGCCTTCTTTCATGTATTTTCCTCAAAAACTTTTCCTTAACACATATTTTATCAGAAAAATTCAAATTTTACGAACAAACTTGTTAAGAGCATGAATCAAAATTTTTCAAAATAAAAAAATAGGAGCACCCTTCTGACGAAGAGTACTCCTATTTCCACTTTAAAATGCCGCCGAGAGGACTTGAACCTCCACGGTGTTGCCACCACTAGATTCTGAGTCTAGCGCGTCTACCAGTTCCGCCACGACGACTTCTATTTATGTTATTAGAATACTAAATAGTTTTTTTCGTGTCAACGGTTTCATGCATTTTTTTATACTTTTTCTGTCGGTTCGTCTAAAATCCGCCGGACGAATCGTTCCACGACCGTATCGTATGTGTCCGGATCCTCGAAATAAGCCATCGCGTGGGCTGCATTCGGAATGACTACCAATTCTTTTTCCGTCGGACAGGCTTGATACAATTCATAGACCATTGAAGTCGGAACAAATGTATCGGCTCCGCCGTGAATAAACAGAATCGGAACCGTCGCCCGCTGGACTTGCTTAATGGCCGAGGCTTCACTGAAAAAATAGCCCGCTTTTAATTTCGTCAAGATACTTGTCATCGTCAGGAACGGGAAATGCGGCAGACGATACATCCGCTTCATTTGATAGGCGAGAACGGCGTTGACCGACGTATACGCACAATCGGAAATGATGCCTTTGATTTGCGGCGGCAACAGTTCCCCACTGGTCATCAGAACGGTTGCTCCTCCCATCGAAACACCGTGCAAAAAGATTGCACTTTCCTGGCCAAGACGAGCTACCAGATATTCGGTCCACCGGAGACAATCTTCCCGGTCATGCCATCCGAAACCAATATAGTTCCCGTCACTTTTTCCGTGTCCACGGTTATCCGGCATCATGACGTGGAAACCGGCTTGGTGATACAGATACGCAAATCCGGCCAAATCCGTTCCGACACCACCGTATCCATGCACTAAAATCACAATCCGATCCGATGGTACAAGCGGCGGTAAGTAATGCCCGCGTAACATTAATCCGTCATGCGCCTTGACTTCAATCAATTCCAGCGGCTGTTCTTTAATCCACGTCTGCCCCGGTTGCATCAGACGGACCATTTCGTCACTCAAATCACGGTTGTTGGATAAAAAGGGTTTCGGATTGGTCGCGATCGCCATTTCATAAAAGTAATAACTCGCTGCAAGCATCCCGGAACCGATTACACCTAAACCGATTTTCGTTCGTGTTCGCATTGCTCCCACTCCTCATCTGCTCTTAAAGATCAATTTGTAGTTGTGCCGAGGACTCGGCATCCTCTTCTTGTAAAATTTGTTGCCGCAGACGATGTTCGTGTTGTGCCTTTCGGTAAGCAAATTCCTGAACCAATTCTTGTCCCGTAAATCCTTCTTCGACGATGTCCGACAGCAAATCCGTTTCCGTCGTGACAATCTCCTGTGGGTTCCGAATAATCAACACTTGACCGACCTGTGCTAACATCAGTTCGTCTTTTACCTGTAACGCATCATAAAACGGTTCAGGCAGGGTCATCCGCCGTGTTTCCGGATTGATGTGCACCCGCTTGTACGCTGCTAACGATTGAAACTTCCGACTCGCCATATCTGTCCTCCTCTTCTAGATTACTGAAATGTCATGTCTAATCTAGAATCTTTTCCTTGAATCATGATAGTTGCTGATGCTCCGTTGACGAGTGTCATTTGCGGCGGTTGGTGACCGATATCGAGATCGTAAAACACCGGAATGTCCAGCAGTTTTTTAAACGTCTCATACACGTCGAGGATGGTATACTCCTCAACTGTCCGCCCGCCGGCTGTTCGTCCGAACACGATGCCCGATGCCCGCTCGAACCACCCCGCGAGGTACATCTGCATCAGCGAACGGTGAACGTCGGTGGCACTCGCTTCCGATACTTCAAAGTACCAAAGAATCGGTTCTTCATTCAGCTGATCCGTCTGAAACGTGACCACATCTCCGTACGGTGTTCCGATGAGATGACGAATCGTTTCAAGACATCCGCCAAGCAACCGGCCGGATACCTGTTTTTGGGCCGGATCGATTGTTTTCCACTCTGTTGCCGCGTCGAGGTGGTACATATAACGTTCGGGCCGTTCCGCATGATTCCAATTCGTCTGATACAAATCAGATGTCCACTGCGTCACGGTTGCTCCGGCAGGCGTCGCGAGAACTCGTCGCCAAGCTGTCGTCGTTTCATCCCATTCTTCACTGCGCATGTCGACGAAGTTTGGTCCGTGCGCCGTCGCAATGCCGGTCTTGAGCGTAATCGCAAACAGTAATGTACTGATATCCGAATACCCGAGCAACCACTTTGCCGGAATTCGTTCAAAATCCAGGAATGGTAACACATCAATCGCCCGTTCCCCTCCAAATGGTGGAATGATTGCATCAATTTCCGGATTTTGTAGCATTGCATTCAGCTCGTCCGCCCGCGTTTGAACCGGCGCACTTGCCGCCTGCTGTTGTGTCCAAACGGTTTGTCCGACTTGAACAGTCATTTGCCGATCCCGTAATCGATTCGTCGCCTCTTCAATCATCGGATGCAGTTCTTCCGGTAATCCGGAAGACGGAGCCGTCACACCGATTGTTTGTCCGGTCCAACCTAAATAAGGATAACGCATGTCTGTTTCCTCCTGACGATGTGATATTGTTAATCGAGTGATGCCACCAATCGGCTGAGCTGTTCGACTTTTTTAGTAAACGGTTCAATGGGAACGATTCGTACTTCCCGGTGAATTTCTTTCCCGTTCGCAAAAAAAAGCAAAGCCGGAGCAGTAAACACGGGAAATTCTCCGGCAATTTCCGGGACGCTTCCTAAATCGACATGTCCCGACCGAAATTCGGGATGACTTGCTAATATCGGCTCAATCTGCGGAAACAACGAAGCGCAGACACCGCAGCCCGGACTCGAAACATAAATAAAACTCGCCCGCTGCCCGAGATAAAAATCCCTCACGGCTTCAATGGACGTCAACTCTTGAAAAGTCGCCATGTTTCGTCCTCCTCTTTTTGTAAAATATCTTTTAATTATAACGTGATGCCACAAAAAAAACACCTTCCACCCGGTGTATCTAAGTCATAAGCACTTAAATACTCGGGCGAGGTGTCTTCTTTTGATTGTTCTATGGTTTGGCAGTAGCTGTGAGCTCCGCATATTCTTCAGACGTAAAAGCACGAGAACGTGTTAAAAACCGTTTCCCCTCGACGCCTTCCAAGGAAAACATTCCGCCTCGACCATCAACGACATCAATGATCAGTTGCGTATGTTTCCAGTAGGCGTATTGATCCTCATGAATATAAAACGGACAGCCGCCGATTGTACCGATCAATAAATCTTGATCGCCTAAAAATAAATCGCCTTCCGCAAAACACATCGGGGAACTGCCGTCACAACATCCACCCGATTGATGAAACATTAACGGTCCGTGTTTTGCTTTTAGCAGTTCAATCAATTCCAAGCCGGCATCGGTCGCAAGTACACGTTCGACCATGTCGCCACATCCTTTCTTCGATTAGAAGAAACCAAGTTTATCCGGGCTGTAGCTGACGAGAAGATTTTTTGTCCGCTGGTAATGGTTAAGCATCATTTTATGATTTTCACGGCCGATTCCCGACATTTTGTAACCGCCGAACGCAGCATGTGCCGGATATTGGTGGTAACAGTTTGTCCAGACGCGTCCTGCTTCAATCGCGCGTCCGAAGCGGTATGCCCGGTTCATGTCACGCGTCCAGACACCGGCACCTAAGCCGTACAGCGTGTCATTGGCAATTTGCAGTGCTTCTTCTTCTGTTTTAAATGTCGTGACGGACAGGACTGGCCCAAAAATCTCTTCTTGGAAAATCCGCATCTTGTTGTTTCCTTTGAAAATCGTTGGTTGAATATAATAACCATCCGCGAGGTCACCGTCAAGATGGTTCCGTTCGCCGCCAATCAGACACTCGGCCCCTTCCGATTTTCCGATTTCGAGATACGACAAAATTTTCTCCATTTGTTCACTCGATGCTTGAGCACCCATCATTACATCAGCATCCAGCGGATTACCAAGTTTGATCGCTTTGACACGTTCGAGGACCCGTTCCATGAATGGCTCGTAGATGGATTCTTCAATCAAGGCACGTGATGGACACGTACAGACCTCCCCTTGGTTCAAGGCAAACATCAATAATCCTTCGATTGCTTTATCGAAAAAGGTATCATCGGCATCCATGATATCAGCAAAGAAGATGTTTGGTGATTTCCCGCCGAGCTCGAGTGTAACCGGAATGATGTTTTGCGACGCATACTGCATGATGAGTCGTCCCGTCGTTGTTTCACCCGTAAAGGCGATTTTCGCAATCCGCTTGCTTGAGGCGAGCGGTTTTCCGGCTTCCAGTCCGAAACCGTTGACGATATTCAGGACACCCGGAGGTAATAAGTCTTCAATCAGTTCAGTCATCAGTAAAATACTTGCCGGTGTTTGTTCCGCCGGTTTCAAGACGACACAGTTTCCTGCCGCGAGTGCCGGTGCGAGTTTCCAGACAGCCATTAAAATCGGGAAGTTCCACGGGATGATCTGACCGACGACTCCAAGTGGCTCATGGAAATGATAAGCGACTGTATCGTTGTCGAGTTCCCCGATTGAACCTTCTTGGGCCCGGATGACACCTGCAAAGTACCGGAAGTGATCGATGGCAAGCGGAAGATCGGCATTCAGTGTCTCACGGACTGCTTTCCCGTTTTCGAGCGTTTCCGCATAGGCGAGCATCTCAAGATTTTCTTCCATCCGATTCGCAATTTTATTTAAGATGTTTGACCGCTCTGCGACTGACGTCTTGCCCCAGGCATCTTTTGCCGCATGTGCCGCGTCAAGTGCCAGTTCGACGTCTTCTTTCCCTGAACGGGCGACTTGACATAATACTTTCCCGGTAATCGGCGTCACGTTATCAAAATATTCTCCACCGACCGGTGCCGTCCATTTTCCGTTAATGAAATTTTCATAACGATCCTTGTATTGTACCTTTGACCCTTGCGTGTTTGGAATCTCATAAATCATCTGATTGTTCCTCCCTCAAATAAAATGGTCAACCGACGAGAAGGTATCTCATGTATGCGCTTTCATTTTACCCCTATCGAAATGTCTTCTCGTTTCTATCGTACCAAATGTTTTATAAAAGTCAAAATTTTCCGATATTTTTTAAAGATTTTTTTCACAAAAAAAAACACGTCATCTCCAAAAAAATGGATTGACGTGTGGATTGGTCGAATCAGCGTGTCGGATCTATGCCGTCCTCTTTATCCGAAGGTGTATCCGAGTTTCCGAACTCACCGACTTTACTGAATCCGTCAGTTGCCCCGTCAATGTCTTTACCGGTTGCCGTAACGGATGGATCAAGGACCGCCTCTTCACTCGGGCGCGATGTCGGATCGTTTCCAAGCTGCTCTTCTTCTTTTTTCGCGTCTTCGATACATAATAACGTTTCCGGAATGATATCAAGACGTTCGATTTCAATCTCTTTGCCACAGACTTTACAGATTCCGTACGTGCCATCTTCAATTGCTTTTAACGCGACATCGACGTCCGATAACATTTCTTCCTGCATATCTGTCATTGCTTGATCGCGTTCCCGTAAAAACAATTCGTCTCCCGAATCGCCCGGGTGGTTGTCGTAGCTCGACAGTTCCCCTGTATCATAGTCGACTTCGCGATTTTCAATATTTGTTTCCGTTTTATTTTTTTCCTTTAACAAACGTGTTTTGAATGTCTCAATTTGCTTTTCTGATAACATAGCCTTCATCTCCAATTCTTTAGCTTCAGCTTCTTCTCTAAAGGATTTAACCGAAATGAAACTATGTTAAACGTCAAAGACTGTCTTAAGAACATTTATAGGAGCGGATCGAGCCGTGTAAATCACAGATGACCGTCATGAATTCTTGACCATCCTTGAAGCAGATTTGATGGCTTCTGCCGTTTTTAGAAGTCGTAATATCATCGATCCACAGCCGGGTAGCGTCAGCGGAGGATAACATCGCCACTTTGTCACGAATCAAGAACAGATCAAACGGCAACAGATTCAAGGACTGGATGACTAAACCGAATTTCCGGAACAGCGGATCCAGCTGGTAATGCGAGAGACTGTATAAACTCTTCTCCATCCCGCCGATCAACAATTGAATCGAGTGACACGGTTCTCGGCTGTCGATCCGCTCTTTTTGCAGGATGATTCGCCCTTGAACGCCGGATCCATCAAAGACATGTTGCATTTTCTCTTGATCGACGCGAAGAGCTCCCGGTTTGACATGCAGGACCAGATGCGCAAATTCGGCGTAATCCGGTTTTCCGATTTCAAGCGCCTGGATATGTCTCACTTCTTCCCGTTCAATCAATTCAATCAGTCCGCGTTCCACCGTGTCCGATACGTCCCCTTCAGAGGAAAGACGGACATCAATCACGTATTGATCAACGACGGTGTTGACTTCGAGTGTATACATCAAGTGCTGGTTCTGTTCTTGTTCGAGGGTCAAGCGGTTCAACAGCAATTGATGAATCAGTTCGACCGGTGTATGGGATGAAAATTGACTCGTGTAAATCAAGTGTTTTGCTGCCATCGAATGGTTTGATTTTAATCGTGTTCCTTTAGCCATATATACGTTCACTTTATAATTCAGCATAATTCCACCTTCTCTTAACTAAGAATCGGATCGGAGAATAGTTCCGTTTCTATAGCGTACATCGCAAAAACCGTTAAAAATATTCGATAACGAATATTCTAAATCTGTTATACACAAGGCAATGAATTTATGTTAAAGATTTGGAAATTAGAAGACTATGATGCTTTTCCTAAAATAATTAGACTTAACGACAAAAAAACCAGTTCCCGGCAAACACCGGAACTGGTTCAGGTCAAACGGGATCAGGCAATGGAATCACTCATCGGGTGCATCTGTTCATACTGACTGACAATCAGTTGACTGAGACGTTCGTCTGCTTCCAGTCCCAGATAAGTCGCGACGGTTTCTTGGATGCCGTTTTGTTCAATAAAGGTATTTAATTCAGAAGATTCTGAATCGTTTGGATCGGAGTAGGTTAAAGCCGCGGCAATCCCCAAAGCTAATCCATTCGCCTCGATACCACGGTCCATCAATTCACGGGCCGGTTTGACCAAGCGATCGCGTGGTCCGAGCTTCCGGATCGGTGAACGGGCAACACGGACGATTTCATCATGGATCCGCGGATTTTCAAATCGTTTAATGTTTTTTTGGATATAGGCGCTGTGATCTTTCGGATCAAAGCCGTATTTCTCAAGCAGTAACCATCCGGTTTCATACAAGGCACTTTGTACGCCGCGCCGGACACGAACATCCTGCAGACTTTCAGCAATCGTCTCTTTTCCAAACAACGCACCGAGGTAAGAGGCGATCGCATGCCCGGTGTTAACGGTGAATAATTTCCGTTCGATGAACGGTGTGATGTCTGCCACGTATGTCACACCTTCGAACACCGGATAACCATCCGGTAACGCCTTTGTCTCAATGACCCACTCGAAAAACGGTTCGACTTCGACGTATAACGGATCGTCATGGTGTTGCAACGGGACAATCCGGTCGACGGCAGCATTCGGGAAAAAGACATTGCCTGGCATTGACTCGAGATGGTGCATCACTTCTTGCTGCAAGTGACTGGATCCTTCGATCATGTTTTCACATGCGATCACAAAGACGTTTTTGGTTGTCGCCCGTTGTTTGAGTCCTTCCGCAAGCAAAGGAGCAATTCTCGCAAGCAATGTCGGTCCGACAGCTGTCGTCACGACATCAGCTGTCGCGATGGCTTCGACTACCCGCTCGGCTTCAGTCTGACTGTTCAACGCTGTGACGCGCGACACCTCTTCCACCGCTGCTTCTTCCGCCGCATAACCGACCGTATACGCCCCGCGCGTTTTCAACGCTTCGACGACTTCGGCATTCACGTCAATGAAACAGACATCATAACCTGATTTAACCAATTGTAAGCCGATGAAGCCCCGACCGATATTTCCTGCACCAAAATGAACGGCTTTCATGGCTTACACCTCCACAGATAACAGCTGAATAATGTCTTCGGCTGTTTGCGCTTTGACCAACTGCTCGACATTCTCTTCATCCGAACAAATGATGGCAATGTGCGACAGCAGTTCCAGGTGTTCGTCACCGATGCCGGCGATCCCGATGATCAGCTTCGCCTGTTCGGTTCCAAACGACACACCGTTCGGAACCTGTAGAATGGATAATCCTGTTTTTAAGACTTCTTCTTTTGACTCTTCCGTCCCATGAGGAATTGCGACATGGTTTCCGATGTAGACCGTCGATAACCGGTGACGGGTTTTCATCGATTCGATATAGTTCGGACGGACATATCCATGATCGACGAGCAATGTTCCCGCTGCTTCAATCGCTTCCTCGTCAGTATTAAACTGTTGATTCAGTAACACCATTTCTTTTTCCAGTTTCATCGCAGTTGCCATCCTTCATTCACTCCTGTCTATTTTTTAAGAAATTTTATTGCGTGCGGTTTCGATTTCGTGAACCAGTTGATCATAGTAACCTGCATTCAAGAAGTTTTCGACGGACCGATGTTCAGCTTGCGGTACTCGTTCCTTCGCCCGTTGCGTCAAATCCTGGTGCGTGATGATGAATTCGGCATCTGTCGGGAGTTGACTGATTGACGTGTTCGTTACTTTAATCGGCAGTCCGGCTTTATTAATTTTGTTTCGTAAGACGGATGCGCCCATTGCACTCGATCCCATTCCGGCGTCGCAGGCAAAAATGATGTGTTCGACTTCTGCTAATGAAGTTGCAGATTCCGCTGAAACAAGCGAGGAAGCAATCGAATTTTTACCTTTCATCGCGCTGACATTAGCCGTTGCTTCTTCAAGCGATGTCTCTTTTGCTTTACTCGTTTTGAGCAAGACAGACGAAACAACAAACGTAACGGATGCAGAAATCAGAATACCGGCAACAAGACCGACATATGAACCGCGAGATGCCATCGCAAGGACAGCAATGATACTTCCTGGTGAAGCCGGTGCGACCAGACCGACATCAAATAAGACGAAAGTGAGGATACCGCTCATACCGCCGGCAATCATGGCGAGCAAGAGAACCGGTTTCATCAGCACATACGGGAAGTAGATTTCATGAATCCCGCCGATGAACTGGATAAAGGCTGCCCCTGGTGCTGTCTTTTTCGCTGCGCCTGAACCGAAGACCGAATAAGCGAGTAACAAGCCGAGACCCGGTCCCGGATTCGCTTCGAGTAAAAACAGAACCGATTTTCCGGCTTCACTGACTTGGTCCAAACCTAGCGGACTTAAGATTCCGTGGTTAATGGCATTGTTGAGGAACAAGATTTTAGCCGGTTCGATGAACAGACTCGCAAGTGGCAACAAATGAGCACTGACGATCGCTCCAACAGCCGCTGCCATGATATCGTCCAGTCCCGTCATCAGCGGACCAAACAGTTTAAAGCCACCGATCATCAACAAACCACCGATAATCCCGACCGAGAAATTGTTAACGAGCATCTCAAGACCCGGTTTAACTTTGCCTTCAATTAGTTGATCAAATTTCTTGATGGTAAATCCGCCGAGTGGTCCCATGACCATTGCGCCGAGGAACATCGGAATTTCTGTTCCGACGATGACCCCCATCGTCGCCAGTGCCCCGACGACTCCTCCGCGAACGTCATGCATCAATTTCCCGCCGGTAAACCCAATCAGTAGCGGCAACAGATACGTAATCGTCGGACCGACTAACTCCGCCAGACTTTTATTCGGTGCCCACCCGGTCGGAATGAATAACGCCGTGATGATCCCCCAGGCGATGAATGCGCCGATGTTCGGCATGACCATCCCGCTGAGGAAACTTCCAAACCGTTGTACCTGGACACGGAGTCCACGTTTTCCTTCTTGTGTTGTTGTCATTGGTGTACCCTCCATTTCGTTTGCATTGTATGATAAGTGCTTTGCTATGTCCTTATTGTATGCGTTCTGGAAACGCTTACTCAATCTTTCCTAGTTCACGTTTTGGCAGATTACTTGGACAAGACCAAAAGAACCATCCGTATCAACGAATGGTTCTTCTGATTTGTTGTCCTCATGAGAAATTAATCGGTTGCTCGACCGCCTCGAGCTCTCTTTCGATGACCTTCCGGAATGTCCGGTTCAAAATCTGTTGAAGTTGATGAACATCCCCGTATTCAAATTGATGGGTTTGTTCATCATTTTCGATGATTGCACCACTGATTGAGCTGAGCAGTTGCAGCAGTTGATCCGTCGCTTCTTCTGGTGCCGCGAGTACTAAAATCCTTTCGACCGGTTGAATGAGCTGATCCATCCCCAAAAGATCAATCGGTTGGTCCAGCTCATAGATGAAGAACCCTCCACGATGAATCGATTCGTCGCGACCATGGAATAAAGCCAACCGTGTCCCGGGAATGCCGAGTCCAGACATCTCGTGACGCCGTAACAATTGCGCCGATAATTGGACGGCCGACGAGGTGACGTTTTTTTCGACCAGTCCATTGCTGATTTCAAGAAGGATTTCTTCCAACCCTTCCGTTTGCGAAGCAATCGTTTCAATGGAAAACGCGTCACTCAATTGGCGGGCCGTCTTGACCAATTCTTCCAATCGAACTAAATCCAGCCATCCCGATGACTCCTGACGGACGGGAGATTGGAACGATTTCGGTAGGGAGACAAGTAATTTCCGGATTCGGTCGACTTCTTCTTTCGGCAGTAACGGATTGACGAGCAGATGCGGTTGACTAATGTCCGGCAACGGCACCGTCGATAACACAAAGTCATAATCCTTCAGCTGGAGACGTCCAATGCCAAAGAGAGACGAACTTTCGACTTGCTCGAGTTCGGTAAATTCCTGCCGTAACCGGTTCATCAGTAATTTCGAAGATCCGAGTCCCGCCGAACAGACGACGAGTACACGGTAGGGTGTTTTCGGCAACGGTTTACTTAAAACAGCGCCAAAGTGCATCACCCAAAAGGCTAAGTCATAATCCGCAAACGTTTGATCGTTGAAGACGAATTCAGCGGCTTGTTTAACAGCGTCAAACAAACGCGGGTACTCCCGTTCGATCTGTTTAATGACATAAGACGGATTCACGATGTTTTGTTTCGTATACGACATGATGTGACTGACCAACCCGTGTTCGAGCGCCCGGTCCTCTGTGAAACCTTCTCCGTACAATAAAGAGACCTGTTCGATTAGTCGTTTGACACGCAGACGAATAACCAGTTCTTCGCCGGTCTCCAGCTGATCTTGTTGAAAATTCCGTAACTCTTCAGAAATCCATTGCCGCTCGGCAATCGATAAGGGGTACGGCAACCGTTGCTGTAGCGTATCGACGTGATGCAAGACTTCGAGCGGATATGCTTTTAATTCATAGACCATCGGAAACTGGTCCATCCGAATCGCTTGAACGGCTAAACTCAGCGCCGCCCGCATGAGAAGTCGATCACTGATATCCTGCTGTTTCGTCAAAGGAGCAATCACGGCATACGATTGGTTAATCGCTTCAATCCACTCCCGCTGCTGAATCTGAAGCAGATGCGGCAGTTGATCGACATGACCTTGCAGGAACCGGTAAAAGGACAAGACATCCCATTGCGTAAAAATCAACGAGACCAGCAACCGTCGTTTGTTGATTTCTTCGCCGATAACTTCTGCCCCTAACCCCTTTTTACGTTTTAATTCCAGTGCATACTGACAGAACCATTCATCAATCCGTTCTAAATCTTGACTGATCGTACTTGGCGCGATGTACATGGCATGTGCCAAAGCCTGCAGTTTGATCATCCCTTGTTCCTGCAAAAGGCGATACGCGAGTTCGACTTGCCGGTCTTCCGCTGAGGGTAACTGACGATGGGATAATAATAGCGCTTCACGCAGTTCCCGCTTCTGTCCCTCATCCCCATTCAGCTGTAAACCGCGTCCCCGTACATAAACCAGTTCCAACTGAAACGGTGCTACGGTTTGTCCAAGCCGGTCTCGTTCCCGTTGAATCGTCCGTTCCGAAGTTTCGAGTGCTTCTGCGATTTCCTGAATCTGAACCGGTTCTGATTTCGTCAGTAAATAAAACAAGATTTCCCGCTCACGGGCCGTAAAATCAGTCACTTTGCATCAACTCATTTCTAATGGTCTCAATTAAAACATCATAGGATGCCGTTGCCAACAAATGATCAATTGCAAATACCCGGCACGAGGACTTCACCGGAAGATTTGCAACGATTTGCCGGGGACCGACCAGAAAGCTGACATTCGCCGGAATTTCTTTGGCCCGGCACGTTTCAACCGTGACAGATAATCGCTCTTTTTGTAATCGATCCCGTAAGACTTTTGCCCCCATGACACTGCTGACTAAGCCCGAGTCGCAGACAAAGATAATGGTCATCATATCCATCCTATTCACCCCTTCCCTTTTATCCTATCTGAAAGCGCTTAAAAACGGGGGGATGACAAACCGGTTTATTTAATTTCTTTTTTTAATCTTGTCCAAAATTCCTGACAGATCAAAAAACGTTCGAATCTCCCGCCTGAGGAAGTTCGAACGTTTGTTGATGTCTAATCCGGGTCAACCGGTTTGTTTATGCACGGTTAAAAGATGTTGTTCGACTTTTTCAGCGACTTCCCGTCCTTCGCGGATCGCCCAAACAATCAAGGACTGACCACGACGGGCATCCCCTGCCGCGAAGATACCCGGTCGGTTTGTCGCGTATGCCATCGTTTTAATCTTGCCGTTTTGTGTCGCGACCGGCAGATGTCGTAGAACATCCTGCTCGACGCCGCTGAAGCCGATGGCAATCAACATTGTATCAACCGGATAATATTTTTCGGTTCCAGGAATCTTCTGAAACTCCACCCGTCCGTCGGCATGACGGATTTTGTCATTATAAATCGTCCAGACACCGGTCAATCGGCCTGCTTCATCCGTCGTATACCGCTCGATCGCAATCAAGTATTCCCGGGGATCGCGACCAAACTGCACGTGTGCTTCCTCATACCCGTAATCGAGAGTGAACAGGTTCGGTGTATCCGGCCACATATTGTCCGCTGTCCGTGTTGAACCCGGCATCTCGTGTTTGCCGAACTGAACGACGGAGCGGCAACCTTGTCGCAGTGCCGTCGCCACACAGTCGGCGCCTGTATCTCCGCCTCCGATGACAAGGACATCTTTCCCCCGTGTATCATGCAAGTCAATCAAAGATTGTCCGGTCAGGAGTTGTCGTGTCACACTCGTCAAATAGTCCATCGCGTATCCGACGCCCTGACCCGGTGCGTCCGGTATTTTGCGGGGCTCGGTTGCACCGACACAGAGGATGACGGCATCATAATCGGCTTCCAGTTGATCGAGTGAGACATCAAGACCAATCGTGACGCCGGTTTTAAATGTGATGCCTTCCGTTTCAAGCAACCGGACACGACGGGCGACGATGTCTTTTGAAAGCTTCATCGCCGGAATCCCGTACGTCAACAGACCGCCGACTTGATCTTCCCGTTCAAAGACGGTCACGTGATGCCCTGCTTGATTCAATTGATCGGCTGCCGCTAAGCCGGCCGGACCAGAACCGACAATCGCAATCCGGTGCTGGCTTCTGACTGACGGAATACGCGGTTGGACCCACCCGTTCTCAAAACCGATATCGATAATGGTCCGTTCGATCTGTTTAATGGTGACAGCAGGTTCATTGATGGACAGCGTACACGATCCTTCACAGGGCGCGGGACAGACCCGGCCCGTGAATTCAGGAAAATTATTCGTTTCCTGCAGCCGTTCAAGGGCTTCCTGGAAGTTGCCCTGTTCGACCAGTACGTTCCACTCGGGAATTAAGTTGTAGACCGGACAACCGATTTTGACTTGACCATACGTCTCACCGACATGGCAAAACGGTGTCCCGCAATCCATACAACGGCTCGCCTGTTCCGAAGCTTCCGCTTCAGAAAAACGTTCTTTATACTCGTTAAAATCACCAATTCGTTCACTGCTGTCACGTTCCTTGCCTGCCTGGCGGGGAACGTTCATGAATTGATCCCGTCTCTTCATTGTTTCCCTCCTGTTCCGCGTCCGATATGCGTTTCAAATGCCAACAACATCGCTTCTTCCGTATTGTGTCCCTGTTGCGCATATCCCGCCATTAAAGTTGTCACCGCTTGATATGTCGACGGAATGACACGAATGAATGAGCTGAGGACATGATCCCAGTTTGCTAAAATCGCATGACCTTGTTCACTGTTCGTCCGGGCGACATGCCGCTCGATGAATGTTTTTAAGCGGGTTGCCTCTTCAGGGTCCGAAACGGCTCCCGTTACGACAAGCTCCCGGTTGATCCGGGCCTCAAAACGGGTGACATCTTTCGGTAAGACGTACGCGACGCCGCCGGACATTCCGGCGGCAAAGTTCAGTCCGACATCTCCTAATATGACGACACTTCCGCCCGTCATATACTCGAGACCGTGATTGCCGATTCCTTCGACGACTGCCGTCGCTCCGCTGTTCCGGACAGCGAATCGTTCCCCGGCCTGACCGTTGACGTAAAGCTCTCCACTCGTTGCCCCGTACAGTGCCACATTTCCGATGATGACCTGATCCGAGGAGACGAAACTGGATTTTGCCTGCGGGCGCACGGCAATGACCCCGCCGGATAATCCTTTACCGACATAATCGTTGGCATCTCCCGACACATTTAATGTCATACCACGCGGGATATATGCACCAAGACTTTGACCGGCTGAACCCGTCAGATTGAGCGTTAACCGATCCGTCGGAAGCCCCATCGCTCCATACAGCCGTGTCAAACGGGATCCGGTATTCGTTCCGATTGCCCGGTCCGTATTGGTGACCGGGAAGGTAAAGGTTTGTTGTTCTGTAAACGATTGATCCGTGATGAGCGTTTCCAGTTCACGCCCGTCAAAAGAAGCTGAGACGTGATGCTCCTGGTACTGCCGGTTTTCGGGTGAATATCCCGGCATGACGAACAGGCGGGATAAATCGAGACTGGCTGCTTTCCAGTGCGTCTTTAACCGGTCCGATGATTGCAACAGATCCGTCCGGCCGACTAAATCGGCTAACCGTCTTACACCGAGTTGCGCTAAATATTCGCGGACTTCTTCGGCGACAAATTCCATGAAGTGAACGACATGATCCGCTGACCCTGTAAATTTCTCACGAAGCTTCGGATCTTGTGTTGCCACGCCGACCGGACATGTATCGAGATGGCAGGCCCGCATCATGATGCAACCGACGGCAATTAACGGTGCCGTTGCAAAGCCGTATTCATTAGCACCGAGCATCGCAGCGATGACGACATCGCGTCCCGTCAATAACTTTCCGTCCGTTTCCAAAACGACACGGTCCCGTAATCCGTTTAAGGCCAGTGTTTGATGGGTTTCAGCCAAGCCCAGTTCCCACGGTAATCCCGTATGCTGAATGCTGGTCTTCGGTGAAGCACCGGTTCCCCCGTCATGACCGCTGATGACGATGACATCGGCCAGTCCTTTGGCGACGCCGGCAGCAATCGTTCCGACACCGCCTTTTGCGACCAGTTTGACACTGATCCGCGCCCGGTCATTCGCGCGTTTCAAGTCATGAATCAGCTGCGCCAAATCCTCGATTGAATAAATATCATGGTGCGGCGGAGGTGAAATCAATCCGACACCTGGTGTCGAGGCACGGACACGCGCAATCCACGGATAAACTTTTTCACCCGGCAGCTGTCCGCCTTCTCCCGGCTTCGCCCCTTGCGCCACCTTAATCTGCAGTTCGTCGGCATGGACAAGATAATCACTCGTGACACCGAATCGTCCGGATGCAATCTGTTTGATCCGGCTCATCCGCGAATCCCCGTTTTCATCCAACTGATACCGTTCCTCTTCTTCGCCGCCTTCCCCGCTGTTGCTTTTACCGCCGAGCCGGTTCATCGCGATGGCTAACGTTTCGTGTGCTTCTTTCGACAACGAACCGTAAGACATCGCTCCTGTCTTGAAATATTTGACGATTTCACTGACCGGTTCCACTTCGGCAAGCGGAATCGGGGTTGTTTCCCGGAAAGACATCAGGTGACGTAAAAACGTCGCCGGTTCTTCCTGGATCCGCGAAGAATAGGTTTTAAACAAATCATACCGTCCGGTCCGGCAGGCATGTTGCAACAGATGAATCGTTGCCGGGTTGAAGGCATGATGTTCGCCGTCATGGCGATAGCGGAAAACGCTACCGGACTCAAGCCGTGTCCGCTTGACTCCTTCTTCATGTTGACGAAGTGCTTCTTGTTCAATCAATGCCAAGGTCAAACCGTCGAGTTGCGAGACGGTTCCCGTGAAGTACCGGTCGATGACCTCTTCGGAAATACCGACCGC
This sequence comes from Exiguobacterium sp. K1, assembly GCF_033721435.1. Classification (NCBI taxonomy): domain Bacteria; kingdom Bacillati; phylum Bacillota; class Bacilli; order Caryophanales; genus Exiguobacterium; species Exiguobacterium sp. K1. The sequence goes on along the minus strand of NZ_JAOTIT010000001.1, from coordinate 601,783 downwards.
TTCGAAAATTTGAGCCCCGCGGTAACTGAAGACCGTCGAAATGCCCATCTTTGACATGACTTTGACCACACCCTCCGTCACTGCCGACCGGTATCGTTCGGCATAATCCGGCATCGTTTCGTCAACCGCATCCTGTAACGTCGCATAGACGAGATACGGATGAATGGCATCGGCTCCGTATCCGACTAAGGCGGCAAAATGATGGACTTCCCGGACTTCGCCGCCTTCGATGATCAAACTGGCTTTCGTCCGTAACCCTTCCCGGATCAAATGGTGATGAATGGCGCTCGTGACAAGTAGAATCGGCATTGGTACAGCACCCGGCCGGACATTCCGGTCAGAAAGAATCAACAGTTCACAGCCTCCCCGGACCGCATGGACAGCTTGCTCGAGTAACGCTTCGAGTGCTTCCTCCAGTTGACCGTCAAACACTGTCGAAAGTGTCTTGTGGGCAAGTTTCGTCTGTTTGAGCGCCGCTGCTTCCGCTGGCGTAAGAACCGGTGAGGCGAGACGAATTCGACGGCAATTCTGCCGGTTCGGTGTCAACAATTCCCCTTGCTGACCAAGCCAGGTCATCGTCGACGTGACGATTTGTTCCCGCAATGCATCAATCGGCGGATTCGTCACTTGTGCGAATAACTGTTTGAAGTAGCGGAACAAGGATTGCGGTCGTTCACTTAAGACAGCGAGCGGGATATCCGTTCCCATCGCCCCTAACGGATCTTTTTTCTCTTCCACGAGCGGAATCAAATATTGGTCGATGTCTTCCCGTGTATAACCGAATAAACGTTGTAACGTTCCGAGATTCGAGACCTCTTCCGTTCTGACGTCTGCCGGTAATGGAATCATTTCTTCTGCCAACCATTCGGCATACGGATGACGCATCGCCAGTTCACGCTTAACCTCTTCATCTGAAATCAATTGACCGGATGCAAAATCAAGCAGTAGCAGCTCTCCCGGAACAAGCCGTTTCTTAAATAAAATATCGTGTTCCGCAATTGGTAAGACACCGGATTCGGAAGACAACATAAAATGACCATCCCGCATCATCATATACCGTGCCGGTCGCAGACCATTCCGGTCAAGTGTCGCGCCAATCTGTTTCCCATTCGTGAAGACAATCGCCGACGGTCCATCCCACGGCTCCATCATGCTGCTGTGGTATTCGTAATAGGCCCGTTTTGCCGGTCGCACCTCTGCGTGTTCAAACGGTTCCGGTACTAGCATCAAGGCGGTTTCCGCAAGCGTCAATCCGGACAGATATAAAAACTCGAACGCATTATCCAGCATCGAGGAATCGCTGCCCGATTCGTCCAAAATCGGTAAGACATCTTTCGCCCGACGGCCGTACGTCGTCTTGGCCAACCCGTTTTCACGGCTCCGCATCGCCCGGACGTTTCCTTGTAGTGTATTGATTTCACCGTTATGGATTAAATAACGATTTGGATGGGCACGTTTCCAGCTCGGAAACGTGTTCGTACTGAATCTCGAGTGAACGATCGCAAAGCCGGACTGATACCGTTCATCCTGTAAATCATCAAAATATAAACCAAGCTGATCGGTTGTCACAAGTCCTTTGTAAACGATTGTTTCGCTTGAGCTGCTTAAGACGTATTGTTCAATGCCAAGCTGCTCCGCTTCCCGTTCAAATAAGCGGCGAATCAGGAACAATGCCCGTTCGAACGCCAGTCCTTCCACTTTGTTTGCTTCAATGAAGCATTGCCGGATAACAGGTTCCGTTTGACGGGCTTTTTCTCCAATCACAGTGTTCGTGACCGGTACCGTCCGCCATTCGATCAAGCGTTGTCCTTCTGATAAAATGATGGATTCCAAAGCCCGTTCCAACCGTTGACGCAACCGGTCTTCCCGCGGTAAAAACATCATCATGACCCCGTAGTCCCCACTGCGCGGCAGATGGACATTTCGTAAGGCTTGACGGAAGAGACGATCTGGTATTTGCGTGAGGATGCCGGCTCCGTCGCCGGTTTTCGCATCACTTCCTTGTCCTCCCCGATGTTCCATCTGACACAACATCTTCAAGGCGTTTTGAACGATTTCATGACTGGCTCGTCCCGTCCGATGAGCATAAACCCCGATTCCACACGCATCGTGTTCTTGTCTCGGATCATAAAGTCCTTGCCGCTGCGGTATTTGATGAAATGACATGTTACCACGCTCCTAACCGTTCTAAATTTTCTGTATATTCTGTTAAAATATACTTTACACTCTTTTATGTTTATTCGCTACCATGTATATTTCCAAAATTTGAGTTCTCTCATCCCTTGATAGACCGTTTCATCATGATGATAACGCTTACATATAGATGAATAATTTTTTTGAATAAAATATTTTTTAAGAGGCTGTTCATTTTTGCCGTAATTCCTTTTTCCGTGGTATTTTTAAATAGAAAATAAATTATCAGTGCTTGTTTGGAAAAGGAGAATATTAAAATGAAAAACTCTGTAAAATGGACGGGTCTCTTGATTGCAGGAACGGCCCTGGTCCTTAGTGCATGTGGTCAGGAAGAAAAACAAATGACCGCATACGATAAAATTAAAAAAGAAGGAACCTTGACCGTTGCAACAGCAGGTACCCTTTATCCGACATCTTTCCACGAAGAAAAAAGTAACAAATTGACCGGGTTTGATGTCGAAGTCGTCAAAGAAATCGCAAAACGTCTTGATTTAAAAGTCGCCTTCAAAGAAATGTCTTTCGACGGAATGCTGACAAGTGTGAACACCGGTCAAGTGGATTTAGCGGCCAACGATATTACGATTACGGAAGAACGTAAAGGAAAGTTTGCCTTCTCTAAACCTTACAAATATACGTACGGGACAGCGATCGTCCGTAAAAGTGATTTATCCGGCATCAAGTCCCTCGAAGATTTAAAAGGGAAAAAAGCAGCTGGAGAAGCGACGACAACGTACATGCAAGTGGCCAAGAAATACGGTGCCAAGGAAGTCACATATGATAATGCCACGAATGATCAATATTTACGTGATGTCTCTAACGGACGGACGGACGTCATCTTAAACGATTATTATCTCCAGAGCCTTGCCGTCGACTTCTTCAAAGATTTCGACATCACGATTCACCCTGATATTGCCTATAACCCAAGCCAAGTCGGACTCATCATGGACTTGGACAACAAAGAGTTACAGTCGAACATCAATGCTGAAATCGATGAAATGAAAGAAGACGGCACGCTCGCCAAATTGTCGAAGACATTTTATGCCAACAAAGACGTCTCGAAAATGCCTGATGTCAAGACGACGCTCGTCGACGTGAATTGAACAGTTTCTCTGAGATTGAATGGCGGTCTGTCTTTAACCCGGAATTAGCAAAAGAAGCGTTTCCCTACATCTTAGGAGGGCTCGGTCATACGCTTTGGATTTCGATACTCAGCATGTTGATTGGTCTTGGACTTGGCTTATTGCTTGCTTTGGCACGCTTATCTGCATCACGTCTGTTACGGACAGTCGCCACTCTCTACATCTCCTTCATGCGCGGTGTACCGATTCTCGTCTTATTATTCATGTTTTACTTTGGTTTACCGGTCATCAACATTCAACTCGATGCCTTAACCGCTGCCATTGCCGGTTTCAGTCTGAACAGTGCTGCCTATATGGCTGAAATCATTCGTTCGTCACTTTTGTCCGTTGATCGCGGGCAACAAGAAGCGGCACAATCGCTCGGGCTTTCCAGATACCGTGTGTTCGTCGGCATTATCTTGCCGCAGGCCGTCCGCCTGGCAATCCCCCCGTTATCAAATGTCCTTCTTGATTTGGTAAAAGCCTCTTCGCTCGCTGCCATGATTACGGTGCCGGAGATTTTTCAACGGGCAAAAATCGTCGGCGGACGGGAGTTTGACTACATGACAGTTTATTTTGTCATCGCCTTCATCTACTGGGGAATCTGTGCCGTCATCGCCGCCGGACAAGAAATGCTCGAACGGCGTTTCGCCCGCTATCTATAACGTAAAAAAGCTCAACCGTTTTTCACTTTCGTCACGAGGACGTCTGTAGAAAACAGGTTGAGCTTTTTTTATCAAAATTAGGCGAGAATACTCTCACCTCTAAGTGTCTCGGACAAAGCCCAGCGTAGGTGGGAGATGAATCGCCTTCGGGCAAGGCGTGTCTTACGACACGTCAATTGCCCGACGTTTTCGGTTTGAAAACACTTAAAACCAGGAAAAAAACAATACGTCGTGTTCTTTGAAAACTGAAGGTATAGGGTTGTGACTGGAAGTTCGTCTGTCACGTAAAATCTTCAACGTTCACCTTGCAGATGACCGAAGTAGCGAAAACCAAGCAGAGTAAGCGTCCGCACAAAAGAAACTGACAAGATTAAAATCCAACCGTCGGGACGACGGGGTTAGCTTGATAAATTCAGACCAATAGGTCGGATAACTCAGGAATCCTTCACCTCTTAGCATAGCGTAGGTGGAGGTAGTTCAAGCTTGTTGGTCGAGCAATGGTTCGACGGATAGCGCTTCCAATGGTTTATGGAACAAATAGCCTTGAAGCGTCTGGCACCCTAACCCTGTCAAAAGTTCCGCTTCCGCCATCGCTTCGATTCCTTCCGCGACAATCGTCATCTTCAACCGATCTCCTAATTGAATGATCATCTCGACGATGGCTCGTTTTTCTTCCGAGTCAATCGCCGCCCGGACAATCTCTTTCGGAATTTTCAACTGATCAAAAGGTAATTCGACGAGCGTCTGCATCGAAGAAAAACCGGTTCCAAAATCGTCAAGCGCAATCCGGATCCCGTGGAGATGCAATTCATTTAATGTCTCGATTATTTGTGCCATTCCTTCGATAAAAATATGTTCTGTCATTTCGATTTCCAATAAGTAAGGCGGAAAACCGGTTGATCGTAAAATCTTCAATACCTTTTCGGTAAAGTCTTCTTGACGCAACTGCGAAGGCGAGACATTAACGGCAATCGTGATTGGTTTTCGTCCTTGTTCCAACCATTGCTGACCTTGCAGGCAGGCTTTACGCATTACCCATCCTCCAAGTGTTTCGATGAATCGCGTCCGTTCTGCCAACGGAATGAATTCCAGCGGAGAAATCAACCCGTATTTCGGATGATTCCACCGGACTAGTGCTTCTGCACCCGTGATGCGGTGATTAGTTGCGCTGACTTGCGGTTGAAACAATACGAAAAAGTCCCGGTCAAGATCAGCATCATACAGATCACGTGTCAGTTGCATGGCTCGTTTGCGTTCATTTTGAGTCACTTGATCCGTGATTGCAAACGTATTTTTACGATTTGACTTTGCTGTAAATAAAGCAATCTCGGCATCATTGATGACATGATCAATCGATTCCCCGTTAACGAATGACACCCCGATGCTTGCCGTTACATTAATTTGCTTAAAATCGATTTGGACACGTTCAGAAATACTGGCTAAAATCTCATCGCATAACTGATCCGGTTGCGCGGACGTCGCATGTAATAAAAAGGCACTTCCACTCGCTTTAGCGACGATACAATCGGAAAAACGCGTCATCAACCGTTTTCCGATGATATGCAACGTCCGGTCTCCCGTTCGGTAACCGAATGCATCATTGACTGTCTTGAAATCATCCAAATCAATCAGACAGATGATATCTCCCGCGACCGCTTTTTTTTCCGTTTCAATCACAAAAAAAGACCGGTTCGCCAGTTCCGTGACCGAATCAAAAAATGCTTGTTCCTTCAATCGAGCTAAGTAGTCGATGTTTCGTTCCAGCCGTGAAACATACTGTCTATGAATCAACAGACTGATCAGTGTAGCAATCAAAATCAGTCCGATCCGTGCGATATGATCCGTTGAACTGAAGTTTGACATGCCTGCCGGTGCTTTTAACCAGACGTACAGGAGTGATAAAACGCTGATTGCCGTCGCATACAGTAACATCGTCCGGTTAATGACGACCAGGGAGGCCAATACAAATAACAACGATGCGGCCCACACAGTCTGTGCCCCATTGTTTATATACGGATAGTTGATGAACGGGATCAATAAGAAGACACTCGACATCATATGCGGTTTCCATCGGTCGCTAAGACTGCTTTTCCCAATCAGAAACTGTACACCACCCACAATAAAAATCAAAAAAGCACGCCACACTTCAGACCACTGCAATCCAGACGAACTGATGTTGCTCGAGAAGATATATAAAATGGAACCACAGCTAGTCAGCACAAAAATAATCATTCCGAACAGCTGGTAATTGGCGTTTACTTCGCGATGGTAGTGAAAATTCGTCGATGAAGGACGTTCATGTGCCTTCATAATCTTCTCTCCTTCCCGTGACTTCGTCCTCTTCTTTTCCTTATCGAGTTGGAATTAAAACCTAATTCCTCCATTGATTTGGTTTTAATTCCTCACGTCTAAAGAAGTCTTCATTCGGGTAATTGACTAATAAAGATTGAAAGGAGTGTTAAATCATGAGCCGTCTTTTATTTATCGAAGCCAATGACAGTACCCATCAAAAGAAAGGGATCAGCTCCCATATGAATGAAGCCTTTCTTTCAAGCTACCGGACACATCATCCGGAGGACGAAATCGTCGTTCTCAATTTATTTGAGGAACGGTTACCTTTTTTTGATTTACGCCTCGCTTCCGCTGCCGCTAAACTGTTTCGCGGGGAATCGGTAGATGCCGATGACGATGTTCCGATCGGAAAATTACAAGAATACCTGACCGGATTTCTCGACTCGGACAAAATCGTCTTCTCTTTCCCGATGTGGAACTTGACCGTTCCGGCTCCCCTCCATAACTATATGGACTATCTGGCGCAAGCCGGTCAGACATTCCGTTATACGGCAGAAGGATCGATCGGATTGGTGAAAGGAAAACAAGTATTGTTGCTGCATTCACGCGGCGGTGACTATTCGACATCCGATAAAGCGGACTCCGAACATGCCGTTCGTTACATGCTCGACATACTCCGTTTCTTCGGCATTGAAGATGTTCAAACGATCATTTTGGAAGGCCACCAACAATATCCGGACCGCGCGGATGAACTCACCAAAAAAGCCCTCTCCGCATGTGAGAAGGCCGGGGAAATATTTTAAAATCTGTAGAGTAAAAACTTTTCGTGGCTATCTATGACAAGCTGTTCGTAGCTCGGCATCTCGAAGGCTTTAAACAGACTATAGGAAAGTGTAAAATCTCGCTTGATATCATCTATATTACCGTTTGTTTTTTTAGTGAAATAGCCGCGTTGAAAATAAAAATGTCCCAAAAACGAAGCATCGTCCAGCGCAAGACTTTCCTGAATTCCAGTCGCTACTACTTGAAGACCTTTTTCATAATTCTTTTGGAATGACAGTTGCTGAGCATGGTTGTAAATGATTTTAATTCTAGCTTTCTTTAATTCAATCGTATCAAATTTCAGACTTAAGACGTCTTCAAAAACACTTTCCGAGTGAACAAATTGTTTGTTTTCAAAATAAAAATTAGCAATTGCCATCTTGATTCGCAGATACATTTGAGGTGATTCGAACCAAACTTCTTCTGTATCCGTTAAATGCACTAATCGAGAAATGCTTGATCGAAAATCTATTTTTTGAGTTCTCTCACTACAAATAATTTCAAAATACTCCAACAATAGTAATATTTCCTTGTTTGTTGACTGACTTTTTATTTTCTCAGTTTGATTTATTAACTCATCAAACTGCTGGCTTCGAAACAAGCCGGTAAGGAGTCGGTCACATTCACGGAATTCTTCACTTTTATATTGATCACGAAATAACATTGACAGGGGTACACGTAATCGTTTCGCAATTTGTTGTAATAAATCAATCGTTGGCGAGTTACGCCCATTTTCAATCTTACTGATTTCTGCCTGGCTACATATCCCGTCGCACAATTCTTTTTGTGTCATTCTTTTTTCTTTACGAATCTGTTTGATTTCATTTCCAATTGATACCGGTAGTGAATTCATTAATTGTCTCCCTTGATTAAACCTCATAAGAACTTAAACAATAAATACTCATTTCTTCCTTTTTCTACAATCTCGACGTAACGATCCAAATTAAGTGCAGTGAACAAAGTATACGACATGGAATAGTCCTCTTTTACTGTTTGAAGATCAAAATTTAATTTTTCTTTGAAATTTGCACGTTGATAATAAAAGTGTCCTAAAAAAGAAGAATTTTTTCGTTCTATACTCTCAGAAATTCCTGATTCTGTGACTATCATTCCGTCTCGATAGTATCCTTGAAAAAATAATTGTTGCGCATGATTATACAGTATTTTAATTCGTAAGCTTTTTAATTCTTCCGTATTATAGTCCATCGCTAGTAATGTTTCGTAAATTTTTCTTGAGTGCACAAACTGATCATTCAAATAATAATAGTTTGCGATAGCTAATTTAATTCTTACATACATTAGAGGTGACTCATACCATACTTCTTCCTGGTCTGTTAAAAAGGATAATTCTGAAATACACGATCGGTAATCTATTGATTTTCTGCCTTCTAATCCAATCAGTTCAAAATATTTAGCAAGTAGATATATCGACGTATTTATCTTTGTATTAAAAATTTCTTTAACAGAACCAATAAGGTCATCAAATTTTTGACTACGATAGAGTTTTGTCCATTCATAATCATATTCTTGGAATAACATCATTTGCGTGTCTTCCTCAAATAATTGTAGGATCGAAATATTTAATCGATTTGCGATTTTTTGAATCGTTTCGATTGTTGGAGATACTTTTCCTTGCTCAATTTTACTTAATTCCGCTTGGCTACAAATATTTTGACAAACTTCTTGTTGAGTAAATCGTTGTTCAAGCCGGATTCGTCTTAATTGATTTCCGATCAAGTTAGAGAGTGAAGTCATGTAATAAACAGCCCTTTTAGTCAGTATTCATCATAGTTTATTTCGTCACAAAAATTTTGTTTTACTTTTTTAACGGTATTAGCATATCGATTCATATGAAATGCTTTAAATAATTCATATGCAATTACATAGCTTTGACACGTTTCCTTATTATCCCCGTACATTTCTTCTAAAACTTCACCCAGTTGATAATAAAAGTGTGCAATGTAAGAAGTATCTGTTAGCAGTACACTATAACGAATACCTTTTAATGTGACAGTTAAACTTTTTTCTAAGTCTCCCATTTTAAACAACAGTTTCGCATGATTATAAGTGATTTTCAATTGCTGACCTACTACTTTTTCATTACTAAAATCAAAGTGAGTCTCTTCTAACTCTTTATATAGTTTTTCAGCTTGTTTATACTCCTGATTTTCTGCGTATAGAATTGCTATTCCCATTTTTGTTCTTAAATATAAATCCGGATAACTATATTTAATGTCATTCTGTTCAATTAATCGAGAAAGTTGGACGGATGTTGTCCTATGATCAAAATTGTTTAAGCGATAGTCACTGATGATTTGATAATATTTCAACAACAAAATTGTCTCTTCAAATCTATCTTCAGTAATCATTTTGTACGATCGAATCTGCTCATAATTTCCTTCTCTAGTCAATCGAAGCAATGTATGGTCTAATTTTTTTACACTTTCTTCTTGCTTCTGATTTTCGAACAAGAAAGAGATTGGTATTTTAAGACGTTCTGCAATTTGTTGCAACAAATCAACCGTGGGTGAGTTGCGTCCATTCTCGATTTTACTGATTTCTGCCTGACTGCAAATTCCCTCACATAGTTCGGATTGTGTCCAATTCCGCTCTTGCCGGATCCGTTTGATTTCGTTACCAATCGAAACATTTAATTGATTCATGGATGTCTCCCTCACAATCTGTTCCTGTTCTGGACAAAAAAACAGGCCTCCCGTTCAAGTGATTGACTTGTGACGGAAGACCTGTTTATTTTGATGCTTCCGGCGAGAATCGAACTCGCACTGCAGCATTACCATTGCTGAGGTCTGCCATTAACCTACGGAAGCCTGTTTTTTCTAATATTAGTATAACGTAACCCAATATGAAATTCAACTTTTTCACAAATATAGAAAAAAAGCGGTTAGAGGAACCCTTTCCCCTAACCGTTTTGATGATACATTAAAGGACTGTTTTAGTTAATGAGTTATCAAAGACAATCAGCACAGAATAATGTTCATCCGCTTTCGATGCGACGAATGTCGAGAATTTGAGTGTGATGATTGAATTTGAACCGACACCGTTTTCCTCAAAGAATTGGTTAAGTCGTTCTTCGAGTTCTTCTGGTGATCGTCCTACTAACACTTTTGAATGTAACATAAAATCCACCCCGTCCTTTTTTTTGTGTACGATATTGAGTTTTCCCATGGGCTCATTTTTTAAAACCTCTATTTTTCCAGCTTGCCGAAATAAGAGGCATTCGGTACTGTGAAGATATGGTAACTTTTTTAGAGAAAGGACTGATCAGAATGAATGAGCATATGTTCGATGAAATTTTGGAAAAAAGACAAACCGGTTCCGTCAAATGGGATGGTTTGAAACAGTTGTTCGGATCGGATGAACTAATTCCGATGTGGGTTGCGGATATGGACGTCCGCCCAGCCGACTCCATTACGAAAGCCTTGACAAGACGGGCTGCAAGCGGCAATTTCGGCTATTCCCTGTTTGAAGAAGAAGCAAAATACGCGATTCAGCATTGGTTTGAAAAACGTTACAATCAATCGGTGGATCCGGCGACGATTCTTTATTCGAACGGTGTTGTGCCCGCCCTCGCACACAGTGTACTGGCCTTGACCGAGGAAAACGACGAAATCATCATCCAGACTCCGGTCTATCCGCCTTTCCATCATGTCATCGAAGCAAATGGACGACGTTTAATTGAAAATCCGCTCCGCTTGCAAAATGACCGGTATGAGATCGACTTTTCCATGCTGGAACAGCAAATGAAGACCGCCCGCATGATTATTTTATGTAATCCGCATAATCCAACCGGCCGTGTATTCAGTTACGATGAATTGCAACGGCTCGTTACACTCGCTAAACAGTATGGTGTCTTTGTTTTATCGGACGAAATCCATGCAGACCTGCTGTTTTCCGAAGCAATCCATCATCCGATCATTGCCTTTGATTATGATCAGGTGATATTAGTCAGTGCCCCGTCTAAAACATTTAATATCCCGGGGCTGTATGCGTCTTATCTGATCGTACCGAATGCCGACTTGCGGCTCAAAATCGAGCAGGTACAGCAGGCAAACTTTGTCCATCCGAATGCTTTTGCAGCAACGGCCATCATTGCTGCTTATACCGATCCCGACAGTGAAGAATGGTTACGGGAGTTGCTACTTTATCTTGAGGAAAACCGAAACCATGCCGTCGAGCGGATTCAAACAGAAATGCCACGTCTCACTGTCGTTGTACCGGACGCGACCTTTTTGCTTTGGATTGACTGCCGAGCACTTCCGTTTGATTCGAAGGAACGGGCGGACTGGTTAGTAGAACAGGCCGGTCTCGCCTTGACGCACGGACAACCATTCGGAAAAAATGCTTCAGCCTTTGAGCGATTGAACTTCGGATGCCCGCGCAGTCAATTGGACGAAGCACTCAATCGTCTTCGAACGGCTTATAAAGCGATTGTCTTTACGGATTAATGTTGATTTAACCCGCGATTCAAGTGACGTGAAAGTCACTTGAATCGCTTTTTTTTGCAAACAAATTTTTAATCATACCGCTTTTAACACTTTTATAGATTTCAACGCTTTTTCTTTCGTATTACGTTCACAAGACGAAAGTTTGAAAATTTAAACTTTAACAGGGACGAAAACCGTCCCAACCCCTTGATGGACGAGGGCTGACGCCGCTTTTAACGACTTTGTGAAGACTTGCGTTGTTGTTTTAGACCTTGTAACGTGGGGAACAAATCGATTGTGCTTATTTTGACAAAGATATGAACAGCGCAAAAAAAGTTGAAATTGGAGGATTTATTGTTATGACGCAAGAATGGATTTCTATCAGCTTGTATCTGGTCATGATGCTTGCTATCGGTTACATTGCCTACAAGCGAACGACAAACACAGAAGATTATATGTTAGGCGGTCGGGATTTAGGACCCGGTGTTACGGCTCTATCCGCTGGAGCATCCGACATGAGTGGTTGGATGTTGATGGGATTACCTGGTGCCATGTATGCCACTGGCGTATCCGCTTTATGGCTTGCTTTAGGATTACTGATCGGATGTTACGTGAACTACCTGATTTTAGCGCCACGTTTTCGTCTCTACACGGAAATGGCAAATGACTCGATTACGATTCCCGATTTCTTAGAAAATCGTTTTAAAGATACATCACGTGTCTTACGGACGGTTTCAGCAGTCGTCATTATCGTATTCTTCACGTTCTACACATCAGCTGGTATCGTATCCGGCGGGAAATTGTTTGAAAGCTCATTCGGCTTTGATTACCACTATGGTATGCTCTTGACGATTGCGGTCGTTGTCGCCTACACATTGTTTGGCGGTTTTCTCGCAGTCAGTTGGACCGACTTCGTCCAGGGTTGTATCATGTTCATCGCGCTTGTTCTAGTACCAATCGTCGCGTTGACAGATGTCGGCGGGATTGACGGGGCCTACAGCTACGCTGAAAACTTAGACCCTACTTTGTTTGATCCATTGAAAGGAACGACATTCCTCGGAATCATCGGATTCCTCGCATGGGGACTTGGTTACTTCGGACAACCGCACATCATTGTTCGTTTTATGGCCATTCGTTCAGTCAAAGACTTGAAAAATGCACGTCGGATCGGCATCGGTTGGATGTTTATCTCGATTCTTGGTGCCATGATGACAGGACTTGTCGGAATTGCTTACTTTGAAGGACAAGGCAACGGTCTAGGTGATCCGGAGACGGTCTTTATCCGCTTCTCTGACGTCCTGTTCCACCCGTATATCACTGGATTCCTGATGGCAGCGATTCTTGCTGCAATCATGTCGACGATTTCGTCCCAGTTGCTCGTCACATCAAGTGCCTTAACAGAAGATTTTTATAAAACGTTCTTAAACAAAAAAGCGACGGATAAACAGTTAGTCTTAACAGGACGTATTGCCGTCCTAGTCATCGCTGTCATCGGTTCCATATTAGCCTGGAACCCGTCAGCTACGATTTTATCACTCGTCGGTTATGCATGGGCCGGTTTTGGTTCGGCCTTTGGTCCAATCATTCTGCTTTCGCTCTATTGGAAACGGATGACGAAACAAGGAGCACTTGCCGGTATGTTATCCGGTGCCATTACGGTTATTGCCTGGGTACAGCTCGGACTCAGCGATACATTGTACGAAATGGTACCCGGTTTCTTTACCAGCTTACTCTTTACTGTCGTTGTCAGCCTCTTGACGAAGCAACCGGTTGAATCGGTTCAAGATACATTTGACGATATGGAAGAAGAATTAAAAGAAGCCATCGAATAATTTGAAGCAACAGATAAAACCCCTTTGAGTCTGACTCAGAGGGGTTTCTTGCCGTCATAATTCAAGAACACCATAGTGCAGCTTGGATGACTTTCGTTTCGTACGCTCAAATCCGTACCGTTCAAAGAGATCACTCTCAAAATGAGCTTTTAAGACGATTCTTTGTCGCGCGACACGCTTCGCTTCAGCTAACACATGTTCTGTCAACGGTTCATAGTTTGCCAATTGCCGTAATCCGTCTAGATGTGTGGATTCCGAAATCGTTTTTTCAAACATCGGATCAAAATAAATCACATCCACCGAATTACTCGTGCATTGTTTGAGGTATGTGAAGTGTTCCGTCAGTTGAACGTTAATCCGACGCATCGCCTCAACGATTGGCGAATATCCTTCAATCCACTGCCGCAACCCTTCCCGGACGATCAGTGCCGTGACCGGATTACTCTCTATACCGGTGACCTGACCTGACCGGCCGACCGCATGACTCATGATGATTGCATCCGCTCCTAAACCTAACGTACAATCAAGGACTGTCATCCCCTCTTGCAATCGGGCAATCGCAATCAAGGGGTCATGACCGTCGCGGTCGAATTGTTTGATCCGAAAAACCGCACTAGACGGATGAAAGAAAAAGGAACTGTCCGTTCCTGACGGATAGTACTCCAACCGGTTTTTATCCACGACAAGAACGGGTAGCTGATGTTGCTCGTGAAGTGCCGGCAGACTCATTTTTTTTCGTTCTACGACAGCAAAGTCGATGTTTTGTTCTGTTTCAAAAAGTTGTTGTCTTCTGATCTTCACATCCTCTGTCGGTCTTAAGCATGTCGTCAAGATCACTTTTTGTTTATCCAATCCGTTTCACTCCCAGAAAAAAATAAGCTAGCCTGCGCCAGCTTATTTCTTTTTCTTCAATAACCCTTCGATGTCTTCGATGAGTGCTTTTTTAGAAATCAAATCTTCTTGTTTTTCTTGTTCGACTTTAGCATCGACAGTCGTCCGTTGTAATAACGCCTGCAACGTCTCGTCAATACTTGATTTCAAATGATCGCGATCTTCTTTATTTAAGGCAAGATCGTGACGGACTTCGTCCCCTTGTTCGTCAAGTTGGCGTAACCGCTCCGTCAATTGTTTCGCTTCCCGATTCAAATCAGAATATAAGCGTTCGATTTGTTCTAAACGTAATTTGATTCCATCGCGTTCTGTGAACACATTTTCCAACCCCTTCCAGCATACAGATGTCTACATCATTACTTTACCATATTCATCATGAAATGAAACAATCACAATCCGTTTACAACTTGCTTTTTCGCTCTTCCGGGTGCGAGATTCCTTCCGGCTATCTTTTGCAATTTGTTTCCTCAAGTCGCTATAATAAATGAGCAGAGTGAAATGCGATCAGAGGAGGACACCGTCATGGATTTAAAACGTCGAACACTACGTCATGTAGATCAGACTGAATTCGAACATTTTTTAAAGTACGGCGAACAGGCTTACGGATTATCTCGTCAGGAAATTCAAGGGTACGACCATGAGCTAGGAACCGAACGTGCCTTCGATTCTGTCGAACACAGTTATGCCGAAGATTTCTACTATGATATTCTCGTCGACGAACAGTTGATCGGTCGCGTACTCTTATTAAAGATGGGGCATTATTTCCAACTTGATTTGATGGTATTCGATCCTTACAGTAGACAAGGTTTTGGAACAAAGGCGGTAAAACAGGCACTCGAGCAGTCAAACGTATTGGCTCTTTACGAAGTGCGTGCCCGTATCCTGCCGACCTCTCCCCATCAAGAGATCGCTTCTAAGATTTTAGAGACGAACGGATTCGTCAAACAGAATGATTACTTCAGCAAGGGTCGTCGTAAACGTTACTCCTTGCAACGCCCTTGAAATTCGACCGACGCAATCAGGCGTCGGTTTTTTTTGACATCAAACTAAAAACAGCGTAAAATCTTGGTTTGTATGATTCAGAAAGGAGTTCTCACATGAACGAATGGTTATGGTTTCCTTCCATTTTAATTACGATGGGATTATTATTACTCAGTTATCGTCTATTTGGCAAAACCGGTCTGATGATGTGGATTGCCATCGCAACGATCATTGCCAATATCCAAGTCACACAACAAGTCGAACTTTATTCTTATATTTTCACATTAGGTAACGTCGTGTACGGAAGCTGTTACTTGGCGACCGACATCTTAAATGAAAAGTACGGGAAGAAAGTCGCGCGTCAAGGTGTCTATATGGGCTTTTTCTCATTGATTACGACAACGTTATTGATGCAATACAGTTTACTGTATACGCCGCTCAATGACACACTCGCAAAAGACATGTCAAACTCATTGAACCTTCTATTCGGGTTGCTTCCTTGGATTGCGCTCGGCAGCCTGTCCGCCTACCTTGTCTCACAATTGTTTGATGTCTTTATCTATTCAAAAATCCGTCAGAAGACGGGTGAAAAGAAACTTTGGTTACGTACCACTGGTTCGACTGTCCTCAGTCAATTGATTGATACATTAACGTTTTGTGCAATCGCCTTTCACAGTTTACCCTTTGATATCTGGTGGCAGATTTTCATCACCACTTATCTCGCTAAATTCGTCATTGCCTGGGTCGCGACTCCTTTCATGTATATTGCCAAACGGATTCATCCGACGGCTCCTTCGAAAGATTTGGCCGCATAATGCAATCACCTTCCTGATTTTCAACATTTCGCTAGAAGATTGTTCTCTTTTAACGGATAATGGAAGTCAGGAGGTGTTCATTTGAAAATTAAACGCAATGAATCGTTCCGGTATCAGTTTGATCAACCGGTTTCCGGTGAATTCTATCTTGTCAAAGAGGGACGGCGGACACCGGTCGGATCGATGAAAATTCATAATCTCTCCCCGAGTGGCATGGCGATTGCAACACCGCTGAAACTGCCGATTGATCGTTCGATGTCAATCGTCGTTGAATTTTCTCTTATATCCGGTCTCGAACCTTTGAAGCTGAACGGACGGATTTTACATGAAAAATGGATTGATGACCAGCGTTTGTACGGCATCCGGCTCGAAACGATGAAAGAGGAACAACAACAGATTATCGATACGATCAAACAATTCGTCAAAACGACGTCTTGAATGACTCGTGTTTTACTTAGAACAAGAAGGATACGTTCTCTTTTTTTAGAAGGAGCGGACTTCAACGATTAAAAATAAGGGTGACGGATATCATGTCCGCCACCCTTATTTTTAATCGTTTTTCTGATTTTATCGTGTCGTCCGGTAGACGATTGCTTCATACGGTCGAAGGACCAACTCTTCTTTTGATCCTGCCGGTGATTCATTGTAATTTCCAATGACCGGATCAGAAGTATCGTGAGACAGTGGAACAGTTACTTCTTCCTGACTGAATGAGCAGTAAATGTACCATGTTTCATTTTCATATGTTCTTGTGTACGCATAGATGTCCGTTTCCTCTTCTAAAATCAAGGCATATTCACCATATACGATTACATCGTGCTGATGACGTAACGCAATCAACTGTTTGTAGTAATAGAAGATGGAACCCGGATCCGCCAAGGCCTGTTCGACATTGATGGTCGGATAGTTCGGATTAACTTTTAACCAGGGTGTACCCGTCGTAAATCCGCCATGCTCCGTCGCATCCCATTGAATGGGTGTCCGGGCATTGTCCCGTCCTTTAACATGGACAGCACGCAATAACTCTGCTGGTGAAGCCCCTTGCTCGGTCCGTTCTTTCCACATATTACGGATTTCGATATCCTCATAGTCCTCAATCGATTCAAAGGCAACGTTCGTCATGCCGATTTCTTCCCCTTGATAAATGTAGGGAGTTCCTTTTAACAAGTGGAGTAAGGTCGCTAACATTTTAGCGGATTCGACGCGATACGTCGTATCATTTCCGAATCGGCTGACAACGCGTGGCTGGTCGTGATTATTCCAGTACAGCGAGTTCCACCCTTTTTCGTGTAAGGCGACTTGCCATTTCGTGAAGTTTTCTTTCAGTTTCTGAAGGTCAAAGGGTTTTACATCCCATTTTCCGCCCGGACCGGAATCCAAGTCCATATGTTCGAACGTAAAGACCATGTTGACTTCTTTGCGTTCCGGATCTGTATAAAGAATGGCGTCGTCAGTCGTCGCCCCCGGCATTTCACCAACCGTCAAGACATCGTAATTACCGAAAGAAGCGTCATTCATTTCTTTTAAAAACTCATGAATTCTTGGTCCGTTAATATAATGTTGTCCGCCGTCCCCGTATAGAGCACCGGGAGGAACCGTCGCATCCGGAAGACCGGGTGTCTTCGAAATTAAGTTGATGACGTCCATTCGGAAGCCGTCAATCCCGCGATCCAACCAGCGCGTAATCATCTGATAGACTTCTTGACGCAGCTTTTCGTTTTCCCAGTTCAGATCAGGTTGCTTTTTAGAAAACAGGTGCAAGTAATATTCGTTTGTCGTCTCATCCAGTTCCCAAGCCGGTCCGGAAAAAATCGAGCCCCAGTTGTTCGGGAGCGTCCCGTCTTCATTGGCGCTTCTCCAAATGTAATAGTCCCGGTATGGATTGTCCTTACTCTTTCGTGACTCTGCAAACCAGGCGTGCTCGTCCGACGAATGGTTGACGACCAGATCCATTACGATTTTGATTCCCCGCTCATGCGCCTGGTCGAGCAGAAGATCAAAGTCTGCCATCGTTCCGAATTCGCTCATGATGGCTTCATAATCCCTAATATCATATCCGTTATCATCATTTGGTGAGTCATAGACCGGACTCAGCCAAATAACATCAATTCCAAGTTCTTTTAAGTAATCCAGTTTTTCAATGATACCGACGAGATCCCCGATTCCGTCTCCGTTTGAATCATTGAAACTCCGCGGATAAATTTGATAGACCACACTGTCATGCCACCATTTACGTTCCATGTGATTGATCGACTCCTCTTGTGAACAATTTGCGCAATCGATTGCGCATTTAATAAAAGCGCTTCCATTTATTTCATCGTTAGCGTATCACGAATCTTGTAATCAGGACAAGAAGATTCCCTTGTACGCAATCAGGTATACTGGACCTATCGTTTCACGTTTGAATTTTTCCGTTTGAGGAAAATGATTTAAGAGAGGAGGCGTACCAACATGTATCGTCGTTATTTATTATTTCTTGTCTGGGCTGTCGCCATCATCTTTATACTGTTGTTCGGGAATAACAGAGTTTTCCCGTCCGGTTTTCTCCTGTCCTTTTTACGATTCGATCAAAGCCAATTTGATACGTCTGCGCTCAGTTTATTTTCATTACTCGGGATCTATCCTGCAGCCTTTTTCATGCTCTTCTTGGATGAAAAACGCTTCTTGAAACCTTCACCGATGTTGGCCAGTTTCGGCGCATTCGCATTAGGCTCTTTTATTCTGATGCCGTATCTCGCCCTGGCAATTCCCCGTCAAACGTTTTTACCGTTTCGGCGCCGGAAGTTCATTCCTTATGTTGTCGCCGTGTTAGCCGTTCTGTCGGCAATTATCATCTGGTTGGCTTTGGCACGTTCTGACTGGAGCATTTTTGGAGTTTATTTCATGACAAATCAATTCGTTCGGACGATGACCGTCGATGTGGTGATGTTTTATATTTTACAGTTGTTTATGTTACACCGTATTCGGGCGCGCGAGAATACTCGGCTCGGTTGGCGAGACCTCGTGCCATTGTTCGGACTGTTCAGTTATTTGTTCCGCCGTCATCTTCCGACTTCCTCCAACGGTTGATTCGACCGAACGGATTCGGCTACAATAGGAAGATAGCTTTCATAGGGGGACATTATTCATGAAACAGTATCATCAACTTTGTCAGGAAATTTTAACGAACGGCGTAAAAAAAGAAGATCGGACGGGAACCGGAACCATCAGTATTTTTGGTCATCAAATGCGGTTCCCGTTACAGGATGGTTTTCCGATGATAACGACAAAAAAGTTACATATGAAATCGATCATTCATGAATTGATCTGGTTTATCTCCGGTGAAACGAATATCTCTTATTTACAAGAGAACGGTGTCCGTATTTGGAACGAGTGGGCGGATGAAGACGGTAATCTCGGACCGGTTTACGGTGCTCAGTGGCGTTCTTTCCCGAAACCGGATGGAACGACCGTCGATCAATTAGCAGATGTGATTGAACAGATCAAAGTCAATCCGGACTCCCGTCGTTTGATTGTCAGTGCCTGGAATCCCGGACAACTGGAGGAGATGGCCTTACCGCCTTGCCATCTGTTGTTCCAGTTTTACGTAGCAGACGGAAAACTGTCTTGTCAGCTCTATCAGCGGTCGGCGGACGTCTTCCTCGGAGTCCCGTTCAATATTGCTTCCTATGCTTTGTTGACGCACATGATTGCTCATGTCTGTAAACTTGAAGTCGGCGATTTTGTTCATACTTTAGGAGATGCCCATATTTATTCGAACCATCTGGATCAAGTGAATCTCCAGTTGAGTCGAAATCCGAAACCTTTGCCGACGATTCGATTTGCCCGTGAAGTCGAGCGCATTGAAGACTTTACGTTTGACGATATCATTATCGAAGGCTACGACCCTGATCCGCACATTAAAGGAGTCGTCGCCGTATGATTTCGCATATCGTTGCCTATACAAAAAACCGGGTCATTGGACGGGATAACGAAATGCCTTGGCACTTGCCGGCTGATTTAGCCCATTTCAAGAAAACGACTTACGGTAAACCGGTTATCATGGGTCGAAAAACCTTTCTGTCAATCGGACGGCCATTACCGGGACGCGAAAATATCGTCATCACACGTGATCCGGACTTTCATGCGGAAGGCATTACCATTTGGCATGACTTAGACAGACTGGCGGATTACGCGGAGTCGGACGAGGAGGTCTTTTTGATTGGCGGCGGCGAATTGTTCCAGCAGACTCTCCCTCTTATCGAGCGGATTTATGCGACGGAAATCGATGCCCACATCGAAGGGGATGTTTACTATCCCGTTCTTCCTGATCATTTCGTTTGCTCCTCCGAAACGTATCACCCTGTGGATACGCAACATGCAGAGGCTTTTACGATTAAGCAATTTGATCGTGTTCTTGAATAAACATCATTCGATTGACGTTTCAAGCAAAAGCATCCCGACTTCCAAGAAGTCAGGATGCTTTTTTAATTCGGTCTTTTTAAGGCAGACGAATCACCCATTGGCGAATTTGCTCTTCCAACTGATGGGAATCAAGCGGAGATAAACAATAATCCGTAACGCCGCGTTCCAGCGCCTGTCCCAGCAGTTGATTTTCTTCATCGGCAATCGCAATCACGTCAATGAGGGCCTCCCGTGCCTGCTTCCACTGCTTAACTAGCTTAAAATCTGACGTTGCCAGTCGTTCGAGCGGCATTACGTAAAGCTCAATCGCGCCAGTTGTTTTTTGATCGTCAGCTACGAGATTAAAATCGTATTTCGGATGAAACGGTAACTCCATCCGTGAAAGAGATGGCAGTAACGTCTTTTCGACCTTAATGACGACCTCTAGCTTCTCCTTGGCAGTTGCCATCGCGTACAGGATGACCTGGTTCCGTCCGTTTCGCTTGGCTTGATAGAGGGCTTCGTCTGCTTCAGACGTCATCTCTTCTAGATCCATCAGAGCATCATCAATAATCGTTAATCCGATTGAAACCGTTACTTTCAACCCGTTTGGAAAGGTATGACGTTCAATTCGTGCCCGAACCCTTTCCATCATCTCTGCGGCATGTTTCGAATTGTCTGCACTAAACAGCACCATAAATTCTTCACCCCCGAAGCGAATCAATTCGTCGTCTTGTCGGAGAGCTTGTTTCGTCAAAGCTGCCAGTTCAGTCAACACAAGATCACCTGTTGGATGTCCATGCAAATCATTGATTCGTTTGAAGTGGTCTAAATCGAAAATGGCCAGAGCAAACAGCTGATGATCACGTTCCAACCGCGATGTCCGTCTCCGGTAAGCATTTTGAAGATATTTTCGGTTGAAGGCACCTGTTAACTCATCAACTAACATCGATGAAGACACGGCACGTAATTTCCGCAGCAACCGCTGAAGGCGAATCTTACGTTCGTCGATCCCTACCGTCTCATCCCAGTAATCATCTGCTCCAAGTGCATAACACATCTGACGGACAGTCGGGTCATTCGGACCAATCAAAATCAGCGGAATGAACGCGGTTTCCAATTTTTTAATCAACTTCTTCAGCAATGCATCTTCTGTCATGCGAATGATTTCGTAATCAATCAGCATCGCATCGACATGCAAATCGTATCCGACTTCCAGTGTATCTTCGATTGAACCGAAAAAACGTGTCATGTATTTTTCGTGCTCCAGTGCTTTTTTCCATTGAATGTTATCCAAAAACCGTTTCGTGACCGAAAGAATCATTTCCTTGCGCACGACTTTCTTCCGTCCCCGTTCTGACAAATGATCGATGACCGGTGCGAGCAGCTTCACGATTTGTTCATGCGTGACTTCTTCCGCTGCCCCGTTCAATTCACTTCCCCAGCCTGCTGTCTGCCGCTCCAAGAAATTTGCTTGATCATATTCGCTGAATCGGTTCAGCCATTGTGCGAAAACAAGCAACTCCGATTTCGGAACCGTATCCATCCGGAGTAAACGTTCGACCATCAGAATCGTCTGATTGATTTGTTTTTCAATTTGTTGTTTGGTTGTTTCCACGTGTCTTCCCTCTCTTTCTATACAGCCGAAATCATCCGTTCGACTGAAAAGAAAACGAGGGAAGACCCTCGTTTTCGATTATGCTTTTAAGTTCGGATGAACCATGTCCGCCGGAACGATCCATTGATCGTATTGTTCTTCTGTCAATAAACCGGTGGCAAGTGCCGCCTCTTTTAAAGTTGTACCCTCTTTGTGCGCAGCTTTAGCAATCCGAGCTGCATTTTCATACCCGATATGCGGATTGAGTGCCGTGACAAGCATTAAGGAACGTTCGACGTTCTCGGCGATGACAGTCCGCTCCGGCTCGATTCCGATGGCACAGTGATCATTAAACGACTGAAGGGCATCCGTCAATAACCGAACCGACTGGATGTAGTTATACATGATGACCGGCTTAAAGACATTGAGTTCAAAGTTCCCTTGACTTGCAGCAAATCCGATCGTCGCATCATTTCCAAGAACTTGAGCAGCGACCATCGTCAACGCTTCGCTTTGTGTCGGATTGACTTTTCCGGGCATGATCGAACTTCCCGGTTCATTTTCCGGAATCGTAATCTCACCGATTCCGGCACGCGGACCGGATGCAAGCCAGCGGACGTCGTTGGCGATTTTCATCGCATCCATCGCAAGTGCCTTGATGGCTCCGTGGGAAAAGACGAGTTGATCATGGCTCGTCAGGGCATGGAACTTATTTTCTGCGCTGACAAACGATTTCCCGGTTTCTTCACTCATTTTTTCAGCTGCCCGGTCCCCGAATTCCGGATGGGCATTGATGCCCGTACCGACAGCCGTTCCGCCGATTGCCAGTTCCGTCAACGGTTCCAGTGTCAATTCAATCATTTTTTTCGAAAGCTGTAACATACGGACCCAGCCGCTGATTTCCTGACCCAGTGTAATCGGTGTTGCGTCCTGTAAGTGGGTCCGGCCGATTTTGACGATGTCTGAGAAGGCTTTGGCTTTCTCGTCAAGCGTTGCGTGGATCGCATCGATTGCCGGCAACAGTTGATCGATGACAATCGTCTTCGCCGCAATATGCATCGCCGTCGGATATGTATCGTTTGAACTTTGTGATTTATTGACATCATCATTCGGATGGATGACCTTGTCACTTCCCCGCTCGGCAAGTTTCCGTGTTGCGACCCGGGCAACCACTTCGTTGACGTTCATGTTCGACTGTGTGCCGGAACCCGTCTGCCAAACGACCAGTGGAAATTCTGCGTCGAACTGTCCGGCGATGATTTCGTCACAGACTTCCGCAATCACTTCCGCTTTCTCTTGATCCAAAACCCCTAGATCACGATTGGCTAATGCTGCGCCCTTTTTCAGAACGGCGAATGCCCGAATGATTTCGATTGGCATCTTTTCCGTACCGATCTTAAAGTTTTCCAGACTGCGTTGTGTTTGTGCTCCCCATTCCTGTGCTTCCGGGACACGAATTTCCCCCATCGTGTCATGTTCTAAACGGTATTCCATAATCATTTCCCCCTTTATCTGCTGATACATTAATAGTTTAACGGAAACCGTCACGAATGGGAATGATAGAGGCCGGTTTGGGGAATAGTTTGTTATCGAAAAGGAGTGAATGCTTGATGTGGTTGATCAATTTAACAATTGTTTTACTTTTAATTTTGGCGAATGGGGTCTTTGCGATGACGGAACTGGCTTTACTGTCCTCCAAAAAATCCAAGCTGCAACAATATGCCGACGACGGAAAAAAATCCGCTCAAATCGCTCTCGACTTTTTGGAACGTCCGACGGATTTGCTGTCGACGGTTCAAGTCGGTATTACCTTAATCGGCATCATCAACGGAGCCTTTGGCGGTGCTGCTTTATCCGCTCCGTTGATTGACTGGCTCGCCGGTTTTGAGTGGCTGGCACCTTACGCCAGTACGATCGGCTATGTCGTCGTCGTCACGATCATCACTTATTTATCGCTTGTCGTCGGTGAACTGGTCCCAAAACGAATTGCCCTTGTCAGTCCGGAGCGTGTCACGATGCTTCTGGCACAACCGATGCGGATATTCTCAAGTGTCTTAAAGCCGTTCATCTTCATCTTGAGTAAGTCAACAAGCGTTATTTTCCGGATGATCGGACTCGACCGGCTGCAAATGGAAGACGAGACGGAAGATGAAGTCAAACAGTTGTTGATTCGCGGGACAAAAGAAGGGACGTTCGCAACGTCAGAGGCAGAACAAGTCTCGCGTGTATTCGCGTTTCACGATCAGTTGGCATATGAATTGATGGAACCGCGTACGGTGACGGAATGGATTGATTTGACGGATTCATCCGACGAGATCTTGGCTGATTTACGAAGTGCAAAACACCGGAATCTTCCTGTCGGTCACGGTGATTTGGATCACTTCGTCGGATACATCGATGCCAAGGAAATTCTCGCTGCCGAGCAACCGATTGCTGTCATCGAGTCCATGATTCACACTCCGCTTATCGTCCCGAAACAATTGCAAGCGACTGTCCTGCTCGAACGGATGCGCAAGGAAACGGTTTCCATTGCCTTTGTACTCGATGAATATGGCGGTTTTTTGGGAATGATTACATTATTTGATATCTTGGAAGCATTTGTCGGTGAAATCTCGACGGTCGAAGAGGAACCGGAACTTGTCCAGCGGACGGATGGATCATATTTAGCAGACGGCTTACTGCATATCGATGATTTAAAACGGGTACTCGATATTAAAACAGAGTTACCTGGCGAAGCAAAAAATAGTTATCATACGGTCGCCGGGCTCGTCTTATATCTGCTCGGCGAGTTTCCGGTCCGCGGAAGTCACGTGACGAGCAATGGTTATCGTTTCGAGGTGGTTGACTTGGATGGTCGGCGGATTGATCAAATTTTAGTCGAACGACTGGAAGATCCGGTCGATGAGACGTCTCTATGAAAAAACTGACCGGATCTGTGCGATCCGGTCAGTTTTCTTATTCATATTCATTTAAAGCATCTTTTGCCACACGATCGGCTTTATTTTCCGACCGTGGAATCCATTTGACGAATGCAAGCGGTAACCGGGAAAATTGTTCGAATGCCGGATCAAAATAAATTTGAATCCGTTTGTTTTTGGCAAATTCGCGTTCGACTGCCAACGAAACAGCTTCTGAATCCGTCCGGAAGGAAAACACGCTTTCTCCTTGTACGGCTAATTCTTCCGCTAATTCCACTGCTTTTAAAAATGCCTGAAATTCAGCTTCGTGATTATTTTCAGCCGTAATCCGAAACGTCCGTTCAATGACCTGACCTTCTGAATTTTTGCAGAAAATACCGACTGCCGCATCATCATTCGAGGGACGGACCGCTCCGTCAAAATACAACTCAACCATGTTCTCTCGCCGCCTTTACACCTTTTCGAATCGCTTGTTCATCCAGATTTTTTCCGATGAAGACCAGCGTTGTTTGTTTGGACCCTTCAAATTCACCGCGTGTTGCCGTTCCGTAAATCATGCCTGTTCCTTGTAAAATGGTTTTCCGATCCGTATCCGAAAAATGAAGAATGCCTTTATACCGGTATAAATCTTCCGCATACGCCTCAAGAATTTCTCGCAGGACAGCACCGAAACGTTGCCGATGCAACGGGACTGGTTCTGTAATCGTTAACGCAGTAAAGGAATCGGCCGCCTTCTGCAAGCCGTCCGTTTGTTGAGCCAATCGTTCTTCTTCCTGTTTCGGAAAATGGAATGTTTCAAATAACTGTTCGATCGGTGTTTCGGACTCGACCGTCGGTAAAATTAACGCCGTTGGGTTCAGTTCGGATAAACGTTTGAGAGCAACCGTCACATCATTCTCCGAAATTAAATCCGTTTTGTTCAGCAACAAAGTATCAGCAAACCCGATTTGGCGGACGTTTTCTTCAAATGTTAACTGCCGCTCCAGTTGATAAGCATCGACGACCGTAATGACACTTGATATTTGATACTGCTGTTCAACCGCCGGTTCAAAATAGAACGTCTGTAAAATTGGACCCGGATCGGCAATCCCTGTTGTTTCCACAATCAAACGATCAAATGTCATTTCACCATGCCGTCTTTTTTTCGCAATCCGAAGTAACGCATCCCGCAAGTCACCGCGAATGGAGCAACAGATGCAACCGTTCGTCAGTTCGATGACTTCTTCGTCACTTCGCTCGATCAAGGCTTCATCGATGTTGACGGCACCGACTTCGTTGACGAGTAATGCTACTTTTTCAATCGGATTCGAAACAATCCGGTTTAATAATGTCGTTTTCCCTGCCCCTAAAAAGCCGGTGACAAGGGTCGTTTGAATACGTTCAGACATAGGTTCACTCCTTATGTTAACTGCGACTGGCGCCATTTTTCTTTCCGCGCATCGAGTAAATCGATGGCATGCAAATACCAGGCGTCTGTTGTCTGCGGTGTGACGCTTGATCCCCACTCTTTTTTGCCGTGGTGGGATAGAATCATATGCATCAACCGGTGATATTGATTGACCGGGAGACGGACGGCTTCTGCTTGGAGTGCTTGTTCCAGGACAAAACATCCGTACGGCATATGACCGACCAACACACCGTTCGGATCTAAAGCGATTCCGGATAATTGTTCACTGGCTGGTTCTGTTTGGACCAAACGGGAAAAACGGTCACCGCTTGCTCCAAGGTGGGTATATTCAAAGATTTTTCCGATATCGTGCAATAAAATACCCAACAGTAACTCATCCTGGTGCGGTCGTTCGTCCAACAGGGCAATCGACCGGGCCGACTGGTACAAAGCATCAAAGCTGTCATCCCAGGCAAATTGGCGCATGTCCCGTTCACCCGCTTGGAATAAATCATTTTTATGATCCGCTTCGGCTTCCTGAATACATTGTAACAGCGTCAAATCAGGTCGTTCCGATTGACAAATCCCAAAACCGATCGTCATCATACACGCTGTATGCTTTAACAATCCACCGATATAGGCATGATGGTGATACAAGGCTGCCGGACGGGTCGAAAAATCGTCCCAATAGGCGGCTACCACCCGATGTGCCACTTGCCGGAGCGGTGCCTCCATTTTTTCAACCAGTCCGATCAATTGATCACGGTAGTCTTGTGCGGATTCACCTGCTGGCATTTGCGGTAAATAGGCGGTACCCGATTGATCGTGCACAGCTTTCACCCGCTGGACCGTTAAAGATTTGTTTCCGGAATCAACGGGATATTCATCTACCTTGGCCGAGACATGAACGATTCCGGTTTCAAGATACGGACGCATCGCCTCTTCTGCTGTTCCCTGGTTCAACCATTGTTTCCCTTTGCAGGAACCACTTGGAGAGTTGAAGGTGAACTGTAACCATTCACGACCTGTCTGACTTGTTTTAATTTCAGCCGATGCGACAAGCAAGGTTTCTTCCACCTGTTCTCCAGGAACATGGTTCGAGATCAGAAAGCCGGTCGTCTTCTCAGTTCCGCCGACCGGATAGTCTTCTCCGCTGTAAACCGGTAATTCAAGCTCGGGAATCGCTTTAAATAATCGAATCATCGTCAACACTCCTCTCATTTACTCTGCCTCTCATGATAACAAATCTTCCTGATTCCTGCATATGCTAAAACATTCATTGTAAGCGCTTCATTTATGATTTAAAATGACAAGTGAAGACAAATTATCCATGATAAGGAGGATTACCGGATGATTTTTTCATTATCGACTTGTTATGACACTGTTCAAGCTTCAGAACTGGAGCCGGAACAAACTATTGTCACTCGTGAACAGCTTCGTCAAGCCGTTTCGGTTTATGATCCGCTTGCTCTGAAAAATCCTTGTTTATTACATCAACTCATTGATCAAGAAATGATCTTAGCATGCCGACAAGTGGAGGCACTTGGTTTATCACTTGAAGCAGCCCCTGTTAAGCTGTTGATTGTCTCGTCATTTAATCCGGGTGCCGGCTTTGATACGGTAGAAATCGATCGCATGTCCCATGAGACATTAAAACGGCAACTCGCAACGAACGATGTCGTTTTCTCACGGTTCATCCAGCAACTGTTTCTTCATCAAACACAACCCGACATTCTCTGTCAACGTTTGATGACCGTGTTAGCCGGCGCGACGGCGAAAAAAGTACGTGTTCGAGCCGAGCGCCTTCAAACTTCCTGGGCCATCCTGCATTAAGCATACAAAAAGTCCTGACTCAAATGAGTCAGGACTTTTTTTCAACGACCTGGCATTCCAGCTCCTTGATGGACATTTCTAATGAAAATGCGGCATTCCGCTTCGTCATATTCTATATACATCATTGCAGAATATTGGAAATATGTCAATTTATTTTTCAAAAAAAAGTGGGATAACTTCTTCTGAAGTTATCCCGAATGGAAGAGTGAATAATTACCATGGCAATGCTTAATTTCATAATACAATGCAATGGAAGCGTTTACAAGTCTTTATCGAAAATTCTTTCAAGAAAATATTCTTCTGTTAACGGACGATGAAGAACTTCGATCCCGCTTTGACGCATCAGTGTCAAACCATCCCCGTATTCGTAGCCTGTTGAATAGACGACACGATCGATCTTCGAGGCGATCAAGGCTAAGCTGCAGGCATGACAGGGACTGTGTGTCACATAGGCTGTCGCATGGCGGGCGCTCGTCGAGTCGGCCGCAAGTTTTCCGAGTGCATTGATTTCAGCATGAATCTCGTTCATCTTCGACCATTCATGGTGTTCTTCTTGGTTGTCACAGCGGTAAAATACTTGACCGTTATGTACGATTGACAAGGCATCTGTCTTTCGCTGTTGTCCTTCGGCTTCTGCTTTATACAGAATGTTGTCCTGCTTTAAATAGATTTCATTACAATTCACGTGCTGACTCGGTGTTCCATTGATTCCGATCGATATCGGTTTCTCATCTTTGACGATGACACAGGCAACTGACTTTGACGCACACTTTGAATGGCGATCCGCCATCATCCGTGCAAACAAAAGCCAGGTCGTATCCCATTGATGTTGTTTTTTCATCATAACGTTCTCCCCCTGAATAACTATTTTAAAAAAACCACTAAGGAACACATAAATGTGTTCCTTAGTAAGGGCGGTTTGGTAATTCGCGATTTTTTGAAGCCACTTCCATGACTTTTTGCTTCAATTCATTTTCCATTCGTTCAAGCTCGTGTTCCGCATCACGACGTTTTTGTTTTCCGTCCTGTTGAATGCGAAGCGTTTCATCCAACGTTTCGATCAGGTTTTGATGCGCCACTTTCAAGGACTCAACAGACACGATTCCTTTTTCGTTTTCTTCTGCAATTTCGATCGATGAATCTTTGAGCAGTCGTGAATTTTGTTCCAACAATTGATTCGTCGTATTCGTGACGTCTTTTTGCATCTGCAGGGCTGTTTTTTGCCGCGACAGACTGAGCGAGAGAACGACTTGGTTTTTCCAAAGTGGAATCGTATTGACGACCGCTGATTCAATCTTCTCCGCTAAAATTTGATTGTTTTGTTGAATGACACGAATTTGTGGAGCCATTTGTAAACTAATTGTCCGTGACAGTTTTAAGTCATGGATTTTCTTTTCAAATCGATCAGCGAGCTGAATCATGTCATTGAGTTCCTGTATCCGCGTCTGATCCTGTGACCGTTCGACTTCCATACGTAACGGTTCGATTTCATGTTCTCTGACATGTGCAATCTTTGTTTCCCCTGCAGCGATGTAGAGGTTCAGTTCTTCGAAGTACCGTTTATTTTTTTGATACATCTGATCAAGCAGCGTGATGTCCTTCATCAAACCGAATTTTGAACGATCCAGATTATGAACGACTTCTTCCAGGTAAGCACTCATTTTTTCGTACTGTAAAAAGTACGTCTCTGCTTTTTTCTTCGCCCGGCCGATGACCGGAACATTGGACCAGAAACTTTTTTTTTCCTGTAATGTATCCGGATCCATCTGACGGACCCGTTGCATTAAATCCGACAAAAGTTTGCCGGCATCGCCGCCGTCTTTCATTTTCACTTCACTCAACACTTGATCTGAAAACTGTGACAATTCGCGTTGAACCGGTGCCCCGTACTGCATGACGGCATCTGATTTGTTTAAATCGATGACTTGGAGCAACCGTTCAATTTTTTGGCGTTGTTCTGCCGGAACGTCACTCGGGATCATGTCTTCGACCGGCCGGACCGGTGCAGCCGGACGGGATGTCGCTTCCGCAAGGTTCAAGTCAACGGACGGATCCGAAATTGTCGGTTGTGTCGTTGATTCTTCTTCCGGCCATTGTTGCCAACTGTTGTTATCAGAATGGGTCATGTTTATAACTCTCCTCCTGTTTTCGTTGTTCTGACTCTTGTGCCAAAACCTTTTCAATCGTTAACAATTCACGTTCTAAGTCTACTGTATCGCCTTCTAACAACAACGATTGCTGTTGTTTTAACTTCTCGGCGATCAGTTTCAGATTGGATTGCAACTGTTCCCGTGTGTCAAGTTGAACTTGCGCTCCTCGCCGTTCGAGATCCGCAAACTTTTCTGAAATCGAGAGCAGCGAATCCAGATAAAATGTAAAGAAATCACGGACTTTTTTGACTTCACGCGGCGCCGTGAACAATTCTTCAAACAGGACATGGGCTTCCCGGGAAACAATCCGCATTTCAGAGCGGACTTCACTATCCCGGATCGCCGGAATGATTTTATCGAAGGATTGAAGTTTAGCAAATCCTTCTTCGACCGTCCGCTGTAAGACCTGAAGCTCTAAATCATCCGTTTCATCGAACCTTCGCGTTGCTTGTTCCGGTTTTAAGATGACACTTCCGACAAACTCATCTTCATCATCAAGCAACAATTTCTTTTTCACATTTTTTCGTTTTAATTCCGTTGATTTCCGTTCAGTCCGATACCGTTTTCCCGGTTTCGCACGATAACCGCTCCAAATGAACCAGAGACCCAGTGCAATGAAAATGCCGGAAAAATTCAAGGCATCCGCCACTTGAAGAAATACGAACATTAGACCGATGGAACCAAAGATCCACCATGTAGAAGACTTCACCTCATCACCACCCCTTTTGATTGTTTCTTCTATTCTGTCTTCACTGTCTGCACTTTAATTATTTGTTACTTATATCTTACCATTACGCATCATATAACAAAAAGTTTCCCGTTTTAGAGAAATGTTAGTCCTCTCTATTTCTTATTTCACCTTAATCTATCGAGCATGACATCCGTCTCAAGTTTGATTTCTGCCATCATACCGGCAACCAAAAAAAGTCCGTCCGCAAAACGCTGCAGACGAACTTTTTATTATGATCTGTCACTATCCTTTTCTTTTTAAGAACCAAACAGCGGCCAAATCAAGATAATCAAAATGGCGAGCGGACTCAAATAACAAATACTGAAACGCCAGAACGGAAGAAGCCATTTCATCAGCGGACTTGTGACAAGTTCTTGTTCGACTAGAGCACGGTCCAATTTAAATCCGGCAAAAAATGAAATCAACAAGGCACCAATCGGCATCAGGAGATTGGAAACGGTAAAGTCCATCCAGTCAAAAACCGTTTTATCCATCCATGTGATGTCAGATGCCATACCAAATGATAGAGCTGATGGAATACCGATTACCCCGATTAATATCGTGGCAATAATCGTATTTCGTTTTTTATCCCGGAACGTAGCGGTTTCTTTCCGGTCCGTAATAGCGGACACCACCACTTCAAGCATCGCAATAGAGGAAGTGATCGATGCGAATGCGAACAAGAGGAAGAACAGGATCAAAAACAACGATCCGAATTGAATTTGACTAAACACCGTCGGCAAGACGATGAACAATAACGAAGGGCCTTCCGCCGGATCGAGACCGGATGCGAAAACAGCCGGGAAAATGGCGAATCCTGCAAGCAAGGAGACGACCACATTCAACGACACGATCCAGATCGCGGAACGATTGATTTGTCCCCGTTCCTTCATGTACGAAGCATAAGTCAGCATCGCTGATACGCCTAACGATAAAGAAAAGAACGCTTGCCCTAACGCACTAAGGACCGATGTCCGGTTCAGGGCCGAGAAGTCAGGTTCGATGAAGAAGCGGACTCCCGCGCCTGCTCCTTCGAGCGTCAACGAACGAACGACAAGAACGATGAAACAGAGGAAAAGTAAAGGCATCATGATTTTACTCATTTTTTCAATACCGGCCTGCACTCCGCGTAAGACAATCACACACGTAATAATCAGAAAAATTAACTGTCCCGTAATGGCATAACCGGGCGAACCGGAGACTGTCGCAAATAATTCACCCAAGTCCGATCCATTCATCGACGTTAAATTTCCGGAAAACCCTAGCACGATATAGATGAGAACCCAGCCGCCGATGACACTGTAGAATGAGAGCAACAAAAAACACGCGATAACACCGAGCCAACCAATAAACGTATATTTTTTATGACCAAGCTCTGAAAAAGCGCGTAAGGCGGTTTTGCCACTCGTCCGCCCGATTAAGAATTCGGCAATCAATACCGGTAATCCGAGCAAAAGCGTAAAGGCCAAAAATAATAATAAAAATGCCCCGCCTCCGTTTGTTCCCGTTGTGTATGGGAACTTCCAAATTGCGCCCAGCCCGATCGCTGATCCAGCTGCCGCCAAAATAAATCCAATCTTTGAAGCCCATGCATTTCCCTTCATGTGCTCACCCTCCTTTTCAAAAATACTTTTCCATTGTACAAAAGTTCATCCAGGAAGTCATCCTTTATCAAACATTTTCTTTAAAGCGTCAAAGCATAACCGCATATTCGCGCTGAATTAACGATGTTTCATCCTAAAAAAAATCGAAGTCCGCATGAGGAACTTCGATCCGAAACACTTTATTTAATTGATGATTCGTTTCATGGTAATGCATCGATCCGTCCACTGTACATCTTCAAAAACTCTGGTAATACTTTGACTTCGATCGGCGAATGCATCGCTTTTTCTCCATCCGTATCAATGACTTTCGGAGAGTCGGTTTTTAACGTGAAGCCGCTTGTCAAAATATGTGTAAACGACGGTTCTGTCGCCAGACCTATTTTTTGTAAGATGACATCGCGGATTGTCGTCAAGTTCACTTCATCAACGATGACAAGATCAAGTTTTCCGTCGTTATAAGCGCCTTCTGACAGATTGGTTCCGATGCCACCTAGTGATTCCCCGTTCGCAGCTAAAATCAGCACGGCTTCTCCCGTCATTTTTTGACCTTCCGCTAACTCGAGCTCGTAAGAAAACGGTTCTGCCTCCATACTGGATCGAATCGTTGAGAGATAATATCCCATCTTACCGAGACGGGCTTTTTCTTCTGTATCAATTCCGATGGAAGCTTCCGCAATCAGACCTAAACCAAGGAAGTTCAAGAAGTACGTATCATTGACCTGCCCGAGATCGACTTCGACGATTTGCTGGGTCGCAATCATTTCGGCAGCTAACCGTGGCACCATTGGTAATCCGAGCGTCCGGGCAAAGTCGTTACACGTACCACCCGGAATGATACCGAGAACCGGACGGGTCTCAAGTTTCGCGATTCCATTGATGACTTCAAAAACAGTCCCGTCCCCGCCGATGACGACGAGGGCATCAAAACCGTCCGCTTCTTCTGCAAAATGTAAGGCATCAAGGGCTTTGGCAGTTTGCCGAATGACAATTTCGTCAAACATCGCTGCCAACGGATCAATCACATCCTGTAAAAGTCCGGCGCGGTTGGACCCGGCCGTCGGGTTACTGATCAGTAGCAATCTCATTTCAGAATTCCTTCTTTCTGTAAATAGTCGCGTGCGACTTGATTGGCTGTTTTCCCGCCATAAGCGACCGCTTCATTCATTTTTGACATCTCGCTGTCGGAAATTTTTCCATCCAACTGCTTTAATGCCTGTTCGACTTCCGGATATTCGTCTAACGTCTCTTGTCGAAGAAGAGGAGCCCCCTCATAAGGCGGGAATAGTTGCTGATCATCTTCTAACACAACCATGTTATATTTGGCGATTTCCGGATCGGTCGAATACGCATCGATGACTTGAATATCGCCCGACTGGACGGCTTTATAACGTAGTTTCGGTTCCATCGTCACCACTTCTTTGAAATTGACACCGTATTTTTCTTGAATTCCTTTATAGCCGTCTTGCCGATCTTTAAACTCTAATGTAAATCCGGCTTTTAATTGATCCGCTACTTGCTGTAAATCGGAAATCGTCTTTAATTGATATTGGTCTGCAACCTTTTTCGGAACGGCGACAGCATAGGTGTTGTTATAGTTCATCGGTGGCAACAGTGCCAGCTTTTGTTTAGCAAGACCATCGCGTGCCTGCTCAAAAACAGCTTGTTTATCGTTCGAGACCGGCTTTTCGTTCGTCAGACTGGCAAGCACTGTGCCCGTGAATTCCGGATACAAATCAATATCACCGGACTGTAAGGCTTTATAGACGAATGTCGTCTTCCCGAAGTTCGGTTTGACTTGAACGTTCAAATCCGTCTGATCTTCGATGACCAGTTTATACATATTCATTAGAATTTCTGGTTCGACCCCTAATTTACCGGCAACGACCAGATCCGGTTGTTCCGTCCGGCCGAGGGCGAATGGTGTAATGATTAATGCTGCAATCAAGGCTAGAGCGACCACAAGTCGACCGGTTTGACGTTTTTTAGTCGCGACTTCCGTCTGTCTTAATAATCCGTCAAACAAAAGAGCGAGCAAAGCGGCAGGAATCGCACCGAGTAATAACAAATAATTGTCATTGCGGTCAATCCCGAGCAGGATGATCGAACCAAGTCCGCCGGCTCCAATCAAGGCGGCAATCGTAGCCGTCCCGATAATCAGAACCATCGCCGTCCGAATCCCGGCCATCATGACCGGCAAGGCAAGCGGAAGCTCAACTTTCATCAGACTCTGCATCGGTGTCATCCCGCAAGCCCGCGCTGCTTCCTTCAGTGAAGGGTCTACTTCCGCTAAGCCCGTATACGTATTTCGGACGATTGGAAGAAGGGCATATAAAACGAGTGCGATGACGGATGGGACTGTCCCGATGCCGACGAGCGGAATCATCAGACCAAGTAACGCGAGTGAAGGAATCGTTTGGATGACTGAAGTGACCCCAATCGACCATTCACTGAACTTTTTGTGGCGCGACAGATAGATACCGAGGGGAATGGCAATCACACAGGCAATCACCAATGATAAAACAGACAGTTGAATATGTTCAATCAACGCCTGCAACAATTCCGTCTTTCGGTCTTGGTACGTCTCAAACAATCCTGTCATTGGACAGTCCCCCTGACTTGACCCATGAATTCTTGAACAAATTCATCTTTGCTGGCCAAAATTTCTTCTTTTGTCCCGATCAAAACAATCTCGCCGTCATTCATTAAACAGATCCGGCTGCCGAGCTTTAACGCTTCATTCATGTCATGGGTGACGAATAAAATGGTTTTCCCGAGTTCTGCGTTTAAGCGCAGCAAATCGTTTTGTAATTGGTCTCTTGAAATCGGATCAAGGGCTGAGAACGGTTCATCCATTAAGATGACGTCTTGTTCTGCCGCCAAAGCCCGCATGACACCGACCCGCTGTTGCTGGCCGCCCGAAAGTTCCCCCGGATATTTTTTTCTTAAATTCTCATTTAAACCGGTTAACTGGAAGAGGTTATGGACACGTTCTTCGACCTTCTTTTTGTCCCACTTCAATAAATGCGGAACGACACTTACGTTTTCTTCAATCGTCATATGCGGAAATAAGGCGATTTGCTGAAGGACGTAACCAATTTGACGACGCAACTCGTGTTCATTGATTGACATGATCGGTTGACCGTTGATCCAAATTTGCCCTTCCGTATGATCAATCAATCGATTGACCATTTTCATGGTCGTCGTTTTCCCGCAACCGGACGGACCGATCAGACAAAAGATTTCCCCCTGATCGACTGTAAAGTTTAAATCGCGGACCGCTTTCGTTCCATCTGGATATGTTTTTCCAACTGCTTTAAATTCAATCACGTACGATCCCTCCAGCACCTTAATGTAGTCAAGTCTATTCGTTATTATCTTTGTAAAATTTCCCTGATTTAACCGTTCTGAAACCTGCTTTACACGATTGGAAGACACAAAAAAACCGGCAGAAGATTCTGTCCGGTTTACTGTTTATTTTGTCTTACGCTCTAATAATTCAATCTCTGATTTGATCAAAACTTGTTTCTCAAATTCAAAACCAAGCGATTCGAAGTTTTTTGTATGCGAGAGATCGCCTACTACCGTATTCGTTAATACAGCTGTGACTTCCGCCACCCAACCTTCTTTTGTTTTCACCATATCACCGACGATATAATCAAATAACTCTTCTTCTTCCATCTTCTTCATCTCCTGACACGTTCAGATAGTCTTAATCATATAAAAGAACCTGTGAAAAAGCTAGTATTGCGTCAAGGTACGTAACATCTGCCGTAAAATCTTCGCAGTCAGTCCCCAAATCAAATATTCTTCATGTTCATAAAAATGTTCGACTGTCTTATATGTCCGGTCGACATACGCATCCCGGTTCGCCAAACGATCCGTCGGTACGGTTTTACCGGGACGAATCCGCCATTCCATTTCACCTTGGATCGGTTCTGCTGCAAGCAAGTCGGAAAGCGCCACATAAAAGATATGGTCGACTTCCATCGGCGACGGCTGAATATCCTCCGCTGTCAGGATGCCGAGATACGGATAGATGATGGAACGATTGGGCGTGACGAGCGGTTCCAATGTTCCGATGATTTCAATTTCAGTTTCGCGAATATTCAATTCTTCCGTTGTTTCCCGCACCGCCGCTGCTCTCGGCTGTTCTCCGGGATCAATCCGACCGCCCGGAAATGCAATTTCTCCCGGTTGCGAACGCAACGTCTTCGCCCGTACTTGGAATAAGAGATGCACTTCCCCGTCCCGCCCTACTAGTGGGACTAAAACGGCTGCGGCATTTTTAGGAAGCTGTTCCGTAGAAGACGCAAACACGCGTTTAACGTCATGTAATCGAATTTCTTTCATCGTGTTTCCTGCGCCACTTTCTGATACGCTTCTTCGAGATGACGCATCCGAACGATCAAATCGGCATTTTTGGCGATACGATCCGCCAGAATCGATCCGGCGACGACCTTGTAGTAGGCGTTTAATGCTTGGATTTTTGTCATGTACGCTTCATTTTGCTGCATGTATTCTCTGAAGTTACTCATCAGACGTTCTGTCGTAAATAATTGCTCGTTCACTGCTCTCATCCTTTCAGACGGTTTGCCGTCCAGTCGATAGTTTAATGGTAGCGAGTTTCGGCTAAGAAGTAAAATAAGGGGGGGCTATCCGTGAAGAAAAAAATAGATGTATTGATTATCGGTGCCGGACCGACCGGCTTGACATTAGCGCTTGCCTTATCGCGTTACGGACTGACGTTTCGGATCATTGAACGCGCAAGCGGTCCATCTGTCGTTTCAAAAGCCATCGGTATTCAGGCACGATCACTCGAGTTGTTCGCACGTCTTGGTGTAGCCGATGCCTTAATGGAGAACGCCATTAAAATCAATCAAGGTAACTTATATGTCAATGGTGCCTGGCAGGCAAAACTTGACTTTACGGATTTAAATACACCGTTTCCTTTTGTCACCTTGTTGCCGCAAAGTGAAACAGAACGAATTCTTGAGACACGTTTAAAAGAAGACGGTCATACGGTCGAACGTGAAACTGAGTTGACCGGCTTCGCACAATTTCCGACATTCGTCACCGCATCGATTCGAAAACATGATGTCACGGAAACGGTCGATGCTTCCTTCATCATCGGGGCAGATGGGGCCAACAGCTTTGTCCGGCGTGAACTCGGACTCCCGTTCAGCGGGAAATCTTTTAAAGAATCCTGGGCACTGGCCGACATTGAAGTCGATTGGCCGTTGTCATCGGAAGAAGTGCATATTTTCTTCTCTGATCACGGTGTCATCGAATCCTTCCCGCTTCAGTCGAATCTTTTCCGAATTACCGGTAATTTAACGAATGGTAACGTTCCGACCGACCATTCCGCTATCGAAGACTTCTTAAAAAATCGGGCGAAGGTGCCGTTCACTTTAAAGAAAGTCCATTGGTATTCCATGTTCCGCGTTCATAATCGAATCATCGAGAAGTTTGGACACCACCGGATCTATTTGATTGGTGACGCCGCGCATATCAATTCACCGGTTGGCGGACAAGGAATGAACACCGGCATTGCCGATGCGATGAATTTAGCCTGGAAACTGTGGTGCGTCCACCGGTTTAAAGCCAGTTTCCCGTTACTTGATTCGTACAGCGTCGAGCGACGCGAAGCAGCGCGCGGTATTTTACGTTCTACGAATCTCGCGACTGAGCTGTTACAGATCAATGTTCCCTTCTTATTGCCGCTTCAGGAAAAAGTCATTCGAAACAGTTTAAAGATTACACCGTTACACCATTACGTCACGAACCGGATTGCACAACTCAACAGTAATTATCAATCATCGCGGTTGTTTGTCACACAAGGTAATTTCCCGCTTTTGACGCCGCGTCCGGGAGAACCGATGCCGTACAGTGAAGTTGTCAATCCGCGCACGAAAAAAAATGAACTGTTGTTGCGACGGGCAGATCGTAACTTCCTGCTCCTGCTGTTCCTGCCGCGTGAAGCCGGTGAACAGACACTGCTGCCGTTCAAGGAACTCGCCTATTCGTATCCGGACCTGTTCGAAACCGTTTCGATTCACCAGGAACTGAAAGATGACGGCGTCGTCGATCAGGGCGGCGAACTGGCACGAAAGTTTGGGATTAAACAAGCCGGCCTGTATTTGATTCGCCCGGACGGATACATTGCTTACCGCCAGCAGGGTTTAAAGATTCAATCCTTCTCACGTTATCTTGAACGTTTACTTTATGCCCGTTAAGGACGTATGATAAAGATGAGGTGAGGTTTTTATATGGACTTTAACACGATTCGAATTCTATTGATTGTTGTACTTGTTTTATGCTTTCTCTTCATCGTTACACGACGTACAAAAGAATCCTTACGTTGGGTCTTGCTCGGCGAAGAGTTTGGTGAAAAAGGAGAACGGTTGGCACGCGATCACGATCGGCTCGAACAAGCAGGACTTCATGTCCGGATGGAACGAGGCGTCAAAACCTCATTTTTGTTCCGTCGCTTCAGTAAAGATTTAGACGATCGGGTGGCGCTGTATGTCTTAAAAGAAGAGTTGCCCGAAGCCGAAGTGATTCTGCATCGGACGTAACACAAAAACACGGGATCTCCGTCCGGAGATTCCGTGTTTTATTACATAGTGACGTGTTTTTTAAGTAAGACAAGATTAATCTTCTTGATGAGGACGTCCGAAAACTGCTTTTTCAAGATTAGAAATTCGGCGCAACATATCGTAATTGGACGAATTCGAAGGTGGCGCTGTCACTTCTGGTTCTGATCGCCGCTCATCCCGTTTGAAACCGATGGAAGATGATGAAGATTTCGCCTCTGCCAATTCTCTTGTCAACCGCTCGATTTCCCGTTCGAATCCTTCATAATCCTTGATGACTTGATCGAGATAACCATCGACGTCTTCAATCACATATCCACGTAATCCGGTTTTGAACTCTTTTTTGTAAATATCATCTGCTGTCAATAACGGCTTATACATATGCTTCACTCCCACTGTTCATTATAGTTCTGATCTTGCTCCATCATCGCTAAATCATCTTGCGTAATCAGAAACAATTGATAATCCGAACGTTCCATCTCTAGTTTAGCACGTTCCACTAAATACTTGGCAGATCCGCCGTGCTCTTCATCATAAACAGATAACAATCCTTGACTTTTTTGAATCATGAACTCCGTTTTATTTCGGAACTGGGATGGATTTTCATACGGTTTTTGACTGATGGCATCCACGAAATCCGCTTGATTCAGCACGGCCAGATACTGGGCTTGAACCGGCTCTTTCCATTTTGACTCTTGTTCCAAAAAAGGAAGCAGGATACCTAAACGGATTTCCGGATAGTCGTGTTTGAGTTCCAAAACGACTTCACACGCCCAAAGTTCACATCCCGGTGCAGCGCTGGTGATGAACCAGGTTGTTCCCATGTCTTCAATCAGGCGGATCATCCGTTCCCGGTAGGCGGCTTTCAGGATGTTGATTCCCGGGTGTTTTTGATCAAAGATCCCGAGTTCTGTCGGTTTATATCCGGTTACTGCGACGACGTTCATTCGCGACACTTCCTTTGCAGGCGTAAGCTCCGATGATTTAGCTCGGCAAATAATCGTTCTCGCCGCGAAGCTAACAACTGTCGATTTTCTAATAGACGTTTGGCTCGTTCAGTATAATCATAAGCAACGGATGGTTGTTTGGCAATGTGCTCGGCCCATTTTGCCAGTTCGATGAATCCTTCATAGGTATCACTTTTTTCAAAACAAGTATTGGCTTTTTCGTGTTGCTGCAGTTTTTTATACAACCGCCCTTGACGCAACCAACCGTCGGCCGTCAATTCGTCCGCCTGTCCGAAATGCTCCGCCGATTGTTCATGAATACCTAAATCGGCTAACCAGATGCCGATGTTCTCACGTACACGTGACGGTGCTTCCTGACGATGGGTCACGAGCCGGTTGCATTCGTCATACAAACTCACCAAAGTCAGACAGTCATGCAGATGGTGTTCAAGCACCCCTTCCATGATTGCCGGATTTTGGTGTTCGACATATTGAAAATAATGCATCGGCGCTAGAAATCCGGGCAAATCATCGGTACGTTCAAATCCAATCCGTTCTTCCATCGCCGTCAAACGGAATGAATCGTACAATCCTTTGAACATCCGCCGGCAGACATGCAGTAAATCCAGGTGGCCGACTTTCGGCAGACGGGGAACACGTTCCCGGACGAAGACGTGCCGGGTCTTAATCTGCGGCCAATCAAAACTTTTCCCGTTATACGTGATGAAACGGACATCTTCTCCGATATCATGCAGGAAATGATGATAAAGTGCTGCTTCATAATGCGGGTGCGGTAAAAAATACTGCCGCATCAGCAGCTGACCTTTTTCAAAACGGGCGAATCCCAGTAAAAAAATCGTTGTTCCCGTTCCTTTTAAGCCGGTCGTCTCCGTATCAAAAAAAATGACTTGTTCGAGCGGGACATCAAGTGCAAGCGGCGGATGCGGCAACTGCAACGATTCAAATACTTCCGCATATGACCGGTGTCCATGTTTTTCCTCAAGAGCATACCGGTGGTCCAACCGGACAATCCATTCGTCTTCAAACGTAAGAATGTCTGCTCCTCGGTCCAGCCAGGCGGTTTGTTCCGCTGTTGTCTTTTGCGCCTCATTGGTTGACGGGCTTGCTGTCGGCTCATTCTCTGTCGTCTTCAACATCCGTCTCAACTTATTTTTCATGATAGTTCCTTCTCCATTTCAGCTAGCATTCTGACCGTCCGCTCTTTTTCATCTGCCAAGCCGATCATTCCGATACATGCCGGACAACCATCCTGGCAAGGGCAGGTCTCAATCGAATCCCGTGCGGCCCGGAGCATGATGCCGCGTTGTTTGTAGATGGATTCGGCAAGTCCGACCCCTCCCGGATAACGGTCATACAGGTAGATTGTCGGTTTTTGCGTGTGCGTCGCTTTGACTTGAGGGACGACGAAGACATCGCTTGCATCACACATCAAATACAATGGTGCGACCCTACGCAGACTGTTTGCCACGCCTTCGATGACTTGCTCCAGTTCCGTGCTTGAGGACGCTTCTTCCGGTAAAGAAAACCAGACGCCTGTCGTATGAATTTCTCTTTCCGGAAGATGAATCGGACCCGATCCGATATTTTCATGTGTTCCGAACTTGATTTTCTTGAACATCGTCGCCATCCCGCGGACACTGACATCCCCTCGGGCGACACTGAAGTCTCCATTCGTATAGCTGTCATCCTCATCGAGAACAGACAGTTCGACCGAAAAATTAGCATCCGTATAGTAATCGACGTCGACTGCACGCACGAATGCTTTTTTCTCTTCGAAATCCAGTACTTCGACTTGGTATTGGTCAGCCCCATGTAAATAGATGGCTTCGTCGTGTAACAGCGTCATCGCACTGAACGTATCCATTTCGCCGATGACCCGATTCGGAACCTCGGTTTGGTCGACGATGATGACATTTTCCTGATCACTCGAGCGCAAAGAAATACCGTGAGCCGGAAACGCATCATTCATCCAGTAATACCGTTCCCCACGTTGATGTAAGACACGTTCTTCGACGAGATACTCGAGAATGTCCTCCGTCTCCAGTGTTCCGAATGACTCCCCCTGACGAAACGGCAGTTCGAATGCCGCACATTTAATATGATCGACTGCAATAATCAGATTATCCGGATCGAGTCGCGCGGCTTCCGGTGACTGATTTAGAAACAATTCTGGACGTTCCGCAACATACTGATCGAGCATCCCGGATGAGGCGACGAGAATGATGAGCGCATCATCCTGACGGCGTCCGGCCCGGCCTGCTTGTTGCCACAGCGAAGCAATCGTTCCCGGGTATCCGTTCATGATACAGACCTGCAGTTGCCCGATATCCACTCCGAGCTCGAGCGCATTGGTCGAAACAATTCCCGTGATTTCTCCTTTACGCAATCGTCTTTCAATATCACGCCGTTCACTCGGCAGGTAACCGCCCCGGTAGCCTTCAATCGACTTCGGTCCTAATTCGAATCGGATGAGACTACGAAGATAGGTTAATAAGACTTCGACCCGGACACGCGACCTCGCAAAAACAATCGTCTGAAACTTCTTTTTAATAAAACGTGATGCCAATTGTTTCGTCTCAAGTGTTGCCGAACGGCGTATGCCGAGTTGTGCATTGACAATCGGCGGTTGGTAGACGATAAAATGTTTTCGGCCGGTCGGAGCCCCGTTGTCATCAATCAATTGGACTTTTTTTTCGGTCAACCGTTCCGCTAGTTCTTGTGGATTGGCAATCGTCGCACTTGTCATGATGAAAATCGGATCACTGCCGTAATACCGGCAAATCCGTCGTAACCGCCGGATGACATTGGCGACGTGGCTTCCAAATACCCCTCGATACGTATGCAGCTCGTCAATGACGATATGCGACAGATTTTCAAACAGTTCGATCCATTTCGTATGGTGCGGCAGGATTCCGGAATGAAGCATATCCGGATTCGTAATCACGATATTCCCGGCTTTTCGAACTTTTGTCCTAATCGTCGGTGATGTATCCCCGTCATAGGTAAAACAACGGATGGATGCTTCCATTTCATCAATCAGTTCCAACAATTCACTGTTTTGATCCTGGGCCAACGCTTTCGTCGGATACAGATACAGGGCCCTTGCATTCGGATTCGCTAAGAGATGCGATAAAATCGGTAAGTTAAAACAATAGGTTTTTCCTGATGCCGTCGGTGTTACAATCACCGTCGAAGCACCGCTTTGGACGGTTCGAAATGCTAACTCCTGATGGCGGTACAATGACGTAATGCCTCTGTTTTCGAGCGCTTGACGCAACCGTTCCGGCATTTCTTTTGGAAACGGTGCATACCGTCCGGCAGTCGCTTCCATCGTTTTCATATATGTGACACGTTCCATAAACGAACGATCGGCTTTTAGTTCTTCTAAATAGGTGACAAGTGATTGTTTGGATTCCATTGCCCCACTTCCTTCCTGACCTCCATTATACAAAAAAAGAGAAGCAAGACCGAAGAAACACACCCGTTTCTCCGGTCTTATCTTCTTCTCCTGATCCATTGACTCATTTATTGCTGTGTTTCTGATTCCGACTGTTGATCGGCAGGCGCATTATCTTGTCCTCGGCCTTGATTGCCGTTCGACGAATTCCCCCGGTTTGACCGAGTAGATGCTCCGTCACTTGCAGCCGGTTCATCTGTCGTTGGTTCATCCGTCGTCGGCTCGTCCGTTGTTGGTTCATCCGTCGTTGGTTCGTCCGTCGTCGGCTCGTCCGTTGCCGGTTCATCCGTCGACGGTTCATCCGTCGTTGGTTCGTCCGTTGCCGGTTCGTCCGTCGTCGGTTCATCCGTCGTCGGTTCATCTGTTGCCGGCTCATCTGTTGTCGGCTCGTCTGTTGTCGGCTCGTCTGTTGTCGGTTCATCCGTCGCCGGTTGATCCGCTTCGACGTCTGCAACAGTTACTGTGGTTGAAACAGGACCGGATTTTTCTCCGGATGCTTTCGCGACGACTGTAAATGTCGTCCGTCCCGGATCAAGTCGATTGATCCCGATCCGGTTTGTTGAGCTGGTGCCGAGTACAGATTGTTTTCCGTCAGGATCGGTCATCGATACTTCGAACGATACACTGTCATAGCCGTTCGTCCG
This sequence comes from Exiguobacterium sp. K1, assembly GCF_033721435.1. Classification (NCBI taxonomy): domain Bacteria; kingdom Bacillati; phylum Bacillota; class Bacilli; order Caryophanales; genus Exiguobacterium; species Exiguobacterium sp. K1. The sequence continues at coordinate 557,465 of NZ_JAOTIT010000001.1, read as the reverse complement.
AAGTGCCGAATCATTATAACTCCATGTCAGTTCACCAGACTCCGAGTCTTCATTGTAGGATGCTTGTAAGCCAGTCGGAGCTGGTACTGCCTTTTTTTCGACAACCGGCTCTTTTGTCCCTTTAACGTACAGTTCCTCACCGATACTGAGGACAGAACTCGGTTGTTCGAACGGAGCAGGTGTCCGGTCACGTGTTTTCGTGACAAAATCTTTCCAAATGTTTTGTGCCATCGTACTGTTGGTCGGTCCGCTTAAGCCGGCACCATTGTTGTTGCCCGACTTCGTTGTTCCGGTCCAGACACTGATTGAGACATCTGATGTATAACCAGCAAACCAGACATCTTTATAAGCATTGGTTGTTCCGGTTTTACCCGCTGCGTCAAAAGCAAGCGCAGCACTCGGGAACGTCCCGCCTGGTTTTAGAACATCACGCAGCATGTCGGTTAACATGTAAGCCGTATAGTCTTCCATGGCTTTTTTCGGTTTGACCGGTGATTTGATTTTTGAGCCGTCACTGTATTCAATCGTTTTGATGATGTGCGGTTTGATGTAGTCTCCGCCATTACCAAGCGTCGCATAAGCAGAAGCCATTTGCGTCGTATTGAATCCGTGTTTCATCCCGCCAATCGCATACGCCGGTGAAATAGATTCGTCTTTTTCTAAGCCCAATCCGGACTTAGCGGCAAAGCTTTCGACGGTATCGCCGCCGATTTGTTGGAACGTCTGGATAGCAGGCGTATTAGCAGAAATCTTCAGCCAGTAGCGAATCGTGTTGGTGCCCCGGTACCCGTCATAATAGTTACCGATCTTTTTACCGTTTACTTCTGTTTCCTGGTCCGTCAGCATTTTAGCTGTCGACCATTTCTCATTTTCAATGGCTGGTCCGTATGCGAAAAATGGTTTTGCCGATGAACCGGGTTGATGCGGTTCTTTAGCAAAGTTACGTCGCGCAGTACCCGTACCGGGCTTTTTCCCGTCGACGATTCCTAAAATCTCACCTGTTTGTGTATTGACCGCTGTCGCTGCTGCTTCCGCGTAATCCGGCAACTGGACGACTTGGTCTTTTTTGATTGCTTCGTTCATATAATCGTGCATCGGCTTATCGATCGACGTATACACTTTTAATCCTTGACCGTAAATATCTTTACCTTCTAAACCAAAAACATCTTCTAACTCTTGCGACACCATGTCAAAGATGACACTGTCGTAAGCCGCGTCGTCTTTCGATTTTGGTGCCGGATTGATCAATTTCGAAATCGGTTGATCGACTGCTTTATCTCGTTGCTTTTCTGTGATGACGCCGGTCGTTAACATCGCGTTCAAGACTTGCGTCTGACGCCATTTCGTTAACTTCGGATCTCCTTGAATCGGATCGTATGCGGACGGACGTTGCGGAAGTCCTGCAAGCATCGCTGCTTCAGCATAGTTCAGCTTATCGACTGTCTTGTTGAAGTAGGCTTTTGATGCTGTCTGAATTCCGTAAGATTCTTGACCGTAATAGTTTTTATTCAAATACATCTCAAGAATCTGTTCTTTCGTATAGTCCCGCTCCAGACGAATTGCCAACCATTGTTCCTGAACTTTCCGAGTAATGGTCTTGTCTGAACTTAAAAATGATTGTTTGATGACCTGTTGCGTAATCGTTGAAGCTCCTTCAGAACCGAAACCATCGGTGATATTAGCAATGATGGCGCCGCCTAACCGTCGGAAATCGATTCCGTTATGCTGGTAGAAACGCCGGTCTTCAATCGAAATGAATGCGTCTTTAACGACATCCGGTACTTCTTTAATCGAGACATATTCCCGGCTCGTCCCGCCCTTTTTAATTTCTTCTTTGTTGCTCGCGTAAATTTTTAACGGCAGGGCATCCCGTAACTTCGACTCATCAAGTTCCGGTGCGGTCGCAACAGCATAGGCCGCAAATCCGCCCCCTGCTATCATCATCAGGATAAATAATCCTGTCGCGATTAATAGAAGTTTTTTCCAAAGCGGACCTTTACCACCGGACCCACCTGATTTTTTCTTTTTCGGACGCTTTGTCCGATTCGTTTGCTTGGCTGACGTCTTTGTTTCTTCACGACGTGCGACACGACTTCTTTCCATACGCTATCCTTCTCCTTCAATCTGTAAAGTTTCTCAAGTGAAATATAACTCGTCCACTGCCGGTAAATAATCAATCGCAGGAAACGCACCTGTCTCGAGTTTTTTTCCATGCCGTTCGATTTCGTCTAGCGGAATCGATTTTCTGCCCGTTTCCAGTTGCTCCCACCAGGGGAACAGATGCTCGGCAGACAACACATATTGCACATTATACATACTGAATCGAATGATGACAAAACAAATTCCTCCATGTGCAATGCATTGGCGCATATGTTCGATTTGGTGGAGATGAAAGTTTTTCAGCGGGAACGACGTTTTATGGTTGGTTTCCTTCGCTTCGAAATCAATGTATTTTCCACGGTATACTCCATTGTAATCGGTCGTTGACGGTTGTTTGAAGTAGGCTTCCTTGACGACTGCAGCGGACCGTTTCGGATAATCGACTTGAACGATTTGAAGAGGAGTCGGTTTCTTGTGAATGATTGCCCGATTATGGGTCAGATAAAACATATTACTTTCATTAATCAATTTTTCAAGCTTCATCCCGCGGTTCGAAAAGGTCGAACCTGTCGTGCGGGCTTTCTGAATCGCCAGACCATGCGGCTCAGCAGGCTTCTGAAATTTCTTACCATTCGGGTAATTCAAAAGGATTCCCCTCCTAACGCGTTTATTGTACCATGATATGTGATTGTATCGTATCGGCCGAGAGGAGTAGTTAAAAACAAATGACAATAGAACCGTTACTTCAAGAGATAGAACGTATTTATCAGGCTGGCCGCAATGGGCAGGAATATGACTTTCAGGCAGAGGTTGTACCCTTCGTCGCAAAAGCCGACATTTTAATTGCCGACTGGCAACAGAACGCACAAAATAGCCCCTATTTACGTCCGGCAATGGTCGAGAGTGCCGTCGATCAGCTGAAGCAACTGTCCGTCCAAGCGTTCCAGCCAAAAACCAGTTTAAAACGCTTTAATGAAACGATCAAGTCTGTCCGTTATATCGATCAACTGATGCAATGAGTCTGAGGACGTCTGTTTTCAGATAGAAAATTTCGAACGTTTCATAATTCTATGTTTTGATAGGATCTTGAACTATCAGGATGATAATTTGACGGATTTCAATTAAACAAAGCATAATGAAAAACAGCAAAGCGTTACCTATGACCTTTGCTATGAAAGGATGTTGTTTATGTCATCAAAAAAAGTCTGGTCAGTAGAAGGTTATGAAGACAATGGAGTAGAAACCCATCGTCAAGCAAGTAAGACGGAATCGTTTACGAACGAGGCCGATGCTCGTAAAGCAGCTAAAAAAATGGCGGATACATTTGATCACCTCGATGTCTATGTCATTTATACGAATACCGTAAACGGTAAAACAGAAGAACGTTTCTTCAATTCCAATGGATCTTACAGTGATGAAGGATTCGAATGGTAACACCCGGGCCGTCTAGATGACGGCTTTTTTGTATGATAAATCTTCCATAAATTTTTCTCTTTTCCATCGTCTATCCTGTAGAATCATTATCTCGTGTGAAATCCGCTGATTGAAATCAACAAGAAACGTGTTTCGTCATGCAGGAAGGACAGGCTCCATGACGAATATAAAATAACGAACCCTACTACCGGCCACATTGATTATCTGACCACCCGATCATCAAGAGTCGTCCTGGAAAGATTCAGGTATACAAGTTATGTAATAACCATGGATTTATATAGCCGTGTCAGTGTAAAGTTACATAAAGAGGTAATAAATGTGCTTGGTTTTAATAAAAGTGTGCAGTATGTGTGCAATTGGAGGAGATTCGCTTGAATAAAAGAGAACCAAGAAACGTGAAAAACGTTGATGTCAAAGGATTTCCTAGGGCTACAAATCCAACAGCTAAAAAATATGTCATGTTCGTCGATGAGACGGGCACGCCAAAAGGAAATACCCAGTTTAATCTGACCGGGGTCTTGATGGAGTATAAATACGCTATTGATTCCGACGAAACCGGCGAACCAAGTCCATTACGCAAGCGATTAATGGAATTCAAATCGTCTGTTTTCGAAGATCCGCATATTCCGTTGCACCTGAAAGAAATCTTAAAGGCGGAACACCCATATGGAAAAGAAGACGGGATTACGATTGATATGTTACGTCATTTTTGGGTCGCTTTGCCGGACTTCTTGGTCGATATCGACTGTACGATTGTCAGTGTCGAAGTCGATAAACAAAAATTGCAGGAATTCTATTCGACACCAAAAGATCCATACGTCGTTGCATTTGCCCATTTGATGAAATCGTTTTACGCGTTTCTCGAGGAGACGGAAGCGACAAGCGCCCGTGTTGTACTCGAAAGCCGGGACGATTATCAGAACCTGTTGATTCAAAAAGCATTTTTTGATATTTTCAATTCCGGTACCGTTCATCTGGACGTGGAGAAAAGCCGTCAAAAAATCAAAGGATTTATTTTTGCTGAAAAAGATAGCGACCTCTACCAATCCGGTCTTGAGATTGCTGATCTTGTCTGTCTCCCTCTCTCCCGCGTCCGCCGCGGCGTGATTGAGGTAAAACCGCGGTTTGTCCATTATGGGGACGAAAACCGAATTTTCAAAGCCATCAAAAATAAGATTTACATCCGCCGTGACAGTCCGGACCAAGATTTCCGAAACTGGGGTTTCAAGAAGGTTCCGATTACAAAAAAACGCCGCGAGTGGTCCGATACCCCGTGGAACGGATGATACAACAAAACAGCGTCCTGCCGAAAATGGCAGGACGCTGTTTTGTCATTTTTCCTCAAGAGGCGGCAGTAAGCCTTTCGTCCGCTTTTTCCCTTCACGGCACATGTCGAGCAATGGACACTCGAGACAGTTCGGTCGTTGTGCCTTACAGTGATACCGTCCGAAAAAGATGAACTGATGGTGCAACTTTGACCATCGTTCCCGCTTAAACCGTTTCATTAAGGTCTGTTCAACTTGCGTAACGTTGTCTTTCCAGCGGCAAATCCCAAGACGCTTCGAGACCCGTTCGACATGTGTATCGACTGCAAAGGCCGGAACATCAAAGGCAACGGATAATACGACGTTCGCCGTTTTCCGGCCGACACCCGGTAACGCTTCAAGTCCCGCCCGATCCGTCGGGACTTCCCCACCATGAAGAACCAGCAATTGCTCCGCTAACGCTTTGATGTTTTTGGCTTTATTGCGGTACAAACCAAGCCGCTTAATCTTTTCTTCAATCTCTTCCACCGGCGCTGCCGCCAATTGATCTGGCGTCGGATAAGCGGCAAACAGACCCGGCGTCACTTTGTTGACCAAAACGTCGGTCGCTTGCGCACTGAGGGCCACGGCAACGACCAGTTCAAACGGATTTTGATGAATCAGTTCGCAAAACGCTTCCGGAAACATCTCCTCCAGGGTGGATTCAATCCGTTCAATATCTGATTTTCGTAACATGTGTCAGCCCCCTCTCGTTGCCAAATCTTCGAGCGTCTTGATCCCTTCCCGTTCCCATGTCCGCAAAATCTGATTGATGTAGGTCATTTTCCGGACGTTATGATAAACGGCTTCCCGTAATGCGGCCAAGACAAGCTCTTCTGCAATGTTTTCAATCGTCAACCACTGAATGATCTGTTCCATCTGAAACGGGGACATCATCCCAAGTTCGCGCTCAAAATGTTGGAAGACCGATGGATTGATCGTATCGAAGTTCGGTGCTTCCTGTTCCGGGGGTGCCATCAATTTTTCATAGAGCGGCACCAGCGAATAGCGTTCCGAACCGGCGACGTTTTCCATCGCGAGTAATCCTTTTTGAAGCAATCCAAGTGTCGTCTCAATCGTTTCCGTCTCCGAGAGTCCGAGCCGGTTGCTGAGTTCCTCTGGTGACGGCATCTCCATCCCTTCGGCACGGCAGGCAAACAATTGTCCGATCAGCGTAAACTCGACGAAACTGATGCCAAGACGTTTCGCTTCTGTGAACAATCGCTTAGGGAGGACAACCGTTCCTTCCTCAAAAAGCTGAATTAAATTATGATCCATGATACTTCCTCGATTCTTTAAAGTAAGCAAGAAATCGACCCGTCCGAGGGATGGGTCGATTTCAATCACTATTACGGATACAACCGGTTCAGCAGACGTGGGAATGGGATCGTCTCCCGGACGTGTTCGACTCCTGTGATCCAGGCGACTGTCCGTTCGAGTCCGAGTCCAAAACCACTGTGCGGCACTGATCCATATTTACGTGTTTCCAAGTACCATTTATAAGCACCGGTTTCATCCAAATCATGTTCTTTCATGCCGGCAAGTAACTTCTCGAAGTCTTCTTCCCGTTGTGAACCACCGACGATTTCACCGTAGCCTTCCGGCGCAATCAAATCATCACATAACACGAAGCCCGGGTTTTCCGGATCTTCTTTCATGTAGAACGGTTTGATGGCTTTTGGCCAGTGTGTGATGAAAACAGGACGGGCAAACGTATTGGCGATTGCCGTTTCGTGCGGTGCTCCAAAATCATCTCCGAACTCGATGTCGTCAAATCCTTGTTCTTTCAACATATCAATCGCTTCCGTATACTTCACACGCGGGAACGGCGCTTGGATGTTTTCAAGAACGGTCAGATCGCGCTCAAGCAATTCGAGTTCCGGACGGCAGTTTTTCAACGCCGACTGAACAAGATGTGACACATAGTTTTCCTGGACTTCGAGGTTCATGTCATGATCATAAAACGCCATCTCCGGCTCCATCATCCAAAACTCGATCAAGTGACGGCGTGTTTTCGATTTTTCCGCCCGGAAAGTCGGACCAAACGAAAAGACTTTTCCAAGTGCCATCGCGGCCGCTTCCATATACAGTTGTCCTGATTGCGACAAGTACGCATCTTCGTCAAAATATTTCGTATGGAACAATTCCGTTGTTCCTTCCGGTGCACTTCCTGTCAAAATCGGAGGGTCGACTTTGATGAATCCTTCCTGGTTAAAGAATTCATATGTCGCCCGAATCAATTCGTTCCGAACGACCATGACCGCATGCTGACGTTTTGACCGTAACCAGAGGTGACGGTTATCCATGAGGAAGTCCGTTCCGTGAGCTTTTGGTGTAATCGGATAATCGACCGCTTCATGAATCACTTCAATCGCTGTGATTTCCATTTCGTGGCCGATGGCCGTCCGTCCGCCATCCGATTTGATTGTACCCGTTACCCACATCGATGTTTCCTGCGTCAATCCTTTAGCCGTCTTAAACAGTTCTTCACCGACTGTTTCTTTGACGACGACACCTTGCATGAACCCTGAACCATCCCGTAATTGAAGGAACGCGATTTTCCCGCTTGATCGTTTGTTCGCGAGCCAACAACCGATCGTGATTTCTTCACCTACGTGTTTTTCTACATCCCGAATCATTGCTTTCAAAAGTCAACATCCTCTCTCTATTAAACGGCAGTATGCGCCGTGATAAATCCTTCGATCCGGTCTAATGCCTCAAGTACCCGTTTCGGGTCTGTCGCATACGATAACCGGACATATTCTGGTGCTCCGAAGCCTGAGCCCGGAATCAAGGCGACTTTCGCCTCGGATAACACAGCCGTACACCAGTCATCGACATTTGAGAATCCGCACATTTTTGCTGCCTGTAAGGCGTGCGGGAACAGGTAAAAGGCACCCTCCGGCTTCAGGCAGGTCAAACCCGGAATCTGAATCAAGCGGTCATAAATCTGTTCCAACCGTTCTTCAAACACGACACGCATTGCCTCAACCGGTGCATCCCCTTCCGCATAGGCGGCGACAGATGCTGCTTGGGCGATCGATGTTGGATTCGACGTCGAATGACTGGCGAGATTTGTCATCGCGCTGATGATGTCTTTCGGTCCGATGGCATAACCAATCCGCCAGCCCGTCATCGCATGAGATTTCGAAACGCCGTTAATGATGACTGTCCGCTCACGCATATCCGGTAACGTTGCAATCGATAAGTGCGTCACGCCGTTGTATAACAACTTTTCATAAATTTCATCGCTGATGACCAACAGATTATGGGCAATCGCCACTTCTGCCACCATCTCAAGCTCTTCCTTCGTATAGACCATCCCTGTTGGATTCGAAGGAGAGTTTAAGACAAGTGCTTTTGTCTTCGGTGTGATGTGCTGTTCGAGCAGTTCACGCGTCACTTTAAAGCGCGATGCTTCCGTCGTCTCAAGAATGACCGGCACGCCGTCACTCAGTTTGATCTGTTCCGGATAACTGACCCAGTAAGGGGCCGGGACGATGACTTCGTCGCCTGGATCTAAAATCGCCTGGAACAACGTCGACAAGGCATGTTTCGCGCCTGACGCGACCATGACTTCCGAACGGTCATAGGATACCCACAAATCACGGCGTGTTTTTTCAATGATGGCATCTTTCAAGGCAACCGTTCCGCCGGACGGGGTATATTTCGTATCGCCCGCTTCGGCAGCTGCGAAGGCCGCTTGAATGATAAATTCTGGAGTGTTGAAGTCCGGTTCGCCTGCACCGAGTCCGATGATGTCTTGTCCTTCTTCACGCAATGCTTTCGCTTTTGCAGTAATCGCCAGTGTCGTTGACGGTGTCAGTTGTTGTACCCGTTTCGATAACATCCTGTCCACTCCTTTTTAATTGATCCGTAATCGTTTGATGAAGGATCCCTCTTGATAGGTATAGTACGAATAGTCGTAGCCGGTCGCCGTCTTGGTGACAATTTCAATCAGCGCCCGGTTTTCAAAACCGTATTTCGCTGAAACGATGTTTTCCGGATTACCCGCTTGTCGAATGACATCGGCAATCTTCATTCCATCTTTGACACGTCTCGTCTCGATTTTTCCTGTCTTCGGAACGAATGCCCGTAACGCTTGACCATCTTGTTCAATCGTAAAGACACTATACTGGGTTTTTCCGTTAAATACATGGTCAAATTGAATCTGTTTCGGCGCCAATTCTTTTTTCAAGCGTGCTTCCGCTTGAATGGCGACGGTTTGTTCACGTTCTTTCGCTTCAGCGACGGTGAATTGATACACACCCGTCCCAATCAGCGTAATCAGAAGGATGAAGCCGATCAGACCGATGACGATCTTCCACTTCATGTGCGGTAGATGGTAAAGACCATCTGCTCCTTGTCTTTTTCGTCCAGTGCCAGACCAAACATCAAATCTTCTGTTTTCAGCGTGCGATTCAATAAGTCTACAATCTTGTACGTATCGTCATGGCGGTTGACCTTGACGGTTGCTAGCGTCTCGATTTTCGAATCCATCTTATATCCTCCCTCATTTTTCTACATCTATTATAATGCGATAATGCTTATTTTAACAGACTCAATCCGTCTCATTTAAGAACAATTCCAACTCGGCCGTTAATTCGTCGAGCGGTTTGGCCAAAAGCGGCACGTTAGGAAGACTTGTGACAAATCGTTTTCCGTAACGGGTCGTCTCGATGCGCCGGTCAAAGACGAAGACGACACCCCGGTCATTCGTCGTTCGGATCAAGCGGCCGAATCCCTGTTTGAAGCGAATGATGGCTTGCGGCAAACTGTATTCGAAGAACGACGATTTTCCTTGTTGTTCAATTTGTTCCGAACGCGCCTGCACAATCGGTTGATCGGGTGGTGCAAACGGCAGTCGCACGATGACGAGACAACTCAGGTCGTCACCCGGAACGTCGACCCCTTCCCAAAAGCTCGCTGTACCGAACAGGATACAGGCATCAAGTTGTTTAAATTGTTTCATCAGACGCTGCCGTGATCCTTGGGTAATCCCTTGGGAAAGCAGCGTAAACCGTTCCGGCAATGCCATTTTTGTTGCATCATGCGTTTGGCGTAACATCTCGTTTGATGTGAATAACACCAACATCCGGCCTTCCGTCACTTCGGCAATCCGGATGATGGCATCCGCAATGACTTCAGAATACGTGGCTTGCGGTACATCTTGTAATAACGGTAAGTCCGTCGGAATCATCAGCCGAACTTTTTCGGCGTATCCAAACGGCGACGGGACGATGAACCGCCGTGTCTCGAGCTCTGACAGCCCGAGACGCTGTTCGATGAACTGAAATTTGTTTGATACCGTCAAAGTCGCGGATGTTAAAATACAGGTCCGTTTCGAAAAAACTTCCCGGTGCAGACGATCTGAAATATCAATCGGTTGCGTATAAATCCGCGTCAGCTTCCGATTTTTAGCCGTTGTTTCAATCCAGGAGACGGTCTCATCATGCGGGGCGAGCATCGTCTCAAATATTGCTTGTTCGACTTCTTCCAACTGACCGATGACAGCCTTCAAATCCGCTACGACCGAGCGTTCGCGGTAACTCATATGCTCCCGTTGATCATGGAACAATTTATGAATTGCCCGGATTGCCTGGCGGAGACGCCGTAAAACCAGTTCCACACGTTTCGCGCTCTCCTGCACCGCCCGCATCGAGTGATCGAGTCGTTTGAAACGGACCGTGACCCGTCCTTCCCGGCGCTCTTTGCGGGAAGCCAGTTCCAGACCGTACGCTTGAATGATCGTCAACAGTCCGTCGGCTTCTTCGAGTAATTTTGTCAATGTCTCATCGATCGTTTCACTGTGCGCTTCGACCAGTTCCGTCAAGTCGTATTGATCCGATAGACTGATCAGCCGCGTCAACAGTTTTTTATCGGAAGAGAATCCAAGCTGTCTGAATATCCGGTCAAAGGAATGACCGTCAAAAACCAGACCGAAATGATGACTGGCCACTTCTTCGATTTGATGCGCTTCATCCAAAATCAACGGACATCCCTTTGGTAGGACACCGGCTTCATATTGAATATCACTGAACAACAAGGCATGATTCGTGACGATAATCGTCGCCTGTTTCGCCCGCCGGACGGCATGATGGAAAAAGTCCCGGCTGTACCAGGGATCAAATCGTCCGAGTTGCGACTGGCTGTCCGACTGGATCAGCTGTTTAATGGCGATATTCCCTTGCGCTGCCCCTCCGGGTAAACTGACTTCTTCCAGGTCGCCTGTTTCCGTCTGTGTCAACCAGACTAACAGGATGGCTTTCGCCAGCGTAAAATTATACGGTTCTTCCGTTTCGCTGAGGAAAAATTCAAACTTGCGTAAGTCCATGTAATTGCTGCGCCCTTTTAATAAGGTAATGTCGACCGGTGCTTCAAACAATTGGCGTAAAAGCGGCAAATCCCGGGCAAATAACTGCTCCTGTAATTGAATCGTGTGGGTACTGACGATAATCGGCGTCTCATGTTCAATCGCATAATGCGCCGCCGGTACAAGATAGCCGAGGGATTTCCCGGTTCCCGTTCCCGCCTCGACCAGTAGCGGTGTTTCCTGATCAAGCGATTGATAGACATGCCGCATCATTTCGAGTTGCCCCATCCGTGGTTCATATCCCGGGAACAGCTGTGGAAAAACGGTTTCGTTCAATCGGTCGACAAACGGACTGAATGGTTCCAGTTCTGTCCGCTCCATCCATTCTTCCGATTCGGTTCGTTTCTTTAACGCCAGCTTACGAAAAGAATCAAACCGGTCATCCGGCTCCAAACCGACCGTTTGAATCGCTTCGTCAATCTCCTGTTCAATCGCACTAAACAGTTTTCCAGCCAAACGACGTAAGTGGCGTAACGTATCGAGCGGTAAATCCTGTAGACGGGTAAGTAAATGAAGCAACAGTTCCGCCGTCGCTTCTGCATCGCTCCCGGCACGGTGTGCTTCGTGGTGCGTCAGTTGTAACGCTTCCGTCAAATGCGACAACGAATGACTTTCAGCAGTCGGCAGTAAGATCCTTGCTAACTCGACTGTATCGATGACAGGACCTGTGTACGGTAAATAACCTTCTTCTTCTAATGCTTCGTTCAAAAAGGTCAGATCAAACTGCACATTATGTGCGACGAACACCCCACCATCGAGTAATTGAAGCACACGCGGCGCAATGGTCGCGAATGATTCCGCCTGTGCCACATCCTCATCCGTAATGCCGGTCAATTGAGAAATAAATGGCGGAATCGGTTTTTGTGGACGGACAAATGCTGACAGACGCTCTGTAATCTGACCATCTTCAATTACTGCCATTCCGATCTCAATCATCTCATCGCCGGATTTAATCGAATGTCCGGTCGTCTCTAAATCCACTACAACAAACTTCTTCTCCACGACTCATCTCCACCTTTAACCATCCATATCTTAAGCATATGGCATCTCAAGTTCCATCTTAACAAAAAAGAGACCCGAATGTATCTCGGGTCCCTCAAAATCATAAGATCGTATGTGCGATTTCCTGCGATAACATCTGTTTGATTGAATTATCCTGATCAAGGACCGCGACTTTCGGAACATGTGATGAGATTTCTTCGTTCGTCAATTGCGCATAGGCCATGATGATGACTTCATCTCCGATTTGGAAATGACGGGCAGCTGCTCCGTTCAGACAAATGACACCAGAACCACGGGCTCCCTTAATGGCGTATGTCTCAATCCGGGCCCCGTTTTGATTGTTCGTCACTTGGACCTTCTCGTTTTCAAGAATCCCGACAGCGTCCAGTAAATCTTCATCGATTGTAATCGAACCGACGTAATGCAGATTTGCTTCCGTGACACAGGCTTTGTGTAATTTTGCATGCATGAATGTACGCAACATGATCATGCTCCTCTCGTATATAGTAAGTTATCAATCAATCGGGCCGATTCAAATTGAACGGCAACCGCCAGTAAAATCATTTCTGTAGTCGCATCGACCGGATCGAGTGTCGGATAAGCGACAGCCTCGACATAATCGATTGTCGTACCTTCAAAGTGAAGCGATGCCCGTGTTTGCTCCAAAACCGTTTCGAGCGGTGTTCCGGCATCGAGCGCTTGTTTGGCTTGTTGCAACGCCTGCTGGATACCCGGTGCCTGCTTCCGTTCCGTTTCCGACAGATAGACATTTCGCGACGATTTCGCCAGTCCATCCGCTTCACGAATGATCGGACACCGTTTGATGTCGACCGGAACGAAATAATCGGCGACGTACCCTTCAATTAATGCCAGTTGTTGTGCATCCTTTAATCCGAAATAGGCACGCGTCGGTTGGACAATATTAAACAATTTACTGACGACCGTCAAGACCCCGTCAAAATGTCCCGGACGCGACGCACCACATAAGACGTCATCACCCGAACGAACCGTCACCCGCGCCATATCAAGCGGATACATGACATCGTTCGTCGGATAAAAGAGATAATCGACGCCGGCAGCTTGGGCCAATTGCTGATCACGCTGTTCATCCCGTGGATATCGGTCTAAATCTTCGTTCGGACCAAATTGTGTCGGATTGACAAAGATACTTAGGACGACGATGTCATTCTCCTGCCGTGCCTGTTCGAGTAAGGAAGCATGCCCTTCATGCAAGAATCCCATCGTCGGAACGAATCCGACCGATGTCTGCCCTGCCAATGCTTCCCGTAATTGTGCCACACTCTGCATGATTTTCATTCTTTTGATCCTCCATATAATGCCCCGATCAGTTCTTCATCCATCATGAAGGAATGGGCGAGTTCAGGGAACGTCCCGTTTTTGACGTCTTCGACGTAACGGGCAATCGCTTCCGTACCGGATGTGTTCCAATCGGCATATGCTTTGACGAATTTCGGCAACCGTCCGACACCGTACGTCAAGATATCATGGTAGACCAATACTTGTCCGGCAACATCGGCACCTGCCCCAATTCCGATTACCGGAATCGTCAAGAGTTCCTGAACACGTTTAGCAAGCGGATGCGGTACACATTCAAGAACAAGCATCTTCGCTCCCGCTTGTTCTGTGGCCAAACTGTCGGCAATCAACTGTTCCGCTGCTGCAAGCGATTTCCCTTGAACTTTAAATCCTTCGAGCACTCCGACAGATTGTGGTGTCAGCCCCAAGTGGGCAACACAAGGCATGCCGGCCTCCGTCAGACGACGGATCGTTGTCAGGATGTCTCCTGCCCCTTCAAGTTTCAAAGCGTCTGCTCCGCTTTCCTGGAAGATACGGGCTGCCGCCTCAAGCGTCCGGTCAAACGAACCGTGATAACTGGCAAACGGCATGTCAACGACCATAAAGGTTGCCGGTGCTCCGCGACGGACAGCTTTTGCGTGATGGACCATATCGTCTACTGTCACGGCAATCGTCGAATCATATCCAAGAATGACATTCCCGAGCGAATCCCCGACCAGCAGCAAATCGACGTGTCCGGCTTCCGCTAATTTTGCGGACGGATAATCGTACGCTGTGAGCATGACGAGTTTTTCGCCCGCCTGTTGTTTTTTTAGTAAAGGTGTCATCGTATGCATGTGTGTTCTCTCCTTCATAGTTTAGAGAGGACAAAAGGAAATGCCTTCCTTCCTAAAAAATAGCATAGGAAAGAAGGCATGAATAAGTGCAAAATCATCCTTCTGTCCCTGTCCGAGTAGGATCAAGGCAGTCAAATAAACAATATGAATATAAGCCTCTAACCGGTATGACTCCAAGTGGCTATCATCCTCGCACTTATTATACATGATTCAAAAAGCAGACTGCAAACGTCCGAGCTTACATCTCCGTCCAGTAAACCAGTTCGGCGGAATGAAATGCTTTCAGTCCTGTCTCTGTTTCAATTTGTAAGGTACCGTCCGCCTGAATTCCGCGTAAGATTCCGGTCACGGTCTCTTGCCGGGTCCGCAACGTCACTAAATCGTTTAACCGGTCGGCGTATTTCTCCCATGCCGGGACAAACGATGCGAATCCTTCTGTCAACCATTTCTTGTACATCGGTTCAAACGTGTTTAAAAACAATCCGACGATTTCAGCGCGGGCGATTAATTTTCCGGTTGCTAAATGTAAAGAGGTCGCCCGATCCGATAAAAGTTCCGGAAATTGCGTGTGGTGGACATTGATACCGATTCCGATGATGACGGAATTGATGCGATCGGCTTCCGTCTGCATTTCCGTTAGGATTCCGGCAACTTTTCTTCCGGCAATCAACAAATCGTTTGGCCATTTAATCGTCGCCGGGACGTCTAGTGTCCGTAATGTCTCGGCTAAAGCGATTCCGGCAAGTAAGGTCAATTGCCCGGCCTGGTGAAGCGGTGCTGTGGGACGCAAAATTAAACTCATTGCAATACCTGCACTCCGCGTCTCGTGCCAGGTCCGTCCAAGTTGTCCCCGTCCGTCGGTTTGAAAGTCACAGACAATTAACGTCCCTTCACTTGCTGCTTGTTGCGCCTGCTCATGCGCAATCCGTTGTGTGGTTTCCGTCTGTTCGAGATGAATGATCTGTTGTCCCAAAGTGTCCGTTCGCACATAATGCTGAATCGCAAGCGGTGTCAACCGGTCACCCCGATCCGCCAAATGATATCCGGTTTTTTTATGGGCTTCGATGATATAGCCGTCCTCTTTCAATGCCGCAATTTGTTTCCAAATAGCGGTACGTGAAATATTCAATTGATCCGCCAACTCTTGACCGGATATCCAGTCAGCTCGCATCAATGCCTGGAGGACCCGGTCCCGTGTTGATTTTTCCAACTCATCACTTCCTTTACCAGAATCTCGCGCTCATTATCCAACTGACGGTGCACGACTTGCCGCTCCAAATGATGGAGTGCTTCTTTAATCTGATGTTTTCGTAAACCGAGCTCCATCATGTCCCGTCCGTTGACCGCCAAGTCTTGCAGACGCCGAATCGGCAAGGACGCCCGGCCTTCGTGACGGTATCCCGTCATCTGATTCAAATGGTCCAATTCTTCATCCGACAGCCGGTAACGTTGCCAATCGGATAACGTCTGTTCGTGAACGAGCGGAGCGAAGGTCTTCGCCCGGCCTTCTTGTTTTTTAGACCGTTTCCATGCCCGTAAAGACTCGGGACGGAGTCCGGCCACCAAGACGAGCGTCCATACGTCGTCCGGCGACACACCATTAAACGGCAGCAGCATCAACTGATGCAGTATCACATCGTTCATATGCGGCATATAGTGTCCGATTCCTGTCCGACGCATCGCTGCTAAAGCGGCTTTGCGCCCGGGACCTAACAGCAGTTTTTCAAATTCAATGGCGATCCGTTCGACGGCAACGGATGAAAGGTGCTGTTTTTTATTTTCGATGGCCCGTTCTGTCTCCGGATCGAGTGTAAACTCCAACTGACTCATAAAACGGAACGCCCGGATCATCCGCAGGGCATCTTCATCAAACCGGTCTTCCGCCCGCCCGACTGTCCGGACGACTTTCGTCGTCAGATCAGCTTGACCGCCGAACAGATCGACGAGACCGGTCGGCTTCAGCGCCATCGCATTGATGGTGAAATCACGGCGCGTCAGATCTTCCTCCAGGCTGACACCTAGCGTCACTTCGTCCGGACGCCGCCGGTCACTGTACGCACTTTCCGAACGAAAGGTCGTCACTTCAAACGGTATATGATCAAGGACAACCGTGACGGTTCCGTGATCCAGTCCGGTCGGAATCACGACCGGAAACAGGTGCATGACCGCTTCCGGAAGCAGCGACGTTGCCAAGTCATAATCTCCGGGTTCGCGTTTAAGCAACATATCCCGAACCGCTCCCCCGACGACATAGGCTTCGCCGCCTGCCGCTTCAATCGTTTGGATGATCTGATTCGCAGACTCAAGCATTTTCATATTGCGCACACACCCGTTCATATAACAGTTCATAAGCACGAACGACCTGATTGGAATCAAACCGTCTCCGGGTATCGCGGATTCCTTCCTCTGCCAATTCTTCCCGCAAGGCCGCGTCATCAGCCAACTTTCCGATTCGGTCCGCTGCCGTCTTGACATCATACGTCGGAACGATGAATCCTGTTTTTCCGTCCTGAATCACTTCCGGTAATCCTCCGGCGCTCGAGACGACACTCGGGACACCAACGGCCATCGCCTCAAGAACAACCAGTCCGAAGGCTTCTTTTTCCGACAACAGTAAATGAATATCGCTGATTGCCAGCAACTGAGCGACATGCTCCTGTTTCCCGGCAAAAATGATTTTGTCGTAAATTCCGAGTTCCTTTGCCCGGCGTCTCGTCTGTCCCATTTCCGGACCGTCCCCGACCAACAATAACCGCATCGCCCGGTCTTTTGAAGCGATTGCAAACGCGGCAATCGTATCGTCGATTCGTTTGACCGGTCGGAAATTCGAAATATGAATGACGACGATTTCATCCGGCTCGATACCGTAATGCCTCTTCAACCGTTCATCCCGCATCGGATAATACATACTTTCGTCAATCGAGTTTGGGATGACTTCGATCGCATACTGTCCGTTTAATGTTATGTTCGTTTCGAGGGCCAGGCTTTCTGAAACCGCCGTGACGGCATCTGAACTTTCGATTCCGTACCGGATGGCCGGTTGCATTTCCAAGTCCTGACCGATGACGGTAATGTCTGTCCCGTGTAAGGTTGTCACGACACCAACCCCTTTTTTCTTCGCCATATTCCGCCCAAGTTCCGCGCATACGGCATGCGGGACCGCGTAATGCGCATGAATGATGTCAAGATCAAACAGATCGATCACTTCCGCGACTTTTGACGCCAGGGTAATGTCATACGGGGGATATTTAAAGACCGAATATTGATTCACTTCAACCAAATGAACGGTAATGTTCGGACGATATTCCGTCAAGCGGAACGGAATGCTCGAGGTGATGAAATGAACATCATGCCCCCGGTCCGCTAACTTCATTCCGAGTTCCGTCGCCACGACACCACTGCCGCCGACCGATGGATAACAGAGAATCCCAATCGCTTTTTTCATATCTAGTCACTCTCTCCTCATTAAATAATGTCCTGTAAGTAATGTCTTGTCCCTGCTCATTGTAATCAAATTGCCGACTAAAAACTACATCCGTCACTTTTCGAACGATTTTCGTCAGAAAAGCTAGTCTTTTTTGACGTCTGCCGTTACCCTAGAGAAAGAGTCATGTCAGAGAGGAGCAATCAGATGGCACCCCCATTTCAGTTTCCGATTCGTATTCAAAACATCATCTGGATTTTGATCGGATCCTTTATTTTCGCTTTTGGTATTTATCATTTTAACGTGCAAAACGAGTTGGCAGAAGGAGGATTTACAGGAATCACCTTGATCTTAAAAGGACTGTTCGGTTTTTCCCCGTCCGTTACGAACTTGTTGCTCAACATTCCGTTATTTCTCGTCAGTTATAAACTGCTCGGACGGACGACGTTCGTCTATACATTGATCGGAACGTTCAGTTTCTCGATTTGGTATGGATTGATTGCAAAATATTCTCCGCTTGAAATTTTCTTGAAAGACGATATGGTTCTCGCAGCCTTGTTTGCCGGGGTTTTCATCGGTGTTGGGCTCGGTATCATTTTCAATAATGGCGGGACGACCGGCGGGGTCGATATCATCGCCCGCTTGACCAAACGGTATTTTGGTTGGTCGATCGGCAGAACGTTTATGGTCTTCGACTTTTTTGTCATCGTCGCTTCACTGAGCTATCTCGACTATAAACAGGCGATGTATACATTACTTGCCGTCTACGTCGGAGCCCGGGTCATTGACTGGATGCAAGAAGGTACCTATGCCGGAAAAGCCGCGATGATCATCAGCGATCAACGGACGGAAATTGCAGACGGTATCCATGCGACGATGAACCGCGGGACGACCCGCCTGATCGCCAAAGGTGGCTATTCGGGACGCGACTTGGAAGTCTTGTACGTCGTCGTCGCCCGCAATGAAATTACACGGTTGAAGACACTTGTCAAATCAATCGATCAACATGCTTTTATCACTCTGCACGATGTCTATGAAGTGACTGGTGAAGGGTTTACCTTTGATGAAAACCGGGTCCCGATTAAAGAAACGTAATCAATGACAATAAAAATGACGAGAAATCCATTGCGGACTTCTCGTCATTTTTTTTCGATTCGATTAGTTAGTCATCACTTGACGGTGCAAAGACAATCAAAGCCAAACGGACGAACTCAGCAATCGCGACGAGTGTCGCAGCAACGTATGTCCAAGCTGCAGCATTCAAGACACGGCGTGAGCCGCGCTCTTCTTCCGCATCGATGATTCCGTGTTCCGTCAACTGGGCCATCGCCCGGTTCGACGCATCAAACTCGACCGGTAACGTGACGAGTTGGAAGATGACGGCTCCGAGCATCAGGATGACCCCAAGCATGGCAAGTCCGCTCATTCCGGCGAGGAAACCGATCAGTAACAACGGGAACGATAAGTTGGACGTGATCGAAGCCACTGGCGCAATCCGGTGACGAACCCGCATCATGCTGTAGTCGGTCGCATCTTGAATGACGTGCCCGATTTCGTGGGCAGCAATCGAGACGGCTGAGACAGTCGAACCGTAGTAAACATCTTCTGACAAACGGACGACTTTATTCGTTGGATCGTAATGATCGGACATCGTTCCGCCGATTGGTTCTAGACGCACATTCGTGATTCCGTTTTGCTTCATGATGAAATCTGCGACCTGTGCTCCGGTCACGCCGCTGTGAATCGGAACTTCCTGATATTTCTTGTACGTTTTTCTGACACGCATCTGCGCCCAAATCGGCACGATGATGATGATGGCCAGATAAATCAAATAGTTCGCCATGTCGTCGCTTCCTTTCATAAAAAAAGATTATAGTCTTATTTTATGTTCAAGCGACCTTATTGTCAATCGAATCGCGTGCCACAAACCAATATCCCATCAAAAGACATAATCCAGTCAGCCAGAACGAGCCGTAACCGATCCACTGGATATGTTCGGCGAGTGCCGGATACCGCGGCCACTGTCCGAGAACGTAATCGACGACATCGTTATGGACGACCCAAATTGCGACAAGGAGCAGCTCTTTGACCCGAAACGTCATGACCGGCGCGTAAAGCAATGCCTGAAACGCCATCGCCCCGTGCGAGACCATCAGCATCAACGCCATGGCCGTCAAATAGGAATTCTCCGTCCCGAGTTCCCGTAACATCAAGGCATTCATGACGACCGCCCACACCCCGTATTTGATTAACGTCACAAAGGCAAGGGCTTCAAATAAACGGGAACGGCGGTTGAAAATCCATAAAAAGACAATAATCGTAAAAAAGAGCGAGGCTGTCGGACTGTCCGGAATGAACGGATAATAGTACCACTTCGACTGCGCCAGTTGGGGTTGATACCAGTAATAGCCGTATAATGTTCCGCCCAAATTAATCAAAGCGAGCGGCCAAAGCACAGCTTTATGTTTTAACAGATGAATGAACAGCATGTATTGTCACCTCATGATAGACAAAAACCGGAGGAAAATTCCCCCGGCCGGTTGTCTTATTTATTGTTTTCTCCGCCTTCACCGTATGAAGCGATGAATTTAGCAAGTTCTTTATGTTCGGCATCTGAACCTTTGAACTGTCCAGCAGGCATCGAACCGACACCTTTGACTGCGATATCATAAATTTCTTTTTCTGTCTTTTTCGTCCCGACGAGGGCTGGAGCTGCTGCGCCGCCTTCGAGGTTCTTACCGTGACAGTTGACACATGATTGGTTCGAGTAAATCTCGAACCCTTTTGCTGATGTATCGATTTTTGGACCTTCGTTCATTGTCAACTCACCTTGTTTATGGATAGTATCCCAGTGTGTTGTCTGAACCGATTCCCATGTCAAGAAGACGATCGATACGATGGCAAGTAACATCATGCTGACGGCGATCGGACGTTTTGCCGGGCGACGTTCGAGTCCCTGGTCAAGCCATGGCGCTACGAGCAATGCTGTAAACGCAAGACCAGGCAGGATGACCGTTCCCATTAAAATGTACGGACCAGCCGCGAATTGGTATTTCAAGAGCTGATAGAGGAATAGGAAGTACCAGTCCGGAAGTGGAATGTACGACGTATTCGTCGGGTCAGCAATATTTTGAAGCGGTGCTGCTTCAACGATTGTCAAGGTCATGAAGCCGATCAAGAAGACCGCTCCTACCATCCATTCGCGAAGCAAGAAGTTTGGCCAGAACGCTTCCGTCCGACCTGGATACTCCGAATAGTCTTTTGACTTGTTCGGCATCCGGTTGTTGATCGACACCCGTGAATCGGTGACGAATTTCATTCCTTTACCACGATGCATCGTGTTCTCCCCCTTTTAGTTGTCTAATAATAAGTGTCGGTTTAAAGTGGTCCAGAGATCCCTTGTTTCCGGATCATCATGAAGTGGGCCCCGAGCAAGACGAACAATGCTGCAGGAAGGAAGAAGACGTGAATCGCAAAGAATCGAGCGATTGTGCTTGCACCGACGATTTCTCCACCCGCCAGGAGTGTTTTTGCAATACCACCGATGACAGGAATACTTTCCGCGATTTGAATGGTAACTTTCGTCGCGAACAATGCTTTCATATCCCATGGCAACAGGTATCCTGTCAAACCAAGTGCTAAGACAACGAAGAACAACAGTACACCGACAACCCAGTTCAATTCACGTGGTTTTTTGTATGAACCTGTGAAGAAGACACGTAATGTATGTAAGAACAACATTACGATGACGACCGATGCGCCCCAGTGGTGCATACCACGGACGATTTGACCGTGAGCTACTTCATTTTGAAGATAGTACACGGACGCATGCGCATTGATGATGTCTGGTACGTAATACATTGTCAGGAACATTCCTGAAAGAATCTGGATGACAATCGTAAAGAATGTCAACCCGCCAAAACAATAAACAAATGCTGAGAAGTTATGGGCCGGGTTAACGTGTTCTGGAACTTCATGATCGGCAATATCCCGCCAAAGCGGCGTGATATCAACGCGCTCATCAATCCAATCATAAATTTTTTGCATCATCGCTTACGCACCTCTTTCGACTGGTTTACCTAGGTAAAGGAAACCATCTTTCTCTTGCTTTTCATATTCATCAAGCGGTTTCGTCGGAGGCGTACCTGGTACGTTGACGCCGTCTTTCGTATACCGGCCGAAATGACATGGGCAATAGAATTGTTCTGGGTGCGTCGGATCCGCTCCAAAACTGACCTGGCATCCTAAGTGTTTACAGATCGGTGATAAAGCTAACACTTCGCCTTTATCATTTTTAAACACCCACGCAGATAACGTTTCTTCAAACTCATACCACGCATCCTGTGTTTGTTTTTTGAAGTCAACCCGTTTTGGTTCTGTCGTGATGTCCGACAACTTCATTACTTTTACTTTATCGCCTGCTCCTGATTTCTTCAGGACTGGATCAACTGCGAAGTTGACCATCGGCATGACCATCGTCGCCGCCATAAAGCCGCCGACTCCAGTCAATGTATACGTCAAGAATTGACGACGTGTTACATTAGACCCGTTTTGAGCCATCTCGATCCCCCCTCGTGATGTACACTGTGCCCCAAGACCACGGTACTTCACACAAATTTCTCACATGGTAATAGTATCTTAATAAAATCATTGCGTCAACCGCTTCATAGCGCGGTCCAGCGGTTTCCTAACTGCTCTAAGACTTGCCCGACAAAATTCCCGACCATCTGACCTTGTTGATCTCGGCTCATCGTCTCAAGCGATAAACGCGGGACATAAATAATGTCCGTGACCGATGTCTCTTTCCACCGTAAATCGGCAGTAATGAACGTCACAAATCGAAACTGTTCTGAAGATGCCGCTTGTTGCCAACTCGTAAGCTGGTCGATGGACGGTTCACCGATATACGTCATCGCCGGTACAAGCATCGCCCGTCCCGACAATTGCCGTTCGACTTCCGTCGCGACGGTCATCGTCATATCTGCACATTCCGAGAAAGCATGCATCGCTTCGTCGAATCCGACGGGAATCAATGGGACAATCAACGTATCGATATACGCTTGTTCGTTTCTTGTCCTTTGAACATCGGATGGTTTGAAACGCAAGTCATTCCCCCCTTTCCTGTTCACTTACATTTCGTCACATTTAATGTATCATATCCGCTTTTGTTACTGCTTCTTTAATGTGAACGTTTTATGAAATTAGCTACAATTTTTCTTCATATTTTCCCCTTAGTTTCGATTTCGAAAAAAAGCCTCCCTTCAGTACAGTCGAAGGAAGGCAAACGACTCGATTTTTCGATCAGAGTTGGCTGCGGATGATTCGCAATTCGTCCGAAAGCGATTGGAAACGATGTTTATCCCGGGCGTCAAGCGCCTCGTCGATCAACCGGACCAAACGTTCTTCTTCTTGACGGTTGACCGTCGCCGCAATGAAATTCATCGCAGCATCGGCCAGTTTCGGTTCAACGGCTACTTCCGGTCGGAACGGATTTTCCTCCAACAGCGAGAGGTACTCATCATCCATCATCATCCCTTGAAAGTTCAACTCGATATAAAGCGGCTCATCCGTCAATCGAATATCATGGTAGGCTTTTTCCGGATCGGTCGTTTTGACCTCTCCTTTTTTAAAGAGAAACGGGTCTGCATCAAATCCATAGGTCGTAATGATCATTGCTTTTGGCGCAAACATGGCATTTTGAACAAAGTGAACCTGTTCGAGCTTCGAATCGTTTCGAAGCCAATAATCGATGATCCACTTTGATTCCCGACGTTTCAACGTATAATAGGTCAAGATGCGGCGCAAGAAACGCTGCTTTCTCTCTGTCATCTTAATCCTACTCCCTTCTCCAGTGAAGTCATCCATCCATTCGTTCGACATAGTCGACTAAATCGGCATCTTCCGGTGTCAGAGCGGCCGCCCGGCGTAATAAGATCAGCCCTTCGTCCCGGCGTCCTTCTTCCACGAGCGCATATCCATACTCTTTTAAGAATAACGCATCATCCGCAAAAGCAGCCTCGACTTGCGCATATTTCTCCATCGCTTGCGTATACTCTTCTAATGCATATAAGGAGCGTGCCCGGTACCAGGTCAGAATCGGTGCCGTCACATGTTCTTCGATGGCGGAAATCGTCTCAAGCGTCGCATCGTGATCTTCATCTTCCGCGAGCAGTGCAAGCAGTCTTTCGGCCGCGACGAGCGATTCCGGATTGAGGGCCAGGGCTTCACGCAATGCTTTCACACTGCCTTCCCGGTCTCCAAGTTTCAAGAGGAACAATGCTTCCATCGTTCGCAACTCATCGTTGTAATCGTCGCGCTCGATTCCCTGTTTGATGACATTAAGCGCTTCTTTCGTCAGTCCGAGTTCAGCCTGACTTTCCGCGTACGGGACATACGCCGACGTATAATCAGGATCCTGAGCAATCAATTGTTGGAATGTCTCGACCGCTTTTTGATGTTGTCCGACCCGGTGAGCCGTCATCGCGAGTCCGAACAATGTATGCAGATCCGACCGTTCCGCCACGGCGCGTTCATACAGTGGAATCGCTTCTTCGAACTCCCCGATCATGGCCAATGCTTCCGCATAGAGGGCATCCAGCGGCAATTCTTCCCGCAAGACCGGATCAGCCGCAATTTCAGCAAACAAAGGAACCGCTTGATCAAATGCACCGAGTGTCATATACAGTTCAGCCAGTCCATAAGCAAGCAACGGTTCATTTGGTGCTAATTCCCGGGCCTCCTTTAATTTGGCCAATGCTACTTCATCAAGTCCTTGCGACTGATACAAGTCGGCGAGCAGGACCAACGTCCGGGGACCATTTTCGATATCCGTCACATCCACCTGTTCCAGGACGGTGATGGCCTCTTCTTCCCGGTCGAGATCGATGTAACATTC
Organism: Exiguobacterium sp. K1; assembly: GCF_033721435.1. Taxonomy (NCBI): domain Bacteria; kingdom Bacillati; phylum Bacillota; class Bacilli; order Caryophanales; genus Exiguobacterium; species Exiguobacterium sp. K1. The sequence continues at coordinate 532,780 of NZ_JAOTIT010000001.1, read as the reverse complement.
GGCAAGCAATAAGGCCACACCGGCATTCCCTGAGTAATCGACGTACAACGGAGCCAACAGATCGACGGCACGGTCGGATAATCCTAATTCGATGTACAAATCAGCCACCGCCAGACGATCTTCGTCCGTTCCTGTTTTTTCGAGTTGTTCGAGTGCGACTAACGCTTCAGACGTATGGCCGTGTTCGAGACTCTCGACTATTTCTTTTAATACGTGTTCGTTCAAGGCAAACGCCTCACTTTCCTCTATTTCACTGTTCGAGATCTTTTCAGGGATTCGTTTGTTGCAGTGTCTTTAAATCATCATAAAACGTCGGGTAGCTGACTTCAACTACTTCATTCCCAAGGACCTCGATTTCCGGCTGTAATGTCGAAGCAATCGTCAGCATCATCGCCAGACGATGGTCTCCGGCACTGTCGACCGTCGCTCCGACAAGTGGTGTCGGTCCGTCAATAATCATGCCGTCTTCCGTCGCTTCAATCTGCGCACCAATCTTTCGCAGCGTCGAAACAACCGTCTCGATCCGGTCCGTCTCTTTAACACGCAGTTCCGCTGCATCCCGGATGACGGTTCGTCCTTCGGCTTGTGTCGCAAGTAGGGCAAGCAACGGAATTTCGTCGATCAACGAAGGAATTTGCTCCCCTTCAATCGCTACAGCTTGCAGGGAAGTCGTCATCAGCGTCACGTCAGCCGTCTCTTCCCCCGCCGTTTCCCGACGGTTCGTGATTTCGACACTGGCTCCCATCTGCCGTAGGACTTGTAAAAATCCTGTCCGGGTCGGATTCATCAAGACATGTTCCGTCGTGATCCGACTGTCGGCTCCTAAGACAGCCGCCGCCCACCAAAAGGCGGCAGAAGAAGGATCACCCGGAATGTCGATCGTCGTGGCTTGCAGGCGGACCGGTCCTTGCAGACGGATTCTCCGTCCCTGCTCCTGTTCTTGAATAGTCAGGTCGGCTCCGAATTTCGGCAACATCCGTTCTGTATGGTCCCGTGACAGAATCGGTTCGACAACTGTCGTCTCGCCGGTCGCAAACAATCCGGCCAGTAAAACCGCACTTTTGACTTGAGCGCTCGCAACAGGCAACGTATAGGTTGTCCCGACAAGCGGTTGACCATGGATCGTCAGCGGCGCGTATGTCCCTTCAATGTCCGCTCCGAGTGTCGCAAGCGGGACGGTCACCCGGTCCATCGGCCGTCGTTGTAATGACTCGTCTCCTGTCAAGGTGTACGTTTCCTGACTACCTGCCAAAATACCGCTCAGTAAACGAATCGTCGTTCCTGAATTACCGCAGTCAATCGTCGCTGCCTTTAGAGCAGTGGTCCCGGTAATCCGGATTTCTTGTTCCGTCTGCTGAACGTGTGCGCCAAGTGCCTCGACTGCTGCAAGTGACGCCAGACAATCTGCCCCTAACAAGGCATTCGAAATCACTGTTGTTCCTTCTGCGATTCCACCCATCAAAAAAGCACGATGGGTCATCGATTTATCGCCCGGTACACGTACCGTCCCTCTTAAGCCCACTGTAAACACCTCACTGTTTGATCATATGCATTCTTTAGACGTTTCTGATCGATTGCTTCCAGGGCAAATCCACCTTCACCTTTTACTACAAATCGAATCGATACATCATTTTTTTTGTCGCGTTTCATCAATTCCAAGTATCTTTCAAACGGTTGACGTTCCGGTAACACAACACCAAGCCGGTGAATCAGCTCGACCAATCGGTTGGTTTGGTATTCGTTGCCTTCAAGGATCGATACAAAAACCAGTCCGATCCCGACTGCTTCTCCGTGGGACAGATCCTCACTCGCATATTCGACGGCATGGCCGAAAGTATGCCCGTAGTTTAAAAAGGCACGGATGCCGGTTTCCCGTTCATCCTGTTCTACGATATGCTGTTTCACCTGTATGCCGGCTGAAATCCAGTCAGCGAGCGGTAATTGTTTGATGTCTGAAAGTCCCAGTCCGATCAGCTCTTCCGCAAAAGTCGGACGCGCCAATAATCCATGCTTCAGTAATTCAAAAAAACCGCTTCTCCATTCGCGGTCGGACAACGTTTGTAAAAAGGCCGGATCGTATAAAACGGCAGACGGCTGATAAAAAGCACCTACTAAGTTCTTACCCCAACGTAAGTTTAATCCAACCTTTCCGCCGACACTCGAATCATGTGCGAGCAATGTCGTCGGGATTTGAAGGAAAGGAACACCACGTAGGAAAGTCGCTGCAACGAATCCCGCTAAATCACCGATCATACCGCCTCCGACGGCAAGAATCATCGTCTTTCGTGTTGCGCCCTGCTCAATTCCTTCTTCCAGCAACCGTTGATAGACGGATAAGGATTTACTTCCTTCCCCCGGCTCGACGGTACTGACACGCTGAGCCGTCAGCGGAAAAACGTTCTCAAGTTGACGGCGGATTGACGCCATATGCAGATCCGCCACGGTCTGATCCGTAATGATCCAGAACTGATCCGCTTCCTGCGCTTGTTTCACTTCATGAATCCGTCGGATGGCATCCGGTTCAACATAGACGGAATAAGGACGGCTCGCCCGGATAGTCAGATGCGTCAAAAGAGACGCACCTCCTCCCGGTAAGCTGTGACAGCCTGTTTCAGGCGGTCAAGCGTCGATGTACCGAACATCTCAAGAACAGCTGCCGCAATCTCGACGGCTACGACGGCTTCCAGTACGACCGCTGCCGCCGGAACGGCACAGGCGTCACTGCGTTCGACCTGAGCGACGAATGGCTCCTTTGTTTCGATATCGACGGACTGGAGAGGACGATATAACGTCGGAATCGGCTTCATCGCCACTTGGACCCGAATCGGCATTCCGGTCGACATTCCGCCTTCAATCCCGCCCAGATGATTCGTCTTACGGAAATACCCGGTTTCGTCATGCAGGATTTCATCCTGGACGGTACTACCTTTTCTGCGCGCCAAATCAAATCCGTCGCCAAACCCGACTGCTTTCATCGCATTGACACTGATGACGGCACGGGCGATCCGGCTGTCAAGTTTCGTCTCATTTTGTGTAAAGGAACCGATTCCCGGCATCATATCTGTCACGACGACTTCGACTTCTCCGCCTAATGTGTCCCCGTCTTTTTTAGCTTGGTCAATCGCTGCCATCATCCGCTCTGCTGCCGCTTCGTCGGCACAGCGAACAGGCGACGCCTCAATCACTTCCCGGTACTCCATCGGGTTGACGAAATCCGCATCGATGCCTCCGATGGAGCGGACATGAGAAAACACATCAATCCCCAGTTGACCGAGCAGTTGTTTGGCAATGGCACCGACCGCGACACGCGCTGCCGTTTCCCGGGCGGACGAACGCTCCAGGACATCGCGTAAATCCCGGTGTCCGTATTTTAATCCGCCGACCAAATCAGCATGACCCGGGCGTGGACGTGTCAGTGTCCGCGGACGTTCCAGTTCCTCCTGCAACGGTTCGGCCTGCATGACTTTCGTCCAGTGCGTATGGTCTTTATTCTCAATGAACAGACTGATCGGTGCGCCCGTCGTATAGCCGTGCCGGATCCCCCCGCGGACATCCACCGCATCCTGTTCGATTTGCATTCTCCGTCCACGACCGTAACCACCTTGACGTCGTGTCATCTCACGTTGCACTTGATCAAAATCAATGATGAGACCAGAAGGGATTCCTTCGATGATGACCGATAATCCTTTACCGTGTGATTCACCTGCTGTCATGTAACGCATGTTGCCTCATCCCCTTTTATCCGTTAGATTTTTTCATAAAAAAAGCTTTGTTTCATTTTTAAGCCAAATCGTTCCGGTTGGAAAATCTGTTCTGTTCCGCCGACAAACAAAATGCCCCCCGGTTTTAAAGCGTCGACGAATGACCGATAGACATGTGCCTTGGCTTCCTCAGTAAAATAAATCAAGACATTCCGGCAGATGATCAAATCAAATCCTGTATCATACCGGTCACCGAGTAAATTATGTTTACTGAATCGAACGAGACGTCTGATTTCAGGAACGACTTCAAACTGTTGTTCTTGTTCGATGAAATAACGTTTTTTCCGTCCTGCTTCCACTTCATTCAGAGCGGACGCTCCGTAGCGGCCTTGTTTTGCCTTCTCAAGGACTAACTCATCTAAGTCCGTTGCTTGAATCGTAAATTGTGCCGGATCGAGTTTTTCGTTTAGGATCATCGCCAACGAATACGGCTCTTCACCTGTCGAACAGGCGGCACTCCACGTCCGAATCCGTCCGTGGGCACGGGCTTGCAACACCGGCAAGATATCTTGCTCCAGTTGCTGCCATCGAATCGGGTTCCGGAAAAACTCACTGACGTTAATCGTCATCCGATCCAAAAATTCTTCATACAAAGTTGAACTTTTTTCCATCGCCTGCATATAAGAAGCAAATGTACTGTATCCTTTTTTATCACGTAATGCTGTTAATCGCCGCTTCATCTGGGCTTCTTTATATTGTCCTAAATCAATTCCTGATTTTTTCAAGAAACGTTGGATGAAAAGCTCATAGTCCTGCATAGTCCACCTCACAAATCCTCTCTCTGGTGGGATTGCTTTTCAGGCACTCCCTGTCTTATTTTCTATCTTAGCATAAAGCCATTTCCTTTCCAAAAAACAAAAAAGACGATTGAGCAGTTGCTCAATCGTCTTGCTGACCTCAAACGTTTAACGGTTGTCCTTGAAACCAAAGACCGAGTTCACGCTCGGCACTTTCAACACTGTCTGAACCGTGAATGACATTCTCGCTCATCGTGTTTGCAAAATCGCCCCGAATCGTTCCCGGTAGTGCTTCCGTCGGTTTCGTTTTACCAATCATCATCCGCGAAACCGTGACTACATCTTCGCCTTCAACACGAAGTGCGACGACAGGACCAGATGTCAAGAAAGTGACCAACTCTCCGAAAAATGGTTTTTCTGCGTGTTCCGCGTAATGAGCCTGTGCTAATTCTTCAGTCACCTGCATCATTTTCATTTCACGAATTACGAATCCCTTACGTTCGATACGAGCGATGATTTCCCCAATCAAACCTCGTTCAACGCCATCCGGTTTTACCATTAAAAACGTTTGCTCCATTACTAGTTCCCCCTATGAAATACAGATAAAAAAGCGCTTACATAGTAAGTTTACTGCGTAAGTGGACAAGCGGCAAGAAATTTTTTACATTTTTTCAACCTTTACGTTTCCCGACATACCGGGCGACTTCTTCCAAGGACCGTTTCGCTGATGATTTCGGGAGATGATTCAAGCGGAGAATCGCCCGCCGAATGTATAAATCAACGGTTTGTTGCGTTCGTTCCAACGCATCTGATCGTTGCAACCGGTCCAGTAAAGGAGCCACCTCTTCATGACTCGGCATTGAACGGATCTTTTGTAATTCCCGGAAAAATTCTTGATCTTCCGACGCATAAAATACAGGCAATGTTTTATGACCATGACGCAAATCTTCTGCGACAGGTTTTCCAAGTTCAGTCCGTTTCGCTGTAAAATCAAGCAAATCATCTGCAATTTGGAAAGCTAGACCAATGTCACGCCCAAATTGTCGTAACGCCTTCGTATCTTCCGGTGAACAGTTCGCGACAATCGCCCCGAGATGACAGCTGGCTTCAATCAGGATGGCCGTTTTCCGCTCGATCCGTTTAATATACCGTTTGATCGATTGTTCCCAGTCATACTGATCGTAAATCTGCTCGATTTCGCCTTCACAGATTTCACGCATCGCATGGACCATCACCTGGACCAGTTCCGGTTTGCCAACTTCCCCAATCAGTTTAACTGCCTCACCAAATAAAAAGTTACCGGAATAGAGTGCCACTTCTTCATCAAAGTGTTGCATGACGGTTGGTTTGCCGCGCCGCAGTTCAGCGTCATCAATCACATCATCATGGACAAGTGAAGCCATATGGACCAGTTCAAGACTGGCTGCAACACGCACAAGCTCATCACGATCGGCCTGACCGAACTTTGATGCGAGCAACACAAAGGCCGGCCGAATGCGTTTACCGCCTGCTTGAAGCAATTGTTGTCCGGCAGCATCGATGGTCGGATCGCTCGATGCGATATGACGGATCAAAAATTGATCCACTAAATTTACTTCTTTGGTTACGTCTCGATAAATAGAATGCAGTGACATCTCACCACTTCTTTCCGAGGTGCATTGCAGCCGCCCCACCTGCAAATGCTTTGACTTCCACTTGCATGAATCCGGCTTGTTCAAACAGTTGTTTCAGTTCGACACGATCAAGGAAAACTTCAGTTGACTCTTGCAACCAGTTGTATTGATCGTAGGATTTGGCAAACAAACGACCGACCTGCGGCATGATTTTTCCGAAATACAGGGAGTAAGCTTCCTTAAACAGCGGTGCTGTCGGTTGACTTGTCTCAAGGCAGACGACCGTCCCGCCCGGTTTTAGGACACGGTGCATTTCTTTGATGACCTGCAAATAATCCGGTACATTCCGCAGTCCAAATCCGATTGTCACGAAATCAAACGAATGATCGCCAAACGGAAGCTCCATCGCGTTCCCGTGAATCAACTCGACATTTTTCATCTCAAGCGCTTCAACTTTTTCGACACCAACTTTCAGCATGTTCTCGGAAAAATCAAGTCCTTTGATGACACCGGTCGGACCGGCTGCTTTCGCAAGCTGAATCGTCCAATCAGCGGTTCCACAACATAAGTCGAGACACTTTGCACCTGGAAATACGTTCATCCGGCGCATCGTTTCTTTTCTCCACAATTTATGAAGGCGGAAGCTGATGATGGAGTTCATTTGATCATAATTGCTTGAAATCGATTGAAACACTTCATATACTTTTTTCTCTTTTTCTTGTGTCTGCACGCAGTTCACCCTTTCGAAGATATTACGCTACTGCCATCTGTTCCAGATGAGATAATAACAGTTGTTGAGCACTTGATTGTAAGCTTTGTGCCCGTTGACGAATCAAACGTTGTCCGTCCTCCGTCAACCAGTCTCTTCCGCTAATCGCTGCTAGTCCTTGAACCAATCCGAATTCTGCCTTTAACCATAATAAGACATACTCTTCAGTTGAATCGTAGTTTTCCTCATGAAGGGCACATTTCGCTTCGTTCACATGCTGAACGGTCCGCCCGAGTGTTACGAGTGCCGTTTGGGGAAGCGACGCCAATTCTTCAAAGAAGTAGCTCGAAAATAAATCTCCCGCCAGAACCAGCAGTTGTCGTTCTTTCGAACCTCTTTTGGTCTCTCCGACACGTTCATGTAACAGTAAGGCCACCTGTGCATAATGCACACCTTTGACAAGTGATTGCCAAGCCAACGTTTCATTTTGGGCGACATCGATCAACCAACTGATTTGTTCACGATTGATGGAAGGGAAATCCACATGCCGAGCCAATTGTGTCGTTTGTTTTGTAGTGAGTGCGGTGATCATTTCTTCCACGAGCAGCTCTTGATGATTCATGCTTTTACCCCCCGATCTCCAGTGCCATCTCGTTGATGGATTTTCTTCTTTTTTAATATACCATAATCAGTTCGTTTTCTCGTCTCTCAATGTCCACAAAAAAAGCCGTCCGAGGAATTCCTCGAACGACTATGTAGCCGAATTACTTAACAGCATCTTTCAATGCTTTACCTGGTTTGAAAGCCGGTACTTTGCTTGCTGGGATTTCGATATCTTCTTTTGTACGTGGGTTGCGACCTTTACGAGCTGCGCGTTCACGGACTTCGAAGTTACCAAAGCCAATCAATTGGACTTTCTCTCCAGACTGAAGTGTCTCAGTGATCGATTCGAATGTTGATTCGACAACTTTCGTCACGTCTTTTTTAGTCAGACCTGATTTTTCGACAACTGCTTGAATGAGTTCAGTTTTGTTCATTACGTTCACCCCCTCCCAATCACTTCTTCGAGGCTAATCATACCTTATAAACGTTGATATTACAACATTTTCGTTAGAATCCCCATTAATTTTCTGATTCTTCGATCGATTTCTCAGAAAACACAGGTTCGCCTTTTTTGTTGATTGTGTAACTTTGGGAGTATGCAGGAACAAATGGTTGCTCATCGTAGAGCAAATGCCGAATATCTTGGCCGACTTTCGGCTTTTTCTTCGCTGTTTCGACCGCTTTTTTAAGTTCAGGCAAATAGTTGATAAACAACTGCCCCTGACCGTCTACATAGATCGACAGTTTTTCATCGGAATACGGACTCGGTACTTTCGGTTCCTCTTTGATAAACAGCTTCTTATAATCAAGCGTAAACTGATTTTTCCCGATCGAACCTTTGAAAGGATATTTGTCATTTTTCTTACGGTACGTATCAATGCGGACTTGAAGCTTTTGAAGTTCTTCTGCTACAAGCAAGTCCATCAATTTAACCGTCGGCTTTTTCTCGACATCCACGAGTAAATAAATGAAGGTCCCGCCCCCTTCAAAACTGTTGGGAGGAGGGTCGCTCATATAGCGTGGAATCAGACGTCCGAGTTCGATTTGATACCGTTCCATTAATGGTGTATCCGCTTCTCTTGTTTTAATCGGCAAAACGCCGGTATCTTTTTGATAGGCGTCTACTGCATTTTGAACCGTTCGAATTTGTTCCGGATACGGAACCCGATTCGACGGTTTTTGACTGTCCGGAAATAAACAGCCCGACAACAACATGACCGGAATCAGCATAAAGACTATTAAAAGTTTTTTCATGCACTCGGACCTGCCATGACGATAAAGACCATGATGATCGATGCCACGATAAAACAAAGAAAAGCAATGGTCGACATCAAGAATTGCCAAGCACCGGATAATTTCGTCCGACTGATTGTGACCAATAAGACACTGATCGCAAACAAACCGATCCCGGCAAACGAAATCCACATTTTTAGTAATCCAGGACTCAAGGTTTCCACCCCACTCCGTTAATCTTTCATCGTAAACAGATGTTCAATCTCATTTTTCTGCGGACGGCGCATCAATTTCTGTACTTCTTCTGCCGGAGTATGTCCGTCGAATAAGACATGATAGAGCGCTGTCGTGATGGGTAACTCACATTGTTTCGTTTCTGCTAAATCGTAAGCGGCTTGTGTCGCCCGGACGCCCTCGACGACCATTCCCATGTTCTCAAGAACGGTTTCAAGTTTTTCGCCCCGGCCGATCGCATTTCCGGCGCGCCAGTTCCGACTGTGGACCGATGTACAGGTCACGATTAAGTCGCCCATTCCCGTTAAACCGGTGAACGTCATCGGATTTGCACCGAACAATGTGCCTAGTCGGGCAATTTCGACCATCCCGCGGGTGATCAAGGCTGCTTTGGCATTATCACCGTACCCTAATCCATCAGCCATTCCGGCTGCTAAGGCAATGATGTTTTTGAATGCTCCGCCCAGTTCTGCTCCGATAATATCGGCGTTTAAATAGACACGGAAGTTATCATTCGTAAACAATTCCTGAACTCGTCCTGCCTCTTCCATGTCAGTGGAAGCAACCGTTACGGTCGTCGGCTTACGTAATGCGACTTCTTCCGCATGGGATGGACCGGTCAACACACAAATCGCCGAACGTTTGGAGGCATCGATTTCCTGCTCCATCAATTCTGACAACCGTAAGTGTGTTTTCGGTTCAATCCCTTTCGAGGCGTGAATCAACACGACCGGTTCCGTCAACAATTCGTTTAATTGACGCGATACAGAACGAATCGCAGAAGAAGGCGTCACAATCAAGATATGGGATACCCCTTCGACAGCTTCGCTTAAAACAGTAGTTGCCCGAAGTGATTCCGGCAACGTCACACCTGGTAAGAACTGCGTATTTTCATGATTTTGATTAATGGCATCAACATTTTTTTGATCCCGACCATAAAGAATGACCTCATGACCGTTATCGGCTAAAACGAGCGAGAGTGCGGTTCCCCAACTCCCGGCTCCAATGACTGCAATTTTTTTCATCATGATTCACCTTGTCCTTATTGTTTTTGACGTGCCAGAATCCGAATCGGTGTTCCTGTAAAATCAAAGGCTTCACGAATCCGGTTATCCAGATAACGTTTGTATGAGAAGTGTAACAATTCCGGATCATTGACGAATAAAACGAATGTCGGCGGACGGGAAGCGACCTGTGTTGCATAGTTGATCCGCAGACGAACCCCTTTATCCGTTGGTGCAGGATTCATCGCTACAGCGTCTACGATGACATCATTCAAGACACTTGTCTGAATACGTTGGGCATGGCTCTTCGCTGCTTGTTTGATGACAGGAAGTAACGTTTGTAAACGACGTTTTGTTTTCGCAGAGACGAAAACGATTGGGGCATAATCAAGGAACCGGAATTCTTCGCGAATTTCCTCTTCCATTTTTTTCATTGTTTTATCGTCTTTTTCAACGGCATCCCATTTGTTGACGACGATGACGATGGCACGGCCTGCTTCATGGGCATAACCGGCGACTTTCTTATCTTGTTCGATGATTCCTTCTTCACCATCTAATACGACACAGACGACATCTGCCCGTTCGATGGCTTTTTGTGCACGCATAACACTGAATCGTTCTGTTGATTCATAGACTTTTCCGCGTTTACGCATACCGGCTGTATCGATGATGACATATTCCTGCTCATCCCGTGAGAACGGTGTATCAATCGCATCGCGTGTCGTACCAGCGATACTCGAAACGATGACACGTTCTTCACCGAGAATCGAATTCGTCATGCTTGATTTTCCGACGTTCGGACGTCCGACTAAAGCAAATTTAATCGTATCCTCATCGTACTCGATATCTTCTTTATCCGGTGCCAGTTCAAGCACGCGGTCGAGCATATCTCCGAGTCCTAAACCGTGTGTACCGGAAATCGGATATAAATCACCGAATCCGAGCGAATAAAATTCATACATTAAATCGCGCATTTCAAAATTGTCCACTTTGTTAACAGCGACGACAACCGGTTTATTTGAACGGAATAACATGTTCGCCACTTCTTCATCCGCTGCCGTAATCCCTTCACGGCCGTTGACCATAAAGATAATGACGTCCGCTTCATCAATGGCGAGCTCCGCCTGATGACGCATCATTTGAAGTAAGGGCTCATCCCCGACTTCGATTCCACCTGTATCAATCAAATGAAAATGACGATTCAGCCATTCTCCAGTTCCGTATATACGGTCGCGGGTAACACCTGGCTTGTCTTCTACGATCGAAACCCGATCTCCAATCACCCGGTTAAAAATCGTCGACTTTCCGATATTTGGGCGACCTACGATCGCCACTACTGGAATTGCCATCCCAACACCTTCTTTCTCTTCTCTCGCTTCATAGCCGTTCTATTGTACCAAATGAAGCGGTTTTATACCATATCTATCGGAACATAAAAAAAGTGAACACGTTTCGTGTTCACTTTTACTGCCTTATTCTTTTGTATCCGATTCCTTCTCAGAAAGATCGGCTACCGAAAATCCTTCGTTTTGATCCGTGTACTGAGAGTAGTCATCATTCGACGAATCTTCCTGTTCAAGCACACGTGTCGATAAGGAAATCTTATGTTGCGCAAGATGAACCTCGAGAACTTTTGCTTCAATTTCCTGACCTTCTTCAAGCACTTCGGACGGCGAGCCGATATGGCGGTTGGCAATTTGCGAAATATGAAGTAATCCTTCGACCTGAGGTGCCAGCTCAACGAAAGCACCAAATTGAACGATCCGGCGGACACGTCCTTTGACGATGTCTCCCGCTTCAATTTTGCCTTCCATCTGTTGCCATGGACCCGGTTGCGTTTCTTTGATCGAGAGTTTGACTTTTTCCGTGTCCCGATCAACACCAAGGACCTTCACTTCAACTTTTTGTCCTTCCGTCACGATATCCGACGGACGTTCCACGCGGTGATGTGCCATTTCTGAAATGTGAACCAACCCGTCAACACCGCCGATGTCAACGAATGCTCCGAAGTCCGTCAGACGTTGGACGGTTCCTTCTAGCACCTGTCCGACTTCAAGATGTTCCAGTGTCTCTTTTTTCTTTGCATTCAGCTCACCTTCGACAACGGCTTTATGCGAAAGAATGACGCGATTTTTTTCTTGATCCAGTTCGACGACCTTGACGGCAATCGTCCGACCGATATAATCCGAAAAGTCTTCCACGTAGTGGCGTTCGACAAGCGAAGCAGGAATGAATCCGCGGACACCAATATCGACGACCAGTCCGCCTTTGACAATATCTTTCACAACGACTTCAAAAATTTCACCCGATGCGTATTTCGCCTCAACTTTTTCCCATGCCTGTAAGGCATCGACTTCACGTTTGGAAACGACTACTTCTTCATCTGTAATTTTCTTGACCTTTACTTGTAGTTCATCACCGACTTTGAGTGCACCTTGAATGTCATCCAGATGGAGACTCGATACTTCGCTAATCGGCAGGATTGCTTCTGTCTTATATCCGATATCAATGAGTGCTTGCTTGTCTTCAATCTTCACGACCGTTCCGGTTACTACCTGGTCCCGATGAATTTCAAAATCAGGCATATCTTTCATTTCTTCGACCATTCCAACACAACCTCCTCACGATGAGTACAAGAAACGTATGAATACGTTTAACCTTCTTCTAACTTCTTACAATTCTGACTATTTGTCAAGGCATTACGCGTGATTGAAGTAGACGGTTTTAATTTCTTCCAAAATCCGTTCGGAAATTGCCTTTGCCGCTCCCCGTTGATCTCTTAAATCCGAAATATCAACCGGTTTTCCAATAGCAACACGCATCCGGCGGAACGGACGGTAATCGCCGATGATGGCGATCGGTAAGATTTGGGCTGGCGAACGTAAAGCAAAGAATCCGACGCCGGGTTGAGCAGATGTAAACTCGCCGGGAGCCGACCGCGTTCCTTCCGGGAAAATCCCGACCGTTTCATCCGAATTCAGCAATTCAATCGTCCGCTTCAACGCTTGGCGATCGCCTTGTCCGCGACCGACCGGATACGTTCCGGCTGAAATCATGATTTGTTTGAGAACCGGAATGTTGAACAATTCCTCTTTCGCCATGTAGCGGACAGAGCGACTTGTCGGAATGGCACTGACCAAGAACACCGGATCCCAGTTGGAACTGTGATTGGCACAGACTAAAAGCGATCCGTCCGACGGAATATTTTCCTTACCTGTCACTTTTAAACGAAACACCGTTTTGGCAATGATCAGAACGATGAATCGTGCAAGCCGATAGACAAATTCGTTTCGTTTCATTTTAAAGCACCCTCTGCCAGTTCAGTCAGTCGCGCAACGACTTGATCAATGTTCAGTTCTGTCGTATCGAGATAAATCGCATCATCTGCCTGTTTGAGCGGTGAGACCGTTCGTTCACTGTCCCGCTTGTCGCGCAGCGCGATTTCATCCTGTAACCCCTTTAAATCGCTGTCCATTCCACGGGCAATGTTCTCCCGGTGACGGCGGCTGGCCCGTTCTTCGACCGATGCCGTCAAAAAGACCTTCAGCTCGGCTTCCGGCAAGACGACCGTCCCAATGTCACGTCCATCCATGACGATGCCTCCCCGTTCCGCCAGTTTACGTTGTGCGATGACCAGTGCTGACCGGACTTCTGCTTGGCGGGCGACAAATGAAACATTGTTCGTGACTTCATTTGTCCGAATCGCATCCGTCACTTCCCGTTCTCCGATGAACACACGTTGTCCCTGTTCGCCCGGCGTCAGTCGGATATCAAGTGATTTCATCAATTCTCCAAGAACCGGTCCGTTCTCTAAATCAAGTCCTTGTTCCAATGCAGCCAGTGTGACCGCACGATACATGGCTCCCGTATCGATATAAACATAATCAAGATGTGATGCTAACTGTTTGGCAATCGTACTTTTCCCGGCACCTGCAGGTCCGTCTAAGGCAATTTGAATCTTCTTCATGAGTGACTTCGTTCCTTCCATCTTCACCAACGTAAGTGGTGTATAGTATCGACCGTTATCATAGCAAAAAAATACGCTTACGTGAATGGGTTCGTTCCACGCCGTGAGTTTTTCATTTGCGCTTGGTAACAGTGCCGTAAGACTAGTTCCCGACTCCGGTCATTGATCCGGGTAAATTGAAAGGCCAGTTCATACCGCGTCTCTCGCGGGTCAACACGAACAAGTTCTGCCAATACATCAACCGTATGTGTCACACCGTCTCCCGTCGGCAGTATGAAGGTTAATTCGAGCTCATCCTTTACTTCGATCGGAATTTGATTTGCCAATACTAAAATACCGCCTGCCGATAAATCGAGCGTGACGGAAGTGAACGGTTCAAACGCTGTTTTGTGCGGGTGAACTGCTACATCCAACAATTGAGGCACCCGGACGAACTGACGGCGCTGAACACGCTGGATCATTTCTTCCTTCGGCCGGCGTAACGCATACCGCTGACCTCTTAACGGATCATTTTGACGTTCGACGACTTCGGTCTCAAATCCATACAGCTTTCCTTTTTCCTTAAAAAAATAAAATCCAACTTGTTCCTGATCCGATAAAATAAAGGTTTTTAACGTCGAAACTTCACTCGGTGCCTCGATCCAGATTAACCGGTTGGTCACGGCCGTCACTTTCGTCCGTCCTTGACGGTCCTCTTGGTTAGTCAACATGACTAAATCTCCAGTTTCTATCATCTTACTCTCTCCCAGCCCATTCTATTCAGTTACTTTTTCTGTTGTGTCGTTGGTTCAAGCGATTGGCGCTTCGAATTTGATACAGGCCGACAATCCATAATCCGATCATAAATAAAATCGGCACAACCGATATACCACCATTTTCCAATATTAACAAATTAAAGATAGTGTGTACAATCATCGGAACGAAAATTGATAAGGCTAGCCAACGATACGGATGCGTCGAGAACTTGGCTTTTCCCATAAAAAATCCCATGATGACTGCAAATAAAGCATGCCCTGAGACCGGTAACAAGGCACGGAAAACCATATGTTCAACCGTCCCGTTGACCATTAAATATAAAATATTTTCCAGTGTCGCAAATCCTAAGGAACAAGCGACGGCATAAATGATTCCGTCATAATAATCATTAAACCGTTGGTGAATATACACGGTATAAAAGACAACAAACCATTTTGCAAACTCTTCCGTCACGGCCGAACGAACCAATTGAATCGATTCGAGTCCACCAAATTCACTTTGGATGATGTATTCAACGAACATTAAAGGAAAAACAAGAAGTATCCCGAAAATAAAACTACGTAGGATATAGCCTACGGGTTCTGACTCGTGTTCGTGGCGTAAATAAAAATATGTCAGCAATGCAATTCCTGGGGCAATTCCTGAGAAAACGATTGGTAACACGTCTCCTCCCCCTTCCTATTCTCTTAGAATAAAGGTTTCTCACGGAAAAGAAAACCGCACCCATTGTTTCTCTTGAAAAAAAGGGTACAATGTTAATGAAAATGACCGGAAAGAAGGTGAAGGTTGTTCGTTATCCGACGACAACTGTTTAATGAAAAAATTACTTTTGATTCATACCGGAGGCACCATCGCGATGGCGCAAAATCATTCCGGTCACGTTTTACCGAATGAGATCAATCCTCTGGACGCCTCGTTGCCACGTGCGACCGATATCGCCGACATTACGACGCGTCACTTCTCGAATCTGCCGTCTCCACACATCACACCGGAAATCATGTTGCGGCTGGCTCATTTCATTAAAGAGGAGTTACAGACCGGTGGATATGACGGAGTCGTCATCACGCACGGCACAGATACATTGGAAGAAACCGCTTATTTTCTCCAGCTCACAATCGGAGCTCCTATCCCAATCGTCTTGACCGGTGCCATGCGTTCGTCTAACGAAGTCGGATCAGACGGTGAATTTAATTTGATTACCGCCTTACGGGTTGCCGTCAGTGCGGCTGCTCAAGACAAAGGCGTCCTCGTCGTCTTTAACGGAGAAATCCACTCGGCGTTTAATGTCACGAAAACCCATACTTCTTCAGTCGATACGTTCAAATCCGTCCATTTTGGAAATTTAGGGATGGTCACAAAAGATCACGTGTACTTATTTAATACTCCGCTTCTTAAACCGACTCATATGGTGACACAATTGAGTAAACGTGTCGCTGTCTTGAAAGTCTATGCCGGGATGGAACCGGACTTACTGCTTGCGATCAGCGAACTCGGATACGACGGTCTAGTGCTCGAAGTTCTCGGTCAAGGAAACGTGCCGCCAAGCCTGGTCGATGCGATCCAGTCGTTAACCGAACAGATGCCTGTCGTCATCGTCAGCCGTTGTTTTAACGGGATTGTCCAGGACGTATACGGCTATACGGGAGGCGGTCAACAGTTAAAAGAACTGGGCGTGATCTTCTCGAATGGATTGAATTCTCAAAAAGCACGGTTGAAGTTAATGATTGAACTTGAAATAGGTGCCAATCATCATGCTTTGGAAGAATCTTTCCGCGTCGAATAAAATTATGCAGGCAAAAGGGAGAGGCTTCCGTAGAGGCCTCTCCCTTTTATTGCCTATGAATCACGGTCGAGCTGTTTCCGGTTTCAGGCGGTGTTTGAGACTGTCTGCAATCAATCCGCCGTGGAATCGTCCGTTTTCAATGAAGATTTTATTGGCATCATAACCAGCGGCCACGACACCGGCAATGTAGATTCCCGGAACGTTCGACTCCATCGTCGTTTCGTCAAATGCGGGAATCCCTGTTTCCGGATCGATTTCGATGCCCGCATCGGCGAAAAGACCGATGTCCGGTGTATATCCTGTCATCGCAAATACAAAATCTGCTTTGACAGCCGATTGTTCACTATGAACGGAATATCGCACTTCCGTATTTGTAATTTCATCAATCGTCGCGTCAAACACCATCGTTACTTTTTCTGCCCGTACCAACGATTCGAAATTCGGCAGGACCCACGGTTTAATGGACGGACTATAGGATTCCCCGCGATACAGCATCGTCACACGGGCGCCTGCCTTTTCGAGCTCGATGGCCGCATCGACACTCGAATTTTTTCCGCCGATGACGACGACATCCTGACCGTAAAACGGATGGCCTTCTTTAAAGTAATGGAAAACATGCGGTAAGTCTTCGCCCGGAATGTTCATCAGGTTCGGCAATCCGTAGTAACCGGTCGCCAGCACCACTGATTTGGCCGTCCGCGTCACAACTTGCCCGTTCCGGAGCGATGTCACGTTAAACCCACCTTCGATACGTGCGACGTCTTGAACCGTCTCAAACGGTCGCACAGTGACCTCTTTTCGCCGCACGACTTCCCGGTAATAGACAAGGGCATCTTGCCGTTTCGGTTTTAATTCTTTATTGATGAAAGGCACACCGCCGATTTCTAATTTTTCACTGCTTGAAAAAAATGTCTGGTGTGTCGGATACTGATAAATCGCTTCCACGATGTTTCCTTTTTCAATGACTTCGACAGTCAGTCCAAGGTCCTGCATTTCAATTGCCGCGGATAATCCGCAAGGACCCGCGCCGATGACGATACAATCCAACATATCTCTTTCGCCTCTTCCACTTGCTTTTTTTTCATCTTAGCAAATCTTTCCCGTCGAAGAAAGAAATAACCATACAAAAAAGCTCACTTCTAGACGAAGTGAGCTGACTGAGATTAAACCCAACCGCGGAATCGTGATGCTTCCGCCATTTTCCGGACACCGACCATGTATGCCGCAAGTCGCATGTCGACATTTCTTGTCTGTGCCGTCTGATACACCTGGTTAAAGGAATTGACAAGCACTTTTTCAAGTTTTTCATGAACTTCTTCTTCCGTCCAGTAATATCCTTGGTTATTCTGCACCCATTCAAAGTAAGAGACGGTAACGCCACCACTCGAAGCAAGGACATCCGGAACAATCAAGATATCACGTTCCGCTAAAATTTTCGTCGCTTCGTTAGTCGTTGGACCGTTCGCTGCTTCGACGACGATACTTGCTTTAATGTCATGGGCGTTATCTTCTGTAATTTGATTTTCGATGGCTGCCGGTACTAAAATGTCACACTCCAGTTCAAGCAACTCTTTATTCGAAATGGTATTTTTGAAAAGTGTCGTGACGGTACCAAATGAGTCCCGGCGATCGAGCAGATACGGAATATCAAGACCGTTCGGATCATGTAACGCACCGTACGCATCACTAATGGCGATGACTTTTGCACCAAGATCATGCATGAACTTCGACAAGAAGCTTCCAGCATTACCGAATCCCTGAACGACAACACGTGCTCCTTCAAGTGTAATTCCTTTTTTAGCAGCCGCTTCACGAATCATGATGGCGACACCTTTTGCCGTCGCCGTCTCACGACCATGCGAACCACCAAGGACTAATGGTTTCCCTGTAATGAAGCCTGGTGAGTTGAATTCATCGATTCGACTGTACTCATCCATCATCCAAGCCATGATTTGTGAATTCGTAAAGACGTCCGGTGCTGGAATGTCTTTCGTCGGACCAACGATTTGACTGATGGCACGGACATAACCGCGGCTTAATCGTTCAATCTCACGGAAACTCATCTCACGCGGATCACAAATGATTCCGCCTTTACCACCACCATAAGGCAGATCGACGATTCCCGCTTTTAGACTCATCCAGACGGACAAGGCCTTGACTTCGACTTCCGTGACATTCGGGTGGAAACGAATTCCGCCTTTTGTCGGACCGACCGCATCATTGTGCTGGGCACGGTATCCGGTAAAGATTTTTGTCGATCCGTCATCCATCCGAACCGGAATCCGGACCGTCAGCATCCGAAGTGGTTCTTTCAACAATTCATACATTTCGTCTGGATAACCCAGCTTCTCAAGAGCTTCCTTGACGATTTCTTGTGTTGCTTCGAGTACATTCTTGCGATGATTTGCGTGTTGTTGGTCAGTGATCATTCCAACGTTCCTCCCCATAAGTGGCATCCCCTATGCCGTTTCCTTGTTCGGATAAAGTATACCTTTTTCCGAGCCGTAATGAAAGGGGTTCCCATCATATTTGTAAGCGCTTTCTACCATCTACTTCATTTTCAGTTTTTTCTACTGGCCGATTCGCTTTCATGACGTGTGATTGCCAGTTCAATAAACGTTTCCACAAGTTCCGGATAGTCGATTCCGACGGCCCGAGCACCATCCGGGAACAGACTCGTAGATGTCATTCCCGGCAACGTATTCGTTTCTAAAATAACCGGTGCCCCTTCATCGGGAACGAGGAAATCGGTCCGGGAATAGCCGGCGCATCCTAATACTTGATGGGCCAAAACAGCCCATTCCTGTAATGTTTGCGTCGTCTTCTCATCGAACTGTGCCGGACAGATGTGCTCCGATCCGCCGATGGCATATTTCGACTCATAGTCATAGAATTCATTTTTCGGGATAATCTCGATGACCGGCAATGCTTTTTCTTGTCCTTTTGCCCCGAGAACCGGTACCGTCACTTCACGTCCTTTGATGAATTGTTCAATCAAGACGGCATCATCCGCCTGGAAAGCCAGTTCAATACCTTGACGTAACATCTGCTCATCCATCGCAATCGTCAACCCATTCGAAGAACCTTCTTGGGCCGGTTTGACGACACAAGGAAACTGGGCGTCCCACTGTTTAATTTTTTGTTCGATGTCATCTCCACGCTCGACCAAGACATCACGTGCAATCCGGATTCCCGCCTTTTCAAAATGTACCTTAGAGCGCGCTTTATCCATCGCTAACGCGGATGCCAACACTCCTGAACCGGTATATGGAATACCCGCCATCTCGAGCAGCGCCTGGACACGGCCATCCTCACCATATTTGCCGTGAAGGGCAATGACAGCGGCCTCTACTTGTAGATTTAAAATTTCTTCTGCACGCTCTGGATGAAAGTCGACGGCAACGACTTCATGCCCTTTACTTTCCAGCGCATTAATTACCGATTTCCCACTATTTAATGAAACTTCCCGTTCACCGGAAATTCCGCCAAACAATACTGCCACTTTCATCTTGTTCACTCCTTCATCTTACGTTCAATGCTTATCATACCATCACTTTTTGTATGAAAAAACACAAATTGGTCGCAACCACCGTCCGGATATATAAAAAGTCACTTCCCGATTGCGTTCGGTGAAGTGACTTTTTAGTTACATCTTGAAAATTCCCGTTAACGACAGTCATCGGAATCAAGGTGTAAAGCTTGCGATCATTGTTGGAACGGCTTGTTCCAACAGGATGGTTTTTCCGTATTCGGACATCACGAGCGGACTTTTCGGACTGGGTACACCGTATTCCGACAAAATTGTCGTTACAGTCTGCTCGACATGTTGCTTCATTTGTTC
Organism: Exiguobacterium sp. K1; assembly: GCF_033721435.1. Taxonomy (NCBI): domain Bacteria; kingdom Bacillati; phylum Bacillota; class Bacilli; order Caryophanales; genus Exiguobacterium; species Exiguobacterium sp. K1. The sequence continues at coordinate 512,539 of NZ_JAOTIT010000001.1, read as the reverse complement.
TTGGAAGTATAAATAATAGCGGTCTTCGAAGAAATACAGTGTGCCACCCGTTTCCGTTTGATCGATGTGACGTGCCAAACCATGACTCGCCTGAATGACATCTTCCAATTGGTCGAGTTGATAGAGGACATGGTGGACGATATCGACCGTCATCCGAATCTCAACTTGATCAAATTCCTCAAACGTTTCTTCCGGCAGGGCACCTTCACGCCGAACGTCGACCAACATACCGTCGTTCGGGAAAAATGTTACAAAAAAGTCGAGGGTCCCGACTGCATGAAATCCATAATTCGATTCAGCTTCTTCCAGTAAATTACGTAATAAAGCCTGGCCTTTGCCGACAGCCAATGTCTCCGGTCGAACGTCATGGACCGACAGTTCTTGTTTTGATACGAAGACCCGTAAATGACCTTGCTTAAATTGCTCAAACCTCATGTTAGACTCCTCCAGTTACTCGGCAGAGTACAAATGCTCTCCGTTCGATATGACTCACACTATACACCAGTTGTCGGAGTGAGTCGACTTAACCAACTTTTCCAAGCGTTGTCATCGGATCCAAGTAACATATCTCCGTACTTTTCCGGATGCTGCTCAACGGCATAGCCGCCTAAACCGATTTCCGTTTGTGGTGCCTGCTTTTGAATCTGGTCAATTGCTTCATCTAAGTCCTTCAAATGATCCGAGATCGTACATGATAGCACGACTGCTCGAGGCGTCAGCTGTTTCGTCACTGTTACAAGATCCGGTACAGGAATACCCGCTCCAAGGAAGATGACATCGAATCCGCTCTGACGGAGGTACAGCGTAAAAAACAGCAATCCGAGTTCATGTTCTTCTTCCGGCGCGCAGACACACAAGATGCGTGGTAAAAATGGATTGATCGGCATTTGAAGAGACAATGTCGAGAGACGTGCCCGTAAAAAAGCGGTCGCGAAATGTTCATGGGCAATCGTAATCGTTCCCTTTTCCCATCGCATCCCGATTTCATGTAACAACGGACCGACGATGTCTTGGATGACCTTATCAAAGCTGAACATCGAAAATGCTTTGTTCATAATGTCATGGGCATGTCGTTCTTCGAAATTCGTCAGTGCTTCGAACAATTGATCCCGCAGCTCGATTCCATAATCAATCGGAACCTCCGTTCGATTCACGGGCATTTCATATAATTGAATGGCTTTTGAAACCGACAGCCCTTCTTTTTGTTTATCAACGATCCAACGCAGCTTGGCAACATCGTTATCACTGTAAATACGATGGCCTGATTCGCTCCGATCCGGATCCAATACTTGATACCGCCGTTCCCAAGCACGAATGGTCGTCGGATTGAGTCCCACCAATGCAGCAACTGCTTTGATATTATATTTCCCACGATCCATGCACCGTGCCTCCTTTCTTCTTCCCTTTAGTATACCCGTAAAGGAAAAAAATCTCCGTTCATAATGTGCGCTTACATCATGAAACCGATGGAGACAAAGGCAATGATAATTGTAATCATCAAAACTGTGAGTGTAATCGCGAGTGGATTTTTAGCAAATGGTTGTTTTAATCGTTCATTGCGAACGTGTTCGATTCTTGAGGATCGAGGAGGTAAGGACGTGCGTTGTTGTTCATCTTGCCGATTTTTTCGTTGATCCTGTTTACTCAATTTCATCACCTTTTCTAAAAAATAAGGACTACTATTAGTTTACACTGAAGGACGGGATGAAAAAAAGACTTCTTCTAGCCGGTTCTTCCAGTCCAGTTGGGCAAAACCGGTCCGGACGACAGGTTCATCCATCGTAATCGTGCCGCAATTGTCACAACACCGGTCTTGTACAACGGGACGTTCGTCAAAATGTTCCAATATGAATGCTCGGCGGCAAAACGTATTTTGAATATAATTTATCATTTGCATGAGTTCACGTAAACGTATTTTTTTCCGTTCCTCCTGCCACTCGATGATTTGGGATTTTGTTTTCCCTTCCGTAAGCTGACCTTTTAGCAGACGATAAGCCGGATCGTCCGGATCGAGATGCAGGCGTTGCTCAATCGCCTCAAACGACTCCCCTCGTCCGCGGTATTGCGTCACTTGATCAATCCAAAGAAGGGACGCATATTGTTTATCCACTAAAAATTGTTGAAGTTGCTGATCTCCCGGTGCATAAAGCAATACTGCGGTCGACGGTTGCCCGTCCCGTCCCGCTCGACCGATTTCCTGCATATAGGCTTCAATCGTCGCCGGCATCGTGTAATGAATAACCGTCCGGACGTTCCCTTTGTCGACCCCCATACCAAAAGCACTGGTACAGACGAGACAGTCGATTTCGTCGTGCAGAAACTGTTGTTGGATTAGTTGGCGATCTTCCGGTTCAAGACCGGCATGATAATAAGCGGCCTGAGGAACAATCGATGCAATCCGTTCTGCTTCTTTGCGTGTCGTCGTATAAATGACACATGGACGATTGACGGTTTCCAATCGTCGGCTCAAGACCTCATCTTTTTTACTCGGCTCGGTTTGCTCGACGATGAGTTGAATTTCCGGCCGGTTGACGGAATGGCGAATCCGCTTCGCTTGCGTCAGCGCCAGTCCCCGAATGATGTCTTGTTCGACTTGTGCCGTTGCCGTTGCCGTCAAGGCTAAGCAAGTTGGATTGCTGAGTCGTTGGCGAATCTCACCCAGTTTGGCGTAGTCCGTACGGAACTCATGTCCCCACTGCGAGATACAATGAGCTTCATCAACGACAAACAGATTAATTTTAATTTCCGCTAATCGCTGTTGAATTTGCGGGGCGGCCAATTGTTCGGGTGACAGATACAAATAACGCAATTGATTCAGATGACGTAAAATTTCTTCCTTTTGATCGCGGGATTCAAGAGACGTCAACTTAGCGACGGCTCGTTCCCCGCGGCGTTTAATCTGCATGATCTGGTCTTCGATCAGCGATAATAACGGGGATACAATCACCGTCAATCCGGCCGGTTGCAGATAAGACGGCAGTTGGTAACAAATTGATTTTCCGCCTCCTGTCGGCAGAATGGCGACTGTATCGTGACCGGCGAGGACCGACTCGACGATTTGCCGCTGTCCGTCTCGAAACGCACCATACCGAAAGACTCGTTTTAATACTTCCTCCATCATGAATGAACCACCTTTCTTGCTAAAACGATACGAATTTGAAAATAGTCCATTTCCTGTGTCAACTCTTGTTTGATCCGTTTCAGCGAAAACGTTTGGAGCCGGTCGGTGATTTGAATGACCTCTTCATACTGTGCAGCAGCAACAAACTGCTCGATCGGGAAAACGGGAGCATACATCGCAATTTCCACCAGATGATCCTCCATTGTACTTTTTTTCAAACGCCGTCGTTCAGCAATTTGCGGAACCGTATAGCCCTGTTTCAGCAGATTCCAGGTTTTTTGCGCAGACTGTGTCATTTTGAAATGATTGATGTCGTTTCCTAAAGATAAAATCAGACTGTCTTCGGGCAAGACACGTAAACATCTTCGCCAGGCAATCACAAATTCCAACTGGAGTGAAAGTAAATCCGTTCCTAGCCGTTCACTCAATTGAGGAAACGATAATCCTGTCTTTAATCCCGACAACCGGTAAGTGATCAGAATCGCTTCTCGTTCTGTCAATTGATGTAACGCCTGATTCAATTCCTGATAGACGGTCGCTTTCCAGTCGGACCGGTCAGCTACCTGACGGATTTGTTGTTTGACCCATTCCTTTACGCCACTGTCTTGTTGTACCGGAATAAAAAAGGTTTTTTCATCCAGACAAACGATTGATTGGATCATCAGACTGACCCGTTTCCACAACTGCATCGGATAGCCGCGCAGTTCTCCACCTAAGTCATCCAGTAGAAAAGGAGAATCAAGTTGTGCTTTTCCGGCATCTGTCATCAGCAGATTCTGTTCCCGCTTAATCCATCCGGCATGCTCCAGTTCGTGTAAGACTTGCTCAAACCGGTCTTTTTTCAATGGAAGCATTCCAAAAACTGCTTCCAGTCCGTAAAAGTGTGCATCTTGTAAGGAAGTAGCGGACCGCTTTCCTTGCAGCAGATGGAATAAGCTTCGATCCGTCCGTTCATTTTGTAATCGACTAATGGCTTCCAGTACTACCTGTCGCACAATCGTTTTTTCCATGTCAGTCCTCCCCTCCGTTACATCACCTGTTTTAACTTTAGTTTATCATCAGGATACATCTGGCTCCTGTTTCGTACACTTGTTCTTATTTTACATTTCCAATCAGATTTATGCCATGTTGAATCGATTAAAGAAACAGAAAAGGTGATTTCGCTCCGACAATCGGTTTATTCACATACTTCTGCCTCTTCCTCATTGAAATGCGCGCATGAGTCCGATACAATGACTTATAGATGAGAACAGTACTTAGTTTCCAATGTTTTCGAATCGAGAGGAGAATGACCGATGGCTAAATTTACAATTGTTGACAAAGACACATGTATCGCATGTGGTGCTTGTGGCGCAGCTGCCCCAGATATTTATGATTACGATGATGAGGGCTTGGCTTACGTCATTTTAGATGATAACAAGGGAACAGCTGAAATTCCAGAAGCATTATTCGATGATATGATCGATGCATTCGAAGGATGCCCGACGGATTCAATCAAAGTCGCAGATGAATCATTCGAAGGCGACGCACTTAAATACGAATAATATTCGCTTCACCGGTCTGCTCTTACACGAGCAGATCTTTTTTTGTCGTAAAAAAAATCACTTTCCCGCGACAAGCGCAGAAAAGTGATTCTCAGAAAACGTCAGCGTTTTCCTTTAATATACGGTACACCAACAGCTTTCGGTGCATCCGCCCGTCCAACGACACCGGCAAGGGCAAGAATCGTCAACAAATATGGTGCAATCAACAAGTAAACTTGTGGAATTTGATCAAGAAGCGGTAACTGTTGCCCGATGATCGAAATCGCTTGAGCGAATCCGAAGAACAGGGCCGCTCCCATCGCTCCGAGTGGATTCCATTTCCCAAAAATCATCGCTGCAATAGCGAGGAAACCTTGTCCAAGAATCGTCGTCACGCTGAAGTTCAGTGAAATCGACGTCGCGTAAACAGCGCCGGCAAGACCACCGAAACCACCTGAAATCATGACACTGATGAAACGCATTTTTGTAACGTTGATTCCCATCGTGTCCGCTGCCATCGGGTGTTCCCCGACTGAACGAAGACGAAGACCAAACGGTGTTTTAAAGATGACGTACCATGCAACGAATGCTAAAGCAATCGCAATGTACGATGTGTAATAGACGTTGGCAAAAAACATCTTCAATACCGGAATATCCGATAAAAATGGAACGTTTTCTTTCGAAATCCGGTTCGGAATCGAATCGGTCTGCCCTTTTCCGTAGAATGCCCGGACAAGGAAAATCGCGAGACCGACTGCTAACATATTAATCGCTACTCCAAGAACCGTTTGATCGGCCCGGAACAAAATGGCCGGAATCGCGAGGAACAAGGAGAACACTGCTCCAACGATGATTGCAATCAGCATGGCAATCCAAGGACTGGCAGCACCTAAGCCCATTTTCGATAACGTCAAGGCTGAGACGATACCCGAGAACGCCCCCATGACCATTAGTCCTTCAAGTGCGATATTGACGACACCGGAGCGCTCACTGAAAATTCCGCCGAGTGCCGCAATGATCAACGGAGCCGAATAGGCAAGTGCGATCGGTACGATAATATACAGTACTTCTAAAAAGCCCATTATTTATCGGCTCCTTTCACTTTTTTATCTTCGGATTTCTTGACCGTGAATTTCTCGATCAAGAGACGGATCGCATATCCAGAAGCGACGAAGATAATGATAAACGCGATGATGATTTTAATTAACTCCGGCGGGATTCCGATTTGTTGCATCGAAAGACCACCGATATTCAGACCGGCAAACAGCAAGGCGGCGAGTACGACACCAATCGGATTGTTGGCACCAAGTAAGGCAACGGCAATCCCGTCAAATCCGACACCCGTGAATGAAGCGTTTAACGTCATATTCTGGAATGTCCCCAAACCTTCCATTGCTCCTGCGAGTCCGGCAAATACACCTGAGATGACGAACGAAAGAACAATGTTCTTATTGACGCCCATACCGGCATATTCTGCGGCACTCTTGTTGAATCCAACGGCCCGTAATTCGTAACCAAGCGTCGTTTTCCAAAGGATGAACCAGAAGACAAGTGCTGCGATCACGGCAATGAAAATCCCATTATGCAGACGTGAGAAATCTGTCAACTCTTGCAGGAAAGGTGACGCAAGCGAAGCGGATTCTTTTACTGATTCCGTCCGTTCGTTTTCAATCCCGATGACATTCCGAAGAATATCGTTTGTCACGTACAGTGCGATATAGTTCATCATGATGGATGTGATAACTTCGTGGACATGGAATTTCGCTTTTAGGATACCCGGAATCGATGCCCACAGTGCTCCTGCGAGTCCTGCTCCGATTAAAGCAAGCGGCAGGTGAATCGCTGTCGGAAGATCAAACTCAATCCCGATCCAGACTGCAACCATCCAGCCGACCAATACTTGTCCCTCGACTCCGATGTTAAACAATCCAGTCCGGAAAGCGAAGGCAACAGCAAGACCTGCAAAAATCAACGGGGCAGCAGCTCGTAATGTTTCACCGATGCTGTACGGTTCCCCGAATATGCCGTAAAACAATTGATCAAATCCGTCAACCGGATTGTAACCGCCGGCGAGCATAACAATCGCACCGACAACCATTCCCAAGATGATGGAAAGAATCGGAATCAATATTCCGTAAAAACGTTCTAGTTTCATGAACGACCGACCTCCTCTTTCTTACCGCCGGCCATCAAGAAGCCAAGTTCGATTTCGTTTGTTTCTTTTGGATCAAGGAAGGCGACTGTCCGTCCTTCGTAAAGAACCGCAATCCGGTCCGATACTTGCAGGATTTCTTCTAGTTCAAATGAAATCAGAAGAACGGCGCGGCCTTTTTCACGTTCGAGTACCAATTGTTCGTGAATGAATTCAATGGCACCGACGTCCAATCCACGGGTCGGCTGTGCTGCAATCAATAAGTCAGGTGAACGGTCCACTTCCCGGGCGATGATCGCCTTTTGCTGGTTTCCGCCTGACAGAGCGCGGGCAAATGTTTCCGGACTTGGAGTTCGGACGTCGAACTTCTCGATTAAGGTTTTTGCTTTATCCATGACCTGACCGTAGTTCATGATGCCTGCTTTTGAATACGGTTTTTGATAATACGTTTGCAATACCATATTGTGACCGATTGAGTAATCGAGGACCAGTCCATGCTTATGACGGTCTTGCGGGATGTGTCCGACTCCGGCTTCCGTCACTTTTCGTGGTTTTAAGTTTTTAATGGATTTGTTATTGAGGAAAATCTCTCCGCTGTCCGCTTTACGCAAACCGGTAATGGCTTCGATCAATTCCGTTTGTCCGTTTCCGTCGATTCCAGCGATCCCGACAATTTCACCGGCTCGGATATCGAGGTTTAATCCGTCTACTGCCTTGATGCCGCGACTGTCTTTGACAACCAAGTCTTTGATGTCGAGCACCAGTTCTTGTGGAGTTGCCTTGGAATACTCCGCATTAAAGTTTACTTCCCGCCCTACCATCATCTCGGCTAATCTTGATTGGGTCATTGTTTCATCGATATCAACTGTTCCGATGTATTTACCACGACGAATCGTTGTACAACGATCGGCGACTTCCATGATTTCCTTCAATTTGTGGGTAATCAAGATAATCGATTTCCCTTCAGCAATCAAGCGATTCATGATCTGAATCAATTCTTTGATTTCTTGTGGGGTTAAAACAGCAGATGGTTCATCGAAGATTAGAATATCAGCACCGCGGTATAGTGTTTTTAAAATTTCAACACGCTGTTGCATCCCGACCGAAATATCTTCAATTTTTGCATCTGGATCAACGGCAAGACCATACTGTTCCGAAATTTGACGGACTTTTTCCCGTGCTGCTGCTCGGTCAATTTTCAGACCGGCTTTCGGCTCTGCACCCAAGATGATGTTTTCTGTTACCGTGAAATTTTGAACGAGCATGAAATGTTGGTGTACCATTCCGATTCCCAGATCATTCGCAACGTTCGGACTCGTAATATTCACTTTTTCACCACGTACACGAATCTCTCCAGCCTCAGGCTGATACAAACCAAATAAGACGTTCATCAGCGTCGATTTTCCGGCACCGTTTTCACCAAGTAAAGCGTGAATCTCACCTTTCCGAAGCTGGAGCGTGATGTTATCATTTGCGACGAAACTGCCAAACTCTTTTCGTATGTTTAGCATCTCAATGACGTATTCCAAGAAAATCCACTCCCATGTTTAGTTTAAAAGGGGAGGCCGCAGTACTAGCGACCCCCGCTTCCATTTTATTTCAGTGACGCCTCGTATTCTTTGTACTCGTCGTCAGTAGACGGAACTTTGATGTCACCAGCGATGATTTGTTTTTTGTAGTCTTCCACTTTCGTCAAGACGTCTTTCGCAATATTGTCTTGTGATGGCGCGATATCAACTCCGCCGTCTTTAAGACCGAACTCAACAACTTTACCAGCCGGGAAGTTACCGTCTTTTGTATCTTTTGCTACTTGTTCAACTGCTGTATCGACACGTTTGACCATTGAAGTCAATGTAACGTTTTCCGGCATACCTTCTTCAACTTGGTCACGGTCGACACCGATTACCCAAACATCTTCGCCGTTTTTCTTACGGTTTTTCGCTTCAGTGAAGACACCTTGTCCTGTTCCACCGGCAGCATGATAGATGACGTCAACTTTTTTACCGTACATACCTGAAGCGATTGCTTGTCCTTTTTCAGCAGCGTTAAAATCTTCTGCGTATTGAACTTGGATATCCGCTTTTGGATTGACGGCCTTAACGCCGGCTTTGAATCCACTTTCGAACTTTTTGATCAAGTCCGAGTTAACACCACCGACGAAACCAACTTTGTCTGATTTCGTAGTCAAACCGGCAACAACACCAACGAGGAATGATCCTTCGTTTTCTTTGAAGACGATTGACGCGACGTTTGGTTTGTCAACGACCATATCAACAAGTGCAAAGTTGTTGTCTTTGAATTGATCCGCTACTTTACCGATATCTTCTGCCATCAAGAATCCGATACCGAGAATCAAGTCATATTTCGCACGCGCCAATTGCTGAAGGTTCGGTTGGTAATCCGATTGTTTTGCCGACTGAAGATACTTGTAGCCAGTACCTTCTTTTAAGTCGTTGTCTTTACCGAATTTTTGAATTCCTTCCCATGCTGATTGGTTGAACGATTTATCGTCAACACCACCTGTATCTGTAACCATACCTACTTTGAAGCCGTCTTTTTTGTCTCCGCCGCTTGAATCTTTCGAATCATCGTTACCACCACATGCTGCGAGTACCGAACTCATTGCTAAACCTGTTGCTGCTAATGCGAGAAGTGACTTCTTTTTCATCTGAAATAATCCCCTTTCGAATATGGTCATACAAAGTTCCTGACTACGTCAAGCACCTGAGGCTGGTGATGAGGAGCGTTACGTAGGTAGGTGGAAAGCGCTTTCAGTAAAACCCCTAAAACGAGTGGTTAAACACGCTTACGGATGACATGGAAATCAAACTTGTCCGCACGGAAATAGTTCGCTGAATAAAGAACGGATCGGTCAAGCTCATCATAATGCGTTTGGCGCAGTACGAGTAACGGTTGGTCCGTATGTAATTGTTCAGCGATCTTTGGATCAATCCGCGGCTCGATATGCGTAACCGCATGAGTGACACGGCGTCCTAATTCTTTTTCTAGTGCGTCAAACAGTGACGTCGAGGACGTAAACTGTTCTTCGTTTTTAATATAATGGCTTGGAATCTTATCGACACAATAGACGACAGGAACATCTCCCGCAAGTCGGATTCGTTCGATTCGATAAACCAGTTCATCCGGTCCTAACTGAAAACGTTCTCGATCACGTTCAGTTGGTTGCACCATTTCTGATGACAATACTTCTGAGGTCGGAATCATACCTGCACGTGCAATCATCTCCGTAACACTGTAAAGCTCCTCAATCCCTGAAGTAAACGGTGGTCTTGCATTGATAAACGTACCGACACCGTGTTTACGAATGACGATGTTCTCATCTTCAAGAATTCGTAAAGCCTCTCGAAGAGTCGCTCGACTAACGCCAAGTTGCTTTGAAAGTTCAAACTCTGAAGGTAGCTTTTCGCCTTCCTTGTAAACGCCGTCATCGATGTCAGACTTAATTTTTTCAATCACACGTAAATAAAGCAAACGATGATCTAATTTAATCGACATGACGCATCTCCATCCTCTATCTAGTTGTAACCAGTGCTCAGACTTCTGACGTATGAGAACTCCAGCCAAGATAAGTATATGATGCCGGACTCAATCCTGCAATCATTTTGTAACAGGTTAGAAGTCTGACTTCTGGCGCTTTTGTAACCCTTTTCATAACGTAAATAACTTTGGAAGAAAATAGGGCATTCTACCTAAGAACACCCTCTTTTCTCTTACCGCTTATTGTTCAGGGACAATTGTTTCCCCTTTAATAACAGCTTTTTTCGCTTGTTCAACTTTTTTCAACGTCTCTTTTGACAACTTGTCTGACTCCACTAAATCGACACCTTGTTCTTTTAAACCGTAACGGATTGTTTTTCCACCCGTTAGTTTTCCGTCTTTGGCTGCATTCGCTGTATCTTGAACGGCACGGTCCACTCGTTTGATGACCGATGTCAACGTTACGTCTTCCGGCATGCCTTCTTCTTTTTGGTCCCGGTCGACTCCGATCACTGAAACGTCTTCCCCGTTTTTCTTACGGTTCTTCGCTTCTGTGAAGACACCGTTTCCTGTTCCGCCAGCTGCCGGGAAAATGATGTCTGCGCCTTTTCCGTACATTCCGGCTGCAATCGCCTGTCCTTTTTCCGGAGCCGCAAAGTCTTCCGCGTATTGGACATCGACTTTAATTTTCGGATTCACGGATTTTGCGCCTGCTTCGAATCCGGCACGGAACCGTTCAATGACATCCATCTTCATGCCGCCGACAAAACCGATATGATCCGTTTTCGTCTGCATCGCTGCGACGATTCCCGCAAGATAAGCGCCTTCATTCTCTTTGAATGTAATCGATGTGACGTTTTTACCCGGAACGACATTATCCACGATGGCAAATTGTGTGTCTTTGAATTGTTTTGATACCGTTTCGATGTCTTCGTTAAAGGTATTCCCGATTCCGAACACTAAGTTTTCCCCGCTTCGTGCAAGTCGGGACAAGTTTGGTTGATAGTCTTGTTGGGATTTCGATTGAAGATAAGAGTAGCCTTCATTTTTCTTGAGCTGATTTTCTTTTCCATATGCCTGAAGACCTTCCCATGCTGATTGGTTAAACGACTTGTCGTCGATTCCGCCTTTATCGGCCACCATTGCTACAGAAAATTCGTCCTTTTTACTCGAATCTTTGTCTGCTGAACCTCCACATGCTGCTAATCCGACTGTCGCAACAGTCATCATTGATACGAATGCATACTGTTTTTTCATCATCGCCAACTCCTCTTCCTATTATGTGAGCGCTTTCATTATCTATTTGTGAAAAAGTCGCTCACGTACCTTTTATCGGGTACGCCAACTCATATGACTGAGTATGACAAATATTGCGCGCAAAATCAACAGACGTCTGACAACTATTTTCATGAAAACGGTTTAAGTTTTCTTTTTTTGGTTTTCACCGTCAAAAAGAGGATAAAGCACCGGGCTTTATCCTCTTTCCGATTATTAATGACCCATGACTCGCCGTGGTTTTGAGCCTTCCGACGGACCGATTAAACCATTTTCTTCTAGTGCATCAATCAGACGGGCGGCCCGGTTGTAACCAATCCGGTATTTCCGTTGGATCATCGAAGTTGACGCTGTTTCTTGCGTCAAAATGAACTGGACGACTTCATCATATAGCGGATCATCGACTTCCGTCTCCCCTTCCGGAAGATCCTTTGGAATCATCGCTTCAACATATTGGGCTTTTTGCTGGGAGATGACATGGTTGACGATTGTTTCGACTTCTTCATCCGACAAGAAAGCTCCTTGGACACGGACCGGTTTATTCATGCCGTTTCCAAGCAACAGCATATCTCCTCGTCCAAGTAGTTTGTCTGCCCCGCTCGTATCAAGAATCGTCCGGGAATCCGTCCCGCTTGAGACACTGAAGGCAATCCTCGATGGGATGTTTGCCTTGATGACACCGGTAATGATGTCAACGCTCGGTCGTTGCGTCGCGATGACCATATGAATTCCGGCTGCCCGTGCCATCTGGGCAAGACGCATGATGGCATCTTCGACTTCGTTTGAGGCGACCATCATCAAATCGGCTAACTCATCGACGATGACGACGATGTACGGCAGACGTTGATGGACTTTTTCTTCGGCGTTCATCTTATCAATCAGGGCATTGTATCCTTCGATATTCCGTGCCCCGTTCTGACTGAAGATTTCATAACGCCGTTCCATCTCCGATACGACCTGTTTTAACGCTTGAGCCGCTTTCTTCGGATCGGTCACGACCGGTGCCAGCAGATGGGGAATACCATTGTAGACATTCAATTCAACCATCTTCGGATCGATCATCATCAACCGGACTTCATCCGGGCGGGCCCGCATTAAAATTGAGACGATCATCCCGTTGATGCAGACGGATTTTCCCGATCCGGTTGAACCGGCGACTAAGACGTGCGGCATCTTATTCAGTTTCGCCGTGACCGTCTCACCGGAAATACTTCGACCAAGTGCCACGAGCAAGCGGTCCGGATCGGCCTGGACACTCTCTGCTCCTAAGACCTCCCGTAGGGAAACCATGGCGACCTCCCGGTTCGGAACTTCGATTCCGACGGCAGCCTTACCGGGAATCGGTGCTTCGATCCGGATATCTTTTGCGGCGAGCGCAAGCGCCAAATCATCGGCCAGTCCGGTAATTCGACTCAGTTTGATGCCTTGATCCGGTTCAATCTCATATTTCGTCACACTGGGACCGAGATGAATTTTCAAGACTTTTGCTCCGATTCCGAAAGATTTTAACGTCGCAATCAATTTTGTCGCATTGTCTTTTAATCGTTTATTTTCTCCTGATAAATCTTTTGTGACAGGTTCTGCCAGTAAATCAAGCGACGGCAACTGATAGCCGTCCGGCGTCTCCGTCATCGTCAATGGTCCTTGTGTCTCTTTTGCCTGCGGTTCGACATGATCTGCAAAGCCGATAATCGGGACGTCCTGAAGATTGACAGGAGCTTCTTCCGCCACAATTTCTTCAATGGCCTGTCTTTTCAGTGTCTTCTTATCATTGACCGGTTGCACCACCGCTTCTGACCGGTCTGGTTTCTTTTTCTCAGGACGTTCTTTGACGACAGTCTGCCGTTCACGTTGCTGGAATTCTTGAATCCGTTCTCTGATTCCTAAAGCCAGTTCACTGAAAAACGTCGGTTGCAACAAATGAATCCCTGCCACAATCAGAAATAAACCGATCATGAATGCGCCAAAACTCGAAATATAATAGGACGAACCTTGATACAACCACGCATTCATGGCTCCGCGCGGTTGACCAAGCAGCAAGTCAATCCAGATTAATCCGCCGAGAATCAAAAACGACCAGGCCCATTTGTTTAACCGTGGTTGATTCGACAAAATCAGCAACAGCAGTCCGCCAATCAATCCGTACAGGAGTGAACCAAACTGTCCGACCTGATCTTTCGCAAACTCGGCCAGTACTTCTCCGACACGTCCAAACTGTCCAAGTGCCAATACATACGAAAGCAGCGATAAGACCGCAATGACGGCTGCATATGTACGGTATTGAATCGGCTGACGTTGCTTTTTCGCTGGTGCCCGTTTTTTAGCCGGTGTACGCTTTCGCGGCGGTGTTTTCCGGACCGGTCCTTTTTTTGTCGTTGCCATCTTTTTCTGACCTCCTGATAAAAAAACGACTCAGCTGACCATCCATCGGCCTCCCTGAGTCGCTCCTTTTTGTTAGATTTCCATGATGATCGGTAAAATCATCGGACGACGTTTCGTTTGTTCATAAAGATACGAACTTAACTTGTCACGAATCAATGACTTCATTTCTGTCCAGTCAAGCTCACCTGTTAATTTACCTTGCAGTTGCTTGGCAACAATCCGGTTCGCTTCGTTGATCATATCTTCTGATTCACGCATGTAGACGAATCCACGTGAAATGATTTCTGGTCCGGAGACGATCGTTTTGTTTTTACGGCTGATCGTGATGACACAAAGGACGACACCGTCTTGCGACAGGAGACGACGATCGCGTAACACGATGTTTCCGACATCACCGACACCGATTCCGTCAATCAAGACGTTTCCGGCATTTACTTTACGTGACATCCGGGCTTTACGTTTCTCGAACTCGACGACATCCCCATTTTCAATGATGAAGATGTTATTTGCATTGACACCAACTGTTTGTGCTAAACGGCTGTGTGCCTTCTGCATCCGGAATTCCCCGTGGATCGGGACGAAGAATTTTGGTTTGATCAAGTTCAGCATCAACTTCAAGTCTTCGGCATGTCCGTGACCGGATACATGCACTTTCCGCTGGTTATAGATGACGTTTGCACCGGCGCGGAACAACAAATCAATCGTTTTCGAAACGGATTTTTCGTTTCCGGGAATCGGAGACGCCGCGACGACGACTGTATCATTTAAACGGATGTTGACCTGCTTGTGTGCATTCCGTGCCATGCGTGTGAGTGCTGCCATCGGTTCGCCTTGCGAGCCCGTTGTTAAAATCACGACTTGATTGTCATCGAGTCGATTGATATCCGAAAGTTCGACCAACGTCTTTTGTTTGAAACGCAAGTAGTTCAGGCGTTGTGCCACTTCGACGATATTGACCATACTGCGACCGACAACGGCCACTTTACGGTTGTTAGCTTCTGCCGCTGCAAAGACTTGTTGCAGACGATGGACGTTTGATGCGAATGACGCAACGATCACGCGACCCGGTGCCTCGTAGATGACGTCGTTGAGTTCCGACCCGACCGTTGATTCCGATCCGGACATTCCGGGACGTTCAGCGTTAGTTGAGTCTGATAAGAGACAAAGGACTCCCCGCTGACCAATTGCGGCAATTTTTCCGAAATCAGCTTGTTTTCCATCAACCGGTGTGTAATCAAATTTAAAATCTCCCGTGTGTACGATTGCCCCTTGCGATGTTTGGATACATACCCCGACTGCATCCGGAATCGAGTGATTGACACGGAAAAATGTAATGAAATGACCTGCTACGGTTAATTTCGTCTTGGCATCAATTGGACGAAGATCTGCCTTTTTCAATAAACCGGCTTCTTTTAATTTAATTTCAATTAAACCCAGTGTTAAGCGTGTTCCATACACCGGCACTTTTAAGTCCCGTAAGACATAACTGAGGGCACCAATATGGTCCTCGTGTCCATGCGTGATGAAAATCCCTTGAATCCGCTCTTTGTTTTCTTTTAAATAACTAATGTCTGGAATGACTTTATCAATTCCAAGCATCTCATCTCCTGGGAACATTAATCCGGCATCGATTACGAAGATGTCCTCGTCGAGTTCGACGACGTACATGTTCTTACCGATTTCACCGGCGCCACCAAGAGCAAAGACGCTTACCTTTTCCGTCTTTTTCTTTGACACGATATGACCTCCTATTTGTATTCACTTTTCGTGAGCCGTCCACTTATCACTATCACTATTCTAGCCGAACTTTGCCATTCTGCCAACAACAGGGATGGTGAAAACGAAAAAAAACATCGCGCGGACCTTCTTTCGGTCCACACGATGTTCGTTTTACGGATTCAACAGCTTCTCGATTTCTTCTGTTCGGTTCGCTTTTTCCTGCCTGCCCGGTTTTTCACCTGCTTGAAGTTCATTCAAGGAATAGCCGAATGTCATCTCGAAGTGCGGATAGTCAACAAAACGTTTCCAATCCCCTCCCCATTCAAAGCCAAGCGCCTTTCCGACAGCAGCGACCTCACGCCAGTCACTTTTACCGGATTGATTTCCGTCATACTCTAAATCGTAAGAAATGTCCCCGTCTATCATTTGAACGAAGTCAATCGCTAAACCATAGTTATGCATCGATTCCCCGCCCCGGGCGTTCGTCACGACTTCTCCGGCTTGCGAGCGTCCTTGTTCATACAATGCGTCCTGCTGTTTTTTCGTCCGGTATCCTTGGGTGATCCGGATGTCGATGTTGTAGCAGGAATGACTGAGACGAATCAAATCCTTGGCACCTGCACGGACTGCCGGATGAAGTTGCTTTAACTGATCCGAACTGTCGTTGATGAGACGGTTCTCACCGGCGCGGTCGCGGGGACAACTCTCCAGTCCCAGCTCCGGCTGATCGATTAAAATGCTTGGCATGCGATTAGTCGACGCTGCCAGAAAGGAGCCGATGGCAAACATGACCAGCAGGAACAAAATCCAAATGAAGATTGTTCCCCGCTTCATTAGCGGCGTAACTTCTTCCGGATTTTTTGAAGAATCGGTAATCCTGTTTCAAGCAACAGATACAACGGCTTGTTCAGGACATAGTCAAACTCTCCGATTTTTTCAATCATTTCACTGCCCCAACCGGACTTAAAGGCATACAATCCGGCATAGTGGTCATCCGGATCCGTTGACCCGCTGACACCACCAAAGTCGTATGAGAGGGCGCCGTGCGCTTTTGCATGACGCATCATGGTCCACTGCATTAAATGGTTCGGCATGAACTCACGGTATTCGTTTGACGACGCACCATACAGGTAATACGACCGTCGACCGGCTAACGTCAACAAACCGCCCGACAGAATCACTCCGTTCGGGTGTTTTGCCGCAATCGCCATCAATTCAGTTTTCGACTTCTCTGCTTTTTCAATCTGAGCAGTCGTTTGTTCCAGTCGATTATTCAAACTGTTGATTTTTTTCTCGACCGTTTCTTTTTCAAGTTGACGATGAATCTTCACCAATTCCTTCTCTGCTTGTAATAAGGCCGCTTCCGTATTTTCAAGCGCCCGGACGACATCCAATTTCGTCAAAAACAATGCCGCGTCTCCGGTTGGACGAAGATGGTCGTATAGATTTTCAAAGTAATCAAGACCGCGGATGGAGAACCCGTCGCGTTCACCCGTTTCGACCATCAGGTTGGCGAATATTTTCAACTCTTCCCGTGATGCTTCGTAACACACGATTCCTTTTCGTTCGGCCAAACGGACATTGTAACGGAACTTCGAATGGAAGCGGTCAAAGATTTCTTTTTCCGACCCTTCAAGACTTGTCTCCATCGTAAAACGCGGTTGCGCATAATCAAATCCGCCTCCGAATCCGTTGTGCTTAAACCCTAACGCCTTCATTTCTTGAAGTAAATTCGGATATTCCGTCCGATCAACGTTTGGATCGAGTTTAATTGTGATTGCTTTTCGCTTTTTCGCGACTTGGATCGCTGCATCCCGTAATGCGGCAACAGCTGCCTGATCCGTATAATCAACGACAAATCCGCGCGGAGCATAACATAACGTAAACGGTAATTTCGGAACTTTTTTAAACAATAACAGTGCGACCCCGACCAGTTGACCACTCGCTGTCCCGACCGCAATCCGTTCATGTGTCCAGCCGGTCGCTGCCTTGACGGATCCCCAAGCCGGTAACTGCAAGAGGTCTCCTTTAGGATGGGTTTTTACAAACTGTTCAAACTGAGCCTGTTCAATTTCAAGTTGTTGATAAGTCACTTCTTTTCCTCCAATTGGCGTATCATCTCTTTGACGAGTGCTTCTTCGTCGAGGGGTGTTTTCTCATCCCCAATGATTTGATATTTTTCATGCCCTTTTCCTGCCAGGATGACGATGTTATCCGGACGGGCGAGGCTCGCTGCATAGCGGACCGCTTCTTCCCGGTCTCCGATTTCAACGAATTGATCGTGAAGCATTCCGGAGGCGATACCGGATGTAATCGACTCATACGATTCAAAACGGGGATCGTCCGTCGTGATGACGACAGTTCCCGCATACGTCGATGCAAGTTGACCCATCATCGGCCGTTTCGTCACATCGCGATTACCGCCTGTTCCAATCAAGAAGATGATGTTTTCTTTCGGAACATCGACCAGTGCTTTCAGACATTGTTCAATGCCGTCCGGCGTATGGGCATAATCCACATAAATGTTGTACCCGTCAATCGGCAATCGTTGCATCCGGCCTTTTGCCGGCTGTATCTGAGTGATCGCATTCGAAATCTCAGTTAAACTGTAGCCGATTGACAGCAGGATACCCGTTGCAAGCAGTAAATTATAGACATTGAATCGACCGATGAACTGAACGGTCAATTCGACTGCCTGCTCTTGATAGACCATCGTAAAGGTCGTTTCCTGAAGGGTTTGTGTAATATTTTTAGCCTGTAAGTCGGCCGGCTGCTCAATGCCATATGTCAGTACGCGGGCACCCGTCATCATCTCAAATAAATGGCTGATCTCATCATCTGCATTCAAGACTGCTACTTTCTTATCCGACAGCCGTTGTCCGAGTTGCGCAAAGAGCAGACCTTTTGCTCGTGCATAGTTCTCGAACGTCTTATGGAAATCCAGGTGGTCGTGCGTCAAATTCGTAAACCCAGCAACATCAAAATCCGTTCCGGTCACACGACCGAGCTCTAATCCATGCGAAGAAACTTCCATGATGACGTCTTCGACGCCCTCTTGATGCATCTGATGGAAAAAGGCCTGTAATTCCGAACTTTGAGGTGTCGTGTTGCGACTCGGGACGACCCGGTCCCCAATTTTGACTTCAACGGTACCAATGATTCCCGTTTTCCGCCCCAGCTGAGCCAAGACGTCACGTACGATGGTCGTCGTCGTTGTTTTTCCGTTCGTTCCAGTGATTCCGATCATCCGCATCTTTTCAGAAGGATAATCATAAAACTTCCCGGCAAGTTCTGCCATCGCTCGGGTTGTACTCCGGACAAGAATGACAGGAATCGTCACATCGAGCAACCGTTCTGACACGATGGCGACAGCCCCCTGTGCTTCGGCCTGTTTGGCATAATCGTGTCCATCCACTGTATAACCTTTAATGGCGACAAATAACGTTCCCGGCTTCACATCACGTGAATCGGTTGTTAAGGAGGTCACGACTGCCTCTACCATACGTTCCGTTTTTTGAGTCTGAATGACTTCGATTAGTTCAGCTAAATTCAAGGGTATTCCTTCTTTCTCAACAACTTGTTTTTCAATTACATGCTATTTCAGTGTAGGGTAAGCCTCACTCGGTTTCAAGGTCTGCCTCATCGATTTCCGGCAAGATGTATGCTTTCGCCGGCGGTTCACTAAAGATATACGCAATCATTTCCTGAACGTCAGCAGGCGTAATCTGCTCCACTTCCGTAAGAACATCTTCTAATGTCGGATGCATGCCAAGATGGAGTTCATTCCGGGCATTACGGTTCATGTGACTCGATATACTCTCATTTCCTAAAATCAATGATCCTTTTAACTGCTCGATGCCGTCTTCCAGCTCTTTCGTTGTCAGACCATGTTCGAGCAACTGTTTGATTTCCGCCGAAAGGACCGTCTCGACTTCTTCCAACGTTTCTTTTGATGTCCCGACATAAATCGTAAACGTTCCATGATCATCAAACGTCGTATAGTACGAAAAAACGGAATAGGCCAATCCGCGGTCTTCACGAATCGATTGGAACAGACGGCTCGACATCGTCGCCCCAAACGCATTATTGAGTAAGGCAAGCGTCGGTAAACGGTCGTCAGCAGACGGAATCGCCCGGAAATTATAACAGACATGCACTTGTTCCGTGTCTTTTTCTTTTCGTAACGCGTCACTTTTTAAGACAGGTTCAGTAATTTGTCGGTTAGTGCCACTTGACTGCAGCGAACCGAATCGATTCTTAATTTGTGTAATCAGTTCATCTGTTACATGACCCGCAACGGAAATGACGATTTGTTCCGGTGCATAGGCTTCTTGCAGATACTCGACAATCATTTGCCGGCTGAGTTGTTTGACGCTTTCCTCTGTCCCGAGAATCGGGCGGGCCATCACGTCTTCTCCGTAAGCCGCAACGGCTAACAGTTCATGTACCAGGTCGTCCGGTGTATCTTCATACATTTTAATTTCTTCAATCACGACCCGTTTTTCTTTTTCAAGTTCCTCTTCATCAAAGGTCGACTCCAAAAACATGTCTGCTAAAACATCAAACGCCGTAATCGCATGCTCGTCCAACGTCTTCACATAATAGCAGGTCTGATCTTTACTCGTGAATGCATTAATATTACCACCCAAGCGGTCAAAATAAACGGCAATTTCTTTTGCCGATTGTTTTTTTGTTCCTTTAAACATCATATGTTCAATCAAATGGCTGATTCCATGCTCTTCTTTTGTTTCCGTCCGTGAACCAGCTTTAATGAAAATTCCGGTTGCCACACTTCGGGCGTTCTCAATCCGTTCACTGACAATTCGAACGCCGTTCTCTAATACGAGTCTTTCGACCATCGTTCATTCCTCCTTGAAATATGAAACAAGGTGGCCCGCGGTGCACGTATTCGCACCGTTGAGCCACCTTTGTTTTCATTAGTTACGACGTGGTGGACGTTGTCCGTCACGTGGTGGGCGAGATCCAGTATCCCGACGCGGCGGGCGGCTGTCACGCTCTGTTTTTTTCTTTTCATCATATGCGGCACGATCTTCTGGACTCATACCTTCCACGAGAAGGACTTTATGCGACGCATTGACACGTCCTTTATCATCGACTTCCGTGACACGTACTTTCAATTTATCGCCTAATTTGACGACATCTTCGGTTTGACCAACACGTTCAAGTGCCAGTTCCGAGATATGCACGAGGGCATCTTTCCCTTTGAACAATTCGACGAAAGCTCCGAATTTTTCGACGCGGCGAACCGTACCGTCAAATTCTTCTCCGATGACGACTTCACGAACGATATCTTCAATCAACTGACGCGCACGGTTGATACCGTCTTGATCCGTTGACGCGATAAAGACTGTACCGTCTTGATCGATATCGATTTTGACACCTGTCTCATCGATGATACCGTTGATGACTTTACCGCCGGGCCCAATCACATCACGGATTTTATCCGGATTGATTTTCAATGTGACGATTTTTGGTGCATATTTAGACAACTCGACACGTGGTTCAGCAATGACTGAATTCATGTGTTCCAGGATGTGTAAACGACCAAGACGTGCTTGTTCAAGCGCCTCTTCTAAAATCTGACGCGTGATTCCGCCAATCTTCATATCCATTTGCAAAGCCGTCACACCATCTTTTGTTCCAGCAACTTTAAAGTCCATATCGCCGAGGTGATCTTCCATTCCTTGGATATCTGTCAAGATTGAGTAATTTTCGCCTTCTTTGATCAAGCCCATTGCAATTCCGGCAACCGGTGCTTTCAACGGCACACCCGCATCCATCATCGCAAGAATTGATCCACAAATTGACGCCTGTGAAGACGAACCGTTTGATTCGAGGACTTCCGAAACGAGACGAATCGTGTACGGGAAATCTGTTTCTGACGGAAGAACCGGTAACAAGGCACGTTCACCGAGTGCTCCGTGACCAATTTCACGACGACCTGGTGCGCGCATCGGACGAGCTTCCCCGACAGAGAACGGCGGGAAGTTATAATGGTGCATGAAACGTTTCTCTGCTTTAAGTCCAAGACCGTCAATGATTTGTGCATCTCCAGCAACACCAAGCGTTGCGACGGACAAGACTTGTGTTTGACCGCGTGTGAACAGACCTGAACCGTGTGCCCGTGGCAACAGTCCGATTTCCGAATCAAGCGGACGGATTTCAGCAAGACCACGACCATCTGGACGGACTTTATCTTCTGTGATCAAGCGGCGGACTTCTGTCTTAACGAATTTATTTAAGACACCGGATACTTCAGCTAATTGAGCTTCCGTAATTGAGTCATCCGCTGCGTACTGATCGATATATTTCGAAATGACTTCATTGATAGCAAGATCACGTGCTTGTTTTTCTTCGACTTGAACGGCTGTTGTGACTTCTGCAAGCGCCTCTGCTTTCAAGCGGTTGACGAGTGTTTCGTCAAACGAAGAAACCGTGTAAGCGAACTTTTCTTGTCCGACTGCTGCGACGATTTCTTCTTGGAACGCAATCAATTCCTTAATGACGTCATGTCCGAGGAGAATCGCTTCAAGCATTGCTTGTTCCGAAACTTCTTTTGCTCCGGCTTCTACCATGTTGACCGCATGTTTCGTTCCGGCAACTTGAAGGTCGATATCACTTTCAGATGCTTGACTCATCGTCGGATTGATGATGAACTCACCGTTCACACGACCAATCGTCACGCCGGCAATCGGACCGTCAAATGGAATGTCTGAAATCGACAAAGCAATCGATGCCCCAATCATTGCTGCCACTTCCGGTGAATTATCTTCGTCAGAAGACAAAACTGTCGTTGCGACTTGGATATCATGACGGAAACCGTCTGGGAACAACGGACGGATCGGACGGTCAATCAAACGTGATGTCAAAATCGCATTTTCACCCGGACGTCCTTCACGTTTTAGGAAACCACCTGGAATCTTACCTGCTGCATATAGTTTTTCTTCATAGTTCACAGTTAATGGGAAGAAATCTAAGTCTTTTGGTTGTTTGGATGCGACGACCGTCGCAAGGACTGCTGTCTCACCGTAACGGATCAATGCTGCTCCGTTTGCTTGTTTGGCCAGTTGACCGATTTCAATTTTTAATGGACGTCCACCGAATTCGGTCGAAAACGTCTGCTTTGTTTGTGACATGCACAAATCCCCTCTCACTTCTATCCGTTTTTTCATTCAAATCTAATTATGGATGTTCTTGCGCCAAATGTCCATGAATCGGCAAAAAAAAGAAGCAGGAGACGATGCTCCTGCTTCCTTGTTGATCTGTTCGGATTAGCGACGAAGACCAAGACGCTCGATCAATGAACGGTAACGTGAAACATCCTTGTTACGAAGGTATGTGAGCAAGTTACGGCGACGACCAACCATTTTCAAGAGACCACGACGTGAGTGGTGATCCTTTTTGTGTGTACGTAAGTGATCGTTTAAAGTTGTGATCTGTTCAGTTAAAACAGCAACTTGTACTTCCGGCGAACCAGTATCGCCTTGTTTCGTAGCATAAGCTTCGATAATTTCGTTTTTACGTTCTTTAGTGAGTGCCATTGTCACTCCACCTCCATCTTTTGAATGACCGTATTGCCGAGCATCGGATGGTGAGACCTGATGCCAAGCCAACCGGCTGTACGTATTCGTACTGACTCATCATAACGAACCCGTCATCGTCTGTCAAACCGTTAATGCTTGCATCGCATGAATTTTATCTTGGGCAAGCTGTGTTTTTAAGCTTTCAATCCCGTCAAACGCACGTTCATCGCGTAAGTATGCCATCCACTCGAGTTTCAGTTCTTGTCCATATAAATCCTCGTCAAAGGCAAGCAAGTGGGTTTCGATGCTGACTTCTCCCGTCTCATAAAACGTCGGTCTCCGTCCGATATTCGTCATCGCCGGAAACTTGCGCCCGTCTTCAAGATGGACGAACGTCGCATAGACCCCAAGTTTCGGAATGACATAGGCAAATTCCGGACGGATGTTGGCCGTCGGAAAACCAATCTGCCGACCTCGGGCGTCACCGTGAATGACAATCCCTTTCGTTTGATACGGTTCCCCTAATAACAGAGCTGCTTCCGCGACCGCTCCATCCGCAAGTAAACGACGAATCCGTGTCGAACTGACCTTTTCATCGTCTGCCTGATGTTCGGAAACCGTCGTATGATCAAATCGTCCACGGCTGTGGAAATCAAGCGTCGCCATCTTACCTGCCCCGAACCGTCCATACGAATAATCAAATCCGGCCACAATGTGGCGTGCTCCGGCAGCAATTAAATAATGATCGACGAAATCTTGCGGAGACAGTTCGGAAAAAGCGACTGTAAATTCGATGACATATACCCGGTCAATGCCGAGTTGTGCCATTTTTTCGAGTTTCCGGTCAAGTGGCGTAATGTAGAGAATCTGTTCCGTCCCGTTGCCAAGAACTTGTTTCGGATGAGGATCAAACGTCATCACTGCTACTGGCAGATTGAGCTCACGGCTTTTTTCAATTGCGGTTTGTAAAACACGTTGGTGTCCAAGATGAACACCGTCAAAAAATCCGAGTGCGATGACCGCCGGATCTTCTGTTGGTTGTTCTGGGTATGTTAAGTGAATGATGTCCATTCCTGATCGCTCCGATCCTAATCGATTTGTAACATGACTTCAACGCGTCCCATATTGATCTCGGAATCAAGCCGGTAGATCGCTAAAGGGATGCCCTCTTCATTATAGACAGTAAATCGTTCAAATTCGACCGGAATGCCTGGTAATTTTGCCCCATTCAATACACGAGCCGCCGTCTCGGCATTTACAGTCAACCGCGGCCACTTTTGAATGACTTGTTCAATCGGTAAGACGTACTGCATCCGCTCTTCGACAGTCTCACAGGCTTCAAGCGTAGCTAGCGTCACTGCTTCTGTTTCAGACATCATTCCTGAACTCGTCCGGCGCAACTCACTCATATGAGCCGCATAACCCAACCGTTCACCGATTTCAACGGCAAGCGTCCGAATATAGGTTCCTTTTCCGCAAGCAATCTCGATTTGAAACCGGCAGAGTCCGTCTGCAAAGGTCAGCCCGGATGTCCGTTCCAACGTATCAATTTGAACCGTTCGGGTCGGACGTTCCACTTCGATGCCTTTACGGGCATATTCATACAATTTTTTCCCGTTCACTTTGACCGCCGAATAATATGGTGGAGTCTGTTCAATCTGTCCGGTCAATTGCTGTAGAATTTCATCTACTTGTTGCTCCGTAATTGACGCGGGCGTGACCGGTGTTTCGCGGACGGTTTCACCGTGGGCGTCTTCGGTCGTCGTCGCATATCCGATTGTCACTTCTGCCACATATCTCTTTCCTTCGTCTGTAATGAAACGTGCAAGTTTTGTAGCACGTCCGAGACAGATCGGTAAGACACCTGTCACTTCCGGGTCAAGTGTTCCGGTATGCCCGACTTTTTTTGTCTGAAAGAGCCGGCGCAGTCGAAAGACACAGTCGTGACTCGTCATGCCTGCCGGTTTGTCCAGTGGTAATACTCCTATGGGTTCCATCTTTTTCCCTCCTAAAAAAGGGCAACCACACCTGTGGTTGCCCTCGTCTTGTTAATCCTTGTTCAAGTTCCGGAGCAACTCATCAATCCGTGATCCATACTCGACAGATGTATCGATCTCAAACAGCAATTCAGGTGTCTTGCGTAAACGGATGCGTGATCCGATTTCTTTGCGCATGAACCCTTTTGACTTTTCAAGACCAACGCGCGCTTCTTCGCGCACTGTTTCATCACCGAGCACCGAATAAAAGATCGTTGCTTGTTGTAAGTCGCCTGTGACTTCAACACCAGTTACCGTAACCGCTTTGACACGCGGATCGTTCACATCTTTGATCAACATTTGCGTAATTTCTTTACGCACCTGTTCTGCTACACGATTGGAACGTACGCTCATTCTATATCCCTCCAGTTCGGATTCTGATCCGTTCTGTTACTTACGTTTTACTTCTTCCATGATGAACGCTTCGATGACATCGTCGACTTTGATGTCGTCGTACCGTTCAATCTTAATTCCACACTCGTAACCGGCTGCGACTTCTTTAACGTCGTCTTTGAAGCGGCGCAACGTATCGAGTTTTCCTTCGTAAATAACGATGCTGTCACGGACGACACGAACACCTGCAGCACGTGTTAACTTACCCTCTGTGACATAACCACCTGCGATCGTTCCGACTTTCGAGACTTTGATGACGTCACGAACTTCAGCTTGACCGATAATTTTTTCAACGAATTCAGGATCAAGAAGACCTTTCATCGCTTGTTCGATTTCTTCGATGGCATTGTAGATGATTTTGTGAAGGCGAATCTCAACCTTCTCTTGGTCTGCCATCGATTTAGCGTTACCATCCGGACGGACGTTAAAGCCGATGATGATCGCGTTGGCTGCTGAAGCCAAGATGACGTCACCTTCTGTAATCGCACCAACACCTGAGTGGACGATGTTGATTTTCGCGCCTTCGACATCGATTTTCTTGAGTGAACCGGCAAGTGCTTCGACAGAACCTTGAACGTCACCTTTGATGATGATGTTAAGATCTTTGACTTCGCCTTCTTTGATCCGGTCGAAGAGATCTTCTAAGCTGACTTTCGCTGAATCGCGGCGTTGTGCCTCGATTTCGCGTTGGTAACGTGCTTCCCCGATTTGACGGGCTTTTTTCTCATCTTCAAACGCAAAGAATTGATCGCCGGCTTTTGGCACGTCGTTTAATCCTGTGATTTCGATTGGTGTCGATGGACCGACTTCTTTGACACGACGACCGATATCGTTGACCATGGCCCGGATACGACCGAACGTATGACCGACAACGATTGGATCGCCGACACGAAGTGTTCCGTGTTGGACAAGCAATGTCGCGACTGGTCCGCGTCCTTTGTCGAGTTTCGCTTCGATGACTGTTCCGCGTCCGTGCATATCCGGTGTTGATTTGTATTCTTGGACTTCCGAAACAAGCAGAATCATTTCGAGTAACTCGTCGATTCCGTCTCCCTTAAGTGCTGAAACTGGTACGAAGATCGTGTCGCCGCCCCAGTCCTCGGCAACGAGTTCGAATTCCGTCAATTCTTGTTTGACACGGTCCGGGTTAGCGCCTTCTTTATCCATCTTGTTGACTGCAACGATGATTGGAACACCGGCTGCCTTCGCATGGCTGATGGCTTCTTCCGTTTGCGGCATGACACCGTCATCCGCTGCGACGACGATGATTGCGATGTCTGTGACATCTGCACCACGTGCCCGCATCGTTGTAAACGCGGCGTGACCTGGTGTATCGAGGAATGTGATTTTCTTTCCTTCGATTTCAACTTGGTAAGCCCCGATGTGCTGTGTGATTCCGCCGGCTTCGCCTGCTGTGACTTTCGTGTTTCGGATCGAGTCCAGCAATGTCGTTTTACCGTGGTCGACGTGTCCCATGATCGTAACGACCGGTGGACGTTCTGACAATTCGTAGTTATCGAGATTCAATTCGTATGCATCGAAGTCTGTTTCATCGACTTGAACCGTTTTCTCGACTTCAAATCCGAAGTCAGAAGCAAGCAATTCAACTGTCTCATCATCGAGATCTTGGTTAATGGTCGCCATAACGCCCATTCCCATCAATTTCATGATGAGTTCGTTTGGTTTTTTATCCATTTTTTCAGCCAATTCGCCGACTGTTAAGTTGTCTGCATATTGAACGACGTTCGCCATTGCTTCTTCTTGCGCCCGACGTGCTGCTTTTCGTTGGCTTGATTTTGAATTTGGATCTGCTACTTCCAATTTACGTGGTTCTACTTTCTTCTGG
The DNA here is from genome assembly GCF_033721435.1 of Exiguobacterium sp. K1. Lineage (NCBI taxonomy): Bacteria > Bacillati > Bacillota > Bacilli > Caryophanales > Exiguobacterium > Exiguobacterium sp. K1. The sequence goes on along the minus strand of NZ_JAOTIT010000001.1, from coordinate 485,050 downwards.
GGACGACGTTTTCCACCGCGGTTATTACGGTTTCCGAATTCTGGACGTCCGCCTTTTGAATTGCGTGATTGGTTCCCTGCTGGTTTGTTAGTTGTTCCTGGTCTGTTCGGTTTATTGTCTGATTTCACTTGTTTTGGAGCCTCCGTTTTTTGGACCCGATGTTTCTCGGGATTAAATACTTTGTCGAGTTGCTGTACTGTCTGTTCATCTAAAACCGCCATGTGATTCTTGACCGGTTTTTCCAGTTTTTCGAGCTGGGCGATGACCTGCTTACTCGTTACATTCTGTTCTTTCGCGAATTCGTATACACGTTTACCCAAAAGATCCACCTCCAGTTAATCGTTCGAGAGGAGTTCCGTTAGCTTTTTCGCAAATCCGGCTTCGTTGACTGATACGACTACACGCGCATCTTTCCCAAGTGCATGTCCAAGAATGTTTCGATCTCCGACTTCGATGTACGGAACACGATAACTTGTACATTTATCCGTCACTTTCTTACGCGTGGCAGCCCCCGCATCTGCTGCTAAGAGGACGAGTTTGGCTTGTCCTCCCCGTACTTCTTTCAGTACGAGTTCTTCTCCAGTCGTCACTTTCCGCGCTCGGTTCGCGAGACCAAGGAGCGATTCCCATTTACTCATGTGTACCTCCCGCGATCGCAAGCAATTGATCATATAACTCATCTGTTGTCTTGACTTTCAGATGATGATCGAGTGTGCGCTTCTTTTTGGCTGTCGCAATGACAGTTGCATCTTTCGTCAAATAGGCGCCTCGCCCATTCATTTTACCATTAAGATCGACGACAACCTCACTGTCAGGTGTCCGGACGACCCGAATTAACTCTTTTTTAGGACGCATTTCTTGTGTGATGACACATTTGCGTAATGGTACCTTTTTTTGCACGAATTATTCCTCGCCTTCGACTTGGACCGTTTCCACGTCAACTGCTTCTGCTGTCGCAGGTTCGACTTTCATGAAGACATCCTTCAATTCCATCGATTCTGCTTCTGATTCGCTCTTGATGTCGATTTTCCATCCTGTCAACTTGGCAGCCAGACGGGCATTTTGACCGCGTTTTCCGATTGCGAGTGACAATTGGAAGTCAGGGACGACGACTATTGTTGCTTTAGCCGGTTCGTTGACGTATACAGCAACAACTTGTGCCGGGCTTAAAGCATTGGCAACGTATTCTTTCGGATCATCTGAATAACGGACGATATCAATCTTTTCACCGTTCAATTCGTTGACGATGCGTTGAACACGTGCGCCTTTTTGACCTACACATGCGCCGACAGGATCGATTTCGTCAGAAGCAACGGCAATTTTCGAACGGTCGCCGGCTTCACGTGCCACCGACTTCACTTCGACTTCGCCGCTCGCGATTTCCGGTACTTCGATTTCAAACAGGCGTTTTAATAAGCCCGGGTGCGTCCGCGATACGAGAATCGATGCGCCTGATCCTTTGACCATCGGATCGACTTTCGTCACGTATACTTTGATGTATTCCCGAATTCCAAAACGTTCATTCGGCATCTGTTCGTGTGTCGTCAAGACCGCTTCAATACCTTCGAGGTTAACGTATAGATTACGCGCATCTTGACGTTCGACCATCCCCGTCATGATTTCATCTTCCCGGTCGGCGAAATGATTGTAAATGCGTTCCCGTTCTGCTTCGCGCATCTTTTGTGTGACGATTTGTTTGGCCGTTTGTGCTGCAACACGTCCAAAATCACCTGGTGTCACTTCAACTTTGTGGAAATCACCGAGTTCATACGTCGGATCGATTTCGTGTGCTTCCTCGAGTGAAAGCTGTTCTTCCGGCTGCGTCAAGCGTTCAACGACCTCTTTCAAGGCGAAGACACGGATATCTCCTGTCTGTTGATCAAACTCGACTTTTACTGCCTCCGACTCTTTTCCAAAGTTGCGACGGTAAGCGGAAATCAATGCCTGTTCGAGCGCATCGATGATGATATTCTTATCAATCTCTTTTTCTTTAGCGATTTGTTCGATTGCTTCAAGTAACTGTGGTCCCATCGTTCTCTTCCTTTCCTTAGAACACTACCGCAAGCCGCGCCATCGCGATCTTGTTCACCGGTATTTCAATTTTCAATTTACGTGTCTTCACACGGACTTCGAGTTCCAGCATTTCTTCAGAATAAGTCAGTAATGTGCCTTCGAATTCTGTTGCGTCTTTAACCGGGTCATGGGTTTTGATATAGACATGTTTCCCGATTGCCTTCTCGAAATCCTCAGTTTTTTTGAGTGGTCGTTCGGCACCTGGACTCGCAACATCTAAATAGTAGGGTTCGTCGATCGGATCATCCTGGTTCAATGCTTCCGACAACTTTTCATTGATGTTGACACAGTCTTCCAGGTCAACGCCACCGTCTTTATCGATGGAGACACGTAGGAACCAATCCGCCCCCTCTTTGACGAATTCGACGTCGACAAGCTCCATCCCCTCACGTTCTACGATCGGTTTTGCGAGTTGTTCGACCTTCTCAGTTACGTTCGTCATCTTCATCCTCCTTCAAAAAACCAACAAGAAAGGAGCAGGTCCCCCTACTCCTTCCAAGTCGTAGTATAAAAAACATTTCCTTACTCAATATAGCATAATGCACCGTCTTAAGCAAGCATTCGCAAGGCTTTAGAGGTCAAATAACGAGAGCTGGTTCTCATCCGGAAGACCTTCGAGGCACCCGAGATTATCGAGTGTTTCGATGATCGATTTGGATAACTTCGCCCGTTTTTGAAGATCCTCTTTCGATAAGAACTCGCCGCCTTTTCGGGCTTCGACAATCTGTTTCGCTGCATTCGTCCCGAGTCCGGTGACGGCATCAAATGGCGGTAGCAACGCGTCTCCGTCAATCAGAAATTCGGATGCGCTCGATTTATACAAATCAACTTTGCTGAAGGTGAAACCACGTTCGATCATTTCAAGCGCAATTTCAAGGACGGTGTAGAGTCCTTTGTCTTTCGCTGTCGCTTCAAATCCTTTGTCCTTGATGTCCTGCAACACTTTCCGGACCGCGGCCGACCCTTTATTCATCGCACCGATATCAAAATCACCGGCCCGGACCGTGAAGTAAGAAGCATAGTAGTACATCGGATGATGGACTTTATAATAGGCAATCCGGACAGCCATCAATACATAGGCTGCGGCGTGGGCTTTCGGGAACATGTACTTGATTTTTTTACACGAATCGATGTACCAGAGCGGGACATGGTTCTCAATCATCGCTTCTTCCATCTCAATCGACAGACCCTTCCCTTTACGGACCGACTCCATGATTTTAAAGGCCAGCGACGGTTCAAGACCGGCGTAAATCAAGTAGACCATGATATCATCCCGGCACCCGATGACGTCTTTTAGTTCACATGTTCCGTTATAAATCAGTTCACTGGCATTACCGAGCCAGACATCCGTTCCGTGGGACAGACCGGAAATCTGGACGAGCTCTGAAAACGTCGTCGGTTTTGTTTCTTCGAGCATCTGCCGGACGAATTTAGTTCCGAACTCGGGAATTCCGAGCGTTCCGGTTTTCGAATCGATCTGTTCCGGCGTCACGCCGATTGATTCTGTCGAACTGAAGATCTTCATGACTTCGGCATCGTCGACCGGAATCGTTTTCGGATCACGTCCCGATAAATCCTGTAGCATCCGGATCATCGTCGGATCATCATGTCCGAGAATATCGAGTTTCAACAGGTTATCGTGAATCGAATGGAAGTCAAAGTGAGTTGTCTTCCACTCGGATCCCATATCATCCGCCGGGAACTGGATCGGACTGATATCATAAATGTCCATATAGTCCGGAACAACGATGATTCCCCCTGGGTGCTGTCCGGTCGTCCGTTTGACACCGGTCACTCCGCTGACGAGCCGGTCGACTTCGGCATTCCGGTAATTGAGGTCATTTTCCGACTGATAACCTTTGACATACCCATATGCCGTTTTCTCAGCAATTGTACCAATCGTTCCGGCACGGTAAACATAATCATCCCCGAACAAAACTTTTGTATAGGCGTGGGCTTTCGGCTGGTATTCTCCACTGAAGTTCAAATCGATATCCGGGACTTTATCCCCTTTGAATCCGAGGAAGGTCTCAAACGGAATGTCATGCCCGTCTTTAATTAACGGCACATCACACGTCTTACACGTTTTATCCGGTAAGTCGAATCCGGAACCAACCGATCCGTCATCAAAGAATTCCGATTCCTTACAATTCGGACAGACATAATGCGGCGGCAACGGGTTGACTTCCGTAATCTCCGTCATCGTCGCGACAAGACTTGACCCGACTGACCCCCGCGAACCGACAAGGTACCCGTCATCAAGTGATTTCTTAACAAGTTTGTGCGAAATCAGATAGATGACGGCAAATCCATGTCCGATAATCGACTTGAGTTCTTTTTCCAATCGGGCCTCGACGATTTCCGGCAACACATCACCGTAAATTTGATGCGCCATATCATACGACAGTGAGCGGACTTCTTCATCGGCCCCTTCGATTTTCGGAGTGAACAGATCTTTTGGGATGATATCGATATTTTCAAACCAGTCGGCGACTTGCTGACTGTTTGTAATGACGAGTCGTTCCGATACATCCGGTCCTAAAAACTTAAAGTCGCTCATCATTTCCTGCGTCGTTCGGAAATGAGCCGGCGGCAGTTGTTTTCGCATATTAAGCATATTGGCGCCGCCTTGGGTCCGAATCAAGACTTCCCGGTATGTTGCGTCATGTCTGTCGAGATAATGGACATTTCCTGTCGCAACCGGCAAAATATTATTTTCTTCCGCCACACGGATAACTTTTTTAATCAGTTCCCGTAGCTCCAGTTCATTTTGAACGATTTCCCGTTCAATCAAATGACCGTACATCGCCGGCGGCTGAATTTCGATAAAATCATAAAAACGCATGACCTTCGCTAAATCTTCGTCCGACTTGTTAAGGGCAGCATCAAACACTTCCCCGTTATCACAAGCGGAACCGATAATTAATCCTTCCCGGTGTGCAACCAGTTGCGAACGCGGCGTCCGGACGACCCGGTGAACGTGTTTCGTATGCGCAAGCGAAATCAATTGATACAGATTTTTGAGCCCGGTCCGGTTTTTCGCATAGACCGTCGCATGATACGGACGAGCCCGCGATATGTCTTTTCCCATTTCCCGGTTCAGCGAAAGGTGCGTTTTCATATTAAACATCTCATCTGCCATCTGCAGTAGTTTGAGCATCAAGTACCCGGTTGCTTCCGCATCGTAAATCGCCCGGTGATGCTGGGTCAATTCGATATCAAAGCGTTTCGCGAGCGTATTCAGCCGGTGATTCTTGAGACTCGGCATCAGGACCCGTGCCAGTTCCAGCGTATCGATGACCGGTAACGTTGATTCTTCATGATTACCGGACCGCAGTGTCGCATTCAAGAAGCCGATATCAAAGGACGCATTATGGGCAACGAGAATCGAGTCGCCGGCCCAGTCCATGAATTCCTTGACGACTTGTTCCGGATCCGGTTTTCCGCGGACCATTTCATCGGTAATTCCCGTCAAGTCAATCGTCGTCGCCGACAATAGATGTTTCGGATCGGCAAAAGCTTCAAACTTGTCAATGACGTCACCGTCATAAATTTTAACGGCAGCGAGCTCGATGATTTTGTTGTACATGGCAGACAACCCGGTCGTCTCGACGTCAAAGACGACGAATGTTGCTTTTTCTAATTCTTGATCCACCGGATGATAGGCGACTTGCACCCCGTCATTGACGACGTTCGCTTCAATCCCGTATAAAATCTTGATATCATTTTTCTTTCCGGCGTAATAGGCGTCCGGAAAACTCTGAGCCCCGGCATGATCCGTGATGGCAACTGCCGGATGTCCCCAGGCAGCCGCCCGTTCGACGTATTTCGTCACGTTCATGACGGCATCCATCTGACTCATTTGTGAATGGGCATGCAACTCGACCCGTTTTTCACCGGCCCAAGGATCAGCCGGCAATTCCATTTTGACTTCGGACAATTGGGCAATCATCATACATAAGTCACGTAAGAACGTATCAAATTCAACACGACCCGCCACTTGAATCCACATGCCTTTTTTGATCGCCGACAAGATTTTGACATCCGTCTCGTCCCGGGCAAACATTTTGACGACAAGTGAATCCGTATAGTCGGTCAGTTTAAAAGTAAAGATTGTTTTCCCGCTGCGGAGTTCACGGCTTTCCGCCGCAAAAACAAGTCCGCGGATAGCAATCCGGCGCTCTTCATCTTGAATCGTCTTGATTGGTACGACTTCATCCTGAATCGGTTTTCCAATCCGGATATCAATCGGACCTTCATCATCGTCACGGGATTGTTCCCGTTTGAATTGCAGTTCAAGCATCCGTTTTGCTTCATCAATGTCTTCCTGCTTTACCTGGTTCCGCAACTCTTCCTGCTCGGTCTGGTCCATCTGGACGACCGGTTCACATACGAATTTCGGGAAACCGTATGCCCCGTATAACAATTGCATTTCACCGCACAGATCGTTTTTCAGGAATCCGGCTTCCGGTTCACTGCGGACCGGAATAAACAATTTATTGTCCCGGTATTCCGGTAGAACCCGGCTCAGATGACTCCGCATCGCTGACGAAGCATCGGCCAAGTCTTCAACGATATACGGCCAATAATCAATAAACAGTTTAGCATCGGGACGTTGCTCGGATTCAAGCAACAGTTTGACCTCTGCAAACTGTTGATAACGGCTCTTCAACCGACTGTAAAACATCTGATAGACGTTCTGGGGTAAAATTTGTGTCAGCCGAATATGGAAAGTCCACGTTGCAGTTGCTTTTTGGACCCGTAATTTTTCAAGTGAAGCATCTGTAAAAAACTCTTCGACGATGCCGGTTGGTAATTCTAAATCGCTCATCAAGAGCGCCATGCGTTGTTGTGTATCCACTCGCATTTGTGCTGTCGTTGTTGCTTCACACCATGACAGCCACTCCTCCTCCTCTTGCAGATTGCCCAAGGGGCGAATGGGTGTGAGACAAGAAAACAGTCACTTTACGAAAAGTGACCGTTCCCATTACTTATTGTAAACCTTCATAAAGCGAACGAACAGCTTCAAGAAGATCTGCTTGTTGAATTTCCTCTGCTTCACCGCCGCGTCGTGCTTTCAGTTCCACGATACCGTCCGGTGCTTTTTTACCGACATTGATCCGGACAGGCAGTCCGATCAAGTCTGCGTCGGCAAATTTGACACCGGCGCGTTCTTTGCGATCGTCAAAGAGGACCGAAAAACCGGCAGCCGTCAGTTCACGGTAAACCGTTTCTGCCACTTCTAACTGCTCTGCATTTTTACCGTTAACGGCAATCAAATGAACATCAAATGGTGCGATTGCTTTTGGCCAGATGATTCCCCGCTCGTCGTAATGTTGTTCGACGACGGCAGACATCGTCCGCGAAACACCGATTCCGTAGCAACCCATGATCAACGGTTGGGCTTTTCCGCCTTCATCGAGGAAGGTCGCATTCATGCCTTCTGAATAACGAGTTCCGAGTTTAAAGACTTGTCCGACTTCGATTCCCCGGGCGAACTTCACGTGCCCTTGTCCGTCTGGCGACACGTCCCCTTCTTCGACGAATCGTAAATCCGTATACTCCGCTTCAAAATCACGGCTTGGATCGACATGCACGTAATGTGTTTCCGACTTGTTTGCGCCGCAAACCGAATTCGTCAATGCCCGAACTGCATAATCCGCCACAACCTTCATGTCGGCTCCAATCGGTCCGAGCGTGCCCGGCGTCGAATGGAGGGCCTGTTCGATTTCTTCATCCGTCGCCATCATGATATCGAGTGCTCCGAGATAGTTTTTCAACTTAATGTCGTTGACTTCATGATCACCGCGAACAAGCGCCATCACGAGACCCTGTTCTGTCTTGAAGACAACGGTCTTAATGGACTCCTGTTCCGGTAATCCAAGCACTGCACTGACTGCTTCAATTGTTTTAGCGTCTCCCGTGTGGACTTCTGCGAGCGCTTCCGGTGCTTTATCCTGCTTCGTATACTGATCGACTGATTCTGCCATTTCCAAGTTCGCGGCATAATCCGACTGATCGGAGTAGACAATCGTATCTTCTCCGATTGCAGCTAATGCATGGAACTCATGTGTTCCACTTCCACCGATTGCACCGGAATCTGCGACGACTGGACGGAATTCAAGTCCGACACGCGTGAAGATTTTTGTATAGGCATCAAACATGTTTTGATACTCTTCTTCCAAACTCTCTTGCGTCGAATGGAATGAATAGGCATCTTTCATGATGAATTCACGGCCGCGGAGCAATCCGAAACGCGGACGGCGCTCATCCCGGTACTTCATTTGAATCTGGAACAAGTTGACCGGTAATTTTTTATAAGAGTTCAACTCATCACGGACGATGGAAGTAATCAATTCTTCATGTGTCGCACCTAGCGCAAACCGACGATCGTGACGGTCGGTCAGACGCATCAGTTCAGGACCGTAAATATCCCAGCGTCCGGTCTCTTCCCATAGTTCTGCCGGCTGAATGGCTGGCATCAACAGTTCCTGTGCACCCGCGTTCTCCATCTCTTGACGGATGATCGTCTCGACTTTTGACAGGACATGTTTCGCCAGTGGGAGATAGGAGTAGATTCCCGCAGCATTTTGACGCATGAATCCCGCCCGTAACAAAAGCTGATGACTGATGGCTTCTGCATCGGATGGTACTTCACGTAAAGTTGGCATAAATAGTTTGGATTGTTTCATGTGAGTCGTGAACCCCTTTGACTAATAATTTAAAAGAACTTCTGAATATCGTTCCATGTGACGACCAGCATCAAGAGCATCAACAGTGCAAATCCAACAAAATGGACGAGCCCTTCTTTTTGCGGATCGACCGGTTTCCCGCGTAACGCTTCTAAAAACAGGAACAATAATCGGCCGCCGTCTAAAGCAGGTAACGGCAATAAGTTGAATACAGCCAAGTTAACCGAGAGCAGTGCAGTCCACGTGAGCAACATCGAAAATCCGCTATCCGCGACTTGATCCGTCATCTTGACGATGCCGACCGGACCGGATAATTGATCGACGCCGACGACACCTGTTACGAGATCTCCGACCGCTCCGACGATTAAAGTCGACATCCGCCATGTTTCAGAAACCCCTGTCTGTAGAGCAGTTCCGAATGATTTTTCTGTTTCGTTCGTCACACCAATGATTCCGACTTTTTGATCACCTTGCTGTTGGACTTTCGGTGTGATGGACGTCGTTTGTTCCTGACCGTCTCGTTCATAGACGACCGTCGTCTTTTTTCCAGCCTGATCTTGGAAACCTGCCCGTAAATCCGTCCATTTATTCGTTTCAGTCCCATTGACGGAAACGATCCGGTCTCCTTCGACAAGACCTGACTTGTCGGCCGGAGAACCTTTTTGAACCGTTCCGATGACACTGTCTCCGGTCGGTGAACCGTTATACAATGCCAAGCCGAATAGAATGACAAACGCGAGGACGAAGTTCATTGCCGGACCTGCAGCAATGGCTAAGACACGCTTGAACACGGATTTTGACCCAAACGTCCGATCGTAAGGCGCAATCTGTGTTTTCGTTTGTCCCTCGACAAGAAAAGCAGTCTTTGAGACAGGATAACGTGTCGACACTTCATCTTGTAACGCAATGACTTCTAACTTGTGCAGCAAGTCAATTTTTTCAACGGTGACGACCTGATCTGCTTCCGGACGCGAAGCATCCAGATACATCGTTTCGACAACACCGTCACGAAGTCCCAATCCGATCGTCTGACCCGGCTTGACTTCGACGAATTCCGGTTCTTCCCCGGCCATTTTGACATATCCGCCGATTGGTAACAGGCGGACTGTATACAGCGTCTCATTTTTGAAAAAAGAAAAAATTTTCGGACCAAATCCGATGGCAAATTCACGGCAGAGAATTCCTGCCCGTTTCGCCATAACGAGATGACCCCATTCATGTACGGCAACAAGTACACCGAACATCAATACGATTGATATAAAGGTCGTCATTGTTATCCCATCCTTAGTTAGCGAGTGAGAGGGAAGCAACAAACGCACGGGCCCAACGATCCGACTCCAAAATCTGGTCCAAAGACGGATCTTCGATGTTTTCATGTGCTTGAAGAGCCGCCTCGACGCTCGCTTCAATTTCTAAAAAGCTGATTTCCCCTTTTAAAAAACGGTCGACAGCTTGTTCGTTCGCAGCATTGAGCACGGAAGGCATCGATCCGCCGGCACGTCCTGCCTCAAACGCAAGACGAAGCAGTGGATACCGTTCAAATGAAGCTTCCGCAAAATTCAGGCGTCCGATTTGTTTTAAGTTTAACCGTTCTCCCCCTTTGATTTCAAGGCGGGACGGATATGTAAGGGCATATTGAATCGGTTCACGCATGTCCGGCATTCCGAGTTGAGCCATCACTGCACCGTCATTGAATTCGACCATCGAGTGGATGATGGATTCTCGGTGGAGGACCACATCAATTTCGTCATACGTCACATCAAATAACCAGTGCGCTTCGATGACTTCAAACCCTTTGTTCATCATCGTCGCCGAGTCAATCGTGATTTTTGCACCCATCGACCAGTTCGGATGATTCAGCGCCTGTTCCACCGTCACGTTTGCCAACTGTTCCCGTGTTTGGTCACGGAAACTGCCGCCCGATGCAGTTAAAATGATTTGTCGGACATCCTGACGCCGTTCACCATTCAAGCACTGGAAGATGGCAGCATGTTCACTGTCGACCGGAAGAATCGCGACACCTTTTTCGCGTGCTTTTTTCATGACGAGGTGTCCGGCAGTCACCAATGTCTCTTTGTTTGCCAATCCAATTGATTTTCCCGCTTCGATTGCGGCCAATGTCGGTCGAAGACCTACTGCACCGACGACGGCTGTAATGACGATATCCGCTTGTTCAGCTGTCGCAACAGCAATCAATCCGTCCTCCCCGACAAGTACTGTCGGCGAATAGTCAAGTACTGCTTCCAATTGCTCTTTTACAGTCTCGTCTAAGACCGCTACCAGCTCCGGACGTAAACGATTCAGCCAGGGTAAAGCAACCTCGATGTTTTTCCCGAACGCAAAGCTGACCAGTTGGAAACGGTCCGGATTTGCTGCGATGACATCTAACGTCTGGGTGCCGATCGATCCGGTTCCCCCAATGATACTAACCTGTTTCATCATTTTTCCTCCTTATCCGAATATACCGAGTACGATCAGAACGGTAAACACAATGATCATACTGTCGAACCGGTCAAGAATCCCACCGTGTCCGGGTAATAATGCTCCGGAATCTTTTACGCCGTAATGACGTTTGTACGCGGACTGAACCAAATCCCCAAGTTGGCCGACTACGGCAACGATCAGTGCCAATAATACAACTGTTCCCATGCCAACTGTTGGATGAATCAGCTCAAAGACTACTCCGAGCAGAATGGCAAGAACAACACCGCCAAGTGCCCCTTCAACCGTCTTATTGGGGCTGATTGCCGGCCACAGTTTTGTTTTCCCGAGACTTTTTCCGACGAAGTAAGCACCCGAATCCGTAAACCAGATCAGCAGAATAATCAGTAAAGAAAAGATTAATCCGTTCTCAAGCAGACGAATGTACGTAAACGATGCAAATCCTACACCGACATACACAGCAGTCAGCAACAGGAAGGCGACATCGTCAAAAGTGAACACGTTCTTTGAGAATACTGTCCAAAATAACCCGATCAAGACAATCAACATTCCCCAAGCAATCGGTGTCAGTCCCAGTGACAGCAACTGGTCGCTTGCCTGTTCGTACAAACTGATGAACGGAAGTAATGTACCTGCTCCAAACAACAGCACCGGAATCGACTTGAACGACAATTGCCGCATTTTAACCAGTTCGGTATACCCGATGAGTGTCAAGATTGCCATAAAAGCAAGGAATGGGAGTCCTCCTAGATAAAGCAAACCTAAAAAGATGGCACCTGCCCAGATTCCTGTAATAATTCGTGTTTTCATAAGAAATGTCCTCGTTTAGTCAGACTCCGCCAAAACGACGGGTCCGTTGATTATAGTCTTCAATTGCCGCTAAGAACTGGTCACGCCGGAACTCGGGCCATAAGACATCGGTAAAGTAAAATTCGGCATAGGCAGCTTGCCATAATAAAAAGTTAGAAAGTCGTTGTTCCCCACTCGTCCGGATGACGAGATCGACATCCGTCATCGAACCTGTCATCAATTCCTGTTCAATGATTTCATTTGTAATCATGTCGGGTTGCAACAAACCGGCCTGGACTTTTTCAGCAATTTTCTGCATGACTTGGACGATTTCATCCCGTCCTCCGTAATTGAGGGCGAAAATCAGCCGAAGTCCTGTATTGTTTGCTGTATCTGTTTTCGCTTGTTGAACGGCTTCCCGCGTATAAATCGGCAGACGTGATATTTCTCCCGCCACTTCGACTTTGACATTACGTTCATTTAAGTCCTTTAAATCGGATTCTAAAAACTGGGCCGGCAGTTTCATCAGGAAACTGACTTCTTCTTCAGGACGCGTCCAATTTTCGGTCGAAAAAGCATATAACGTCAAACTTTTCACACCTAATTCATTTGCCGTCCGAACAACTTCCCGGACAGATTTCATCCCTTCACGATGCCCCATGATCCGGGGAAGGCCTCGTTTTTTTGCCCAACGTCCGTTTCCATCCATAATAATCGCAATGTGTTCAGGAACTTGTTGTTCAATTACTTCTTTAGTCTGATTTAACCATTGAAACATTTACTTCTTCCTCCCCTCGTTTAGTTTAAGAAGAAAGGGACTCTTCGTGTGACAAAGAGTCCCCAACCTGACGATATAGCGTGTCATACTTCCATAATTTCTTGTTCTTTATCCGCGGCAGTTTGATCAAGTACTTTAACGAATTTATCCGTCAAGGTTTGAACATCTTCCGTGTAACCGCGCAGATCGTCTTCCGTCAATACGCCATCTTTTTCTTGCTTTTTCAATTGTTCGTTCGTATCACGACGGATGTTCCGAAGTGCAACTTTTCCTTCTTCCGTGTACTTCTTGACAAGTTTCACGAGTTCTTTCCGACGATCTTCTGTCAGTGGCGGAATCGCCAAACGAATGACTGTTCCGTCTGAAGAAGGAGCCAGTCCGAGGTCTGCACGTTGAATCGCTTTTTCGATTTCTGTCACCATCGATTTATCCCATGGTGTAATCAAAATCAAACGCGCTTCCGGCGTATTGACGTTTGCGACTTGATTGAGCGGTGTCGGTGAACCGTAGTAGTCCACTTGAACCGGATCAAGGATTGAGACGTTTGCACGTCCTGCACGTAATGTTGCAAGTTCTTTTTTTAATGACAGATGTGCTTTCTCCATCCGCTCTTCTGCTTGTTTCATGATTGCTTGTGACATGTTATTTCCCCCTTACAAGTGTCCCGATTTCATCACCGGTGACGACCCGTTTAATGTTTCCTTCTTCCATCAACGAGAAGACGATGAGCGGGATATCATTATCCATACAAAGTGATGTTGCCGTTGAATCCATAACTTGAAGGCCGTCTTTAAGAACATCGAGGTAAGACAATGTCTCAAATTTCTTCGCGTCCGGATCGACGTTTGGATCAGCCGAGTAGACACCGTCGACGTTGTTTTTCGCCATCAGGATGACTTCCGCCTCGATTTCAGCTGCCCGAAGCGCTGCTGTCGTATCTGTTGAGAAATAAGGATTTCCTGTTCCGGCTGCAAAGATAACAACCCGTCCTTTTTCAAGATGACGCATTGCCCGGCGGCGGATGTATGGTTCAGCGACTTGTCGCATCTCAATCGACGTCTGAACACGTGTTTCGACACCAACGGACTCCAGGCTATCTTGTAAAGCGAGCGAGTTCATGACGGTCGCAAGCATTCCCATATAATCGGCATTTGCCCGGTCCATCCCAAGCTCCGCTCCCGTCTTACCGCGCCAAATGTTTCCTGCACCTACGACGACTGCGACTTCTACGTTCAATTCGACTAATTCCTTAATCTGATTCGAAATCGAATTGACAATACCAGGATGAATTCCGAACCCTTGATCTCCTGCGAGCGCTTCTCCGCTCAATTTTAACACAATCCGGTTATATTTCGGTTGCATGACTATGTCCCCCTTGCTAAATTCCGTAAAAAAGGAACACGACCCACTTCCACACGAAAGTGGATTGAAGCATACGTGTTCCTTCTCTTGTCATCAGGAAATCCTGATTCTTATTTTTTAAGTTGGTTCATTACTTCTTCAGCGAAGTTTTCTTCACGTTTCTCCATACCTTCTCCAACTTCGAAGCGTACGAATGAAACGATTTTTCCACCTTTAGATTCTACGTATTTACCAACTTTGAAGTCTGGATCTTTGACAAATGTTTGGTCAACGAGGCAGATTTCTTCGTAGAATTTGTTCATACGACCAGCAATCATTTTTTCAACGATGTTAGCAGGTTTGCCTTCGTTGAGTGCTTGCTCTGTCAAAACTTTTTCTTCACGTGCTTTTTCTTCTTCTGTTACAGAAGAACGGTCGACGTAAAGCGGACGTGCTGCAGCGATGTGCATTGCGATATCTTTTGCAACCGTTTCGTCTGTTGTACCTTCGACGACGACGACAGAACCGATACGACCGCCCATGTGGAGGTAAGAACCGAATGCTGCATTGTCTTCTTTAGTGAAGAGAGCTACACGGCGGAGTGAAATTTTCTCTCCGATTGTTGATGCTTCTTCTGAGATGTATGTGTCGATTGTTTTTCCTGCTTCGTATTCAGAAGCAAGTGCTGCTTCAGCCGTTTCAGAACCATTGCGGAGTACTGCGTCTGCAATGTTTTGAACGAGTGATTGGAAACGTTCGTTTTTCGCAACGAAATCTGTTTCTGAGTTGATTTCAACAAGTGCTGCTTTGTTTCCGTTAACTGCAACAGCTGTCAAGCCTTCTGCTGCAATGCGGTCGCCTTTAGCTGCCGCTTTCGCGATTCCTTTTTCACGCAAGAAGTCGATTGCTGCGTTCATATCCCCATCAGCTTCGACGAGTGCTTTTTTGCAGTCAAGCATCCCTGCACCAGTTTTTTCACGAAGTTCTTTTACCATAGCTGCTGTAATAGCCATTCGATATTCCTCCTTATAAGGTCCTTATTTTCAAAAAAAAGGTGATAAAAGGTCAATTCCCTTTATCACCTGGCATCACGAATTACTCAGCGTCTGCTACTACTTCTTCAGTAGTTTCAGGTGCTACGTTATCTTCGCCTTGTTTAACTTCGAGGATTGCGTCAGCCATTTTACCAGTAAGCAATTTGACTGCACGGATCGCATCGTCGTTTGCTGGGATGACGTAGTCGATTTCGTCTGGATCACAGTTTGTGTCAACGATCGCAACGATTGGGATGTTGAGTTTGTGTGCTTCTGCAATCGCGATACGCTCTTTGCGTGGGTCAACGATGAAGAGTGCATCTGGAACGCCTGGCATATCTTTGATACCGCCGAGGAATTTCTCAAGACGAGTCATTTCTTTTTTAAGAATGATGACTTCTTTTTTAGGAAGAACTTCGAATGTACCGTTCTCTTCCATTTTTTCGAGTTGTTTTAAACGGTTGATACGTTTTTTGATTGTAGAGAAGTTCGTGAGTGTTCCACCTAACCAACGTTCGTTGATGAAGTATTGACCTGCACGGATCGCTTCTTCTTTCACAGTGTCTTGAGCTTGTTTTTTCGTACCAACGAAAAGAACGTTTCCGCCTTCAGACGCTACTTCACGGATGAAGTTGTAAGCTTCGTCTACTTTTTTAACCGTTTTTTGTAGGTCAATGATGTAGATTCCGTTACGTTCTGTGAAGATGTATTTTGCCATTTTTGGGTTCCAACGGCGTGTTTGGTGACCGAAGTGTACACCAGCTTCTAACAATTGTTTCATCGAGATTACTGCCATGATGAATTCCTCCTTTTGGGTTTTAGATGTCCTCCGCGATGATCGTTGTTCCAGCTAACCTATTAAAGGCACCGCAGCCGGCGATACATGCGTGCGTAATTAACACCGTAGACTAATATAGCATAAAGTTTAACGCCGGGCAACCTTCGTTTTCCGAGAAAGTTTAGCAATCAGTGCGACTTCTCCTGCTCCCCGATTCAATGAACGTGCCAACTGATCTAAATCAGCACCTTTTTCGAGCTGGTTTTTTACGTCTAACAGTTCCGGTTCTTCCAGGTCAGACGGATGCTCCGGCCGTCCTGATTCTTCTGCTAAAACGACCTCGACCCGCGACTGCTGTTGAACAGGAGCCGCCGGGCGGGATTTTTCTTCCCCGTCCGTCAACTCATTCACTTGTTGCATGAATTGTAACAAAATTGCTTCCGTTTCCTGCTTCTGTCGTTCCAGGTTGGTAACGCGATCCTTCAAAAGTGCCTGTTGCTTAAATAGTAATAAAAGGCCGTAGCAAATGAGTGCTGCCAGTAAAATATAAAAAAGTGTCATGGTCTGTCCTTTCACATCGCGACGCGGTCAGAAAGATAGGCGCTTCCAAGCGCTTGTTTCAGTTTTCTGAGCGCTTTCGAATGAATCTGGGAAATCCGTGAAGTGGATAATCCGAGGACCTCTCCGATTTCCGTCAACGTCAGTTCTTCAAAGTAAAAGAGGGATACGACATATTGTTCCTTTTCGGACAACTGTTCCACTTCTTCCGCAAGCTTCGAAATCAATTCTCGCATCAAAAGTGTATCCTCAGGTGTCGCGGCATCCGGATCGAGGTAGGAAACAGCCATCGCCTTCCCTTCGTCTTGTAGCGTCACCGCTTCGTCGATCGAAAGAATATTCGCAAAATAACTCTCAGCGAGTGCCGTCTTGACTTCTTCCGGACTCATATCAACAATCGACGAGACTTCATCAATCGTCGGCGTCCGTTGAAGACTTTGTTCTAAAATCTCAACAGCAGCTTCGACCCGTTTTGATTTTTCCCGTAACGACCGGGGCAACCAATCAATTTTTCGTAATCCGTCCAAAATGGCGCCACGAATCCGGAAAGCTGCATATGTATCAAATTTATTGTTGTGATTTTGATCAAATTTTTGAAGAGCATCATACAGTCCCATCATTCCAAGACTCTTTAATTCATCACGATCGACACTTTTCGGAAGTGTCGCGCTGAGACGCTGAACGTGGTAGTGCACAAGAGGTTCATAATTTTGCAGTAACCGGTCAGCTACCGCTATATCACGCGTCGATAGCCATTGATTCCAAAGTTGTTGTAATTCCTCACGCATGACCATTCCTCCTCTAAATTTCCAGCGTTCCGACGTTAACCGTCCGGATGACTAACCGGCCTGTCTGAGAATGGAACTCGATCGTCCGACCGTTTGTTCCACCAACGTCTTCCGCAACGAGTGGGACGTTCGCTTTTCGTAAAGCCAATTTTACAGCTGCAATATTCCGTTCGCCGATTCGCATCGATTCGTGTTCGTATTTAAATTGAAACATCTGTGCACCGCCGGCAATTTTCGCCCGGAGACGAATCGCTCCGCTTTGACGAAGACGACGTGCCAACTCGACGACGGCCGTATCGGCGAATTTCCCGATTTCCAGTGCGATATTCCGGCTGATGGTCGAATCCGGTAACATGACGTGGGCCATACTCGACAGTCCACGTTCTTGGTCGTAGATGATGACACCGACACAAGAACCTAAACCAGCCGTCCGAAGAATGATCGGTTTTTGGCTGACTGCATATTCTGCAATTCCAATCCGAACGACTTCATCCATCAATATCCACACCCAATCGCTGAAATACCGAACTAAAGGCATCTTCTTCAGGTAGTAACAGTAAATGACCATTCAAATCATTACCTGAACTGGATAAGCGTGTATCGATGTATACTGCCATGTTACCAAATTTTGTCGATTCAAGTAAGGCAACTTCCAAAATTGCTCCCACCATATCAAAAGCTGACGCCGGAACCGTGACATGAACAGACAAATCCAACCAATCCGAAATCGCACGGGCATACGCTCCGATCAAAATGTTCCCGATCTCTTCCCATGCCGAAACGCCGAGCGCATGGTGGTCAGAGAAAAATTGAAACGGCTGTTGCAACAACTGTGAAATCAGTTTTTCAGCATCGTGAAGCGGCATCAAAAACAGTAAGGAGGCTTTAATATCACCGGAAAACCGAAGGAGTGCTCCTGCCGTATAAGCTTCAGCGCCTCCCACCCGTTCGATGATGGTTGTGAATCCTTCTAATTCCGCCGAAGGGACTGCGATTTCAATCGGTTGTCCGAGTAAAGTGGATAATGCGGTCGCCGCATGCGCTGCCCCGATATTGCCGATTTCCCGAAAGACATCCTGTTCCATCCGATTAAGCATGGATGATCTCTTCAAATAGACGATTCGGTTCGAGTAAAGAGAATAATTGATCTTCTCCTTTAGCGATGGCCGTCAAATAAGTCATTTCGTCTTGTTTTTGATCTGTCAGCGGTTCAATCCGGACATCTGCAGCTTCCACGACTTCATTTGCACAGTCCACGATGAATCCTGCATCCCCGTGTTCCAGTGTCGCGATGATGATGCGTGTTTCTTCTGTTTCCTCAATCGCTTCAAATCCTAAACGTGTCCGCAAATCGATCACGGGTGTCACGACGCCGCGCAGGTTGATGACACCTTTGACATAAGATGCTGCATTCGGAATACGTGTAATCGGAATGACACGCTCGATTGAACGGACCGATTGCACATCAATCCCGTATGCATTTTCTTCTAATTGAAAGACGACCCATTTCTGTTCCATTATTCATTCCCTCACTTTCGTAACAGTGCATTGCTGTCAATGATTAACGCAACTTGCCCGTCACCCAGAATCGTCGCACCTGAAATCGCACGAATTCCCTCAAGATAACTTCCTAACGGCTTCATGACGATTTCCTGCTGACCAATCAGTTCAGAAACCATTAACCCGGCTAGTTTTTCTCCGCTTCGGACAACGACGACAGAATAAGCGTCGGCCTCCACATGCGGTAATCCGTATACTTGATTTAATGAGATTAACGGAACGAGCTGTCCCCGGAAATCGAATACTTTTTCCCGGTGGGCTTGTAAAATGACGTCCTGCTTCAAAGATGTTGTCTCAATGATGGCCGTCAAAGGAATCGCGTAGGTTTCTTGGTCCAGCTTGACGAGCATTGCCGAAATGATTGATAACGTCAGCGGTAAACTGATTCTGAAAATCGTTCCTTCCCCGCGTTTCGTCTCAACAAAAACTTCTCCGCCGAGTGATTCGATTTTCGATTTGACGACGTCCAGTCCGACACCGCGTCCGGATAAGTCGGTGACGGTTTCCGCTGTCGAGAATCCAGGGGCGAATAATAACATTGCCGCTTCTTCCGGCGTCAATAGTGTCGCCTCTTCTTCCGTCAACAATCCTTTTTCCAGTGCGATTTTCGTCACCCGTTCCTGATTGATCCCTGCGCCGTCATCTTCAATCTCGATGAAGACACGGTTTCCGGAATGATAGGCCCGAAGTGACAGATTACCTTCGACTGGTTTTCCGGCTGAAATCCGGTCGGCTTTACTCTCGATTCCATGATCGACAGCATTTCGGATCAAGTGGACAAGCGGGTCGCCAATTTCATCGATGACCGTCCGGTCGAGTTCCGTTTCTGCTCCTGTAATGTGAAGCTTGATGTTTTTGCCGACATCTTTTGATACCGAACGTACCATCCGTGGAAAACGATTGAAGACTTGTTCGATCGGCATCATCCGTAACGTCAGAACCAGTGACTGTAATTCATTTGTCCCGCGTTTAATCCGTTCAACCGTCTCCGTCAAATCAGACGAACCGACCTCTGCCGCAATCCGTTCGAGACGTCCACGGTCAATGATGAATTCTTCAAACAGATTCATCAGCCGATCAATTCGTTCGAGGTTGACCCGAATCGTTTTTGCCGCGATTGGTGTTTGCGTCTCAGTTGAATTCTCTATCGAAGTATTGACTGCCGGTGTCTCTTCCACCGGTTCGAGCAACGTCGCTGCTGCTGCCGGTTCCACCGACACCTCAAATGGCTGAATCAAGACTTGGGCAACTTCCGAAACGGCTTTGATTTCCTGTTGAATGTCTTCTGCCGTTTTCATCGTCACAAACAAGACATCAAAACGGGTCTCGAACTGTTCTTGTTCCAGCTCATCCGATGTCGGATTCGACAAGATGACATCTCCGAGGTTTTGCAGCCGGTCGAATACCATGTAGACACGGGCTGCCTTCAAGATGACATCCGCTGATAATTCAACTGTAATGACGTACGCCTGATAACCGGAAGCCATTGATTGACGGACAACCGACTCGGAATAAACGTCACACTCAAAATTCTTCATGACCGTCCCGGCAGCTTTAACCGTGTCCTTACCTGATTCGGTATCCGGATCGATAAACTGTTTCAAACGAATGACGGTTGTGGTGACATCCAACTTTCCTGTTCCGCCTTGACTGATATCTTCGACCATCGTTTCAAGCTGTTCAGCTGCGACAAACAGCACATCGATCAATTCCGGTGTAGCCGGTTGTGTTTTTGAACGGACCAAATCCAGTGCACTTTCCATTTCGTGTGTTAAATCGGCAATCGCATCATATCCCATCGTTCCGGACATCCCTTTTAAGGTATGGGCGGAGCGGAAAATTTGATCGATGACGGCTTCATCGTCGAGTCGTTGTTCAAAAATCAGCAGACTCGAGTTAATGGCTTGTAAATGTTCAATCGATTCATCAAGAAACAATCCTAAATATTCATTTAAATCCATGAAACGTATCCTCCTTCATGATTAACGGACACGGTTATGCCGTTTTTTCAAACGATTCAGTAACCGGTCTAAAAATTTCTGTTCCTGGACCTGAAGTCCTGTCAGCGATGTCGTGATATGGTCGAGCCGCCAACTGACATCACTCGTCCGATCAAATAGATAAAAGGGGCGTTGGGCTTTGACTGCCTTCATGACGGTCGGATCGTCCGGTAAAAAACCAACGAAACGCAATGATTTTCCCAAAAAGTTCTGACTTACCTGTTGTAACCGGTCAAACGTCTCAAGTGCTTCTTGACCGTTTGTCGCCCGATTGACAATGACAGCGACCGGAAGTTCGTTTGCATGATGATGCGCCAGTTTGACAAAGGCGTATCCGTCCATGATGGATGTTGGTTCAGGCGTCACGACCAGCCAGGCTTCGTCGGCACTGCTGATGAAATCAAAGGTCTGGTGCGTCGCCCCCGCTCCTAAATCAAGTAACACGAAATCATACTCATAAAAAAACCGAAACTCGCTCATCATGAATTCGACATCATGATCCGTCAGGTCCATCAGTTCTGTAAACCCGCTCCCGCCATGGATGAAATGCAACTCCGGCGTCGCTTCGACGACGGCTTGGCTCAACGGGGACCGCTCCTTGACAGAATCCATCAGTGACAGTTTGGACGATTTTCCTAGCAATACCCCGACATTTGCCATTCCGATGTCCAAATCAATGATCAGTACTTTTTTAGCCTGCAACGATAGCGCGACACCGAGGTTTACCGCCACATTCGTTTTACCGACACCGCCTTTACCACTGACGATGGCAATGGTCTTCGTTTGGCGGACGGAAACTTTTGATCTTAACGCACGTGCCTGATCTTCCGGCATCATCTTAACCCTCTTTCTACAATCATTCGGGAAACTTCTGCACTTGTCGGCCAAATGATGTCTTCAGGCACTTCTTGTCCAGTCGTCAGACAAAACAGCGGCAACTGCGTTTTCTTCGTAAGTCCGTAAATCGACCACAAATCTATCGTTTCATCAGCTTTGGTAAAAATAAAACCGGACAGCGGCACTTGATCGAACCGTTGTTGGATTTGTTCTAAATCACGGTACTTCGACGTTAGGCTGAGTACAAGAAACACATCGGTCTCTGAAAAATCATGTCGTTTTTTTAACTGCTCGACATAACCTGCGTCCAGAAAATTTCGTCCTGCCGTATCAATCAGAATGACATCACAATCTGACAAGTCGACTTTCGCTTGTTCAAACTCCTGTAAATCGTATGCGACGCGCAACGGAATATCGATGATGTCGGCATACGTCCGTAATTGTTCAACAGCTGAAATCCGGTATGTATCCGTCGTGATCAATCCGACTTTTTGTTGTTTCGTCAAACGGTAATAAGCAGCCAGTTTAGCCAGTGTCGTCGTTTTCCCGACTCCCGTCGGTCCTGTCACCATGATGAAACGTGAAGTCGCCGCCGTGACTCGAATCGAATCCGTCACGGTCGCAGCGAAAACTTGCTCGACCTGGTCTAAATCATTTGTTTTGTAATAGGTCGATACTAACAAGTCATAAAGCGCTTCCGCTTCGTGTTGCAAGGCCGGTTCAGCGAGTAGAACTTCATAGGCACAGAGTGCTTCCGGCAACCGACGTGACGCAAACGAAACAATTTTTGGACTTACCGTTTCTACAGACAATGCCCGTTTTTCCACTACCGGTTTAATCGGACGTGGTTCGGATGAAGCTTGCGGAGCAACCGGTTGGACTGTTTTCACTACCGGATGCTCTTCTACTGAAGCGACCAGCTCCACTTTCTTTTGTGCAAATAGACCAAACAACCCGCCTACTTTAATCTGGCGCGTGTTCAAAATAATGGCATCGTTCCCTAAGTCCTGTTTGACCAGTTCCATGGCTTCGCTGACAGAATTTGCGACAATTCGTTTTACCATCATGTGTTAAATCACCCCAATACTCTTGACTTCAATGGTCGGAATCAGTTCGTTATAGGACAGGACGGGTA
Organism: Exiguobacterium sp. K1; assembly: GCF_033721435.1. Taxonomy (NCBI): domain Bacteria; kingdom Bacillati; phylum Bacillota; class Bacilli; order Caryophanales; genus Exiguobacterium; species Exiguobacterium sp. K1. The sequence continues at coordinate 462,245 of NZ_JAOTIT010000001.1, read as the reverse complement.
CATCCGGGAAATACCGTTCTGTCAATTGACGAACAAACATCCGAATACTTGGTGATGCCAAGACGATTGGCTGAGCCCCGTACCGTTCGAATTCTGCCGTCAATTCATTTAATGATTCGATGAAACGTGTTGCTTTATCAGGATCAAGTGCCAAATAATTACCGAACTCTGTTTTTTGGATCGCTGACTGGATGTCCATCTCCAGCTCACTCGATACCGTCACGACGTGTAAGACGTCTCCTTGCATGACCTGTTCCGTAATTTGTCGTGCCAAGGCTTGACGGACATATTCAGCCAGCAAATCACTGTCTTTCGTCACAGTGGCATAATCAGCAAGTGTTTCAAAAATAAGCGGCAAGTTTCGAATCGAGATTTTTTCTTTTAACAACTGAACGAATACTTTTTGTAATTCGCCGACTGACAACAATTGTGGTGTCACTTCGTCGACTAAAATCGGATGCGACTCCTTCAAATGATCGACCAGTTGTTTCGTCTCTTCCCGACCGAGTAAATCGGCCGCATGTTTTTTCAAAAGTTCGGTTAAGTGCGTCGCGACGACAGACGGCGGATCAACGACCGTGTATCCGGACATCTCGGCCCGGCTTCTCGTCCGCTCGTCAATCCATAAGGCCGGCATTCCGAACGCGGGTTCAACCGTCTCGATGCCTTGAATTTCCGGATCATCGACACCGGGACTCATCGCCAGATAATGATCAAGCAACAGTTCACCGGTTGCCATCTCACTTCCGCGGATTTTGATCCGGTAATGGTTTGGCGGGAGTTGCAGATGGTCGCGAATCCGAACCGTCGGTAAGACGAACCCGAGTTCAAGAGCCAGCTGTCTACGAATCATAACGACCCGGTCAAGTAAATCGCCGCCCTGTGCTTCATCGGCGAGCGGGATCAGGCCGTAGCCGAATTCAAATTCAATCGTATCGACATTCAAAAGTGAAATGACCGATTCGCTCGATCGCAGATTTTCAGTCGGTGCTTCTTCGACAGCGACTTCTTCCTGCGTTGCTTTTGACGTTCGTGTCAATCGCCAAGCGAAGAAGGCCGCTGCAGCCGCGACAGGAATCGTCACGTAATCGGGAATTGCCGTAAAGAGACCTAACAGGAAGATGGCACCGGCTCCAATCATGACGAGAAGCGGCGTCCGGGAGAGCTGACCGACGATGTCTTCTCCTAAATTCCCGTCCGAAGTCGAACGGGTAACAATGATTCCGGTTGCGACAGAAATCAACAATGCCGGGATTTGACTGACCAGCCCGTCACCGACCGTCAACAGCGTATACAGCTTTACGGAATCCGTCATCGGTAATCCTTGTTGGACGACACCGATAATCATTCCGAAAATCAAGTTGATGATGACGATGATGATTCCGGCAATCGCATCTCCTTTTACGAACTTTGATGCTCCGTCCATCGCACCGTAAAAGTCGGCTTCCGATTGAATTTTCTGCCGTCTCGTCCTAGCCTGTAATTCATCGATCATACCGGAGTTCAGATCGGCATCGATCGCCATCTGTTTTCCGGGCATCGCGTCGAGGGTAAAGCGGGCCGACACTTCCGATACCCGCTCGGATCCTTTTGTAATGACCAAAAACTGGATCAAAACAAGAATCAGGAAGACGACGAATCCGACGAGGGCGTTTCCACCGACAACGAAACTACCAAACGCTTCGATGACTTCTCCGCCGTTCCCGTTCGAGAGAATCGACCGGGTTGTCGAGACGTTCAGAGCCAGCCGGAACAAGGTCACAATCAGTAAGAGTGTTGGAAAAACTGAAAACTCCAGTGCTTCCTTCGCATTCATCGCGACAAGTAACACCATTAAGGCAATCAAGATGTTGATGATAATAAGAAAATCGAGTAAAAATCCTGGCAGTGGAATGACGAGCATGAAGACAATCATAATGACGCCTAGCAGGACAGATAAATCTCGTGTTGAAATGGTCATGATGCTTCATCCTTTCATTTCGCTTGTTTCATTTGATAGACAAAGGCGAGTGTTTCAGCGAGTGCCTGATAAAATGATTCATCCACTGCCATTCCTATTTCTGATTTTGCGAATAATGCTCGTGCGAGCGGTCTGTTTTCGATAATCGGGATCTCAGCTGCTGTCGCCTTCTCCCGAATCCGGAATGCGACAGCATCCACTCCCTTGGCGACGACAATTGGGGCGGCATGTTTGCCGTCATCATATTGAATCGCGACGGCATAATGGGTCGGGTTCGTAATGACAACATCGGCGTTCGGTATTTCCTGCATCATCCGCCGCATCGCCATCTCCCGTTGTTGCTGTTTGATTTTCCCTTTGATTTGCGGGTCACCTTCCGTATTCTTATGTTCATCCTTTAAATCCTGTTTACTCATCCGAATCGACTTTTCAAAATCGAATTTTTGATAAGCGAAATCCAGTACAGCAAGGACAATCAACGCGATACTGACCGAAATCCCTAACAGGAAAGTCAGATGACCGATAATCGCCAAGGCGTCACCAATCGGTTCTGACGTTAAACGTGAAATTTCCACTTTGTTATTCCATAAGACGGTTCCGCTTGTCGCACCGATGACAAGCAATTTAAAAACGGATTTCAAGAATTCAATCAATGCTTTCATGCTGACGATCCGTTTGATTCCTTGCAGCGGATTGATCCGGTCGAGTTTCGGTTGAATCGATTCCGTACTGAGCAAAGCTCCAATCTGTACGAAATTCCCTAAAATACCGATGACGACGGCCGTCACAAAAAATGGAGCCACTAGGATGCCCATTTGAACCAGCATTTCAATCATGACTTCCTGAATACGCCCCTCTTCAACGGCGACTAACACCGTTTGGGCACTCAGTCCATTCTCAAGCACCATGACGAACCGTTTTCCGAGAAACGGACCAAAGAAAAATAAAATCAAAAACATGCCAAACAACATCAAACTGCTCGTTAAGTCGGCTGACTTTGCCACTTGACCTTTTTTACGGGAGTCATCACGTTTTCGGGGTGATGCTTTTTCCGTTTTTTCACCTGCGAAATACTGGAGGTCAAGCGTTAATGTATATTTTCCCATCTCAACCTCCTAGTAAATGAACCGCATCGGACAGTACTTCTTGCAGTAAAGGAACAAATCGCGAAATTCCGGTAATGGTTGCTCCAGCAAGCAAAAACAAAATTGCATAACCCATCAACAATTTAACGGAAAATCCAATCGCAAAAATATTGAACTGAGGCGCCGTTTTTGCTAAAAAACCAAGCGCCAGGTCTACTAAAAATAAAGCGACAACTAGCGGCATCGCCATTTGAAGCGCCGTGAGCATGGCTAGACCTACAACCCGCACGACTAAACTCATGCCGGCTTCTCCGGAAACATCAATCGCACTACCGGGCGGAAAGATTTTAAAGCTCGTATAAATCCCGTCCAGTAAAATCAAATGCATATCGGAAGCCAGCAATACAAGCAACGTCAACATGTAATAAAATCGACCGACAATCGGCGACTGTCCGCCGAACATCGGATCATATGCCGAGGCCATGGCTAGACCCATCTGTAAATCGATGATGGATCCGGCGATTTGCGGGGCATACAGTAAAAAACTGGCGAGCAGACCGAGGGCGAGTCCAATAATGACTTCTGTCCCCATTCGAAAAAAGAAATCGATGTCATCGACTTGGACGGTCGTCTTGACCGCATAACTGGCAAAATAGGCGAGTCCGGCCGCAATGGCCAACTTATGCTGGGCAGGTAACTGCTTGGATGAAAACAGAGGTGCTGCCACTAAAAATCCGACAAGTCGACCAAATACAAGTAAAAACACGCTGACAAAGGACAGTAACGTCATTTTCGTGAAACCTCGGCAATCTGTTTGAAGATTTCAATCGTAAACGTTTTGAGCTCTTCCATAATCCACGGTCCAAAAAAGACGAGTGCTAAAAATACGGCAACAATCTTTGGCACAAACGATAAGGTCTGCTCTTGGATTTGGGTCGTCGCCTGTAAGATGCTGACGAGAAGTCCAACGACGAGTGAGACGAGCAAGAGCGGGGCTGAAACCTTTAACAAGGTCCATACGGCCGAACTGGCTAATTGAATAATCATTTCCTGCGTCATGTCGTCCCTCCCTATCGCATGCTGACGAGCAGTGATTCGACAATCAAATGCCAACCATCCACTAAAATAAACAATAATAATTTAAACGGTAAGGCAATCATGACCGGCGGCAACATCATCATCCCCATCGACATCAAGACACTCGAGACAACCATATCGATAACGAGGAACGGGATGAAAATCATGAATCCGATTTGAAATGCCGTCTTTAACTCACTGATGGCGTAAGCCGGTACTAAAGCGACAAGCGGAATATCTTCCACCTTCTCCGGCTTTTCATAATTGCCGTACTTCAGGAATAGTTCTAAATCATTGCTCCGCGTGTACTGGGACATGAAACGTTTCATTGTTCCGCCCGCTTGATCGAAGGCTTCATCCTGACTGATTTTTTCATCCATGTACGGTTGTAACGCCGTCGTGTTCAATTCGGTCAGGACAGGCGCCATGACGAACAATGTGATGAATAATGCCAATCCGACGAGCAGTTGGTTCGGCGGTGTTTGTTGCGTTCCCAGTGCCGACCGCACAAAGGACAATACGACGATGACGCGTGTGAAGCAGGTCATCAGAATCAGCAGGGATGGTGCTAATGATAAAAGCGTAAGTAAAACCAACAGTTTAACGGAAGTCGCCGTCCCGGACGGCGTATCCAAGGAAATCAAATTTTCAATCGTCGTCATGATCGTCCTCGTTTCTTCTGGAACTGATCAAGCTGTTGCTTAAAGGATTCCAGAAACGGAGACGTGTTTGACGTATGTGATGGGCTGTCGGATGTATCCATTGCCGACCAGTCGTCGTCTTCCTCAATCGTATCCAGCAGTTCAACGTTCTGACCGACACCGACAACGTAAATCTTACCGTGAACTCTTACAAGCTGAACGGAACGATCTTTGCCAAGCGGGACACCTCCGAGATGAGACAGGCGGCTCGATTGACGGACTCCTTTTGTCCGCTCATTGATGAAACGGACGGCTAACAGAAATCCGCCAATCAAAACTGCGAGCGTCACGACAATCTTTATGACCGTGACGACTGTCGATGACCCGTCGACCTGTTGTATTGTAGGTTCATTGTTCTTAGATGGGTTGAGCTTCTCTTCCACTGTTTCGGCACCGACCTGATGCGTCAGCAGGAACAGGAGAAGACAGGTCAAACAGGTCAGTCTTCTCATGATGAAATGGTTTTCGAAACGGCTTCGAGTACGCGGTCAGCCTGGAACGGTTTAACGATGAAGTCTTTTGCTCCGGCTTGAATTGCATCGATGACCATCGATTGTTGACCCATGGCAGAACACATGATGACTTTAGCAGCCGGGTTAAAGGCTTTGATTTCTTTTAAAGCGGAAATTCCGTCCATTTCCGGCATCGTGATATCCAGTGTAACGAGATCCGGCGTTAACTCTTTATATTTCGAAACGGCTTCCCGACCGTTTTCTGCTTCTCCAACGACGTCATAGCCGTTCTTCGATAAAATCTCCTTAATCATCATTCGCATGAAAGCTGCATCATCTACAATCAAAACTTTTGCACTCATCCTATTTCCTCCTTAGAACATCCGCAGACGTTCTTTTGTATTGACAATCTCTGTAATCCGGACACCGAAGTTTTCTTCGATGACAACGACTTCTCCCGTTGCGATCAACGTATTATTGACGAACACGTCAACGGGTTCTCCTGCTAGTTTATCCAGCTCAATAATTGAGCCTTGTGTCAGTTCTAAGATATCCCGGACGGATCGGCGTGTCCGTCCCAGCTCGACCGTCACATTCAACGGTACATCGTAAAGCATCCCGATGTTACCCGGTGGACCTTCTTGTTGCACTTCAGAGAACTGACCGAATTGAACAGGACTGACACCAACCGGCTCTTTTTTCTGTTCCGGCGGTGCCTCATACCGGGGTTCCGGTTGTGGCTGCGGCGCGGTCTGCTGTTCTCGGACCGGTTCTGATGTAGGGACTTGAGCGGTGGGTGCCGGTTCGGTGGTTGTCGTACTGGCACTGAATAATTTCTGAATCAGTTGTTTGGAAAATTCAAGTGGTGCCAATTGGACGATTTTTGAATCAATCAGCGTTCCAATCTTTAAATCAAACTCGATGATGACCATGCTTTCCCATAACGAGAAGCTGTCCACGATACTTTTTTCTTGGGAGAAATCAAAAACTTCGACCGCTGGAGGCGAGATATCGATTCGCATTGAGAACACGGTCGACATTGAGGTCGCAGCCGCTCCCATCATCTGGTTCATCGCTTCCTGAACGGCAGATAACGCAATTGGTTCCATTTCAAGACTCTCGTCCACGACACCGTCGCCGCCCATCATCAGGTTCGCAATGACGGAAGCATCCCGCTGTGTCAAAATCAACACGTTTTCTCCCTTGAATCCTTCTGTATATCCGACACGAAGGGCGACGTGGGGAATCGGATAACGACTTCGCAACTCCTCCATCGTAATCATCCGGACGTGTGGTGTTGTGATTTCGACTTTTTGATTCAACAATGCAGAAAGGGCTGTCGCGGAATTCCCTAACGAGATGTTCCCGACTTCTCCAAGTGCATCAATCTCCATCTCATCCAATTGATGTAAATCATCCGTTAAATGGGTATCGGCTGGTTCTTCAGCCGATGGGGTGCCCCGTAATAAGGCATCGATTTCATCTTGCGAAAGCATATCGCTCATGTTATTCCTCCTCAATTCGTTGTAAGACTTGTAAAGCGAGATGCTTCCCGTTCAGACCAGGCCGCGCTTTGAACATTTTCCGATCATCGACGAACAATTCAACCGGATCGGATGTACGTGTCTGGAGGGACAGGCAATCGCCTACCTCGAGGTGTAACAATTCTCCAAACGAAAGTTCCGTCTGGCCGAGCACTGCTTTCAAATCGACGATGGATCCCATCAACTGTGTTTGCATATGTTCTGACTCTTGGTTATCGGCTGACTTTCGTTTTTCTTGTTGCATCCAAAAGTGACTCGATAGTTTCGGAATGATTGGTTCGAGTGTCACGAACGGCAGACAGACATTAAGCGTTCCGCTTACTTCTCCGACCGTCACGTAAATCGAGACGAGAATGACCGTTTCATTCGGTGAGACGAGTTGAAGAAATTGTGGATTGATTTCCAAATCATCATACTCGGCTTCGATTTCGGCAATCGATTCCCACGCTGCCCCGTATTGAACAAAAGCGCGTTTGAATAACTGCGTCAAGATCCGGGTTTCGATTTCCGTCAAGTTCTCAATCTTATTCATACCTTCACCCGGTCCGCCGAGCAATCGATCGAGCATCGCATAAGCGATGTTCGGATTTACTTCGAAGATGACCCGTCCGTCTAACGGGTGAAGATTCACTAAATTAATTAAGGTCATGTTCGGAATGGAATGAATGAATTCATCATATGGCAGTTGCTCGACCGTATTGACCGTAAACTGGACATATGTTCTGAGCTGTGCTGAGAAATGGGTCGTCAAGACTCGGGCGAACTGTTCATGAATTCGCGTTAAGTTTCGCATCTGGTCTTTTGAGAATCGTAACGCCCGTTTAAAGTCATACACTTTCACACGACGTTCTTCTTCTTGACTGCGTATTTCCTCGACTTCCATATCTCCGCTTGAAATGGCTGATAGCAGGGCGTCAATTTCATGTTGTGATAATACTTCGCTCATGCGGCCACCTCACTGGATGATTTTTTTCGTCGTGTAGACACGTTGAACATCGCCTTCTTGCAGGAGTTTTTTAAATTGCCCCCGTAATTTTTCTTCGAGTTTCGCCATGTCTTGTTTAGAATCTAAATCTTGTTTTTTCATCGAAGCTAAATCCCCTAAGATGATATTGTTGATTTGAAACTTGCGTAACTCAAGTTCTTCCCGCGTCGCTGCATCATCCGTGACGATTGTAAACTGAACATTTAAGAATCGTTCGTCTGCAATGTTCGTCGTCAAATCATCTGTTTGAAAGCTTCGCTCTTCGAGTTCCGCGCCTGTCGGCTGTTCGACTTTCGCTTCAGTCGGATCACTCGTTAACAAATATTTTGAAAGCATATAGCCGGCACCTACCATCATAATCGCAACGACAACCATTATAAGTGGTAATTTCAACTTACTCTTCTTCTTTTCTTCTGCCATCTTCGAGCCTCCTAGCACTGTTCAAGCCCGTTAAACCGACTTGTCGGTAAAAATCGATTGTGGCTGCTTTTACCTCTTCTAACGTTTCCTTGACGACATAAGTCTGTCCCCCGACCAACTGGATCGTCGTATCGGGTGTCGACCGGACCGCTTCGATTAAGATTGCATTTAAGACAAGCGGTGTTTCACGTAATGTCGTTAAAGTAATCATCGTTTCAAGTTAACGAGTTCTTCTAAAATCTGATCTGATGTTGTAATGATCCGGGTGTTCGCCTGGAATCCGCGTTGGGCGATGATCATTTCCGTAAACTCTTCCGATAAGTCGACGTTCGACATCTCGAGTGTACCGGATGTTAATTGACCAAGACCGTTTGTGCTTGGTGTTCCAGTCGCTGCGATACCGGAGTTTTGAGAAGCGGCAAATAAATTCACTCCTGATTTTTCAAGACCACCCGGGTTAGCGAAATTTGCCATTGATACGTAACCAACTCGTTGCAAGTTACCCGTTCCGTCAACGAATGTGACTAGTCCATCTTTTCCGATTGCAAGGTTCTGTGCTCCAGTCGGAATTTGTAACTTCATGTAGCCATTATTTACTTTGTTTGTGATTTGACCTTGAGCATCGTATTGGTTGGCAGGTAGGTTTGCTTGATCGGCAGGTGGCTGTCCAGGGTTGGCAGGCGGTGGATCAGACAATCCTACGAGATAATTTCCATCTCCCGTTACGATATTTCCTTGAAGATCTGTATAAAAGTTACCGGAACGAGAATAACGCACACCGTCTGCCGTCAAGACTTGATAGAATCCTTCACCGGAAATCCCGACATCAAGCGTTCGACCTGTATTTTGTAACGCTCCTTGATTGTAAACGTTATCGACCGTCGACATCGAGGCCCCGAGCCCTACCTGTTTCGGGTTTGTCCCACCGACACCTCCACCATTACCTGATGCGGAACCAACTGATTGGTTGACAAGATCCTTAAACGTGACACGGCCTTTTTTATAACCAAATGTATTGACGTTAGCGATGTTATTCCCAACGACGTCTAACTTTGTTTGGAAGTTCTTTAACCCACTGATTCCTGAATACATTGAACGTAACATTATTTTTCCTCCTTTGTTTTAATTTCAGTCAATTCGTAGACACTGACACTTTTTCCGTTCGATAACTCGGCAATGACATCGACCCCGTCACGCTTTACACTGAGGACGTTTGCCGTCACTTTACCGGTCGATGTCACATCTGCTCCCGTCGCATCTTTCGTGACAGTCTCACCTTCATAGCTGACACTTTTACCAATCAAATTACTGTAGTTCATCAGAGCCGCCGCATGCTGATTGAGCATCATCGTATCCATGCCTTTGCCAATCGCTTGCATCTGTTCAAGAGAAGAAAACTGAGCCATCTGCGAAATGAACTCCTTGTCTTCCATCGGTGCCGTCGGATCTTGATTGGACAATTGGGCAATCAGGATTTTCATGAACATGTCTTTGTCCATAGAGTTACTGGATGGTACTTTCGTTTTCTCCGGTAACTGATAGGACGACGCATCATTTTTGATGGAATCAGTCATCTTCATCCTCCTCTAGTTCTTCTTCATACTGTGCAGGTTCTTCTTGCTGGCGTTCCCGTCGTTCTTGCGGCAAACCTTGTTCAAAGTCTTTGACACTCGATGCCAACATCCCGGTTTCGACTTTGACAAGTGGTGCTTGCGGCTGCAACGATGTATGTAGCTTTCCGAGTTGCTGATCCAGTATTTGTTTTGCTTGTTCCGTCGCTGCGAAAAGCTTTACTGTCAATAAACCGTCTTTTTTATCCAACTGGATGACGACTTCACCCAACTGTTCTGGATATAGGCGGATCGACATGCGTGTCGAACCGTCCGCGCCTTTTAAAAATGGCGCTTGTTTCATCGCCGCTTCAATCCGTGACGTGAGTTGATCATCGACACTTGGCTGCATGACGGATGGCCGAATGCTTACTCCTAGTGCACCGTTCATCCGTTCAAATTTCAAACCGGTTAGTGCTGATGGTTGTTCTTTCCCTTCCGGATCAGCAGCTACCTGAATGGATTCAATCACCTTTTTAGTCATGACACTTGTTTTCAAAGTTGGTGTCGTTTGTTCAGATGAGATAAGGCGATTTGAAAGCAAAGGCATCACTGCCTCTTTTTTAGTGCCCGGAGCATTCATTAACGTCGGATTAGTTTGCGGTACAGCTGAAACCGCAGTTACAACTGACATTACCGGAAACGGTCCAACAGTTCCTGAAACATCAGTCGCCTGAGTGACTGGAGCATTTAGTCCTGCCGGTAAGTCATTTCCTTTCATGTGTTCCTTAGCGACGCCGACGACGGTCGACATCACCGTTGCAAGTACTTGTTGGAGGGAAGCTGGGAATTGTTCGAATAACTCCATTGCTTTTCCAGGCTGTCCGTCTTGTATCGTCTTAATGAACTGAATCAGCTCCGTCGCTTTTTTGGGATCATGTATCATACCTTCTAGTTCGGGTTGCTCCAAAAGTTGTAACACTTTTTCCGGCTGTGCGGTCAATTGTTCCAACAGCAGTTTGACTTCAAGATCCGCCTCCCCTTCAGTTGGTATTGTCTGTTGATCCAGTGAAGGGTTCTGTACGCCCTCAGCTAGAGGTTGCACTAAGTATTGAAGTAACGAGGCAAAATTTCCAACGCCACTCGCTGGGAGCTCTTTCCCGTTCCACTTCGTAACCGGTTTGGCTGTTTGTGCTTGCTGTACATCCGTCAAGTTCATCTTATTTTCTCACCCCTTATTGGACTGCCAACAATTGTGTCAACGCTGCAGCTTTTTTAGGATCCATCTTTGCCATGATGGCTGCCTGTTGTTCAGCATCAATTTCTTTAATGATTGAAACGACTTCCGTCGGACTTAATTCGTTGAAAATATTGGCTGCGTCTTTCGGTGTCATTTCCGCATAGACATCTGTCACATCAGCAGTCTTTTTCGAAACAGACTTATCTGTCCCTGTCGTTGCAGGTGTAGCTGGCGTGTTTTTCAATCGATCCCGTTCCGCAATCAACCGGACGACTTCCTGTTCTTTTGCTTGGATGAGTTCTGCTTGATCGGTGGTCTTCACACGTAGTTTTTTGATTTCAGCATTGGCTAATTTCAAGCGTTGTTCGATCTCTGAATTTTTTGAAGACGATACTTTTGAATCCGTCACTTCTTCCGATGCGAAAGGCAACGTAAAAATCGGTCGCCCATTAGCGTAATTTAATACGAGATAGGCTGTAAATAATAACAATAACAACGGGATGATTAATAAGGGCAAAATCCATTGTTTTGATGACTTGTTCTCACTCATGTCGTTCGCCTTCTTCCAAACTGCAATAATGCTAATTCATCCATTTGGTTCTGTTCCACCAAAGCGAGTGTCCGCCGATTTTCTTCTAATTGATTTGATTGCAGTCGTGTAAATTTCTTTTCTTCAATCAACGCTTCTTTTAAATCGATTTGAGCCCGTTCATACTGATTTTTCGCCTGGGTAACATATAATTGTTGGCGTTCAATCTGTTGTTTGACGACATCTCGTGCCCGCTCCCGGTATTGAGACGCAAGCAGTTCAACCGTGCCGGTTTCGTTTTGTGCTTTTAAGAAGGCCTCATAACGAACGAGCAGATGATACAGCTTCTCGACTTCAACTTCGTATTGCTTCTTTTTTTCAGCAGTATGTTTTGAAACACGATCCTTTTCCGCTTCCGCTAAAGGAATGATACGTTCATATATGGTTTTCATTCGTGCACCTCCTTTAACGGATTGTCAAAATCAGACGACTCATTCCATCTTCGAAATGACTTTTTTCTTCGACACGTTGTTTTAAAAATCCGATTAATTCAGGATATTTTTCAACAGCCCGGTCAATGTCAGGGTTTGTCCCGCTTTTATAAGCGCCGATATTGATTAGATCTTCGGCATCGAGGTATGTCGACAACAACTGTCTGAACGTAATCGCACTATCTTTATGTTCGGTCGAAGTAATTTGATTCATAACCCGGCTGATGGAGCGTAAGATATGAATCGCCGGATATTGTCCTTTATTAGCGAGATTTCGGTCGAGGACAAAATGACCATCAAGAATTCCGCGGACCGCATCCGCAATCGGTTCATTCATATCATCGCCGTCAACCAGGACGGTATAAAATGCCGTAATGGAACCTTCTGTCGTTTTCCCGCTTCGTTCCAACAGTTGTGGAAGCAAGGCGAACACACTCGGTGTATATCCTTTTGAAGCAGGCGGTTCGCCGGTCGCCAGACCAATTTCACGCTGGGCCATGGCAAACCGTGTAACGGAGTCCATCATCAATACGACATTTTTTCCTTGATCCCGAAAATATTCAGCGATTGCCGTTGCCGTATACGCTCCTTTGAGTCGAACGAGTGGCGGCTGATCACTCGTCGCTACGACGATGATCGAACGGCTCATGCCTTCCTCACCTAACTCCGCCTCAATGAATTCCTTCACTTCACGGCCCCGTTCACCAATCAAGGCGATGACATTGATATCAGCCGTCGATCGTTTAGCAATCATGCCGAGTAATGTCGATTTACCGACACCGGATCCTGCGAATAGTCCGACTCGTTGTCCTTGTCCGACGGTCAACAAACCATCGATGGCACGAATTCCTGTTGATAACACTTGATCTATCCGCGGACGGTCGAGTGGACTTGGCGGTTTACGGACAATTGAAGTCGTCCGTAAATGCGCCAGTGATTTCCCGTCTAATGATCGTCCGAGACCATCCAGGACTTTCCCGATCAAATCATCTCCGACAGGAACATGAAGCGGTTTTCCTGTTGCGATGACGATCGATCCCGGTGCAATCGCCGTCGTTTCACCATAAGGCATCAATAGTACGTGTCCTTCTCGAAATCCAACGACTTCTGCCTCAATTTCGTCTCCACGATGAATCCGGATCAAGCACCGCTCGCCGATGGCAACCGCTGTCGGACCACGTGATTCAATCATCAAACCGATGACTTGAACGACTTTACCGGAATGCTCGACAAGTTCTTCCCGACGAACATCTCGAATCGCTGCTTGTAACTGTTTGAGTTTATACATCGTGTAACACCTCGGTGAGTTGCTCCATTAATCGTTGATAACCGATTGACAATCCACCCGTGATGGCACCGTTCTCTGAATCAATCCGGAAATCTCGTGCATCAAGCTCGGGATCAATCCGTAAACGGATCGTTGCCGTCCCTCCTAAAATGGTCTGTAACCGTTCATCCAGTAAGACAACCCGTTCAAAGTCTTCAGTTGATGTATAGATAATCAATTTTTCACGATCTCTAAATTGAAGAATCAACTGCTGAATCGTCTGGTAAAGTGCTTCTTCATCCTTATCGTGAAGCTGCTCCATAAACTGATGCGTCAATTGAAGGGCCAGTGCACACAATTCATCTTCCATCAGGAGGACTCGTTCTGAAAACATCTGTTCGAGCCGGTTCGCAAGTTGATTCGTTTCCTCAATCCGTTGTTCGTATTGTGTTCGTCCAGCTTGTTGACCCGACCGATACCCTTCTTCGTACCCCTGTTGTCTCGCTTCTTCCAGCACGAGGAGCCGCTCTTGCTCCAAAGCAGCCCGTCGTGTTTGTTCTTGTTGTTCGATCAACAATTGCTGTTGCTTTAGTTGGGCTTGTCCTTCCCGCATCATCTCGTCATAAGAAACAAGCGGTTCGGTTTCAGTCACCTGCTCGGATTCCGTCTGATGAAAAATCGTTCGTTGCGTCCGGTCGAAGACGACTTGACGTTTAATGACATTAGACAACGATATCATCTCCTCCACCACGGGCGACTACGATTTCACCCATATCTTCTAGGCGGCGGATAATGCCGACAATCCGGCTTTGTGCTTCTTCGACGTCCCGTAACCGGACAGGCCCCATGAACTCCATATCCTCTTTGAATGATTCGACCATTCGTTGGGACATGTTCCGGTATACCATTTCCTTGACGTCTTCTGATGAGACTTTAAGTGATAGTAACAAGTCTTCATTCGAAACTTCGCGGATAATCCGTTGGATGGCCCGGGCGTCAAGCGTAACGATATCTTCAAAGACAAACATCCGTTTCTTGATTTCTTCCGCCAACTCCGGATCCTGAATTTCAAGCGTATCGAGAATCGTTCGTTCCGTCGTCCGATCGACACCGTTCAAGACTTGAACTACTGCCTCGATTCCGCCAGATTGGGCATAATCCTGCATTCCTGCTTGCGATAGATTCCGTTCAAGAATTTGTTCGACTTCACTGATGATTTCCGGATTCATCCGGTCCATCGTTGCAATCCGTCGAGCGACATCGGACTGGGCTTCTGCCGGCAGTTCTGATAAAATCTGTCCTGATTTAACCGGGTCCAGATGGGCCAAGACTAACGCAATCGTCTGCGGATGCTCATTTTGAATGAAGTTCAGCAATTGTTTTGGATCTGCCTTACGGGCAAACTCAAACGGTCTGACTTGAAGTGTCGACGTCAAACGATAAATGAGTTCCATCGCCTTCTCTTCCCCTAATGCTTTTTCCAAGACCGATTTGGCGAATCCGATACCACCTTGCGTAATATAGTTTTGTGCTGTCGCTAGTTCATGGAACTCTTCCAATACTTCGAGCTTTTCCTCCGGATCAATCCGTTTCATGCTCGAAATTTGTAATGTCAGCCATTCCATTTCTTCTTCCGACAAATGTTTGTATACGCTGGCCGCGACTTCCGGACCAAGCGAAATCATTAAAATGGCGGCTTTTTCCCGACTACTCATCTCTAACTTCTTCATTTCATCAATCCTCCGCTAACCAGGTGCGTAACAACTTCGCAAATTCATCCGGATTGGATGCGGCAAGCTTCTCAAGCTGTTTCCGTTTGACCGTTCCTTCACTTGTGTCCTCTGTCGACAGTTCAGGAATCTCTGTCTCAATCGGAGTCCATTCTTCCAGTTCCTCAATTTCAGCTGTTCTTCTTCTACGCATCAACAGGAAGATGGCTCCTACTACGACCAGTGCTGCAGCACCTAATGCAAACCAGACCCACATCGGTGTTGTTTCCGTTGTGACTGTCTGTTTCGGTGTCACGGCAAACGGTCTTGACATGACGACGACTTTATTCGCAAGTTCTGCATCAGTCAAGGTCGTTTTCGCATCGGTCTTCGTCAATGAAGTCCGGATGATTGAATACATCATCGTCTGCAGATCAGTTTGAAGTTGCGGATCAATCTGATTTTGTCCTTTAGGTGGCTCGACGATGACTTGAATTCCTAAGTCACGGATTTCATAAGGAGCACCGGTAATCTGTTTGGTGATCCGGTTGACTTCATAATTGATGATATCGTGTGTCTTTTCACTGGTATCACCTGTTGTCCCTGTACCTTGCGGGAAATTGATCGTCTCATTTTCACCCGTTCCTGCAGTTCCTTCGTTGGCAGCACCGGTGTATGCTTCGGCAACTTTTTCTGCCGATGTAACAATTCCCTCGATTTTATCGGGATCAACCGGTTCGACCAGTTTTTGTTCTTCTTGACGTTGCGTGACATCGACGTCTGCCGTAACAGAAACCAATGCTTTTTGCGGACCAAGAACAACCGACAACATTTGCTGAATTTGTTGACGCAAATCTTTTTCTGTCGTTTTCTTCAGCTGCATCGGATCCGTTCCGCCCGCAGTCTGTGCTCCCTTGCCCGGTTCATAATACGTAAAGTACTGATCCATGATGGTAATATTTTCTTCTTTTAAATTCGGGATACTTTTCGCAATCAGATGATACAACCCTTGAACTGTCTGCTGATTCAAGTCACTGCCGGCGCTCGATGTCAAAACGACTGAGACAGTTGACGTCTCTTCTTTATCTGACAAGAAGACACTCTTTTCCGGTAATGTAATCATAACTTTTGCTGCATCGATTCCATTGACTTGTGTAATCAGGTTTTCTAACTCCGTCTGCATCGTGTCCCGCTCGAGAATATTCATTTCCTTATCCGTTGTTCCAAAACCGGCGTTTTCACTAAAGAAGGAATAATCGATTTGTCCTGATTTTGGTATTCCGGCTGTCGCCAATTCAACTTTTAAGTTTTCGGCACTTTCTTCTGGTACAAGAATCGTTACACCATCTGTTCCACTGACGACTTCAGACTTTACACCGTCTTCATTTAATTTCTCCGTCACTTGACCTGCCTCTTGGGGAGACAACTTCGAGTACAGCGGTGTCATCGTCGGTTTACTTAGCCAAATCGCTGCAACAATGATCGCAGCGATTAAAAATAAGATGATTCCGATGATTGTTGCCTTTTTGACGAGCGACCATTCCTGCCATGTTGTTTTTAATGCGCCAAAGCGCGTTTTCAGTCCTTCATTCATCAAACATCTCCCACGCTTTCCTTAACAATCACAGTTGCATACGCATCATTTCTTGGTATGCTTCGATGCCTTTATTTCGGACTTCGATAGCGAGTTGCATAGAAAGCGATGCTTCTTCTGTTTTGATCATGATGTTATGTAAGTCCGTCGTTTTTCCAGTCGCAAGATCCACCCGTGCCTGCGATGAAGCTTGTTGTGCGTCATTCAGACCATTCATGGCCTGGCTGAGTACTTCACTGAAATCACTTGGTGTCGTTTTGGCAACAGATTGAGACGGTAAGACCATCTGCATGCTTTGAATCGGTTGAATCGCCATCGTGTCATCTCCTTCATTACTTGCCGATTTCCATCGCTTTGACTAACATTGCTTTTGTTGCATTCAATGCCGTGACGTTGGCTTCGTAAGAACGCGTCGCCCCCATCATATCAACCATTTCCTTCAATAAATCCACGTTTGGCATTTTAACGTATCCGAGTTCATCCGCATCAGGATGATTCGGATTGTATTCCAGCTTAAACGGTTCCTGATCTTTTCGAATCTCGCTGACTGTCACCCCGTTACCTGTTTCTTTCAAGACGGCTAACTTGCGGGCATATGGTTGCCATTCTCCGTTAACCAGCTCACCGCGTGTCGTCTGAGCATTGGCGATATTGGCAGAGACGGTATCAAGTCGCAGCCGCTGTGCCGTCAGTCCTGTTGCCGATGTATGAAAACCTGAAAACATACTCATGGTTTAACGTCCTCCCCGGATGACAGATTGAATACCGGAAAATTTTCGATTCAATTGTTCGACCAGTGCTTCGTACTCAATTTGATTGCGTGATAATTCAGACATTTCGAGGTCAATATCGACCCCGTTGCCATCGTTACGCATAGCAGACGATTGTTCAACGATACTTCCTGAAGTACCGATTGTCGCGTGTCGTTTTAGACTCATCTTCATTTCGGAGTCCAACACATCGCTGAACACGACACGTTTTGCTTTATATCCCGGCGTATCGACATTTGCAATGTTTGTTGAAATTACTTTCTGCGCTGCCACCGTCCGATCGACGGCCTGTGTCATTGTTGCATAATCTGAACCAAGCCAGTTCATCATTCAACCTCCACCCCTATTTATCTCGTAAAACTTAGTATTATACCGTAAGCGGTTAGTAACATATCTGAAATAATTGAAACAAATAGGTCAATGTTTGAAAAGAAGTTTTTTGAAAAATAGGGGAATGAGATGTTAATATTTCGCTTTTTAAACCCTTTTCTTATAAAAATGATAAATAATACCTATAAAAAAAGAAGACCTAGTACATTACTAGGTCTTCTTTAAAATTCTAGCTTTTCCTTTTTTTAGTTCGATTTAATACGCTCTAACTCATAAAGGAAATTATCGTTTAAAATTTTGATATACGTTCCCTTCATCCCAAGTGAACGGGACTCGATGACACCGGCGCTTTCAAGCTTACGCAGGGCGTTGACGATGACGGAACGGGTAATACCGACACGATCGGCAATTTTAGAGGCGACGAGTAACCCTTCGTTTCCGTCCAATTCCTCAAAGATATGTTCAATCGCTTCAAGCTCCGAATAAGATAAGGAATTGATCGCCATTTGGACGACGGCTTTTTTCCGCGCCTTATCTTCCGCTTCATGGGCTTTCTCGCGTAAGATTTCCATTCCGACGACGGTTGCTCCGTATTCAGCAAGGACTAAGTCTTCTTCATTAAAGTCTTCGAGCATCCGGCCAAGGACAAGTGTTCCAAGGCGCTCCCCGCCACCGATAATTGGAACGATTGTCGTTTTTGAAGTTTCAAACATATCACGGTTATCGATTGGGAACGCTGTGTGCTCACTGTCAATCGCGATGTTCGCAGTCGTTTCCGTGACGTTAAACAATTTTTTGGTGTAATCTTCCGGGAACTGGCGCTCTTCGAGGAATCCACGAATCCGTGCATTCTCGATTTGTTGTTTAATTGCAATCCCTAACAACTTTCCACGACGGCTGACGATAAAGGTATTTGATTCCATGACTTCGCTTAACCGATCTGCCATGACCTTAAAGTCGACATGTGTGCTTGCTTCTTGTTGTAACATCGTGTTGAGCTTTCGTGTTTTTGCCAGTAAATTCATGATTTTCTTCCTCCACTTATAAGATGAACTGACTTAAGTCACGATCATCTGCTACTTTTCCGACGCGGTCCATGACATATTGAGGTGTGATGGTGACGTCTGTCTCCGGCATCTCTGCCGCTTCAAACGATAATTCTTCTAATACACGTTCCATGATGGTATATAAACGGCGAGCACCGATATTATCTGTTTCATCATTTACTTGTGCCGCAATCCGTGCAATTTGACGAATCGCGTCTTCCGTAAATGTGACATGGACTTGCTCTGCCCCAAGCAACGCTTTATATTGCTTGAGCAATGCTTGGTTTGGTTCTGTCAAAATTTTGACGAAGTCATCTTCCGTCAGACTGTCGAGTTCGACCCGAATCGGGAAACGTCCTTGTAACTCCGGAATCAGATCGGATGGTTTTGCCATGTGGAAAGCCCCGGCTGCAATGAATAACATATGATCGGTCTTCACAGGACCGTACTTCGTTACGACAGTCGAACCTTCGACGATTGGAAGGATATCACGCTGGACACCTTCGCGCGATACACCGGCGCTGTCTTGTCCCTTCGTGGCAATCTTATCGATTTCATCAACGAAGATGATACCCATCTGTTCTGCACGACGAACGGCTTCATCATGGACTTCATTTAAATCGAGTAAACGTTCTGCTTCTTCTGCTGTCAAAATCGGACGTGCCTCTTTAACGCTCAGCTGACGTTTTTTTGTTTTTTTCGGCATGACTTGTCCGAGCATATCCTGCAGATTCGCAAGACCTTCCATACCTTGTTGTCCGGAGAACAAATCCATTTGACGTTCTTCAATGTCAACATCAATCATGCGGTCTTCTAGTTGACCTTGGAACAGCTGTTGTCGAATGACAGAGCGATCGGCGGTGTCATTCGCAGTTTCTTGTTCAGGCGGTTTTTGGGTGCCACCGAATAACATCTCGAATGGATTTCCTCCACCGAGACCTGTCGACGCTTTTTTACCGACAAGTGCATCCACAATCCGTTCATTCGCGACCGCTTCAGCCCGTTCTTTTAAAGCTTCCTTTTTCTCATCCTTGACGAGGCGGAGTGAAGCTTCGACTAGATCACGGACCATTGATTCAACGTCCCGACCGACATAACCAACTTCTGTAAACTTCGTCGCTTCAATTTTAACGAATGGTGCGCGGACCAGTTTAGCAAGTCGACGGGCAATTTCTGTTTTCCCGACACCAGTCGGTCCGATCATCAGGATATTCTTTGGTGTCACTTCATCACGCAGGCTCGGGTCGAGCAGTTGCCGGCGGTAACGATTTCGAAGTGCAATCGCGACGGCTCGTTTTGCATCCGCCTGACCAATGACATGTTCATTTAGTTTTTCCACGATTTGTCTCGGTGTAAATTCATGCATCTGCACTTCCCCCAATCGTTTCTAAAATGATTTGATCATTTGTGAATACACATAACTCTCCTGCTGTTTCAAGAGCTGCACGGGCGATTTGCTCAGCCGTCATATGTCCGGCATGCCGAGCAAGTGCCCGACCCGCTGCCAAAGCATAGTTGCCGCCTGAACCGATGGCTAAAATGCCGTCATCCGGTTCGATTACTTCTCCATTACCGGAAACAAGCAGTAAATGTGTTCCGTCCATGACAAGCAACAAGGCTTCGAGTTGGCGTAACATTTTATCGCCACGCCATTCCTTTGCTAATTCCACGGCTGCCCGTTGCAGGTTCCCGTTGTACATCTCAAGTTTTGCTTCAAACTTTTCGAATAGCGTAAACGCATCAGCTACACTTCCGGCAAATCCTGCAATCACTTTTCCACCATAGAGACGCCGGACTTTTTTTGCACTTTTCTTCATGATGACCTGATTACCGAAAGTCACTTGTCCATCTCCGCTCATGGCAGATTGACCGTTATGTTGAATCGCAAAAATCGTCGTTGCATGAAACATCCTATTTCCTCCCTTAGGCACGCGGATGCGCTTGCTGATAAACATGTCGTAGCCGCTCCGTCGTGACGTGTGTATATTGCCCTGTCGTCGATAATGAAGCATGCCCAAGCAATTCTTGCACCGCTCGTAAATCTGCTCCACGTTCCAGTAAGTCGGTCGCGAAACTATGTCGTAAAGCATGTGGTGTCACATGTTTCGATAAAAAGGGGTCTGCCTTTTTTAAGATTTTCCGAATCCCGTCCGTTGTCAGACGACGGCCTGAACGGGAAAGAAAAACAGCTTGTTTTTCGTCCTCGGTTGGTTGTCGTTCCGCCAAATAGTCGGTCAAGGCTTTTCTCGCAAATGATCCGATCGGTGTAATCCGCTCTTTTCGTCCTTTTCCGTATACATGAACATATTCCAAGTCCGAATCTAAATCTTTTACGTTCAATCCGGCTAATTCACTGACACGCATCCCTGTTGCATACAACAACTCAATCAATGCCACATTCCGTACACCTAGTGCATCCGACGTTCGGAAAACTTCTAAAAATCGTTCATATTCTGATGGGACTAAAAACGTCGGCAGCGTTTGGACACGCTTTGGTGCCTTCAATCCTTCAAATGGATTCACATCATTTGTATCCCGTGTCACAAAACGCCCGAACTGTTTCAAACAAGATACTTTTTGAGCGATCGTTGATTTAGATGCTTTTTGGTCATAAAGAGCAAACAAATAACGCCGTGCAGTTGCCAATTCAATCGATCCCAGCTGATGATCGAGGCAAAAAGCGGCGTATTGTCGAAGTGTTTGATCATAAGAACGGCCCGTATTTGGAGATAATTGACGTTCGATGTGTACATACCGTAAAAACGATTTTCGCAGTACGTCAAACTCTGAGTCTACTCCCATGGATGAGCCCCCTTCTAACCATTTCATACTCGAATCGCCCTTAGCATAGCACACCGTAAGTAGTCTGACAATAGACCAAAAATCGGAAAAATGACAAAATTATCACGCTTTTATGACAAATTAAGAAATGGGAGAAAAGAACGCTGAATTGCGCCTTCTCCCCCATCCCACTTACATATCGGTAAAGTCTTTAATCGCTTCTAATGCCCGCTCGGCAAGGAGCGCGTATTTTTCAGGTTTCTTCATACGACCTGTCTGTCCGACAAGTCCCGGTACCAATCCGAAGTTTGCGTTCATCGGCTGGAAGTTCTTTCCTTCCGTCGTCGTGATGTAATGTGCCATTGCCCCCATCATCGTCTCTTTCGGGAAAGCGACCGGTTCCGCCTCATTGACGAGACGTGCCGCATTGATTCCTGCCGTCAAACCCGATGCCGCCGATTCAACGTATCCTTCAACCCCTGTCATCTGACCGGCAAAGAACAGGTCATGACGTGTCCGCGTTTGATACGTCGGTTGCAACAGGTTCGGTGAATTGACGAACGTGTTCCGGTGCATGACACCGTAACGGACGATTTCGGCATTTTCAAGACCCGGAATCAAACGGATGATCCGTTTTTGCTCGCCCCACTTCAAATGCGTTTGGAAACCGACCAGGTTAAAGAGTGTCCCGGCTGAGTTATCCTGACGCAATTGAACAACGGCATACGGACGTTTACCGGTTTTCGGATCTTCGAGACCAACCGGTTTCATCGGTCCGAATAACAGTGTCTTCGGTCCGCGTGACGCCAGTACTTCAAACGGCATACACCCTTCGAAGTAGATTTCCTTCTCGAATTCCTTTAAAGGAACGACTTCCGCTTTGATCAACTCGTTATGGAAATGCGTAAACTCCTCTTCTGTCATCGGACAGTTCAAGTAAGCCGCTTCTCCTTTATCGTAACGTGACTTTAAATACACCTTATCGCGGTCAATCGTATCACCGTCAAGAATCGGCGCGGCAGCATCAAAGAAGTACAGATAGTCTTCTCCGGTAAACTGCTTCAGTGATTCGGACAAAGCGGCACTTGTAAGGGGACCTGTTGCAACGATGGTCGGACCTTCCGGAATCGCTTCAAGTTCTTCATGATGAACCGTGACGTTTGGATGATTTTTTAATGTTTCCGTCACATATCCGGCAAAGTCATGCCGGTCGACAGCGAGTGCTCCGCCTGCCGGCACACTTGCCAAGTCAGCTGCTTTCATGATGAGTGAGTCAAGTTGTCGCATTTCTTCTTTTAATACGCCGACTGCATTCGTCAGTTGATTCGCCCGCAGTGAGTTCGAGCAAACGAGTTCGGCAAACTGATCCGTATGGTGAGCAGGTGTCTGCTTGACTGGTCGCATTTCATATAAATCTACTTGTACACCGCGTTTCGCAAGTTGCCATGCTGCTTCGGAACCTGCGAGTCCGGCGCCGATTACGGTTACCCGTTTCATCGGTCATTCCTCCTCTTGCTCCTGATCGATGCGTGTTTCATGATGTCCGCAAGACGTACATTCTACTTTCACACCGTTCTTGATTTTCTTTTGTACCATCATACTGCTACACACCGGACATGGTTCCTCGACTGGTTTATCCCATGAGACGAATTCACATTCCGGATAATTGGAACAGCCATAAAACAAACGGCCTTTTTTACTCCGGCGTTCGACGATCTCACCTGTTCCGCAAGTCGGACATTTGACACCGATTTCAACTTGAATCGGTTTGGTGTTCCGACATTCCGGGAAGTTCGAGCACGCCATGAATTTGCCGTAACGGCCCATCTTGATGACCATCGCGTGACCGCAGACTTCACAATCTTCTCCGGCCGGTTCATCTTTGATTTCGATTTTTTCGATTTCGGCTTCGGCACGCGTCAGTCGTTTTTCGAACGATTTATAAATCGGATCGACGACTTCGGTCCACTGCATGTCACCTTTTTCAATCGCGTCAAGTAAGGCTTCCATATCCGCCGTAAATTGAACGGTGATAAATTCTTGGAAATAATCACTGATCATGTCGATGACCAGCTCTCCGAGTTCAGTCGGCAGGAATTTTTTCTCTTCCAACGTCACATAGCCGCGTTTTTGAATCGTATCCAGTGTCGGGGCATAGGTCGACGGACGACCGATTCCGAGTTCTTCCATCGCCCGGACGAGGCGTGCCTCTGTATACCGCGGTGGTGGTTGCGTAAAATGCTGTTTCGGTTCAATCATTTCCTGTTCCAAGACTTCCCCGTCTTCAAGCGGCGGTAATAAACCGTCCTTGACGTCCGTTACCGTCTCATCATCTGTGTCTTCAATATAGACTTTCATGAATCCGGCAAATTTAACCGTTGAACCGTTTGCGCGGAACATGACATCGTTTGAGACCAAATCCACTTTTACGGTATCGAGAACAGCCGGAGCCATCTGACTGGCAACAAACCGTTCCCAAATCAATTTGTACAACCGGAACTGATCCCGGGACAAATATGATTTTACAAGCTGCGGGTCACGCATCGTCGACGTCGGACGAACAGCTTCGTGGGCATCTTGTGAATTCGCTGCTTTTTTCTCTTTCCGTTTTTCAACAGCAATGTATTCTTTTCCGTAGGCATTTTCGATGAATCCTTGCGCTTCGATGTTGGCGGTCTCGGATGTCCGGGTTGAATCAGTCCGCATATACGTAATCAGACCTACCGTACCTTCTTTTCCGAGCTCGATTCCTTCATATAACTGCTGGGCAATCATCATCGTCTTTTTCGCACGGAAGTTCAGCTTACGGGCTGCTTCCTGTTGGAGCGAACTCGTCGTAAACGGCAAGGCCGGATTACGCCGGCGTTCTTTTTTCGTCACGGAATCGACCGTAAAGGACTTGGATAGTTTAGCCAATACTTCATTGACTTCTTCTTCCGAGTGCAGTTCACGTTTCTTTCCGTCAATTCCGTAAAAATTCGCTTCCAGCTTTTCGCCGTTTGCATCAAGCTCCAGTTTGATCGTCCAATATTCTTCCGGTAAAAAGGCGTTGATTTCCTGTTCGCGGTCGATGATCATCTTCACGGCAACCGATTGAACACGTCCTGCTGACAAACCTTTTTTAATTTTCTTCCAAAGTAACGGACTCATGCTGTAACCGACAAGACGGTCCAAGATACGCCGTGCCTGTTGTGCATCGACAAGATCGTAGTTGATCTTGCGGGGTCTCTTGAACGAATCTTTGATGGCGTCTTTTGTGATTTCATTAAAGACAACCCGGCATTCTGTCGATTCATCGACACCGAGGGCTTTCGCTAAGTGCCAAGCGATCGCTTCCCCTTCACGGTCCGGGTCGGCTGCGAGATAAATTTTTTGTGCTTTTTTAGCGGCCGTTTTCAATTCCTTTAAAACCGGCCCTTTACCACGAATCGTAATATACTTTGGTTCATAGTCATGTTCTACGTCAACACCCATTTGACTTTTCGGTAAGTCGATGACATGTCCCATCGAAGCTTTCACGGTATAGTTTGAACCGAGATAACGTTTGATGGTTTTTGCCTTTGCAGGTGATTCGACAATTACTAAATATTTTGCCATTACAATCGCTCCCTATTAGAGGCGTACTCGTATTTTAATCTCACTTATCATAGTAGTCTCGATTCCCATTTGTCAACGTTCATCAAGATACTTTTTGAAACTTCTTCCGGATTTAAGAGTGGAATCGCGCCTTCTGCAATCAATTGATTTGTTCCTTGAAAGTGTTTTTCCGTCGGACATCCCGGAATGCAGTACACGTCTTTTCCTTGTTCAAGCGCATGTCCGGCTGTATTCATCGTCCCACTTTTCCGTGTCGCTTCGACGATGATCAATCCTGATGCCAAACCTGAGATGATCCGGTTTCTTTCTAAAAACTGATGTTTTTTGACGGGTCTAGGAGCAGGATATTCCGATAAAAGCAGTCCGTCTTGTTGAATCCGTTGAAACAACGGCGCATGCCTTGCAGGATATAAAAAGTCAAACCCGCTCGCTAGTACGGCAATCGTCGCCTGATGATGTTTGAGGGAAAGACGGTGTACGAGAGAATCAATACCAAGTGCGCCACCCGACACGGTAACGAACGGCGATTCAAAAAATGGACGTAAGAAAGATAGACGTTTTGAGTGAGAAGGAGAAGGTTGACGGCTTCCGATGATACTGATCATCGGCTGTCTCAATAAGGAAGGATCACCACTGAAGAAAAGTCCATAGACGGGTTGAGGAATCTGAAGTAACGGCATTGGGAAATACGGATCTCCCGGAACAAGAAGGTTCGTTGGGACTTGATCCAATTGTAGGGCTTGCTGATAGCGGTTTTTGATGGATCTCGACACAGGCAAATCCTCTACCGGTAAAAGACCGTACTGCTCGATCAAGACAACGATTGAATACGGAACCCGGCAAGTCGCAAAACGTGCATACAGTTCTCTCTCCATTCATTACGCTCCTTTTATATAGAAGAAAGCCGTCCTGATTAGATCAGGACAGCTGACATCTTGTTTAGTTCACAGTTGAACCTGTGACACATTCATCGTAAATACCGGCTTCTTTAATGACACGAATTAACGTCTCACCAATGATTGCTGGTGTTTCTGCCACTTCGATTCCGTTGGCACGAAGTGTTTTGATTTTTTCTGCAGCAGTTCCTTTACCACCTGAAATGATGGCACCGGCATGACCCATCCGTTTGCCTTCAGGCGCTGTTTGTCCACCGATGAATCCGATGACCGGCTTCGTCATGTTGGCTTTGACCCACTCTGCCGCTTCTTCTTCCGCCGTTCCACCGATTTCACCAAGCATGATGACGGCTTTTGTTTCCGGATCTTCATTAAACGCTTTGAGCGTATCGATGAAGTCTGTTCCGTTGACCGGATCGCCACCGATTCCGACTGCAGTGGATTGACCAATTCCTGCTGTCGTCAATTGATGAACCGCTTCGTACGTCAACGTTCCAGAACGAGAAACGATACCGACGTGACCTGGGGTATGAATGTATCCAGGCATGATTCCGAGTTTCGCAACGCCCGGTGTAATCACACCCGGACAGTTTGGTCCAATCAGGCGAACGGGTTTTCCGTCCAGGTAACGTTTTACTTTGACCATATCAAGAACCGGAATTCCTTCCGTGATACAGATGATCAAGGCGATGTTCGCATCTGCCGCTTCCATGATGGCATCCGCTGCAAATGCAGGCGGTACATAGATGATCGAAGCATTGGCACCTGTTTTTTCTACTGCTTGAGCGACTGTATCGAAGACCGGTACACCTAATACTTCTGTGCCGCCCTTACCTGGTGTCACACCACCGACGAGGTTCGTTCCGTAATCAATCATCTGTTCACCGTGGAACATTCCTTGATTCCCTGTAATTCCTTGAATGATGACTTTTGTTGATTCATTTACCCAAATACTCATCCTTAGCTCCCCCTTACTTCACGAGCGCAGCAATTTTTTCTGCGCCGTCTGCCATTGATGTAGCTGCTGTAATCGCTAGACCTGAATCTTTGAGAATTTGTTTTCCGGCATCGACGTTTGTTCCTTCGAGACGGACGACGAGTGGCAATTCTAAGCCCACTTCTTTTGTTGCTGCAACGATACCTTCTGCAATGACGTCACATTTCATGATTCCACCAAAAATGTTAACGAAAATTCCTTTGACGTTCTCATCCGACAAAATCAATTTAAAGGCTTCTGTTACTTTCTCTTTCGTCGCACCGCCGCCAACATCAAGGAAGTTTGCCGGATCGCCGCTGAAGTGCTTGATGATATCCATCGTCGCCATGGCAAGTCCTGCACCGTTGACGAGACATCCGATGTTTCCGTCAAGTGCAATATAGTTTAAGTCATTTTTAGAAGCTTCCACTTCGCGTGGATCTTCTTCCGTTTCGTCACGAAGTGCAACGACATCGGCATGACGGTATAACGCGTTTGAATCAAAGTTCAGTTTTGCATCAAGTGCCAAAACATCACCGTCTTTTGTTGTGACGAGTGGATTGATCTCAGCGATTGAACAATCTTTATCGACGAAGAATGTATACAATTTCGTCACCATGCCGACGAACTTGTTGACAAGCTTAACCGGAACACCCATTGCAAACGCCAGTTTACGCACTTGGAAAGCTTGTAAGCCGACTGCCGGATCCACTACTTCTTTGATAATTTTTTCCGGAGTTGCTTCTGCGACTTCCTCGATATCCATTCCGCCTTCACTTGAACCCATGATGACGACACGTCCCGTTACACGGTCAAGGACAATCCCGAGATAGTATTCTTTGTCAATCGCACAACCTTCTTCAACAAGAAGACGTTGAATGACTTTACCTTCTGGACCTGTTTGATGCGTGACGAGTGTTTTGCCGAGTAACTCTGTCGCGAATTCTTTCACTTCTTCTTGCGATTTAGCCAATTTAACACCACCGGCTTTACCGCGACCCCCTGCGTGAATCTGTGCTTTTACGACTTTGATCGGACCTGACAATTGTTCTGCTGCATCGACTGCCTCTTCGACTGTAAATGCTGCAATTCCGTTCGGAACAGGTACACCGTACGAACGAAGTAACTCTTTTGCCTGATATTCATGTACATTCATGAAAAAATCCCCCTTAACCCCTTTAGTTTCGGCTCTTTCATTGTAGTTAAAATTGGAAGCGCTGTCTATCGTTATCGACCGAAAGCATTTATTTCTTCAAAATTTCCGTTTGATCGAGCTGATATAAAAAGGCAAACAACTCGGCAATGACTCCGTATAATTCGTTTGGAATTTGTTCCGAGACTTGAACGGCATCGAGCAATGTAATCAGCGTCGCGTCTTCACGGATTGGAATGTTGTGCTGTAACGCCTCTTCAAGAATTCGTTCCGCGACCCGTTCCGATCCTTTCGCGACGACCTTAGGCGCCTGCATCTGTTCCTCATACGATAAGGCGATGGCTTTTTTCATATCTGATAGTCCACCCTTCCGTTTCGATCCGTCGGTTGAAATGAAATCCGTTCTTTTTCCGATTCGATCTGTTCAAAACGAATCAAATCATACCCTTGCTCGTGCAGACGCTGCTCGATAGTCGGCTGATAATGGGACATGAACGTTGCTATCCGCTCATCCGGATGAAAAACGGAAATCGCAATCTTTCGATCCGTAATTAATAAATCCAATGCGATTTCACCGGTTTTCGGCAGTTTTAAGTAAAAAGCGATGCGGGCGTGATCGGGATTAAATTCTTTTTGATCAAACGGCGCTTCCATTGTGACATCGACTTCCTCAAAAGGACCGAATTGCGGTAATTGAAACAAAAAAATACCGCGCCCGGTTTCATTCGTTGCTTGAATGACTTGTTGGGCGAGCACTTGATCACTGGTCTTCCGGTCCAATTGTCCTTCCGCCATGCCGTCCGCATGCCGAGCGAGTTGGACCAATTCGATGATTGCTTGTTTAAATGCCGTTCCGGATCCTTCCATCACTTTTTTCCCCAGCTGTTGCAACACATCCCGCGTCGTTTGCGGGATCGAGTCATTCGAAAAGTGGGTTAACCGGTTAAAGGCCGGTAAGACTGTCGCCTTATTTGGTGCGGACTCTTCTGCTACGATTTTTAGAACCGGTTGTCCATCTGTGCTCGTGACGGTAAAACGGTAGGTCGCACCTTCTTTCAGCTCGGCTGTCGTTCCTGCCGTCAAGACACGTTGACCAACCTGCAGTTCCATCAGACCGTCCGGAAGCAGCTTCAATACTTTGCCGATGACGTTGGCCCCTTCACGCAACGGTTGGTTGGTCGCATCAATGATTTTAAAAGGCAGTAAGGCCCGATGTTCAATTTGCACGATGGTTTACCCCCTAAAGTCGGTCGAGGACCGGTTTAAATGTCTTCCGGTGAATCGGTGTCACCCCGACACGATCGAGTGCCTGTAAGTGTTGTGCTGTCCCGTACCCGGCATGTTGATCAAAACCGTACTCCGGATAGAGAACGGCGTATTGTTCCATCATCTTATCCCGTGTTTCTTTAGCGATGACACTCGCCGCTGCAATCGAGACGCTCCGCGCATCTCCTTTGATCAGAGACTCTTGCGGAAAATCGACATCGAGTGTCATTGCATCCACTAACAAGGCATCCGGTGTCAACTGAGCAACAGCCTGTTGCATCGCTTGCTTCGAGGCCTGATAGATGTTGATCCGGTCGATCTCTTCCGGCTCGATGATACCGATTGCGACTTCTGCGACCTCCTGAATATGTTGATAAGCGGCGCTTCGTTGCTTTTTGGACATCTGTTTTGAATCCGTCAATCCGGGATGATAAAAGCCGGCCGGCAGGATGACGGCTGCTGCGACGACGGGACCGGCGAGCGGCCCACGGCCGACTTCATCCACTCCAGCGATTCGCTGATGCCCTTGTGCACGGTACCGGTCTTCGAACAGGGACCGCTCCTGGAACTGGACACGTTGCTGCTCTTCATGCAACAATCGACGTTCTGCTTGTTTCAGGGCCGTAACAACACCTTTTCGTTCATCTTCGGCGAATTCCCTTTTAATTTGTTCCAATTCTTCACGCGAAGCGTGTGCCAATCGGGTTTTGATTTCCGTTATGTTCATGACGTAGCTCCTTTTTGAAAAAAGCTTGGATTTCTCATGATGAGAAACCCAAGCCTGTCTTATTCTGTGACGGTTGCCCACTCTTCGACGGTCTCGAGCGTGACACGACCAATTTTCTCCGTCCGTAGCTCATGAAGCAACATTTCACTCGTCCGTTCAAAGTCGACATAACCGCCTGTTACGAAACCGCGGTTTTTACCGATCGCTTCGAGCACTTCGACGGCTTCACCTGACACATCCTGTAACCGATAACGGGCTTTCAGTTGCTCCGGATAACGGGACTTGAGCTCTCGGATTGCAAACAAGGCGATATCATCGATATTCAGGATATCATCTTTAATGGCACCCGTCGCCGCTAAACGGTAACCGACAAGCTGGTCATCGAACTTCGGCCAAAGAATTCCCGGTGTATCGAGTAGTTCCATTTCACCTGTTTTCATTTTGATCCATTGTTGACGTTTCGTTACACCTGGACGGTCGCCTGTGATTGCGATGTTCCGTCCGGCCAACCGATTGATCAAGGTTGATTTTCCGACGTTCGGAATCCCGATGATCAACGCGCGAATCGCACTCGGGTTCCGTCCCTTATCCCGCATCCGGTCATGTTTGTCTTTCATCAAGCGTAAGGCACCTTCATGAATCTGACCCAACCCTTTACTGTGCTTCGCATCCACGGCGATGACGTCGACACCGTCTTTACGGAGTGCCTGCATCCATTTTTCCGTCAGCCGGGCATCCGCCATATCTGATTTATTCAGGACGATCAGTCGTGGTTTGCCTGCTGTGATTTGTTCGACCATCGGATTACGGCTCGACATCGGTAAACGTGCGTCGACTAATTCGATGACGACATCAATCAATTTTAATTTTTCCGTCACTTCACGGCGTGCTTTCGCCATGTGTCCCGGGAACCATTGTATTGTCATTTCTTCCACCTCAAGTTTTCATAGTGCTTGGACTGCTAATAATGAACGATATATACGTCGTGTCCCGTGTTACCGATCCACTGTCTGTTCGAGAGAAACGATCCATTCTCTAGTATACGCAACTTTTCGACAGAAAAGAACCCTGTCCCCGTCCGAACAAAAAAACGAAGTCCACATTTTGTGAACTTCGTTTCTTGAAAGAGGATCTCCTTCATCAATCAACGGACCGGACATCATTAAACGGATAGAAGACGAAATTCGTCGTACCGACGATTTGATCCTCATCCACAAAACCGATATCCCGGCTGTCTTTCGAGTTTTGACGGTTATCCCCCATCACAAATACTTTTCCTTTTGGAACCGTTTTTTGTGCTGTTTTTTCTTCCAATGTAAAGTCTTCTGTTAAAGGAACACCGTTCATCTGTGCCTTAAATTCATTCAGATAAGGTTCCTCGACTTTTTTATCGTTGACGTATAACGTATCATCTTTGTAGTACATCGTATCACCTGGAACAGCAATCACACGTTTGATGTAGTCCCGTGTTTCTGTCGCATGGAAGACCACGATGTCCCCCCGTTCCGGTTCATTGAAATAATAAGGAACCTTATTGACAATCATTCGGTCCGAATTGTGTAAGGTCGGCATCATCGATTCGCCGTCCACAATAACCGGGACGAATAAAAACGTTCGGATGATGAACGCAATTACGAGCGCCACGACCAGCGCCTTAATCCAACTAAATAACTCCTTCACGCGTTCCACTCCTTCAACTCAATCTCTTGCCTAAACCTAGTATACGCATAAACGATAAAAAAAAGAAGCTTGTCCGGAGACAAGCCACTTTTTCACATGATTAACGACGAATTTCTTTAATACGAGCCGCTTTACCACGAAGGTTACGGAGGTAGTAAAGTTTCGCACGACGGACTTTACCGTAACGAACGACTTCGATTTGCGCAACACGTGGTGAGTGAAGCGGGAATGCACGCTCAACGCCAACTCCGTAAGAAATCTTACGAACTGTAAACGTTTCGCTGATGCCGCCACCGTGACGTTTGATGACTACGCCTTCGAAAAGCTGGATCCGCTCACGCGTTCCCTCGACGACTTTAACGTGGACGCGGACTGTATCACCAGGACGGAATGCAGGGACGTCTGACTTGATTTGTTCTTGTGTAATTTCACGGAACAATTGTTGTGTGTTCATGAATGATTTCTCCTTTTTTCACCAATGTTCGTATCTTCATTTGCCTCTGGCATCCAACAGCGGAACATCGTTAATAGGTGGCTTTTGCCACATGTTTTAACTTATCACAGTTTCAGTCGTTTGACAATCCTGAAATTGATTGCAGGTAACGGCGGTCGGTCTCGGACAGGTCGGCCGTTTCGAGTAAATCCGGTCGCCGCTCAAGCGTCCGTCTCAATGCCTGTTCACGGCGCCACGTTTCAATCCGGGCATGATTACCCGACAATAAAACTTCCGGGACCGTCAAACCGCGAAAATCAGCCGGCCGTGTGTAATGCGGGTATTCGAGCAGACCGGTCGAAAACGAGTCGTCTTCATGGCTCGCGGCCTTTCCGAGAACATCCGGCAACAGGCGGACCGTCGCATCGATCATCGTCATGGCTGCAAGTTCGCCGCCGGTCAGAACAAAATCGCCAAGTGAGACTTCATCTGTCACCAGTTCATCATGAACCCGTTGGTCGAACCCTTCATAATGACCGCATAAAAAGACAAGATCCGTTTCTTTGGACCATTCTTCCGCAAGACGTTGATCAAACCGACGCCCTGTTGGTGTCAACGCAATGATACGCCGTTTTGCTTCAGGCAAGTCGGCGATTGCGTCAAAAATCGGTTGGGGCGTCAATAACATGCCTGCCCCACCGCCGTAGGGGGAATCATCGACACGACCATGACGATTCGTCGAGTAGTCCCGGAAATTGACATAGTTGAGTTCAATCCGTTTCTCCTCTTGCGCACGGGCGACAATCGAGTGATTCAGTGCCGTGAACATTTCCGGAAATAGCGTCAGGACCGTGATGTTCATCCTTCTATCAAACCCGGTAACGGTGTGATTTGAATCCGTTTGGCTTCGACGTCAATTGAAGCGACGACTTGTTCGATATAGGGAATCAGCACATCTTTTTTGCCGGGACGTTTGATCGTCCAGACGTCGTTTGCACCCGTCTCGAGAATCTCGGATACGACACCAATTTCATCCTCACCGTCAAAGACGGTACAGCCGATGATTTCATGGTAATAAAATTCATGTTCTCCGAGCTCTTGTAAGGCTTCCGGATGCACATACAGTTTCAAGCCTTTATATTTCTCGACATCATTGATGTGTTGCATGCCTTTGAACGTCACCATGATGAATTGTTTATGTTTGCGGTAACTGCTAATCGTAAACGGCGTGTAGATTCCGTTCGACTCAAGAAATACCTCATTACCGACTTTAAAACGCTGTTCCGGAAAATCCGTGCTTGCGAGGAGTTTCAATTCGCCTTTCAAACCGTGCGTGTTGGCGATTTTTGCGACTTCCAACCATTCCATCTGTTTCACTTCCTTATCCACAAGTCTTATTTCTTGTTATTATTTTGCCATACAAAAAGGAGGTAAGCTTTCGCTCACCTCCAATCGTCTTACTTCGCGAGTTTCGCGTTGTGGAATTTCTCCATGATACCAGCTTTTGAGAAGAGGTTACGAACTGTGTCCGAAGGTTTAGCACCTTCAGCGAGCCATTTAAGAGCAAGCTCTTCGTTAAGTTTTACTTCTGCTTCTGGTTTAGCAACCGGGTTGTAGTATCCGATTTGCTCGATGAAACGACCATCACGTGGTGCACGTGAGTCTGCTACTACCACACGGTAGAAAGGTGATTTGTTTGCGCCCATGCGCTTAAGACGAATTTTAACTGCCATTCGTAAGTCCCTCCAAATAATAAATAATTTTTTTTCGTTTAGTCAAATTGACAACTTCACTAGTATACAACGTTCCAGCAAAAGTGAAAAGACTTTTAGAAGAATGGGAGGCCAAAGCCGCCTTTCTTTTTCCCTTTGCCCATTTGGCCGGAGAATTGTTTCATCATCTTCCGCATGTCTTCAAATTGCTTAATCAATCGGTTTACTTCTTGAATGCTGCGACCACTGCCGCGCGCAATCCGTTTCCGACGACTGGCATTGAGAATTTCCGGTTCAGTCCGCTCTCGTTTTGTCATCGATTGAATAATCGCTTCGACATAGACGAGTTGCTTCTCATCGATTTGGGCATTTTTCAGACCCTTCATCTTTCCTTTACCGGCACCCGGAATCATTCCTAACAACTCATCCAAAGGACCCATCTGTTTCACTTGCTGTAACTGCTCGATGAAATCGTCAAACGTGAACGATGCATCGCGCATTTTGCCTTCGAGCTCTTTGGCGCGTGTTGCGTCCATTTGAGACTCCGCTTTTTCAATCAGCGTCAGCATATCTCCCATGCCGAGAATCCGTGACGCCATCCGCTCTGGATAGAATGGCTCGATTGCGTCCAGCTTCTCTCCAAGACCGACGAATTTAATCGGTGCTCCGGTGACTGCCTTGATGGAGAGTGCTGCTCCGCCTCGAGTATCCCCGTCGAGCTTCGTCAAGACGACACCTGTCACACCCAGCTTTTCATTAAAGCTTTGCGCGACATTGACAGCGTCCTGACCCGTCATTGAATCGACGACAAGGAAAATTTCATTTGGTTTGGCGATTTCTTTCACATCAACCAGTTCCTGCATCAGGTCCTCGTCGATATGTAAGCGTCCCGCCGTATCGATCAACACGATATCGTGGTGATGCTCTTTTGCATAGTCGAGAGCGTTCGTAACAATCTCTTGTGGACTGACCTGATCTCCCATTGAGAAAACCGGCAGTTCGAGTTGTTTCCCTAACGTCTCGAGCTGTTTGATCGCAGCCGGTCGGTAAATATCCGCTGCGACGAGCAGTGGACTGCGATTTTGTTTCTTCCGTAAATGATTCGCGAGTTTTCCGACCGTCGTCGTCTTACCTGCCCCTTGTAAACCGGTCATCATGATGACGGTTGGCGGACGGTTCGATAACGTCAACGGAGAAACTTCTGACCCCATCAGTTTCGTCAATTCGTCATGGACGATTTTGACGACTTGCTGACCTGGTGTGAGAGACGTCATGACATCTTGCCCGACTGCACGTTCTTTCACATCATTTACGAATTGTTTGACGACTTTGAAGTTGACGTCAGCTTCTAATAACGCAAGGCGGACCTCACGCATCATTTCTTTTACGTCCGCTTCAGAAATCTTACCTTTACCCCGCATTTTAGCGAGGCTGGCTTGAAGCCGTTCCGATAATCCTTCGAATGCCATGAAATTGCCCCCTACTCTAATTGCTCAAGTGCCGCAATGGTCACGTGAGCTTCGCTCGGAAGGTCAAGTTGCTTTAACTGATCAAGGAGTAACTTTCTCTGTTCATACTTTGCAAACAGACCCAGTCGTTCTTCATATTGTTCAAGCATCGCTTCCGTACGTTTTATGTTGTCGTAGACTGCTTGTCGGCTGACTTCAAACTCATCGGCGATCTCACCTAACGAAAAGTCATCCAGATAATAGAGTGACATATAATTCCGTTGTTTCGGCGTCAAAAGCTCCTGATAAAAGTCAATCAGATAATTCATCCGGTTCGTCTTATCAAGTGTCATTCGAGCACCTCCACGGTTGTTAAGTGAAATTCCTTTACAGATAGTATAGTACAGCCCTCACAGTGTGTTGTCAAGTTTTTTTCTTTACAAGGAAATCGAGGTCAGTCCTCTTCTCGGACTTCTTCGACTGTTTCTTTTTCTTCAAAGACATCCCCGAATAATCCATAGACGAATTGTTCGGCATCGAACGGTTGTAGGTCATCGATTTTTTCACCGAGACCGACGAATTTCACCGGCAGATCCAGCTCATTCTTAATCGCAAGAACGATTCCGCCTTTCGCCGTTCCGTCAAGCTTCGTCAGAACGATCCCGCTGACATCGGTCGCCTGTTTAAAGGCTTTGGCTTGAACCATTGCATTTTGACCGGTCGTCGCGTCAAGTGCAAGCAATACTTCATGTGGTGCTCCCGGGATTTCCCGTTCGATGACACGTTTTACTTTTTCAAGTTCATTCATTAAATTGACTTTGTTTTGCAGACGGCCGGCCGTATCGCAAATCAGGACATCGACACGGCGTGCTTTTGCGGCCTGGACAGCATCATAGATGACTGCCGCCGGATCCGATCCTTCTCCCTGACGGATGACCGGAACACCGGAACGTTCACCCCAGACTTGAAGTTGGTCGATTGCACCGGCCCGGAATGTATCGCCGGCTGCGAGCATTACCGTTTTGCCTTCGTTTTTCAGACGATTCGCCAGTTTACCGATTGTCGTCGTTTTCCCGACGCCGTTGACACCGACAAATAAGATCACATTGAGTTCATGACTGAGATCAAGTTCGGACTCTTCTTCTTCCACCAGCATGCTCGCGACGACTTCGACAAGTACGTCACGCACTTCTTTTGTATCCTTGACGTTTTTACGTTTGACTTCAATTTTTAACTTTTCGACAAGATCCATCGTCGTCGTGACACCGACATCGGCCTGAATCAATACTTCTTCCAACTCTTCGAAAAAATCTTCGTCGACTTCCCGGAAGCGGTAGACGAGATCATTGACGGCATTCGCCAGTCCGTCCCGTGTTTTCGTCAAACCTTCCGTAAACTTCGATGTCACTTCTTGTGTCGAAGTCGTCAACCGGTCTTTTAACTTTTTAAAGAAACTCATTTTTTTATCCCCTTTGGTTCTACTTCTTCGCTTAATGTCCGTCTCGCTTCTTCCAGTTTAACGGATAATACTTCGGAAATACCGTTTTGTTGCATCGTCACACCATACAGGACATCAGCTGACTCCATCGTTCCCTTACGGTGGGTGATGATGATGAACTGGGTCTCACGTGCCAGTTGATGAACGAACTCTCCGAATCGGGCGACATTCGCCTCATCGAGGGCTGCTTCGACCTCATCAAGAACACAGAACGGTACCGGGCGTGTTTTTAAGATGGCAAACAATAAAGCAATCGCTGTCAGCGCTCGTTCTCCGCCTGACAACAAGGACAGGTTCTGTAACTTTTTACCGGGCGGTTTAGCCACGATATCAATACCGCTTGTCAACAGATCCGTAGGGTCGACGAGAATCAAGTCGGCCTCCCCGCCGCCAAACAGTTCACGGAACGTTTCCCGGAAATGTTCCCGGACCGCTGTGTACGTCTGTTTGAACAGCCGGATTACTTCCCGGTCCATTTCTTCAATGACCACATATAAATCGGTCTTCGCACTGACCAGATCGTCGCGTTGCGTGGACAGGAACGTAAAACGTTGATCGACTTCGGCAAATTCTTCAATCGCACCAAGATTGACAATCCCGATTTCCTCGAGTTGCCGCTTCAGAAGATGCAATTCTTCCTTCGCCTCCTCGAATGAAATCGTCAGCGGTTGAATCAACTCAGCGACCAGTCCCATTTCTTCAAGTGTCTCGTGGCGGGTTTCAAGGCGTGTACTGAGCCTTCCCTGAGTAAGCCGGGCTTGATCGAGCCGCTGTGTCGTTCCTTGCCGGGCTTCTGTCAGTTTCGCTTCCTGGATCCGTAACAGACGTAAGTTTTCTGCTGCCTGCTGAATTTCTGCCGTCACAAGCGTTAATTCACGCTCGACTGAAGCTTGTTCCTGTTGCATCTGCGTTTTCTCAGTGTGCAGGGCATCAATCTTCGCTTCGTCGAATCCTTCCAGGACATGCTTCAGATCACGGCGTTTATGACTTCTTTCTAATTTTGCATGACTCAATGTCTCACGGAGACGTGTTACCTCGCGGTCGATCTGGTCATGTGTCATGCTGACAGTCCGTTCCTCAAGCAAGGCTTCCGCTTGCTGTTGCTTCAATTCTTCGACCGCAACTGCTCCG
The DNA here is from genome assembly GCF_033721435.1 of Exiguobacterium sp. K1. NCBI lineage: Bacteria > Bacillati > Bacillota > Bacilli > Caryophanales > Exiguobacterium > Exiguobacterium sp. K1. The sequence continues at coordinate 424,197 of NZ_JAOTIT010000001.1, read as the reverse complement.
CGTGACTGCGCTTCCTTCAGTTGATCGATTGCTTGCCGCAATTCCGCTTGCCGGTTCGTTAACTGTTCTATGTCCTGCTCTGATGCCGCGATGATGGATTTCGCCTCTGCCGCTTGTTCAGCGAGACGAGTCAATTGACCGTCGTGGACCGATAATTCAGAAGCTGTGACGGCGAGACTGCGTTTCGCATCCGTGTAAGCTTCGCGAACACTTTCCAATTGTGCTTGAACCAATTGAATATCACGGGTGTTTGTTTCAAGCGAGTCGACGAGTTGTTGCATGGCTGTTTTCATTTCATCACGTCGCCGCTCTTGTTCACGAATGACGGCTTGACCTTGTTTCAATCCTGTCTGCAACTCTTCTAGTTCACGGGATTGGCTGAAGAGCGGTGTCCCCTTTTTACGACTGCCTCCCGTCATCGATCCGCCGACGTTAACGACATCACCCTCGAGCGTCACGATCCGGTAACGGTGCCCGGTTGAACGGGCGATGGCATTGGCTTGTTCAAGTGATTCGACGACGAGTGTCGTCCCGAGCAGATTATCTTTTAGTTTCGTAAAGTCTTCCCGCGTCGTGACTAGCTGACTTGCGACACCGAGATATCCAGGCATCCCTGACACGCTTTGCTGAACGGAAGCGCTCAGTTCCCGGCGCTGAATCGACGAGAGCGGCATAAACGTCGCCCGCCCGGCATTCAGCCGGCGCAACTCTTGGATCAGTTTCCGTCCGGTCACATCGGTATCGACGACGACGTTTTGCATCGCGCCGCCTAGTGCGGTCTCAATCGCTGCCTCGAAGCGGGCGGGAACGGTGATCAGTTCTGCGACGGCACCGTGGATTCCGGCAATCCGGTCCCGCTGTTTTAAAACGGTTTTGACGGCTCCGAAATAACCACTGTAGTCGGCTTTGACGGATTCCAAAAATTCAATCCGGTCTTCGGTCTTATCGCGGCGTCGGTGGAGATCGATGATCGATTGATCCGTTTGACGTAATGTCTCTTGTTGCTGACGATGCTGGTCTTGCTGTGTCTTTTCTTCCTGACGCAATGTTTCCAAGCGATTCCGTAATTCTTCTACCTGCTGAGCAAGACGGATGGTTTCCGCTTCATACGTCGAACGATCCGTTTGTTTCGAGCCGACGTTTTCCGAAAAGCTCCGTTGCTGCTCTTCTGCATGTAACAGATCTTGTTGCGCCCGATGGTATGCATTGGTCGTCGCTGCCAACCGGCTCGCTACTTCAAACGCTTCCGAACGCAATTGTTCGGCTTCTTTTTCAAAGTCCCGGTCGGAGTAAGATAAGGCGGCATCGGCTTGTTCCCGTTTTGCGACTGTTTGAAGATACAATTGTTGTGTCTCTTGCTGTTGCTTCAGCACCGTCTGTTCTTCTTGTTCGATTTGTGCTACCCGTTGTTCTGCAACCGTTACTTCCTGTTCGAGACGCGCCTTCATTTCCGCTCCGTGCTTTTCCCGTTCTTTCGCCAGGTTTAAAGCCCCTTCGATTTCAACGAGTTTCGTCGATACGAGCCGCAGGCGGTCCTGCATTTCCGTTTCTAAGCGCCGCTTCTCTTCTAACGATGTTTCTTGTGTTTCCCTTGTCGCTATTGTTTCTTGCAACCGCTCCTGCTCCGCAAGCAGTTGGGCTTGGCAGGATTCGATTTCCGTCGACACGTCAGTGAGTTGCGTCATATACTGCTCGATTTCGGTCGCAATGATTCCCCGTTCCAAGAAGTCATACCGTTCACGGGCTACTAAAAATTCTTTTGCCAGTGACGCTTGTTCCCGTAACGGCTCAATTCGTCCACCCAGTTCGTACAGAATATCATCGACACGGGAAAGATTTGTTTCTGTATCCGTCAGCTTTCTTTCGGCTTGTTTTTTACGGTTCCGGTATTTCAAAACACCGGCCGCCTCTTCGATGACGGAGCGCCGTTCTTCCGGTTTTCCGGAAATGACTTGTTCGACTCGTCCTTGACCGATGATGGCAAATGCATCGCGGGACAATCCGGTATCCATAAATAAATCGAGCACGTCTTTCAAACGACACGGTTTTTTATTTAAGAAGTAGTCACTGTCTCCGTTTCGCGTGACACGCCGCGTCACATTGATTTCTTGATACGGCAAAGCGACCGTACCCGATTCATTGTCGAGCACGAGCGTGACTTCCGCAAATTGTTTCCGGTGTTCCGAGATACTTCCGGCAAAGATGACATCTTCCATCTTCGCACCGCGTAATGATTTAGCCGACTGCTCACCGAGCACCCAGCGCACTGCATCCGATATATTGGACTTCCCGCTGCCATTTGGTCCGACGACAGCCGTGACTCCCGGAAGGAAGTCGAGCTCCGTCCGACTAGCAAATGACTTGAAGCCATTGATTTCAATTCGTTTTAAGTACATCTTGACCACCCATATGTTTAAATTTCTTTTTGATTTTCTTTTAGTTTACCATAGCCGAAAGGTCTACAAAATGGTAGCTTTTATGGTAATGTTAGGCTTAAAGAAATGAAGAGGAGATTTTAAGACATGACAATTGAACAAATGATCGTAGAGATCCTGGATAAATTGAACATCATTAACAAAGGCGTCATCAAGGCGGAACAATTCGACGGAACAAAAAACGACGATTTAAAAGAGATTTATGATTTCGTCATGATGCGTGAGTCGTTGACATTGGCAGAAGTCGATGCCATCGTCGATGAACTGAAATCACTGAAAACTGTTTAAGATTGCTCACAAAAAGGCACTCCATTTGAAATGGGTGCCTTTTTTTCGTGTCAAAAGCTGTTTTTCAGTTCAAGCAAGGCTTGTTTGGCAGCCTGCTGTTCCGCTTCTTTTTTCGAGCGGCCGGTCCCGATGCCTTCCAGTTTATCCGCGATGTGCACGCGTGAAATAAACTCCCGACTGTGTGCCGGTCCGCGTTCTTCGATGATTTCATACTCGATCTGTCCCAGTCCGACCCGTTGGATCGCTTCTTGGAGCTGACTTTTAAAATCAGTTTGTTCTTCAAAAAATCCAGACGCCACTTTCGGAAAAACCGCTTCGGCGAGGAATCGTTCTGCAGCTTCAATCCCTTGGTCGAGGTATAAGGCACCGATGAAGGCTTCAAATACATCCGCGAGTAGTGCCGGACGATTTCTTCCCCCTGTCAGTTCCTCTCCTTTACCAAGTAGAATCATTTCGGAAAACTCATAATGATTCGCGAACTGGACCAGTGACGGCTCACAGACGATGGCCGCACGCAGCTTTGTTAATTCCCCCTCGGAACGTTCCGGGTAGTGTTGAAAGAGATAACGGGAGACTGTCAATTCAAGTACCGCGTCACCCAGAAATTCAAGACGTTCATTATCCCCGTCTGATTCACGCTGCTCATTCACAAACGAAGAATGTGTAAATGCTTGCTTTAATAGTTCTACATTCGCAAAATGAATGTCCAGCCGTTCCTGGAGCTGTCCGAACTTCTGTTCAATTTGCGCCAAAGCCCGTGAGTCTTTGCGTCGCTTTACATAGGGTCCTTTTCGGACACGACGTCCTTTTTGATTCGTCATAATGCCTCCTAAACAGCTAAATCCCACCGCAAATACGCGGTGGGTTCAGCTTCATATATTAGACTTGTGTTTCGATGTAGCTAACGACATCGCCAACTGTTTTTAAGTTTTCTGCTTGGTCATCTTCGATTGTGATTTCGAATTTATCTTCGAGATCCATTACGAGTTCCATGACTTCAAGTGAATCTGCTCCGAGATCGTCTTTAAACGATTTGTCGAGTGTGATTTCACTCTGTTCTTTACCTAATTTCTCTGCGATTGCTTCTTGCACGTCTACTAAAATTTGTTCTTTTGTCATTTTAAAATCCCTCCATGAGTTGAGTATATAAGATGATTGCCAATTTGGCAAAGTACTACCACAGTTCACTTACATTGTCATGCCGCCATCGACTGCCAAAGTTTGACCAGTGATGTAACGGGCATTGTCTGACGCGATAAAACTGACGAGCGATGCGATATCGTCCGTCTGACCAAATCGTTTTAACGGAATTTGATCGAGCGTCTGATTACGTTGCGCTTCTGTCAATTCATCCGTCATATCGGTTTCAATAAAACCGGGACAAATCGCATTCGCCGTAACGCCTTTACTTGCCAGTTCGCGTGCGACCGACTTCGTAAATCCGATCAGCCCCGCTTTCGCCGCCACATAGTTGGCTTGACCGGGATTACCGGTGATGCCGACGACGGAAGCGATATTGATGATGCGACCGCTCGTTTTTAATAATGGCCGCGTCGCCGCTTGTGTCACAAGAAACGCACCTTTTAAGTTGGTGTTCAGAACCGCATCAAAATCTGCTTCTTTCATTCGCATTAACAGACCGTCACGCGTGATTCCGGCATTGTTGACGACACAATCCAACTGACCGTAAGTATCCAGTGCCGTTTTCAGCAATGCCTTGACTTGTTCGGCATCAGCCACGTCTGCCTGGACGGCGATGGCCTCACCGCCCGCATCGACGATGGCCGAAACGACTTCTTCTGCTTTTGCTGTATTCCCGGCGTAGTTCACGACGATCCGGAATCCGTCTGCCGCCAACCGTTTGGCGATAGCGGCTCCGATTCCACGTGATGCGCCGGTGACGAGTGCTACCTTATTCAACGAATCGCCTCCGCTTCTAATTGTTCAAGTGTCGTGATACTGACAATCTTGACGTCTTTTTTAATCCGCTTGACGAGACCGCTGAGAGGGGACGACGGACCGAATTCGATGAATGTATCCGCACCTTCTGCAATCAATTTTTCCACACAGGCTTCAAAACGAACCGGTGAATACAATTGTTGGACGAGTAAACGGATCAATTCATCCGGCTGATCGTGGAAATCACTGTCAACATTCGAGATGAATTTCGTTTTTGCCGCCTGAAATGGTGAAGAAACCAAGATATCTTCGAACCGTGAGGCAAACGGTGTCATTAACGACGAGTGGAACGCTCCTGATACATCAAGCGGCAGGACACGTTTCGCGCCCAACTCTTTTAATTTCGCAGTCGCCGTCTCGACAGCTGCAACTTGTCCTGAAATCACGAATTGCCCCGGACAGTTGTAGTTGGCGATTTGAACGATTTCTCCCGTTGCCGCAATGGACTCGACAGCATGATGGGCTGCTTCGACATCGTTTAGACCGATGACAGCTGCCATCGTCCCGCCCGTCACTTGATTCATCAGATTTCCTCGTTCGCGTACGAGATAGACCGCTTCACTTGCCGTCAACACAGATGCGGCAACGAGGGCACTGTACTCTCCGACGCTGTGTCCGAGTACGAAGTCCGGCCGGTGACCAAGCGCCGCATAACGATTCGCAAGCAGCGTGCTGTGTGCAACGATGGCAGGTTGTGCGATTTCCGTCGGTTTCAAATCTTCTTTTGTCCCTGTCGTCAACAGATCCGTTAAATCAAGACCAATCCGTGTCCCGAGGTCCATCAATGCTTGACGTGACTCTTCATGATGGAGAAGTGTTTGTCCCATGCCTGGCATTTGTGATCCTTGACCTGGGAACATCCAAACCGTTTTACCCATCCGTCTCACCCCTTTAGATTTCTTTCGTTGTTTTTGCCTCGATGATTTTTGTAACTACCTGCTGTTCGACCATCTGCTCTGCTTGTACCAACGCCCGGCTGAACGCGTAGGCATTACTCGAACCATGGGCTTTGATGACCGGAGCGGCAATTCCGAATAATCCGGCTCCGCCGTATTCTTCATAGGCAAGCAGTTGTTTCATTTTTTTCAGCTTCGGTTTTAAAATCAAAGCCGCGATTTTTGAACTGAATGAACTCATGAATTGTTCTTTCATGACGCCCATGATCATACTGGCGGCGCCTTCTGTACTCTTTAACAGCGTGTTTCCGGCGAAACCTTCCGTCACGATGACATCTACTTCCCCGCTCATCGCTTCTCGCGCTTCGACATTCCCGACAAAATGGATGGGCGCGGTCTCAAGCAGAGGATAAGTCTCTTTCGTCAGGGCATTCCCTTTACCGGCTTCTGATCCGATATTCAGCAAGGCCACTTTCGGCTGTTTGATTCCTCTGACTTGTTCTGCGTAGACCGACCCCATGATCGCATAATCCAAAAGATGTTCGGCTTTTGCATCTGGATTGGCACCGACATCTAAGATGACGACCCCTTTTCCATTTCGTGTCGGGAACGTCGGCGCTAATGCCGGACGGTCAATCCCTTCGATCCGACCAATCACGAACAATCCGGCTGTCATGAGTGCACCCGTGTTGCCTGCTGAAATCAAAGCATCTGCTTCTTTTGATTTCACCAGGTTTGCAGCCACCACGAGTGAGCTGTCTTTCTTGCGACGGATTGCTCGGACCGGTTCGTCTTCTCCGGTAATGACGGATGCGGCGTGAATGATTTTCACACGTGGATCCTTGATGTCATACGAACGTAATTTTAATTCGTCGCCGACCAGACGGATTTCAATCTGTTCCGTCGGACGCTCCGCTAAAAATTGAACGACTCCTTCTACGATGGCGCGTGGAGCATGATCTCCTCCCATTGCGTCTACTGCTAAAATCATTTTGACTCCTCCTTACTACTTCGATACACCGTAAATTCACCGATGAACACACACTCATCGCCGACAAAACTCTCGACGTTGATGTCCGATCGGCCATCCTGCCGGTGCGAACTGACGAATGCTTTTGCCACGACACGTTCACCGACGTGAACGGACCGTGTAAACTGGACGTTGGCTTTTGTCGTCAAAGCCAGTTCATCATCAATCAAGGCGATCGCTAATGAATTGGCTTGGGCAAACAAAATATGTCCGCGGGCAATGGCATTTCGGCTGAACGCGTGTTCCGGAAGGATTTCTAAAATCGAAATCGCCGATGTATCCAGTTTCAGGTCAATCATATCACCAATGACTTCATTTTCAGTCAATGTACGCACATCATCTAGCCGTTCCGTCGCGACGTGTTTAATCCGTTCACGTAATTCCGGAATCTTCATTTCCATCCGATCCAGTCGAATTGTCTGGATACTGACGTTGAAATGAGTGGCTAATGCTTCATCCGTAATGAACGGATTTTGTTCAATTGTATGCTGTAGTTCAGTTTGTCGCTCTTTTTTAGGTACCCGCATGTACGTTCCTCCCACAAGAAGGATGACTACCATTATTACCTGGTACTAATAGTAGTATATATCCCTTGTTGTTCACTTTCAAGTATTATTCGATTCTTTCTCCGTCCAGCAGTCCCTGCTGTTCGATATATCGGCGTAAAACCGCGTACTCCGGATGTTGCCAAAAGGCATCGGAACGGAGCAGACGAACCGCGTCGTTTCGTGCAGTCTCCATCACCTGGATGTCAAGTGCCGGATCTGTCAGCACAAATCGGGGCAAGCCGCTTTGCTCGGTTCCGAAGAAGTTCCCGGCCCCTCGTAATTCCAAATCTTTTTCAGCTAGCTTAAATCCGTCGTTTGTTTCTGTCATCGTTTTAATCCGTTCTTTTCCGGTGTCGGAAGACGGATCGGCAATCAGGATACAAAATGATTGGGCAGCTCCCCGCCCGACCCGACCACGTAACTGGTGCAATTGTGCCAAACCAAACCGTTCCGCGTCGTAAATGACGATGATCGAGGCATTCGGAACGTTGACGCCGACTTCGACGACGGTCGTCGAGACAAGAACTTGGACTTGATTTTCCTTAAAGGCCTGCATGACGTCGTCTTTTTCGGACGAACTGAGCCGACCGTGCATCAATCCGACACGCTGTGCGGAAAACCGTTCCGTCAAAAGCACGTGCAGTTCGATTGCATTTTGAACATCAAGCGATTCAGATTCCTCAATCAGTGGCGTGATGACATACGCTTGATGACCGAGCAGTAACTCTTTTTCGACAAACCCGAAAACCCGTTCCATTTGTTCCGGTTTTGCCCAATAAGTTTCAATTTCTTTTCTTCCTGCCGGCATCTCGTCAATGATTGAGACATCCATATCGCCAAACACGGAAATTGCTAGCGTCCGTGGGATCGGTGTCGCTGTCATGTAAAGAACATCTGCCTGTTCTGCTTTCGCTCGCAGGCGTTTTCGTTGTTCGACTCCAAACCGGTGTTGTTCATCCGTTATGACGAGATGAAGGTCCTTGAAGACGACCGTATCTTGAATCAAGGCATGGGTCCCGACCAATACGTCGATTTCCCCTTGCCGTAACGCTTCCAGCAGAAGGAGCCGGCTTTTCCCTTTGACGGAACTCGTCAATAATCCGACTTTAATGCCGAGCGGCTCGAGGAGCGGCGCAAGTGAAGAGGCATGCTGTTCCGCTAAAATTTCTGTCGGAACCATTAAGGCTCCTTGTTTATTCGCACGGACCGCTGCAAAGAGGGCAATCGCCGCCACGACTGTTTTTCCGCTTCCGACGTCTCCTTGGAGAAGCCGGTTCATCCGTTCCGCTCGATGCATGTCAGCCAAAATTTCGTCCGTCACCCGCTTTTGTGCTCCGGTGAGAGGAAACGGTAATGTGGCAATGAATTGATCGATTTCTTGCTGGAACAACGGTAAAGCAAGACCCTGTCCCTTTCGTTTCCCAAGGCGTAACGTCTGTAACTTCAGTTGGAAGTACAGACATTCTTCATAGACATAACTTCTCCGGGCAGTCGTCAAATCTTGCCGGGTTGTCGGGAAGTGCAACCGACGCAACATCGTCATCCGGTCCAGCAGTCGATATGTCTTACGAATGTTCTCCGGAATTCGTTCCTCGAGCGCTTCGCATTCGGCAAAAGCCAGTTCGACGACCCGCCGGAACGTCTTCATCCGCATGTCCCCTTTGAGCGAATAGACCGGTGTCAATTCCCCTTCAATCGCTCCGAATTGTAATTCTGTCGCTGAGATCGTCATCCGGTGTAAATCCCATTTGCCGCTGACCGTTACTTCTTCTCCGAGTTTCAACTGATCTTTATAAAAGGCACGGTTGAACATCGTCACAGTGACGCTGTAACGGTCTTCGACAAGCAGACGGAACGTGAGTCGGTTTTTTCCTTTTCCGTAATACCGGACAAGCGCTTCCGATTGAACCTGTCCTGTGAATTTCACCTTGTCTTCATGGATTGCCTCTGTCAGACTGCCGGTCACAAAATCGTCATAACGAAACGGGACGTGCTCAAGCACGTCCGCAATCGTCAGCATATCCATTTCTTCGAGTTTACGGGCTAAATCGCGCCCGACTCCTTTTAAGGCGGTTACTTTATTTGATGGATTCATTCGAGAGTTCCCCAAAGATTTTTGATTCGAGCCAACGCCCTGTCGGTGTGTTGGCGAGTCCGCCTTTCGCGGTTTCCCGTAAGGCGGACGGCATCATTTGACCGATTTCATACATCGCTCCGATGACTTCGTCACACGGAATCCGTGACGTGATACCGGCTAACGCCATATCGGCTGCAACAAGCGCGTTCGCTCCACCCATGGCATTTCGTTTCACACATGGTACTTCAACAAGTCCGGCAACCGGATCGCAGACGAGTCCGAGCATGTTCTTAAGGGCAATCGCAAACGCGTGGGCCGATTGATCAGGTGTTCCACCTGCCATTTCAACGATTGCCGCCGCTGCCATGGCAGTTGCCGAACCGACTTCCGCCTGACATCCGCCTGCCGCGCCGGAAATGGACGCGTTGTTCGCTACAACAAAACCGAACGCACCGGATGTAAACAGGAAGCGCAGCATCTGTTCGCGGCTCGGATTCAAACGTTCCCGAACTGCAAATAACGTTCCCGGAACGACGCCTGCACTACCGGCTGTCGGTGTCGCACAGATTTTTCCCATGGCCGCATTGACTTCATTTGTGCCGATTGCCTTACTGACGGCGTCTAACAACAGATCGCCGGATAAGCCTTGCCCGCTTGCCCGGTATCGCTGTAACAACACAGCATCGCCGCCGGTCAGACCAGTGACCGATTCGACACCGTCCCCTGTCAGCGACCGTTCGACCGCTGCTTCCATGACTTCAAGATTCCGTTCCATCATCCCGAGGACTTCATCCCGTTCAAGATGCCGGACCGTCATTTCCTGTTCGATCATGATTTCTGAAATCGGTACATTTTTTTCAGTCGCCAGTGCGACGAGTTCTTTTACGGATTTAAACATCTCTTCACTCTCCCATCATGACAGAACGCTCGACTTGTGGTAACCGGTTGATTTCTTCGAGTACGGCAGTCGGCATCCGGTCGTCGATTTCGATCGCCATCAATGCCTGCTTGCCTTTTTCGTGACGCGATACTTCCATGTGACCGATATTGATTTCATAATCGGCCAAAATACTTGTGACGGCTGCGATGGCCCCGAAGCGGTCATGGTGCAGGACGATCAGGGCCGGTCCACCGCCTGACAACTTCAACGGTACTCCGTTCAACTCGGTAATCTCAATCGTTCCCCCGCCGATTGAAATCCCTACGAGCTCAAACTCCGCCTGTCCATCCGTTAAATGAACACGTGCCGTATTCGGATGATCCGTCAGTGCCTCACTTGTTTCAAAATGAATCCGGATTCCTTTTTGTTCCGCAATCTTGATTGATTCCGGAATCCGGTCGTCAAACGTATCATAGCCGAGGACACCGCCGATAATGGCGACGTCCGTTCCGTGTCCCCGGTATGTGTCCGCAAATGACCCATAAAAGGTGATCGTAATATCCGTCGGCTGCTCGCCAAACAATTTCCCCGCCATCAATCCAATCCGTGCTGCCCCCGCCGTATGCGAACTGGATGGTCCGACCATGATTGGACCGATGATATCAAATACACTCCGATACTTCATCTTCTTTTCCCCTCTCTTTCAACTAAACAAAAATCCCACCTCTATTATCGCAGATGGTGGGATATGTGAAAAGGTACGTTCACGTTTTATATTATTCGACGCTTAAGATATACGAGTAGAGCGGTTGTTTTCCGTCATGGACTTCTACTTCCGCTTCCGGATTGATGGATTCGATGTAAGCGACAAGTTCGTCAACTTCTTCTTGTGCCACTCCTTCACCAAACAGGACCGTGATGATTTCATCTTCGTCTGTCACAAGTGTATCCACGAGTTTCTTGACAGCCCCGAGGCTCGAATGATCCGTTGCGATGATTTGTTTTTCGGCAATCGCCATATGATCGTCTTTTTTAATCTCGACACCATCGATGCTTGTATCGCGGACGGCATATGTGACTTGACCGGATTTAACGGCTGCGATCGCATCCGTCATATGACGTTCGTTTTCAGCGACTGTCGCTTCCGGATTGTAGACGATGGTCGCCGCCAGTCCTTGAGGTACGGTCTTCGACTTCACGACCGTCACCCCACAAGAAGCAACTGATGCCGCTTGTTCTGCTGCCATGATGATATTCGAGTTGTTCGGATAGACGTAGACGTGTTCCGCATGGGCATCTTCAATTGCTTTGACGATGTCTTCCGTTGACGGGTTCATCGTTTGTCCGCCTTCGATGACGACACTGACGCCAAGTGATTTAAAGAGTTCGCTGATTCCTTCACCCATTGCTACCGTTACAAGCGCTGACTGGGCTTTTGCTTTTGTCGCAACCGGAGCCGCCACTTGATTGACGCCTTCTTCTTCGAGGATCGTCGAGTGCTGTTGACGCATATTTTCAATCTTGACGGCAACAAGTTCACCAAAACGTTGACCTTTCGTGATGACTTCACCCGGTGTTTCCACATGTACATGAACCTTCAGTAACTCTTCGTCTGCAACGACGAGTAATGAATCACCGAATTCCGCGAGTTCGTTCCGGAATGCTTCTTCACTGAACGGCGTATCTGCTAATTTATCGTCCTGGAAACGCACCATGATTTCCGTGCAGTAACCGTAATGAATTTCTTCCGTCGACATGAAGCTTTGAGCCGATTTGTGATGCTCTGCTTCGACGAGTGCTTCCATGACAGGCGCATGCGGTTTCTCAAGCTCTTTCCCTTCGAGGGTCGCAAGGAATCCTTCATAGATACAAACCAGTCCTTGACCACCGGAATCGACGACGCCGACTTCTTTAAGTACAGGTAGCAAGTCCGGTGTGCCTTCGAGCGATACTTTCGACGCTTCAACGATACCGCGCATCAACTCTAGTAAATCGGTCGTTGTCTCGGACTGGGCAATCGCTGCGACAGCTGTCTCGCGTGCCACTGTCAAAATCGTTCCCTCGACAGGTTTCATGACTGCTTTATAAGCTGTATCGACCCCTTTTTGCAGGGCATCTGCGAATTCCTTTGTATCAATCGCATCTTTTCCTTCGATTGATTTTGAGAAACCACGGAACAATTGACTTAAGATAACACCTGAGTTCCCGCGTGCGCCCATTAAAAGACCTCGTGCAAAGACCGTGGCAACTTCTGAGACCGAGTCTGTTGTTGTTTTGGCCGCTTCTTTTGAACCCGACGTCATCGTCAAATTCATGTTTGTTCCCGTGTCACCATCTGGGACCGGGAAAACGTTCAGCGAATCGACAAAATCCGCATTTTGATAGAGATTCGCTGCGCCATTCTGAATCATCTTGACCAGTTGCGCTCCTGTTAAACGATCTACACTCACTAAAGTTTCCTCCTCTATTCCCGCCTTAGACATTCGTCAAGCGGACTCCTTGGACAAAAATATTTACAGATGTCACTTCTAAACCAAGTGCCTGGCTGAGTGAATACTTCACACGGCTCTGGACGTTGTTTGCGACTTCTGAGATTTTCGTACCGTAACTAACAATGATATGCATATCGATGTGAACTTGTTCCGATACCTGACGTACGATGACACCGCGTGCAAAGTTTTCGCGTTTCAGCAGTTCAGCCAACCCGTCTTTGATTTGTGACTGGGACGCCATACCAACGACACCAAAACATTCCATCGCCGCTCCGCCTGCAAGTTGCGCAACGACATCGTTGTCTACATCAATTTTTCCATAGGTCGTTTTCATCTCGATCGCCACCTGAGTAGCCCCCTTTGTTAATTGTGTTCTTCCCATAATTCTACTATAAGGACCTACTATTGAAAAGTCGCCGTACTGACTATACAATGAATATGTGAAAAATAGTAGCGGTCAAATGAACTTTTACCATCATCCTCATTCATTATTTTAAATTTTGAGGTTGTCTGTCAAGTTTTTTTCTTGTCAGCTACTTTTTTTATGTTGCAACCGTCTTAACAGCATGCTAAGATAGCAAAGTGTCTATTAGGACGAACGCAAAACAACATAAAAGGAGGCGGAACACATGGCACGTAAATGCTACGTTACTGGGAAATCGCCGAAGTCGGGAAACAACCGTTCACACGCATTGAACAAAACGAAACGCACTTGGGGAATCAACGTACAAAAAGTACGTATTCTCGTTGACGGTAAACCTAAAAAGGTTTGGGTTTCAGCTCGAGCGCTCAAATCAGGTAAAGTCGAACGCGTATAAGGCGCAGTAACCGGATGGGAATCTTCCCTTCCGGTTCTTTTTTTGTTCTTTTTTTATTTTTCTTATAAACTAATTGTCTGAATAATTGAAAACGCTTACAATAAGTGAGCAGTTATTTTTTTCAAGGGGGAAGGGTCAGACATGCAGTTAAAAAGAGAAATGACAAGCCGGCATCTCTTCATGATTTCACTCGGAGGGATTATCGGTACGGGACTGTTCCTCGGTTCCGGATTAACGATTTCGCAAGCAGGACCGCTCGGGGCGGTTCTCAGTTACATCGTGGGTGGGACCATCATGTATCTGACAATGTTATGTTTAGGAGAGATGGCAGTCCATATGCCGGTTTCCGGATCGTTTCAAACGTATACGACACGGTTCATCGGACCGGGTATCGGATTTGCCGTCGGCTGGATTTACTGGCTCGGATGGGCCGTGACGGTGGCACTTGAAATCACGGCAGCCGGAAGTCTGATGGATCGGTGGTTTCCGAACACCCCTATCGTCATCTGGTGTGCCATCTTCACCGTCATTTTATTCGGACTTAACGCCGTATCTGCCAAAGCCTTTGGGGAGGCTGAATTCTGGTTCTCGAGCCTGAAAGTCCTGGCCATTCTATTTTTCATCGCGCTCGGGGGAGCGGCTTGGTTTGGCTGGATTGATATGACGGCAGCACGCCCGGAAAGTTTATTCGCCAACTTTACTTCAAACGGATTGTTCCCGAACGGTGCGCTCGGAGTCTTGACGACGATGATCGCCGTCAACTTCGCATTCCAGGGGACGGAACTGATCGGGGTTGCGGCCGGAGAGTCGAACGATCCCGAAAAATCGATTCCGAAAGCGATCCGCAATACGGTTTGGCGGACGTTCATCTTTTTTGTTCTTTCGATTACAATCGTCGGCGCCTTGATTCCTTATGAAACAGCCGGCGGTATCAGCAGTCCGTTCATCATGGTCTTTGATGCGATCGGGATTCCGTACGCGGCCGATTTGATGAACATCGTCGTTCTGACTGCCTTACTGTCGGTCGGGAACTCGGGATTATACGCTGCTACCCGGATGTTATGGTCGATGTCTCAAGAAGGCATGATTTCGAAAAAACTTGCGATCGTCAACTCGCGTGGTGTACCGATGCGGGCGTTATGTTTTACGATGCTGTTTGCGATGTTATCGCTTCTGACCGCCTTTTTCGCGGAAGATACCGTCTTCATCTGGTTGTTGTCACTAGCAGGACTCGGTGCACAAGTCGGATGGATTTCAATTTCCGCTTCGCAGATTGCGTTCCGTCGTCAATTCATCAAAAACGGGCATGCTGTCAGTGAATTAAAATTCAAGACACCGTTCTTCCCGGTCTTGCCGATCATCTCGTTTTCTCTGAACATGCTCGTATTGATCAGCTTGGCGTTTCAGGCGGATCAACGGATTGCGCTGTATATCGGTGTTCCGTTCTTCCTCTTGACATGGGGTTGTTACCATCTGTTCGTCAAAGGAAAACATATTGCAGCTCAAACCGAGCGTCAGGCAGCCAGTTCCACGTTAGAATCTTGAACTGCCTCCACCTACAGAATCCTAAAAAAGCGTGTTCGTTAGGCAATCCTAACGAACACGCTTTTTCAATGGTCCGACAAACTCCGTAATGCGATAACTTCACCTGTGTGCACCGTCACTTTTGCCGGTCCCTGATTCGTCCATTCATTGCTGACGGTCAACGATCCGCCGACCGGGACATCGTGTTGTGTCAACGGATACTTGACCCTTTGGAGCGTCAAACGCGTCGGGACGAGCGGAATGAAGGACAGATAATGATACTGGTCTGCTTTGATGTCATATTGTCCCTGTTGCAGGAAACGGATCTCTTCCCGCTTCGTCATCAAACGGACGAGCGGGAATTGTTTTAACAGATAGACATTTTGAAGCGTCATATCCAGTCGTCCGCCGGTCGCACCGAATACCAGCACTTCCGTTGCTTCATAATGTTGACTGACGTAACGTAATGCCAGTTCCAAATCGGTCTCATCCTTTTCAGCCGGATGAATGATTGCCCCTTCCGGTTTGTATCCGAGCGAATCAAAGTCACCGATGGCCAAGTCAAAAGCGAGACCTTGTTGCGCCAATACGGTGACCCCGCCGTCGACAGCAATGACAACCGGCTTCTCCTCCATAAACGGTTGTAAGGATGGAATGTCTTCCGCCGGACCGGCTGCTACAATCACGACCCGCATCAGACACCTCGTGCCGAATAACGAAGAAGCCGTGGTGCCGTCGTAAACAGGAGCCCTGCGACAATACCGCATAACAGATAGGACGGAACCATATACGTCGCGTTATAGATCAAGGAATACGGAACGACCGGACCTTCCGCATATTCAGCAAAGAAGACGATTCCGCTGATGACGTGACAGACATAACGTAAGCCCGCACCTAACAATGTCGCACCTAATACAATCGCCATCAAACGGCCGTTCTTCCCGGCTGCTGCTGCTTTTTTAACTTGACGGGCAAACAGTCCGCTCAGTCCGACGACTCCGAACGCAATCGTATAATCGAGTAACGGCTGA
Organism: Exiguobacterium sp. K1; assembly: GCF_033721435.1. Taxonomy (NCBI): domain Bacteria; kingdom Bacillati; phylum Bacillota; class Bacilli; order Caryophanales; genus Exiguobacterium; species Exiguobacterium sp. K1. The sequence goes on along the minus strand of NZ_JAOTIT010000001.1, from coordinate 408,219 downwards.
ACGACCGTCAGAATTTGTGGAGCGAACATCAGTTGGATTGTTCCAACGAGTGCTCCCGTCACGACCCCACCGACAACGCCGTGACGAAACGCCATGACGAAAATCGGTAACATCGCCAAACTGATGGAACCTCCTTGAGGCATTTTAAACGGGATCAATAAATCGAACACCACACCAAGACTTGCAAAGATTGCAATTTCCATTAACATTTGTAGCCGTTTCATCCTTTTTTCCTCCTAAAAATAAAATCGCAGGACGGCAAAAAGACAGTACGACGAACGCCGTACTGCCTGCGTGCGCCACATCCCTACGTCCGTCTGAACGGAACAGGTTCGAAGGGTTAAAGTCCAATCACTTCTCTCAGCCGCTTGACGCGACACCCCTTGCGGTCTTCATTCAATTTTGATTCTGCTCTTATTATACGTGAGCGGCATTCCGAATACTAGTGATTGCTTCTGAATAATCCGGCGCATTATAAATCGCCGAACCTGCGACCAAAACATTTGCACCGTTTTCGATACATAATTTGGCCGTCTCTGCATTGACTCCGCCATCGATTTCAATCTCAAACGATAGATCATGTTCCGCTTTCAGCGCAGCCAGTTGACTTAATTTCTTCATGACACCCGGAATAAAGGCTTGACCACCGAAACCTGGATTGACCGTCATCAACAACACCATATCGACTTCTTCCAGCACGTGTTCAATCGTCGAAAGTGGTGTATGCGGATTGAGCACGACGCCCGCTTTCGCACCGGCTGCTTTGATCTGTTGCAGGACACGGTGGACGTGATTCGTTGCCTCGACGTGGAATGTCACGATATCAGCCCCTGCTTCAACGAATGCTTCGACAAAGTTTTCCGGACGGTCAATCATTAAATGCACATCCAAAATCATGTCTGTTTTTTGACGTAAACTGCTTAAGACAGGAAGTCCGAATGAGATATTCGGAACAAATTGACCGTCCATGACATCAAAATGAATGTAGTCGGCCCCTGCCGCTTCTACTGCTTTGACATCCCGCTCTAAATTTGCAAAATCCGCTGATAAGATTGATGGGGCGATTTTAATCATGTTAATACCTCCGTGTCCGATTCTTGATTTCCTCTACAAACATACCATAATTCGTATACCGCGAACTCATGATTTCATGTGCCTCGACAGCCTGCTTAACGGCACAACCGGGCTCATTCAGATGCAGGCAGCCGCGGTATTTGCAATCATCCTGTAAAGCAACGAATTCAGGAAAACACCAACGTAACTCTTCCAGTTCCATTTCATGCGGAAAATCGAGATTCGAAAATCCCGGAGTATCCGCAATTAATCCATCACCGAGCGGCATCAGGGTCACGTGGCGGGTCGTATGGCGTCCGCGTCCAAGTGCCTTCGAGATATGACTTGTTTCCAGTGCCAATGAAGGTTCTAAAGCATTCAGCAACGAACTTTTTCCTACACCGGACTGTCCGGCCAGGACACTCGTTTTATCTTTCAGCAACGGACGGACGGATTCGACTCCGGTCAAGGTCTCACTTGACGTTTCGATGACCTGGTAGCCGATTGTCCGGTAGGCAGCAATCGCTTCGGATACATGCTGTTCGGCTTCTCCTTGCAGCAAGTCCATCTTCGTCAAGATAATGATCGGTTGAATCTCTTTTGCTTCGATCAGTACCAAAAACCGATCGAGAAGATGGGCAGAAAAATCAGGTTCTGCTGCTGAAACGACCAACAACGCTTGATCAATGTTGGCAACCGGCGGGCGAACGAGGAAGTTTTGACGGTCCTTTACTTCCAGGATATATCCGGTCTCACTTTCAATGTGTAGAACAACTTCATCCCCAACGACCGGGCTGATGCCCCGTTTTCTGAAATTACCGCGTGCCCGTGAACGAATCTCGCCTTGAGGTGTCATGACATCATAAAATCCACCCTGAAGCCGAATGATCGTTCCTTCCCGATTGTCTTCAATTCGATTTTCTGCCATCCTATGCCCTCCTTTGTCAGGATCAACTTCCTGCTCATTATTCTTGTGATTTTGCCTGATTGTACGTAATCGTCTTCGCCCGGTAAACTTCGTCATCTTTATAGATGGTGATCTTACCTTCTTCTCCCGGATCAATCGTTAACGGAACATCAAACGTTTCGTCCTGATCGATCGATTCTTCGATGACCGTCCGTTTCCCTTTGGCATCTTCCGTCTCAATCCGGACGAGTTGACGTGGAGCGGGCTCGTCTTCTTCACTGACGCCATCGTATACGACTTTTTCAGGGAACGTCGCTGTGACGGTTTTTTCTTCCTCTCCCCGTGAAATAAAGACCGTGACGGAATCATTCGGCTCGACTTGCGCACCGGCTTGCGGATATTGACGAATGACTTGATCAAGAGCGACGTCGCTCGAAAACTCTTGCTCAAAAGTGCCGTCGAGTCCCATCTCATCGAGGTAGGCTTTCGCTTCTGTACTCGATAAGTCCGTCAAGTCTTTCAGGATAAACGCCGGCGATCCATTTGAGACCGTGATGGTGATCATCTGTTCCTTCGCAATGACTTCCGTTCCTGCTGAAATCGACTGTCGGATGACGTTCCCGCGTTTGATGTCTTCGGATTCTTCCCGTTCAACGTCGACTTTTTCAAACCCGCTGTCCTTCAAGATGGCGATTGCTTTTTTCTCTGTTTCATCCGAAACATCCGGTACTTCGACCGGATCACTCCCAGTCGAGACAATCAAATCCACCGTCGATCCTTTTTTGACGGTCGCTTGTTCGCGAGGAGACTGACTGATGACGGCCCCTTCTTCGACCGTATCACTTGAGCGTTCAGTCGATTCCACAATGAACCCCATTTTTTCAAGCTTCGTTTCCGCCTCGTCGGCGTCCTTGCCTGTTACATCCGGAACGACGACAGTTGGGTCTGGCCACATGGCAAAAGTCGTGGCAGCTCCACCGATTAGGACTACCAATAATAAAATGATCCACCATGCGCGTTTCTTTTTTTTCTCGGGTTTAGGCAGAACGGTCGCGACTTTCGGAACCGGTGCGGTTTGTTCGAGTGCTTCTGATGGCAACGATACGGGACTGAGCACCATCGTTTTTTCCATCAAATCGTCACCGCGAATTCCTTCGTTCGCCCGTTCGGCTGACATCGCCGTCACCATATCTTCTTTAAAGGCAGCGACCGTTTGTTGCCGGTCGTGCGGTGCTTTAGAGAGCGCCTGCATGATGCAATTTTCTAAAGCTTGCGGTACGGCCGGATTCAATGCGGTCGGACGGCGAGCGGTATCTTGCAGATGCTTCAGAGCAACCGCCACCGGTGAATCGCCTTCAAACGGAACCTGTCCCGTCACGAGTTCATATAACACTGCTCCAAGAGAATAAATATCTGATTTTTCATCCGCAAATTTTCCTTTCGCCTGTTCCGGCGAAAAATAATGAACGGATCCGAGTACTGACATCGTATGGGTAAGGGTCGCATTCGACATCGCGACCGCAATTCCGAAATCCGTCACCTTGACGGTTCCGTCCTCACGAATCAACATATTTTGCGGTTTAATGTCCCGGTGGATGATCCGGTGGGCATGGGCATGATCAATCGCATCACAAATTTGACTGATGATGTCAATCGCTTTTGTGACCGGCAGTGCCCGCCCCTCACAATACGTTTTCAGTGTCATGCCATCGATATATTCCATCACGATATAATAAATCGCTTCTTCTTCTCCTACATCATAGACCGCGACGATGTTGGGATGATTTAAACTCGTCGCAGCATGTGCCTCTCGTTCAAACCGGCGGATGAATTGTTCATCATGCGAAAACTCGGTACGTAAAATTTTGATTGCGACAGTTCGATTCAAGATTTCATCATATGCCTGATAAACGTTTGCCATTCCGCCATTTCCAACTAACCGTTCTATGCGGTAGCGGTCGTTCAATCGATCTCCGTAACGCATATTCAGATCCTCTCTCTTTCTTTAAAACGGATTGCAGCAATCGTGATGTTGTCTGCGCCTCCCCGGTCATTCGCCTCTGATACGAGACGTTCGACAATCGTATCGAGCGGTTCATCTTCTTGAAGCAACCGCTCGATGACTTCATGGGGAACTTCATCCGATAAACCGTCGCTGCACACTAACACGATATCATAGTCCGGTGCATCCCGGACTTGAATGTCGACATCAACGGATTCGTTCGAACCGACGGATCGTGTAATGACATTACGACGGGGATGATTTTCAAGCTCTGCTTCCGATAATTCCCCCAACTGTTTGAGCATGTTGACATAGGAATGATCATCCGTCAGTTGTTTCAGGTGTCCTGCTTCCAGTGCATACACGCGGCTGTCGCCAACGTGACCGATCACCAGTAATTCATCCGACCAACAGACACAGGCCATCGTCGTGCCGACAATCGATAAATTTTCGACTTGAGAAAAACGTAGAATCTGCGTATTGGCTTCTTTCACTAACCGCTCGATCCAGGAAGATAACTCCATCGGTCGGCTTGGCATGTCTGCGTATGCTTCGGCAAAAGTCTGCTTGACGATGGCACTCGCCGTTTCACCGGCCGCGTGCCCCCCCATACCGTCAGCGACGACGGCCAATCCTTGTGTGGCATCGCCTACCAATAAAACCGTATCCTCATTTTTTGAACGGACCTTTCCAGTCGTCGTCAAATAAGCTAACTCCATACCCGTCCTCCTCTTCGTTTTTGATTATCCCGTTGGTTCATTCATTTTTTTGAACGCAGCGATATAAAAACCATCTGTACCAAGCGATGTCGGGAGTAATTTTAATTCAGCCCGTTCACCAATCAATGATTGAACAGCTTCCGGCATCCGTGTTTTGAACGTCTCGTCAAAAACAAATCCTTGGCTGAGGATGAACTCGGTTTGCTGTTCATTTTCAAGCGGATCCATCGTACAAGTCGAATAGACGAAAGTTCCGTCCGGTTTGACGAGCGGAAGGACAGCTTCAAGAATTTGCCGCTGAATGACCGGCAATTGCGTTAAATCTTCGGGACGTTTCGTCCACTTGATATCGGGTTTCCGGCGAATGACACCGAGTCCGGAACATGGTGCATCGACCAATATCCGGTCAAATGATGCCGCTTCAAAACGTGTGCCTGCCTGACGGGCATCCAGTGCCTCCGCCTGCACATTGTGCAGTCCAAGACGAGTTGCCTGCTTTTCTAATAATTTTACTTTATGCGGATGAAGATCCAGTGCGACTAATGATCCCGTCGCCAAACCTTCCGCGATATGCATCGCTTTTCCGCCCGGTGCCGCGCAACTGTCCAAGACATGATCCGCCGGTCGTGCACCTAGAGCGACAGCGACCAACATCGAACTTTCATCTTGGAGCGACAAGTAACCACGTTCCAACAGATCCGTCTGTTGCACACTGCCACTGATGATTTCCAGTCCGTCTGGTGCCGCATGAGCCGGTTTTGCAATGACCCCTTGTTCTTCCAGCAATACGATTGCTTCTTTTCGGTCTGTCCGGGTCCGGTTGACACGGACGGTGACGGGTGCCGGTTCATTATTCAGTCGGCACATCTTCCATGTCTCTTCTTCTCCAAACAGTTCCAGCCATCGCTTGACCAGCCAGACCGGATGACTCGTTTCGATGCTGATCCGGTCAACCGTCGAAGGAATCGCCGAGAACTCAGGTTTCCCTTGTCGAAGCACGTTCCGCAGCACACCGTTGACGACCTTGGCGATGTGCGGTTTCCCGCGTGTCTTGGCAATCTCGACTGCTTCGTTGATGACCGCATGATCCGGAATCCGGTCGAGATAAAACAGTTGGTAAACACTCATCCGTAATAGCGGACGCATGAAAGGGTCCAACTTTTTTTGTTTCGTTAAGAAAGGTTCCAAAATATAGTCCAGTGTCAGTTCACGACTGAGTGTACCGTAAACCAGTTCTGTATATAAACCGACATCTGCTTTTGAGATAGCACGTTTTTCAAGCATCTGGTGGACGGAAATTGTGGAAAAAGCGCCGCCCTGGCCGATTTTTAATAAAGTTGTGACTGCTGCATCTCTGACATTCATGCTTGTTCGCCTACTTTCTGTCCAATCGTCAATGTCTGTCCGACACCCCGCATGAACGTTGCACCGTCCATCCGTTTTTTTCCGGCCGGTTGTACATCTACTAATTTCAAAGCTGTGTCTGAACCGGTTGCAACGACAGGTCCGTCCGTTTCCAGGGCAATGATTTCGCCCGCCGGTCCGTGACCCGGGACTTTTTCAGCAAAGTAGACTTTCAGACGGTCTGAACCAAGCATCGTATACGCACTCGGGAAGGGATTCATTCCGCGGATTTGATTGTATAATGCTTCTCCGGGACGTGAAAAATCAAGTCGTTCCCGTTCCCGGCTGATATTCGGAGAAAACGTGACGTCTTCTTCCCGTTGTGCTTTCGGTGTCAACGTTCCCGCAATCAACTGCGGTAATGTCTCGATTAACAAGCGGGCACCGGCAGCACTGAGTTTGTCAAACATCGTTCCGACCGTGTCACGCTCTTCAATCGGCACGATGATTTTTGATAACATGTCGCCTGCATCCAGCTTGTCGACCATATACATGATCGTGACCCCTGTTTCTGTTTCTCCGTCGATGATCGCCTGGTGAATCGGGGCTCCGCCGCGATACTTCGGCAATAAGGACGCGTGGACATTAATCGCGCCGTATTGTGGGGCTTCGAGCACTGCCGTCGGAACGATTTGTCCGTAAGCAGCTGTAATGATTAAGTCCGGTTTTAAATCAAGCAGCTCTTGATAGTCTTCACGGATTTTGATTGGTTGTAACACCGGGATTTCATGAGCCAATGCCACTTCTTTCACCGGTGTCGGCTTGATTTCACGTTTGCGTCCGACAGGTTTGTCCGGCTGGGAAACGACACCGACGACGTTATATCCGGCGTCAATCACTTCCCGAAGTGTATTTGCAGCAAACTCTGGTGTTCCCATGAAAACGACACGAGGCGTTGCTTCCGTCTCCACTAATTTGTCCGTGAACAACACACCGTCCAAATGATCCATTTCGTGCTGGATGGCCCGTGCAAAAAAGCCGTTCGCCTTAATTTTGACACTTCGTCCAAGACGGTCCTGTGATTTGACGACAATCTGTTCAAAGCGTTCCACGGGTCCGAAAATCCCCGGCATGCTCAAACAGCCTTCGTCGTCGATTTCCGATCCGGTTGCTTCGATGATTTCCGGATTAATCAGCTCAATCGGTCCCGTCTCATCATCCGTATGGACGACAGCGACACGAATCGGTTGGTTGATTTGTGGCGCTGCTAATCCGACGCCGTCATATTCATACATCGTATCGAACATCCGATCAATCATTTTTCCTAATTTCTTATCAAACTTCGTTACACGTTGGCATTTTTGACGCAACACTTCATTTGGTACTTCCACAACTTTGTACATAGTTTGCCACCTCACATGAATACAAATGGATTCAAATCCACTGTTACTTGGACTTTTTGTTTGATGCGTAATGCAAGCATCGCACGGAGTGCCTCCCGCACTTCTTCTTGACCTTTATGTTTTAGAATCACCTGGTATCGGTACATGTTTTTTAGTCGTGCCAGCGGTGCTTCGAGCGGACCGTTGACAATTAAATCGTCTGATTCCAGATGCCGGAGTTGTCCGGCAATCGCTTCCGCTTCCGCTTGTGCTTCGAGCGGATGAGCCGCTGAAATCGTGATTAATCCCAAAAACCAGAAGGGGGGGTGACCACCCAACTTACGCAATTGCATTTCCCGTTTATAAAATGCTTCATAATCGTGCCGTTTCGCCGTTTGGATGACGTAATGATCCGGATTATAAGTCTGAATAATCGATTGTCCGGCAAGCGCTCCCCGGCCGGCACGACCTGAAACTTGCGTAATCAGTTGAAACGTTCGTTCACTCGCCCGGAAATCAGGAATCCCGAGTGTTGCATCCGCCGCAATGACACCGACCAGTGTCACGTTCGGAAAATCAAGCCCTTTGGCAATCATTTGGGTTCCGAGCAGGATGTTTCCTTCACCGCGCTCAAACGCATTCAATAATTTTTCATGCGCGCCTTTGCGTGACGTCGTATCTTGATCCATGCGGATGATTTTGGCTTCCGGAATCAAATGGGCCAGTTCTTCTTCGATTTTTTGCGTCCCGGTACCGAACTGCCGAATTTTTTTCGATTCACAGGACGGACAGGTTTTCGGCATGGCTGCTTCAAATCCACAATAATGACATTTCAGACAATCCTGGTGTTGATGATAGGTCAGATTGACGGCGCAATGTGGGCATTGAAGCGTTTCACCACAATCCCGACACAGGACAAACGTCGTGTATCCCCGTCGATTGAGGAGCAGGACCGTCTGTTCGCCCCGTTCGATGCGTTGTTTAATTCCTTCGACAAGCGGCAGGCTGAACGGTGTTCGATTGCCGCGTTCCAGTTCTTTTCGCATATCGATGATCTCGACCGGTGGAAGTTCGCCTCCGAATCGTTCTTTTAGAGGGAGGTATCGGTAGACCCCTTTCTGAGAACGTGCATACGTTTCTAGAATCGGCGTCGCACTTCCAAGGACGACGGGACATTTGTGATACGCCGCTCGCCACGTGGCCACATCCCGGGTATGATACCGCGGATTTTCTTCCTGTTTATACGTCGTTTCATGTTCTTCATCCAAAATGATGACACCGATATTCGTCAACGGTGCAAAAATCGCAGAACGGGCCCCGACGACGACGTCGACTTCCCCGTGGGATATTTTCCGCCATTCATCGTATTTTTCACCTAACGACAGACCGCTGTGCAGAACAGCCACTCGATCCCCGAACCGGCGTTTAAAACGTTTGACCATCATCGGCGTCAAACTGATTTCCGGTACAAGTAAAATCGCTTGGCGCCCCCGCTGAAGCATTGTATGAATCGATTCCAGATAGACTTCCGTTTTCCCGCTGCCGGTCACACCGTGGAGTAAAAACGTACTCGTCTCTTCCGATGCCGTGATCGCATCGACCGCATCCTGCTGATGTGTCGTCAGGATGGACGGAACAAAGATATCTTGGACGAGATGTTCGTACGGATTGCGATTTACATCAATTGTCTCGACCGTAATGACACCTTTTTTCTCTAAACTGTTAAGGATGCTGACAGTCAAATCCAGTTCATGCATCACTTCACTCCATAACACTTCCGGACGTGCCATCAGATAATCACGGAACAGAATCTGTTTTGTCGCTTGTTTCGATAATTCAATCGTCGAATCGAGCAGACAGATCCGCTTGTCGGTTTTAGACGTCTTCTTTTCTTTGACGATCGGTTGCAGTCGGATATCCCCATTTTGGGCAGCCACCAATATCTGTTGTTGGACCTCACTCGGAAACTGGCTGATTTTCTTCTGATTCCAGTGAATCAACCGCGGATTTTCCGCCAAAATCAGTTTATCATAACTGACTTTCAAAGCAGCGGGCAACATCGCAAGTAGTGCCGTTGCCTGATAGCAAAGAGTCGTCTCAGACAGGTAACTCGACAGTTGAAGCAATTCTTCCGTGTACGTCGGTGTCTCATCGAGAACGCGTACAATCGGTTTGATCCGCGCGAGGTCCGTCTCGTCCTTCACGGCAACGACGATTCCAAGCAACGCCCGTGGACCGAACGGCACTTCGACACGCATACCGGGAACAACGAGATCACGCCATAAATCCGGTACTTCATAATCAAATGGCCGGTCGACCGTCGCCGCAGCGACATCGACGATGACTTCGGCAATCATCGTAATGCCTCCGTGAACTGTTCAATCAATGCGGCTGCCAATCGGGTTTTCGATTGTTGATCATAATGAACGGCCGGATGATTGTTTCCATAAACCGTGACTTGATTCTCATCACTTGAAAAACCGATGTCTGCACGGGAGACATCATTTGCGACGATGAAATCCGCCTGTTTTCGAATCAGTTTTTGCTGCGCATGTTTTTCCAGATTTTCAGTTTCGGCTGCAAACCCTACTAAAATCTGATTTGTCTTCCGCTCACCAAGCGTACGTAAGATATCCGTCGTCTCTTCCAGTTCAATCCGTAACGGTCCGTCGATTTTCTTTTGTTTGCGGTCATACCGGACAGTCGGACGATAATCGGCCACCGCCGCTGCCATGATGACCAGATCTTGTTTGTCATAGTCAGCTAACATCGCTGCAAGCATCTCGTCACCGGACTCGACAGCTTTCGTCGTTATACCGGTCGGCAAGGCTTCTCGAACCGGACCATGAACAAGCGTGACGGTTGCTCCGGCATCCCGGGCCGCTTCTGCAAGTGCAATGCCCATTTTACCGGACGAATCGTTCGTCAAATAACGAACCGGATCAATCCGTTCGACGGTCGGACCGGCACTGATCAGGACATGGCGATTCGCGAGCGGTTTCGGTTGGAACAAGCCGGATAACGTTTCGACCAACTCTTCCGGTTCAGGCAACCGTCCCTTTCCGATCCAGCCACATGCCAAGTTACCGACTCCGGGTGCGATCAAGTGGACTCCGTCTGCCATCAGCCGTTCCATATTTCGCACCGTCGCCGGATTTTCGAGCATATTGACGTTCATCGCCGGAGCAACAACGACCGGACACGTCGCTGCTAAAATCGTCGTCGTAATAAAATCATCGGCGATTCCGTGCGCAAGTTTCGCAATCAGATTCGCCGTCGCAGGAGCCACGACAATCAAATCAGCTTCATCTGCTAAATCGATGTGGGCAATCTTGGATGCATCATGCTCAATGAAGACATCATCATAGACCGGTTTCCGCGTCAGCGCGGCAAACGTCGTTTTCCCGACGAATTGTTGGGCATTCTTCGTCATCGCGACTTGAACGTTCGCTCCGGCCTGAACGAGTTTCGATGCCAAAGCCGCCGCTTTGTACGAGGCGATTCCTCCTCCGACACATAATAAAATGTTACGATTCGTTAGCATGATGAATTCCTCCTTATTGAAAAAAACAGCCACAATGAGGAGTGGCTGCTTCAAAATTAGTCTTGCGGTTGGTTCGTAACCACGACTTCACCAGAAAAGAGTTCTTCGAGCGCTTTTCCGACTGGTTTGTATGATTTCGGGTTCGCTACTTTCACGCGTTTCCCGTCTTGGATTTGACGTGCACGTTTTGCTGCAACCGTCACGATTGTGTATTTCGAAGGGACCGTCTTTTGAAGCTTGTCTACTGATGGATATAACATGTTATTTGACCTCCATGGCTTTTTTATACAAGGACGCAACGCGTTCCCGGCTACAATGTTCTGCAGTGACGATTGCTTGAATTCTGTCACATGCTTTGTGGATCTCGTCATTCGTGACGACGTAATCATAAGCATCCATCATTTCAATCTCTTCTTTCGCGACAAGAAGACGTTGTTTGATGACCTCTTCTGATTCTGTTCCACGCCCGACAAGACGGTTGCGAAGTTCCTGTAAACTTGGCGGAGCCAAAAACAGAAAAACAGCTTCCGGAAAATGTTCCTTCACCTGCATCGCACCCTGTACTTCAATTTCCAAGATGACATCTTTTCCTTCATCTAAGATTTTGTTGACCCATTCGACGGGTGTACCATAATAGTTACCGACAAATTCCGCATGCTCGAGCAATTGGTTGTTCGCAATCATACTTTCGAATTCTTCACGTGTCTTGAAGAAATAATGGACACCGTCCACTTCTCCCTCACGCGGTTTACGTGTCGTACATGACACAGAATAGTGCAAATTATTGTCTTCATCTTCGCGCAAGGCACGGCAAACCGTTCCTTTACCAACACCACTCGGACCAGACAATACGAGTAATAAGCCACGCTCTTTAAAAATCACTTCAGAACCCCTCCATCTAACAAACTTCACATTGTTTCATATTAGCAGTAGAGACAGGAAGTTCGCAAGTGGTCTTTTTCAGCTCGACTGCTTAATCATACCATAACCGTGCACTTTCTGTTACCTTTAGAAAGTGGAAACGAAATCAGGAAAGAAGGTAATATCATGGCTTTTGACGGACTAATGACAACACGTGTCGTCCAGGAACTCCAACCGCTCGTTGGGGCACGGATTAATAAAATACACCAACCGTATGCACTCGATTTAATTTTCAGTGTCCGGGCAGAACGAAAAAACGTGATGTTGCTCGCATCGGCCAATGCGATGTACGCGCGGCTTCATCTGACATCGGAGTCGACGAGCAATCCAAGCGAACCGCCGATGTTTTGTATGATGCTCCGAAAGCATCTCGAAGGCGGCTTCATCGAATCAATCGAGCAGCTCGGACGTGACCGGGTCATTTTAATGCGTGTCCGCTCACGAAATGAACTCGGGGATGAAGAAGCGAAAAAACTGTACATCGAACTGATGGGCCGCCATTCCAACATCCTCCTGACAGATGGACAGGATAAAATCTTGGATGCGATCAAACATCTTCCGCTCAGCCAGAATACATTCCGGACCATCATGCCGGGTCTGCAGTATCACTTGCCGCCGGAACAAGATAAAGTCGATCCTCTGACCGGTGACATCGAACAGACGTTACACCGGATTGATTGGAACGCCGGAAAGATCGACCGTCAGTTATTAGGTTTGTTCAGTGGTTTTTCACCGCAAATCACTGCTGAAATCGTGTCGCGGGCCGGTCTTTCGAACCGGACATCACTTGCAGAGGCCATTCATTCCGTTCTGGATGAACTGACAGGTCCTTATTATTTCCAACGTCTCGCAAACGGGAAGGAACGTTTCTCCCCTGTCGCGTTGCACTACGGGGAAATCGTTGAAGAAAAGACTTTTGCGACAAGCGGAGACGTCCTCGATGCGTTTTTCCACCAGAAATCAAATCGGGATCGCGTCAAACAACAGGCGTCTGACTTGGAGCGTTTCATCAAAAGCGAATATGATAAAAATATTCTGAAACGTACGAAACTCGAACGTGACCTGGCTGCTACCGAAAAGATGGACGAATTGAAACACAAAGGCGAATTATTAACGACCTACCTGTATCAGCTCGAACGCGGTATGAAAGAGGCGACGGTCGTCGATTATTATGACGAAGACGGGAAGGAAATTACGATTGCCCTTGATCCCCGCTTTTCACCGAACGAAAATGCCCAGCGGTACTACAAACGTTACAACAAACTGAAGACTGCTAAAATCGAAGTCGCGAAGCAGCTCGAGAAAAACCAGCTCGAAATCAATTATTTTGAGTCGCTACTGGCACAACTCGATGTCGCTTCTCCGGAGGATATTCGAGAGATGCGGGAAGAGCTCGTCGAAGAAGGATACGTCCGGGAACGCAGCAAAAAGAAAAAGAAACCTCTTATCCCTAAACTTGAGGCCTACCAATCTTCGACCGGGATTCCATTTTTTGTCGGCAAAAACAACAAACAAAATGATTATGCGACGTTTAAATTCGGACGCCGGTCCGAGACATGGTTGCATACAAAAGATATCCCCGGTTCACATGTCATCATCCGCAGTGACCAGCCGGATGAGACCACATTAAAAGAAGCCGCGGTGGTCGCCGCCTATTATTCCAAGGCCCGGGAATCGAGCCAGGTGCCGGTCGATTTCACAGAACTCCGTTACGTCAAAAAACCGAGTGGTGCCAAACCGGGATTCGTCATCTATACGGATCAAACGACACTTTACGTCACTCCAGATGCCGATCTTGTCCAGTCATTGCGGACACCTTAAAAAAAAACGTCGTCTTCGCTCTTTTTCAATTGAAAAAGATTCACAAGGACGACGTTTTTTTATTTCATTTTTTCCAGCTGTTCTCGGTAATCGAGCAAATGACCGTTGATGATATCGTCCACTTCACTGACTTCCTGGTCAAAGCTGAACATCGGCTGATCCCGGTCGTGTGAAAAAATCACATCATAATGATGGCTGAGCAGAAAATCGATTTCTTGTCCGAGTATCTTCTCCTGTTCGTCCGACATCGGCAAGTCGCGATGACTGGCGATACTTTCAAGCAGTAACAGAAGTTTGTCCTCCAGATCAACCAGCTGCTTCAATTGAATGAATGCTTTACTCTGACCGCTGGCGACAAGCGGATATTTCTGATCCTCCTGCAGCATGATAATCATTTCCTCATGCTTTAAAACCTGTTTGCGGACTGTCAGTAATTTTGCATCGTCTTTGACCAGACTGCGCCAGTCCTCCATCAATTGTTTGGTCGTCTTTTTGACGAACAACAGTAAACGGTCTTCATAGTGAGGAGGAAACACGATGTAGTTGACGGCGACTGCGGATAAGACACCGACGACCGTCAATAAGGAACGCGTCAATGCATAATGGACATAGTCAGCGGTTGGACTTTCAAACATCAGCACGATGGCAAAAGCGGCAAACGTCGACATGTCGGTCCGCCCAATCATCGAGTTGAAGACAAGCGACACGATGACGGCCAACCCGATCGTCAATGGATTCGCTCCGAGGGTCGCGACGACCGCGAGTCCACAGACTAAACCGAGAATCGTTCCTAAAATCCGGTTGAAGACGATTTTAAACGACCGGTGAATCGTCGGTTGCATGGCGACGATTGCGGCAACCGCTCCCATACCGGAATAAATTCCGAAGACATACCAAGAAAAACTGAGGGCAATCGCTACAGCGATTCCGGTCTTGATTGTCCGGAGACCAATCCGAAATTGGAATTTCACTCGAGCGTCACCTGCCCGACTTCACTCTCGACAGTCACTTCCGGTTTTTCTTGTTTCGACAACTCAAATAAAGCGGTATCGTCGTCTTTTCGTTTCGTATACCGGTCTGAAGCTTTGATGTCACCTTCCGTCGTTACGGCAATCGTTCCGGCCGCTTTTGTTGGTTTCAATCGAACTGGGCCGTCAATCGTCGAGACGGATAAATCCAGTTTGGCACCGTATTCGGATAAGTTAACCGATTCTGCAGTTACTTCCGCATGGACGGCATTCATGTTCGTTGCTTTGACGTTACCTTGAGCTGTCAGGACGATATCGTCGGCATCCATTTTGTTTATATCCATCATCTCAGCCGACATCCGGATTGATTTCGCATACACACCCATTCCTTTAATGGACCGAGCGTCAACATCGATTCGATTCATGTAGTTCGGTAATCCGACTTGAATCGAAAAATCACCCGGCTTCTCACTCGGACGGTTCCCGAGTCGTGCGGCAAATCCGTCTCGCCCTGTCACTGTCAATGTATTTCCTGACGTCCCGATCTTTAATCGTTTTTGACTTGACGCACTATCAACCAATTTCAATTGAACGTTTCCGTCTGTACTCCGGACAAAGTTGATTGTACCGTTCGGTGCGTCGATCTGAAGCGTTTTATACCGGTTTGTTGTTTTAAACGCTTCTCCCCTTGATAAGGAATCCGTCGTCAAAAATAAGGTCACCGTATATAAAATCATCAGACTTAAGATAACCGAACCGTAGACGATGAGCGGGCGGCGAATCGGTTTACGGGCACCGATCCGGTCGAATGAAGCCGTCATTTTCCGCCGTTTGTCTTTTAGTCGCGTAAACGATGATTGTTTCCGCTTTCGTTCTGTTCTGCTTGTGTTCTCCTCCATTGGTCTACCTCCATCCAATTCTCTCCCATTATTCCGAATTTATGATTCGTCTGTCAACATTCCTTCTTTATCATACGAAATTGTTCACATAATACCATCGGGCGGAAGATGGAGCATGACAAAAAACGAATCATTCTTTCCAAGCTTCCGGAAGAATGATTCGTTTTTAACAGTGCAAACCGGTCTGACTGGTTTGCACTGTTAATTACAGTTCGATTGACTCATCGATTTTCAAGGCTTGACCGGTTTGGCCTTGCGCTTCCAAATTCGCACAGAAAGCCGCGGCATCCTGCTTGATGAGATCAAACGTGTCGTAATGGACCGGCACAACCGTTTTCGCCTGCAACATGTCTGCTGCCACCAAGGCATCATCCGGACCCATCGTATAGTTATCACCGATCGGCAGGAACGCAAGATCGATGTCGTAATGTGCACCGTAGAGCGCCATATCACCAAACAGTGCCGTATCTCCCGCATGATAGATGACTTTATCTTCAATCGTCAATAAGAAGCCGGCCGGCATTCCCATGTACGTGATCGTCTGTTTTTCTTCATCGATGATGCTTGAAGAATGGAACGCCTGCGTCATTTTGACTTTTCCGAACGGAAACTCAAACTGTCCGCCGAGATTCATCGGATGAACATTCAATCCTTTAAAGCTCAGGTACGTCGCCAGTTCATGTGTCGCGACAATCGTCGCGCCTGTCGCTTTGGCGATGTCTTCGGCATCCAGCATATGATCGGCATGCGCATGCGTTAACAGGATAAAGTCTGCTTTGACGTCTTCCGGTTTTGTCATCGCCTGATCGTTGCCGCTGAAAAACGGATCAATGACGATGTGGTGCCCGTTCGTTTCGATCGTGACAGTAGACTGCCCGTGATAAGTCAGTTTCATCTAAAAGGACCTCCTGAGATTAGTGGTATCAACAAAGAATTTAGTTCCCTTCTCCCCAGGCGCATAAACCTTTTATCGCAGGTTGCAGCGTATAAGCGGCATCTGTCAACCGGTACTCGACATGTAAGACAGCTTCGTCGAATTCAATCCGTTCGACCATTCCGAGCCGTTCAAGTTCTTTCAATTGATCGGTCAACACTTTCCGTGAAATACCGGGAATTGCGCGTTGCAGCTCTAAAAAACGTTTCGGACCATCTTCTAACGTGCAATATAACTGTGGACGCCATTTTCCGCCGATGATGGCGAGCGCCCGATTGACTGGGAACTGTTCTGTCGTCATTGCTTTTGTCTCTCCTTCAGGTAGTTACTTCAAAGTGCGTACTATGCAGTCGAGTGTATCGTAAGTTATCGTAATCGTAAATCAAAAAGCAAAGGAGTTGGATGTTATGACGTACCCACGTAATTTCTCACACATCGGACTGTCTGTTCCGAATCTAGAACAAGCTATCTCATTTTACTCGGAGGTGATGGGCTGGTATATCATCATGGAACCGTCGGACGTCGTCGAGGATGACTCACCGATCGGGGTCATGTGTACGGATGTCTTTGGAGCCGGCTGGGGAAAATTCCGGATTGCTCATATGGCGACCGGCGACCGGGTCGGAATCGAGTTATTTGAATTCCCGAACAATGAACAACCAGACAACAATTTCGAATTCTGGAAGACCGGCATTTTTCATTACGCCATTCAGGATCCGGATATCGAGGGCATGGTCGAAAAAATTGTTGCCCATGGTGGTAAACAACGGATGCCGATCCGCGAATATTATCCGGGTGAAAAACCTTACCGGATGGTCTATTGCGAAGACCCGTTCGGTAACCTGGTCGAACTGTATTCCCACTCATATGAACTGACGTATTCGGAAGGAGCGTATTAATGATGAAAGCATGGTTAAACCACACAGGTGAAGCAATTGATCAATGGACGTTCGAGGAGATCGAAACGCCGACGCCCGGTGCAGGTCAGGCGTTGATCCGCGTCAAGTCAGTTGCCTTGAACCCCGTCGATTACAAAGCAATCAAAAATCCGGCCTGGACGTATCCGCATGTGCCGGGTGTCGATTTAACCGGTATCGTCGAACAAACAGGACCGAATGTAACGGGTATCAAAGTCGGAGAACGTATCGCCGTTCATACGAATCTTCAAAAAAACGGGGCATTTGCGGAATATGCCGTCGTCGATGTCCGTGCGTTGGCGAAAATTCCGGATGCTGTCAGCTTTTCGGAGGCAGCTGCCATTCTCTGCGCCGGTATGACAGCCTATGAAGCCATCATTCAAAAGATGAACACGACAGGTAAAGAGACCATCCTGATTCATGCCGGAGCCGGTGGTGTCGGCGGAATCGGGATTCAGCTCGCGAAACGACTCGGTCTTGCCGTCGCGACGACGGCCTCGACAGAGAATCATGACTGGGTCAAGAAGCTTGGTGCTGATCTTGCCATCGACTATAAAACAGAAAATGTGACGGAAGTCATCCGCGACTGGACGAACGGTCGTGGTGCGGATCTGATTTTCAATACAGTAGGTCGAGATGAAGCGACCGCTGATCTCGGACGACTCGCTTTTTCCGGACAACTGGCTTTCATCGCCGGCGGTCCCGATCAATCGGTCGTTAAACCGTTTACGCTCTCACCATCTATCCATGAAGTCGCACTCGCTGCTGCTTATGCAAGCGAAGACGACCGGGCCATCCGGAATCTCGGTCATATGGCAGATGAGCTTTTGAAACTGGTTGCTGCAAAAGAACTGGACCCGCTCGTTACGGAAGAGATTCCGGCGGCAGATCTCGTCAAAGGCTTACAGCGGCTGTCTGAACGACATGTCCGCGGAAAGCTCATCGCAACATTCTAAAATCTGTATACAAAAAGCAGAGATATTTTCCTCCATTCAAGGAGAGTATCTCTGCTTTTTGTTTGTATGTCGTCAGCCGGTCATTGGTATTTCGGACGTTTCGTGATTTGCATGGAACGTCCGGCGAGTTCAAATCCGACTGCCTGATAGATTTTGTTTGATGTTTTATTGGACCAGTCCGTGTAGAGCGATACCATCGGATACTGTTGTAACAGATGTTCGGACAGACAGGCCACGAGATAAGACGCAATCCCTTGTTTTCGCCATTTTGGTGGGGTGAAGACATAGGAAATCGTCACACCGGAAGCAGTTGGCCGACTCGATGAAGCCATTGCCAATAACTGTTCCCCGTCAAACAAACCAAATAATGTTTCGGCTTCAATGTGTTTACGTATCGTTTGCTCATTCTTCAAACGACTGCGTTCCGTCGCCGGCAGGGCACCGGTCTCCTGTATGAACGACCAACCGAACGCAACAGCCTGTGGTGCAAACCGTTCCTCGATCAATCGGAATTCGTAGTCAAGCGTCACAGGAGGAATGACCGTCGTCAATGTATAAATCCCTTGATCCATCTTAACTTGAAACGGACTGTGCGAAGCAAGTAACGGCTCGATGATCGCCTGCTCTCCGACATATCCGGGACAGTTTAAAATCCGCGATAATTTTCGGATTCCTTCGTATGTAAAGACATCACCTGATAAGATGGCCTGTTCTTCAATCGTTTGCAGCACAACGATCGTCCGGTCCCCTTCTTCCGCAATCGCCATTAAAATCGGCACATCCCCCCGTTCGAGTATCCCGAGCGGTAACTGATGGACATCGGGTCGTCGCTCAAGCAACGGGATCGCCACCTGTTTGAAACTCTCATAATCACGATAATGGGTCAACATCTGAAAACAGCTCCTTTTCTTTGTTTTCAGTGTATCAAAAAAAAAGAACACATGACGGACGAATCGAATCTTTTCCGCCATGCTCGGGTGAGTTTCCTGATTATGAATTCTGTTTCGTGCCGATCAGGAAAGATTCACTCCACTTCACCGGATCAATCGACCAGGTTTGTAATCCTTCCTGCTCTTCTTTTGAAATATAGGCGGTCTCGACAGCCGTCTCCAGTAATTCCGTGAACGTCAGTAAAGCATCGGCTTCCACTCCGGCGGCCGTCAAGTTTTCCTTCAGTCGGGTCATGCCGTAAGAGAAGATCGCCTGAATCCGGATGACCGAAGCACCGGCGGCTTCGACGGCTTGCGTCGCTTCAATCGAAGACATCCCTGTCGACAACAAGTCTTCGACGACGACGACACGTTGTCCGGCCTGCAAACGCCCTTCAATCTGATTTCCTTTCCCGTGTCCCTTGGCACTTCCCCGGATGTACACCATCGGGAGACCAAGTCGTTCCGCGACGAGCGCCGCATGCGGAATACCGGCTGTCGCCGTCCCGGCGATGACGTCGGCGTTTAACGGGCGGATTCGTTCCGCCAATTTGTCGGCAATCAAAGTCCGAACCGCCGGACTCGACAATGTCAGCCGGTTATCGCAATAAATCGGAGACCGTAATCCGCTTGCCCATGTATAAGGAGCCATCGGTGCCAACGTGACCGCTTCGATTTCAAGTAATGCCTGTGCGAGTTGATTCATTGTTTAATCCCCTTCCATTCTGAGAGCAGTGCTTCATAAACGACTTTCGGATCTTTTGCCTGTGTGATGGCACGTCCGATGACGAGATCCGTTGCCCCGTTAAGGCGTGCATCCGTTACTGTCGCAATCCGTTTTTGGTCATTCGCATCCGTTCCGTTCGGCCGGATTCCCGGCGTGACGAGTTGAAAGCCGGAGCGGCAGGTTGCTATGATGTGTGTCGTATCCAGAGCCGAGCACACGACTCCGTCAAGACCGGCCTGGTCAGCTTCGCGGGCATAACGGGCAACGACTTCGTCCATGGCATGCGGAATCATCAGATCGGTTAACATGTCTTGATCCGTTGAGGTCAGTTGGGTGACGGCAATCAGCCGTGTCTTGGGCGACTCCTCGCGTAATCCGGCAAGAGCTGCCTCCATCATCGCTTTCCCGCCTGCTGCGTGGACATTTGTCAGTTCAACACCTAGCTGACCGATGACACGCATCGTCCGCCGGGCAGTCTCCGGAATGTCATGGACTTTTAAATCGAGAAAGACATCATGTCCTTGTTGGACCAAATGACGGACAAAGGCTGGACCTTCCGCATAATACAGCTCCATCCCGACTTTAAGTGCCGGCCGGTGTGGTGCCAATTTTTCTAAAAACCGTTCGACTTGATCGGCTGACTGAAAATCAAGCGCGATGTAAAGTTGCTCCATATGCTTTCCCCCTGATATCCATGATGTGGTCGATGCCCAACTCGTCCATCCGTTTTGGTAAATCCGTAATCAATTCCTGACAAATGAACGGATTGACGAAATTGGCCGTACCGACTGCTACTGCCGATGCTCCTGCATAAATCATCTCCAGCACATCATCCACTTCCATGACGCCGCCCATCCCGATGATGGGAATCGTGACGACTTGGGCGACGTCGTGAATCATCCGGACGGCGACCGGTTTAATGGCCGGTCCGGATAAACCACCGATTCGGTTGGCCAAAATCGGCTGACCCGTCCGAACGTCAATCCGCATCCCGACCAGTGTATTGATCATCGTCAGTCCATCCGCTCCCGCCTGTTCAACCGCTTGGGCCATCTCGACGATCGATGTGACGTTCGGCGATAATTTGACATAAACCGGTTTTTCGGAAACCGCCTTGACACGTCTCGTCAGCTCGGCTGCCATCTGTGGATCTGTTCCGAATTGTAATCCGCCGGACTTGACGTTCGGGCAGGAGATATTCAGTTCAATCGCTTTGACGACCGGATCCCGGCTGATCCGTCTTGTGACGTCTTCGTATTCTTCCGGCGTTGAACCGGCTACATTTGCGATGATTTCGGTATCAAACTGACGGAGGAACGGTAACTTCTGTGCAATGATTCCTTCCACTCCGGGATTTTGTAAGCCGATCGCATTCAGCATGCCCATTCCGCTTTCCGCGACACGCGGTGTCGGATTCCCGTACCGTTCTTCTCCGGTCGCTGCTTTGATCATGATGCCGCCAAGCACCGATAAGTCATACAGCTTGGCAAACTCTTCGCCGAATCCGAAACATCCGGATGCCGGAATGATCGGGTTTTTTAAATTCAGACCGGGCAAGACCACTTGCAAACGATTCATAGGATCACCTCTTCCGCCCGGAAGACCGGACCATCAGAACAGGTTTTGACATAATGCCCGTCCGGTGTCGGACAGACACAAGCGAAACAGGCTCCGATACCGCATCCCATCCGGTTCTCAATCGATAAAAACTTGTGTTCGACCGGCACCTGCTGGATCGAACGTAACATCGGTTCCGGCCCACAGGCGAATAACGTATCAAACCGGCTGCTGTCGAGCGCGGCGGTTACGAATCCTGCGATGCCCGCTGTCCCGTCGACGGTCGTCACGGTCGTCGGACCAAGCTTTTGAAACTCAGCTTCATAAAAGACGCTGTCTGCCGTATCAAATCCTAAAATCGCTTCGCAGGCAATTCCCCGTTCGACCAACCGACGCATTGTATAGTAGAGCGGCGGAACACCAATCCCTCCCCCGACTAAGACGATCTTCGCCTCACGCGCAACGTGTTCGACCGGAAATCCGTTTCCGAGCGGACCGAGCGCATCGATTTGATCGCCGGCACGGAGACGGGCCAGTTCTTTTGTACCTTGACCAATTTCTTTGAATAAAAACGTGATTAAATCTCCTTCCACGTTGGCGATCGAGATGGGACGACGTAACAATGGACCAACCCGTAAATGCATGAATCGACCTGGTTCGATGGCCGTCGCGTCAGGCCGGCGACAGATTAACTCTGTCGCGCCTTTTGCGATTTCCCGGCGTGAAACGACTGTCAGGAGTTGAATCATCGAGTCACCGCCTTTTTCATATAATCGAACGGCTGAATCGCGCTCGCTTCAAAGGACAGACTTTCAATGACCCGCAACAACGCTTCCGCTGTATCAAGAGAAGTCAGGCAGACGACATTGTTTTCTGCTGCTGCCCGGCGGATGATGAAGCCGTCTTTCGTGACTTGTGAATCCCGGCTCATCGTATTGATGACATATTCGACTTCTGCTTTTTCAATCCATTCGAGCATCGATCCTTGTTCCGAACCCAGTTTGCCGACGACTTGAACACGTAATCCGTGTTCTTCCAGGACACTGGCTGTTCCGGCCGTTGCAAGCAGCGTAAACCCGAGTGCCGTAAAGCGTTTGGCGAGATCAAGCATCTCTTGTTTGTCCTGATCCGCGACTGTCAGCAGCACCCGCCCGTGTTCCGGAATCGCCATTCCGGAAGCAAGCAGTCCTTTGTAGAGGGCTTTTTCAAGTGTCCGGTCCGTTCCGATGACTTCGCCGGTCGACTTCATCTCCGGTCCAAGCGACGGATCCACTTCTTTCAGCTTCGCAAAGGAGAAGACCGGTACTTTAACAGAAACCAGTTTTTCTTCCGGTAAAACACCGCTCGTCAATCCGTAAGACGCCAGTGTATCGCCTAAGATGACGTTCGTCGCGAGACGTGCCACCGGCAACCCCGTCACTTTTGAGATGAACGGAACAGTCCGGCTTGCCCGCGGGTTGACTTCCAGCACATACAGTTCTCCGTCAGCAAAGACAAATTGGATATTGAGCAATCCTTTGATCCGGAAGGCCTTGGCAATGCGTGTCGTGTAATCGACAATCAACTCCTTGATCGCTTGCGGTACCCGTTGCGGCGGATAGACCCCGATCGAATCACCCGAGTGAACGCCGGCGCGTTCGATATGCTCCATGATGCCCGGTATGACGACATCTGTTCCGTCGCAAATCGCATCCACCTCAAGCTCCATTCCCGTCAAGTAACGGTCGACGAGCACCGGACGTTCCGGTGAGGCGATGACGGCATGTTTCATATAATGCTCCAGTTCCTGCTCTCCATAGACGATTTCCATCGCGCGTCCACCAAGGACATACGATGGACGGACGAGGACGGGATAGCCGAGCTCGCTTGCCGCTGCTGTTGCCTCTGCGACTGTAACGGCTGTTTTTCCGGGAGGCTGCGGAATATCGAGCTGTGTCAGGGCTGCTTCAAACTGTTTCCGATCTTCTGCCCGGTCGAGATCTTCGAGTGACGTTCCGAGAATCTTCACACCCTCGGCTTCCAGTGATTCCGCGAGATTGATCGCCGTCTGACCGCCGAATTGGACGATGACACCGATTGGCTGTTCGTTTCGGATGACTTCGAGTACGTCTTCCGTCGTCAGTGGTTCAAAATAGAGCCGGTCGGAAATCGAGAAATCGGTTGAAACCGTCTCCGGATTATTGTTGACGATGATGGCTTCGTATCCGGCTTCACGAATCGCTTGGATCGAATGGACGGTGGCATAGTCAAATTCCACCCCTTGTCCGATTCGGATCGGTCCGGAACCGAGGACAAGAATCGATGGCCGTGTCGTCGGAACCGCTTCATTTTCGACTTCGTATGTCCCGTAGTAATACGGTGTGTCGGATGCAAATTCTGCAGCACACGTGTCGACCATTTTATAAACGGGATGGAGTCCGGATTCGTTGCGGATCTGCCGGATTGCTGACTCGGTCTGTTGCGTGATCCGGGCCAGCATCTGGTCACTAAAACCGTAACGTTTCGCATGGCGGAGACGTTCCGATGTCAATCCCTGCTTGACGATGTCTTGTTCGATCCGGTGGATATGCTGCAGTTTTTCCAGGAACAACCGGTCGATGCTCGTCCATTCGTGCAATTGTTCGACGGTATGACCACGTTCGATGCCGGCATACAGGGCAAACAGGCGTTCATCTGTCGCTTTGATGATATGACGGTGCAGGTCGGCTTCATTCATCTCGGCAAAACGGTTCATGTGTAAGTCCGCTTGTCCGATTTCAAGCGAACGAACCGCTTTCAGCAAAGCTTCCTCCATCGTCCGGCCCATTGCCATGACTTCACCTGTCGCTTTCATCTGGGTACCGAGCGTCCGGTCGGCCGATTCAAATTTATCAAACGGCCAGCGGGGAATTTTGGCGACGACATAGTCGAGTGCCGGTTCGAACGAGGCAAAACTCGTTTCCGTAATCGGATTTTTTAATTCGGATAAGGCATACCCGACGGCGATCTTGGCAGCCAGTTTGGCAATCGGATACCCCGTCGCTTTTGAAGCCAGTGCTGACGAACGTGAGACCCGCGGATTGACTTCAATGACATAATACGTGAAGCTGACCGGATCGAGTGCGAACTGGATGTTACATCCGCCTTCGATTCCTAGGGCACGGATGATATCAAGCGATACATTCCGCATCATCTGATAATCGCGGTCGGATAATGTTTGGGTCGGGGCAAAGACGATTGAATCCCCCGTGTGGACACCAACCGGATCAAAGTTTTCCATCGCACAGACGATGATTGCCTGGTTCGTCGCGTCCCGCATGACTTCGAACTCGACTTCTTTCATGCCGGCAATCGATTTTTCCAGTAAGACTTGGGTCGCCGGACTGGCTTTCAGTCCACCTTCGACAATCCGGATGAACTCATCCATCGTTTCGGCGATACCACCGCCGGTTCCACCGAGTGTATAGGCTGGTCGAATGATGATCGGCAGACCGATCTTCGCACAGAACTGCTCAGCTTCTTCGACCGTATGCACGATTTCACTTTCCGGTACACCGTGACCGAGTTTAAACATCAATTTTCTGAACAAATCACGATCTTCCGCTTCCTCGATTGCCGTCAGTTTCGTCCCGAGCAGTTCGACGCCGTATTCGGCGAGCACACCAAGTCGATCCAGTTCAACGGCGAGATTCAGTCCCGTTTGTCCGCCGAGTGTCGCGAGTAACGCATCTGGACGTTCTTTCCGAATGATGCGGGCAACAAACTCTGCTTGTAACGGTTCGATGTAGACCCGATCCGCTACAGTCGGATCCGTCATGATGGTGGCCGGATTCGAGTTGACGAGAACGACTTCGTACCCTTCCTCTTTCAGGGCTTGGCAGGCTTGTGTTCCGGCATAATCAAATTCTGCTGCTTGTCCGATGACGATTGGACCGGATCCGATGACGAGAATCTTTTGAATATCTTGACGTTTAGGCATGAGAGACCTCCTGTTGGTTCGTGATTTCTGTTAAAAACTGATCGAATAAATCATTGGCATCCATCGGTCCGGGAGAGGCTTCCGGATGATACTGGACCGAAAAGACAGGGTGTGTCGTATGGCGGATTCCTTCGACGGTTCCATCATTGATCGCCCGGTGCGTCAACTTGAGATTCAAGCCGGCAAGCGACTGTTCCTCCACGGCATATCCATGATTTTGTGATGTGATGCTGACTTGTCCCGTCCGAAGATCTTCGACCGGATGATTCGCTCCCCGGTGACCGAACGGCAGCTTAAATGTGTCTGCGCCATGTGCTAAGGCAATCAGTTGATGACCGAGACAGATACCGAAAATGACGACTTGTCCCGTCAGTTCCTGAATCAAGGGAATGGCGGTCGGGACATCTTTCGGATTCCCGGGACCGTTTGATAACATCACACCGTCCGGGACGTAACGCAAGACGTCTGTTGCCGTCACGTCGTGCGGAACGACGACGACTTCACAGCCGCGTCGGACGAGCTCGCGGATAATGCCCAGTTTCGCGCCGAAATCGACCAGGACGATTCTCGGACCGGCACCTGGAATGACATAGGCCCGTTCCGTCGAAGCCCGTTTGACCTGATCGGTCGCAAGCGCCATTTGCTTGAGCCGCTCCAGTTGCTCGGTCAAATCGTACGTACCGTCAACGAGCAATCCCCGCATAACACCCTTTGACCGCAGATGTCGTGTCAGTTGCCGCGTATCGATGCCGGTTAATCCGGGAATGTTGAATTCTTCCAAAGCTGTCGCAAGAGACGTCTGCGAGCGGAAGTTCGATGGCGTGTGACAGACTTCCCGGACAATCAGTGCTTTCGCAAGCGGCCGGGTCGTTTCATAGTCGTCACGGTTCATTCCATAGTTGCCGATCAAAGGATTCGTTAACACAATCATTTGATCGCAGTAAGACGGATCGGATAACATCTCCTGGTATCCGGTCATCCCGGTCTGGAAGACAACCTCTCCCATCGTCACCTCGCTTGAACCAAACGCTTCTCCTTCAAATACCATTCCATCCTCTAAAATCAACGTCCGTTTAGACATGTGCTTTTTCCCCCTTGAATACGATTTCTCCACCGACGAATGTCAAGACCGGATAACCGGTTAGTGCTGCTCCAGCAAACGGAGTATTTTTTCCTTTTGAGAGGAACTGGTCCGGTTGTACCGTCCGGACCGTCTCGAGATCAAGCAGGACAAGATCGGCGGGCGCCCCGATTTCAATCCGTCCGAACGGTAAGTCAAACAAATCGGCCGGTTTACGTGACATCCAGTCGAACAACTGATTCAGCGTAAAGATGCCGGTTTCGACCAGTTTCGTATAGAGCAACGGAAAGGCCGTTTCAAATCCAGTAATCCCGAACGGTGCCCGTTCGATGCCGAGTGCTTTTTCCTCCGCGGCATGCGGCGCATGGTCTGTCGCGATGCAATCAATCGTTCCGTCTTGCAGTCCTGCAAGCAACGCTTGGCGATCCGCTTCACTCCGAAGCGGTGGATTCATCTTGAAGTTCGGATCGCGTCCGATGATATCGTCTTCCGTCAATACTAAATGGTGCGGCGTAACTTCTGCCGTCACCCGAATTCCCGCCCGTTTCGCATCCCGAATGACCCGGACGGATTCCTTTGTCGAGACGTGGCAGACATGATAATGACAGCCGGTCGCTTCCGCAATCAAGACATCCCGGGCGATATGAATGCTTTCTGCAAGTGACGGGATTCCCTGCAATCCTTCCCGTGCACTGTATGCCCCTTCATGGACACAGCCTGCTTTCAGCGAATCATCTTCACAATGGGCGATGATACTTTTTTGGACTGCGGCAGCACGTGTCATCGCTTCCCGCATGACGGCGGCACTTTGGACGCCGACTCCATCGTCCGTGAAGGCAAAGGCATCAGTCAGTTGTTCAAATGCGACGAGTTCCTGCCCTAGCTGATTTTTTGAAATCGCCGCATAAGGGAAAACACGGACAGATGCCGTTTCTTCAATCTTTTTAAAGAGCGCATCCAGCGTCTCGCGGTCGTCCGGAACCGGTCGCGTATTCGGCATCGGACAAATCGTTGTAAATCCGCCGGCTGCCGCTGCCGCTGTTCCGGTCGCAATCGTCTCTTTATGTTCGCCGCCCGGTTCGCGTAAATGAACATGAACATCCACAAATCCAGGTGCCACCGTGTATCCCATGGCATCAATCACCTGATCCGTTTCAAGTGGTGTCGCATCAAGATCCGTAAAGACCCCGTCCTCCATGCGAATACTCGACTTTTGCAGTTCCCCGTTTTTATACCATGTTGCATGATCAATTCGAATCGCCATTTTAGATCGTCTCCTTTATCGTTGCTGTCTCAAATGCCCGTTCCAAAATCGCCATTCGGGCAAACACACCGTTCGTCATCTGATCAAAGATACGTGATTGTGGATGCTCCACCAATTCGTCGGCAATCTCAACACCACGGTTGACCGGTGCCGGATGTAACACAATTGCTTCCGGTCGAATGCGCTTCATCCGTTGTTCCGTCAATCCGTACCGTTCGTGGTACTCTTTCGCTGCAAACGGACGGCCATCCGTATGCCGCTCGTGCTGGACTCGGAGCAGCATGATGATGTCACTCGTCGCCACCGCCTCGTCCATCTCCCGGTAGGTGATACCCATCGTCTCGTCAAACCATTCCCTCGGTCCGGAACCGATGACGGTCGCTCCTAAGCGTTGCAAGACGTGTGCGTTTGAACGGGCAACCCGACTGTGCCGGAGATCACCGCAGATGACGATCGTTTTTCCGCTGACATGACCGTATTCCGCATACATCGTCATCAAATCGAGCAGTGATTGCGATGGATGTTGCCCGCTGCCGTCTCCGGCATTGATGATTGGAATCGACAACTGTTGTTGTAATGGTTCATAATAACCGGTCTCTCCGTGTCGGATGATGAGGGCATCCACGCCGATTGCTTGTAACGTTTTGCACGTATCCAGCAACGTTTCCCCTTTTTGGACGGATGAAGTTGCCGTTTCGAACGGCAGTACATGCAGTCCGAGATGATGTTCCGCCATGTCAAACGAACATTTAGTCCGTGTCGAATGTTCGAAAAATAAGTTGGCGACGGTTTTCGTCGGAAGCGGTCGGACAGGTGCGCCTTGTTTCAGCTGCAGTGCCCGCTCAATCAACTGTTCGATGTCTTCTGTCGCTAATGCGTCAAGACTCGTAAAATGGGCAATCCGTTGTCGTGTCTGCATGTTATTCTCTCCTTTGGGCCGCAAAAAAGCGCACCTTCTGATGTGAAGGTGCGCTGAAGAAGACAGATGTCGCCACCTGTTTCTGAAGGGCCTCCACTTTATCGTTCTCTCTGGAACGTCTTAAAAGTCGTTAGCTGCTCGTTTCGATTGTGGTATTTCTTGTTCGTGTTCTGCCGTTTCGACCTTTGTTTTCGGCAAGATCAAATTCAGAAGGACTCCTAAGATCGTGGCCAGTGCCATACCTTCAAGCGAGAAGTTGCCGATTTTGAGGGCAGCTCCACCAATCCCGATGACCAGAATGACCGCTGTGATCGTCAGGTTTCGTTTATCGGCAAGATCGACCTTACTTTCGACCAGTGTCCGCAGACCGTTCGAGGCGATGACCCCGAATAACAGGATACTGATGCCGCCCATGACAGGTGTCGGTATCGTCTTGATGAACCCTTCCACATAGCCGAGGAAACCAAAACTGATGGCAAGAACTGCTGCGCCTCCGAGGACAAAGACACTGTAGACGCGGGTGATGGCCATGACGCCGTTGTTTTCACCATACGTCGTGACCGGCGGACCGCCGAGGATCGAGGCAATCGTCTTCGCCAGGCCATCCCCGAGAACCGTCCGGTGCATCCCCGGATCAAGAAGCGTCTCGCGCCCGATAATCCGTGATGTCACTTTTTGTTCTCCGATATGCTCTGTCAATGTGACCAGTGTGACCGGAACGATGAGCGCAAGTGCCGCCCAGTTTAGTGTCGGCGAGTAGTCGAGGAATGGCACCGTAAAGTTCGGCACCTGGAAGAAGCTCGCTTGTTTCAGTGACGTGAAGTCGACAATCCCGGCAGCGACGGCGACCAGATATCCGGTCAGGATACCGAACAGAATCGGGACGGTACTCCATATTCCTTTAAAGTACGTCATCGCAAGCAAGGTGACAGCGAGTGTCGTCAAGGCGACGAGCAGGAAGGTACCGTTGTACTTCCCGTCCGCTCCGTTCATTGCCATGTTGACGGCTGTTGGAGCAAGCGATAATCCGATGACCATGATGACGGGGCCGATGACGACCGGCGGCAACAGTTTCATTAACCAGCCGACACCTGTATACGTGATGACGAGGGAAACGATTCCGTAGACAAGTCCGGCAACCATTCCGCCGACAAGTGCGTCTTCGACACCCCAGCGTTCACTGACGGCAATGATCGGGACGATATAAGCGAAACTTGAACCTAAGTACGTCGGAACTTTAAAGCGGGTGACGGCGAGGAAAATCAACGTGCCGACTCCGCTTGCGACGAGGGCGACGGATGTGTTTAATCCCGTTAATAACGGAACTAGGACCGTCGCGCCAAACATCGCGAAGACATGTTGGAGGCTGAGCATCAGCCACTGAAGAGGATGTTTTGGTCGTTCTTGTACATCGAGAACTGGTTTGTGTGTTTGCATGAGGATAACTCCCTTTCTGGTCTCTCTGGACCACGTTAAAGGTATTTGTGTTTAACGTTTGATGAATACTTGATCAGCGTCATCGACTTCGGATAAAGCGACGACAACTTGTTCTTC
Source organism: Exiguobacterium sp. K1 (assembly GCF_033721435.1). Lineage (NCBI taxonomy): Bacteria > Bacillati > Bacillota > Bacilli > Caryophanales > Exiguobacterium > Exiguobacterium sp. K1. Next base: position 377,863 of record NZ_JAOTIT010000001.1, on the reverse strand, counting down.
ACGTGAGGTCGGGACATTTTTCCCGATGAAATCCGGGCGGATCGGCAGTTCCCGGTGTCCCCGGTCAACTAGGACTGCGAGCTGGATCATACTCGGGCGACCATGGTCAACGAGCGCATCCATTGCGGCGCGGACGGTTCGTCCGGTGTACAGGACGTCATCGACGAGGACGATGATTTTTCCGGTCACCGTCTCCGGCATATCCGTTCCTTTGATTTCCGGCTCGAGACTTTTTTTCGATAAGTCATCCCGGTACATCGAGATGTCGACGACACCCAGCAAGACCGGCTTTCCTTCGATTTCTTCAATCCGGCGGGCCAAACGACGGGCGAGTGTCTCCCCGCGTGTTTTGATGCCGACAATCATCAGTTGGTCGATTCCTTTGTTGCGTTCGATGATTTCATGGGCGATGCGTGTCAACGCACGACTGATTGCCGCTTCATCTAAAATGACGGATGGTTTCATGAGGTGCTCCTTTCTGCAAAAAAACCTCCTGCGCTAAGTCGCAGGAGGTTGTTGAAGACAATAAGTGTTGGGCAGCCGAAACTGCACGTATCTACACAAATGAAGTGTCTCCCTTTCGTAGCCTCTCCGGACTCGTTTAAAGGTGTGCTATGGGTAGGATCGTCAACGCGGACGACCGATTGTTTGAGGCAGATGTCTCGCATCGCTCTCTAGGTGATACTCTACCGTTTTATTAGAAAAACGTCAAGACTCTAATTCAAGTTTTTTCAACTGGCTGATCTCAAACGTCATCTCTTCCGGCAACGGTGCTTCGAAATGCAACATCTCGCCGGTCCGCGGATGCTTGAATCCAAGAACCGCAGCGTGAAGCGCTTGACCGTTCATTTTCATCGTTTTACGTGGGCCGTATTTCGGATCTCCGGCAAGCGGGAAACCGATGTAACGCATGTGGACACGGATTTGGTGCGTCCGTCCTGTTTCGAGTTTACATTCGACGACCGTAAAGCCTTCATACCGTTCGAGAACACGGAAATGTGTCACAGCTGCTTTCGAGTTTTTATCTGTTACCGTCATCCGCTGACGGTCATTTTTGTCACGGCCGACCGGTGCTTCAATCGTCCCGAGTTCATGTGGAATCTCGCCGTGGACCAGTGCGATATAAAGACGCTCTGTCGTTTTGTCTTTCAATTGTTGCGCCAACGATTCATGAGCCAAATCATTTTTAGCGACCATCAAGAGACCTGATGTGTCTTTATCGATCCGGTGGACAATCCCCGGACGTTTGACGCCGTTGATGCCGGACAAATCCTGGCAATGATGGAGCAAGGCATTGACGAGTGTTCCCGATACGTGACCGGCTGCCGGATGCACGACCATCCCTTTTGGTTTATTAATGACGATGACGTCGCTGTCTTCATAGACGACATCCAGCGGGATATCTTCCGGTAGGACTTCAAGCTCGACCGCTTCTGGGATGCGAACAAGGATTTCTTCTGTTCCAGACATCTTGTAGTTCGGTTTCACGATCCGTCCGTCTACTTCGACGTGACCCGCTTTTAACCAGTCCTGGACTTGTGACCGGGACCAGTCTTGTTGTTCAGCTAACCATTTATCAATTCGACCGGTAGCACCATTGGCTTTAACAGCCCATTCATTTTGTTCATTCATTTAATCAATCGTTCCCTTCTTAGTCAAACGCTCTTCAAACATGACGCTGATCAGCATCAAAATAACACCAAACGTCAAACTGACGTCTGCGACATTAAAAATCGGGAAATTATACCCGAACGGATAAAAATGAAAAAAGTCGACGACTTCTCCACGGGCCATCCGGTCGATGAAATTTCCGACCGCACCGCCGAGTAACAAGGCGACACTCCAAGCAAATACTTTGTTTTTTGTGCCTTCTTTGTAAAGAAAATAAATCAGCCCGATGACGACGACCAGCGTAATGACGAAGAAAAAACCGAATTTCCCTTCAAGCATTCCCCAGGCGGCACCACGATTCCGGTATGAATTTAAATAAAAGAAATTGGGAATGATCTCAATCGCTTGACCAATCGTCATCTGTTGGACGACGATCCATTTCGTCAATTGATCCACTCCGACGAGTACAGCAGCAATCGCTAAGTAAAGCCACATTCTTTTTTCCTCCACATCCAAAAATAATGAGGGACCGCTACGAAGTCGCCGTAGCTGCCCCTCCCTGATTCATTATAAAGAATTGACGACTTCAGTACAACGTGGGCAAAGTGTCGGATGAGCTGGATCTTGTCCAAGTTCAGTCGAATATGTCCAGCAACGTTCACATTTTTCGCCATCTGCTTTCAGAACAGTGATGCCTGTCGTTCCGTACGATTTCTCGGCCGAAGCGACAAACTCGATTTGCGAAACTTGCAATAGTTGTTCGAGGTGATCGATTGTCGCAAGCAACGCTTTCGTTTCGTCATTCGGTGCAAGCAGGAGTTTCGCTTCGAGCGTTTTCCCGACAAGTTTCTCGGCACGTGCTTCTTCGAGTGCTTTTAGGACATCATCGCGGAAGACGAGGAAACTGTTCCATTTCGCGATCAATGCAAGACCTTCTTCCGTCATTTCCGGTGCTTCCGGAAGATCCGTCAAGAAAATACTCGCCGTCTCGACGCCGGGAACGAATTCCCACGCTTCGTCGGCTGTATGCGGTAAGACCGGTGCCATCAGTTGTAACAATGTGACGACGGTATCATACATGACTGTTTGAACGGCACGACGCGCCGGTGCATCTTCTTTTTCGATGTACAAGATATCTTTCGTGTAATCGAGATAGAACGAAGACAAGTCCAGGACACAGAAGTTATGCAACAGTTGATAGACCGCCATGAAGTCGTACGCATCGTACGCTGCCTTTACTTTACCGACAAGTTGATCGAGTTTCGTCCGCATGAAGCGATCCGATTCCGGCAAGTCTTTAAATGCCACACGGTGCGTCGTGTGATCGAACTGGTCGAGGTTTCCGAGCAGGAAGCGAACCGTATTCCGGATTTTCCGGTAAGATTCCGATACTTGTTTGAAGTTGTCCATTGAAGCACGGACATCTGATTGATAATCGACGGAAGCCACCCAAAGACGAAGAATTTCCGCTCCGAACTGTTGCATGATTTGGATTGGTGCAATCGTGTTTCCGATTGATTTCGACATCTTCCGCCCTTGACCGTCAAGGACGAATCCGTGACTGACGACCGCTTTATAAGGTGCTTTCCCTGTCGTTGCGACGGATGTCGAAAGAGACGAGTTGAACCATCCGCGATATTGGTCAGACCCTTCCAGGTACAAGTCAGCCGGACGCTCGAGTTCCGGACGTGTCGCGAGGACACCGGCATGGGATGAGCCGGAATCGAACCAGACGTCCATGATATCCGTCTCTTTTTTGAAGATGCCGTTCGGGCTTGCCGGATGCGTAAAGCCTTCCGGTAACAGATCAACGGCTTCGCGCTCATACCAGACATTTGATCCGTGAGCGGCAAACAGATTGGCGATGTGGTCGATTGTTTCCGGTGTGACGATTCCCGTACCGTCTTCAGCATAGAAGATCGGCAATGGGACACCCCACGCGCGTTGACGGGAAATGACCCAGTCTCCGCGGTCTTTGAACATGTTGTGAAGACGTGTTTCGCCCCACTCCGGTACCCACTGAACTTCTTTGATTTCATCGAGGATCTCCGCCCGGAAATCTTTGATCGAAGCAAACCACTGTGGTGTCGCCCGGAAGATAACCGGTTTTTTCGTCCGCCAGTCGTGCGGATACGAGTGTTTGATGAACGACAGTTTTAACAATGCACCGGCTTCTTCTAGTGCCACACCGATTTCTTTGTTGGCATCTTCATAGAATAATCCTTCAAAACCAGGTGCTTCTGCCGTCATGACCCCTTTGTCGTCGACCGGACAAAGGACATCAAGACCGTACGCTTGACCGATTCGGAAGTCATCTTCCCCGTGTCCAGGCGCAGTATGAACGACACCCGTCGCTTCTGCCGTAACATGATCGCCGAGCATGACAAGTGATTCGCGGTCATAGAGCGGATGTTTCGCTTTGATGTATTCAAAGTCGGCTCCGTCGAAGACACGACCGATCGTCGCACCTTCCCAGCCGAGGGCTTCGATGACTTCCGGTACGAGTGTTTCGGCGACGATATAGCCTTTTCCTTCGTGCTCAATCCGAGCATACGTCAACTCACCGCTGACAGAGATCCCGAGGTTCGCCGGAATCGTCCAAGGTGTTGTCGTCCAGATGACGAAATGATCCGTCGGCTCCAGGATGTTTTTTCCGTCCATGACTTGGAACGCCACATAGATTGCAGCCGAACGTTTATCCTGATATTCGATTTCTGCTTCTGCGAGAGCAGACTCCGAAGACGGCGACCAGTAGACCGGCTTTTTCCCTTTATAGATGTATCCTTTATTCGCCATATCACCGAACAGACGGATTTGTGCCGCTTCGAATTCCGGTTGTAACGTGATGTATGGATTGTCGTAGTCACCGAGAACACCAAGACGCTTGAATTGTTCCCGTTGGTGATCGACTTGCTCTAATGCATATTTAGCACACAGCTCACGGAATTCTGCGACCGACATCGACTTCCGGTCGACACCCGCTTTTTGAAGCGCTGTTTCGATCGGAAGTCCGTGCGTATCCCAACCCGGTACATACGGAGAACGGAACCCGTTCATCGACTTGTAACGGACGACGATGTCTTTTAAGACTTTGTTTAATCCGTGTCCCATGTGGATGTCTCCGTTAGCGTAAGGAGGACCATCATGAAGAATGAATGTCGGCTTGCCGGCATTTTTCTCCTGGACGGCTTCATACAGATTCATCTCGTTCCAACGTGCCTGCATATCCGGCTCACGTTTCGGCAGGTTTCCCCGCATTAGAAATTCCGTTTTCATCATCAATAACGTATCTTTGTATTCCATCTGGCATTCCCTCACTTATCTGAATTTTGCGTACAAAAAAAGCCAAACACATCCCCTGATAGGGACGAGTTGGCTTGAACTCGCGGTACCACCCTACTAGCAACCCTGAAAAACGGATTACCACTTAAGAGCCTGATAACGGAGGCGAAACGGTGGAACTTACTGAACAGGTTCAGTTCCACACTCAAAGGGGATACCTTTTATCCTTGACTGATCGGGCTCACACCGGTCCCCGATTCGCTGACAGTATTTAGATAAAAGACGTGTCCTTCTCAATGATTTAACTTATACGACATCGTCGTCATTATACGCAACTGCCGGAATCTCGTCAAGCACACCCCGGGTCGAACTATCAAATGCATCCCAGTCGTGGCTCGTCAACAATTCCATCTGTGCGTCGATCAATACTTTGAATCGATTACGGTACAATTCGATTTTTTTACGCATCTGTTCGACTTCAAAATCAGTCCGCTGCGCTCGGCGCTGTGCTGCATCCTGCAGTTGTTCGGCTTCCCGTTCTGCTTGTTTGACGATGAGGCTCGCTTCTTTCGTCGCATTCGCTTTGACTTCTTCTGCCGCTTCTTGTGCCACGATGATGGATTTGTTTAGCGTTTCCTCCATCGAGCTGAAGTAATCGACACGAGACTGCATGTTTTGAATGACTTCTTGCTGTTGACGGTTTTCCCGGAGCAACAATTCAAAATCTTTGATGACTTGATCAAGAAATTCATTGACCTCATCTTCGTCATAGCCGCGAAACTTACGTGTAAATTCCTTATTGTGAATATCAAGTGGCGTCAATGGCATGATGAAATCCTCCCTCAGCTTGTTGGTTATCCTTTTAGCAGACCGTATTGCAGTTTGATCCGGTCCCGTTTCGTTGAACCGAGTACGGCAATTAACTTGACACGTCCCGTTCCGCGAAGTGACAGTAAATCGCCTTCCTCTAACAAAAAGCTCGGATCTTCAACGATTTTATAATTGACTTTACTTTCACCCTGCTTAATCAGGCTTTGCGCTTTTTGTCTTGAAAATCCAAGGATTTCACTGACGACCGTATCAAAACGGAGCGAACTGACAAATCCCAGTTCTTCCTGCCATTCTTGATCCTTGATTTTCAACTGTTCTTCTGAATCCACGAGTGACAACCGGATCTTGGTTTTCCCCGCACGATCGACGTTCGCTTCAATATAAGAAGCCACTTCTTTCGCGACGGCGAACTGGACGAGTTGATCTTGGATGACGACGTCACCGAATTTCCCTCGTTTTAATCCGACGTTTAGTAATGTCCCTGTCACCTGGCGATGCGAGAGCTCGACGAATTTTGTGGGATAATGGATACGATAAATGGCGATATCAAAATCGTTGGCATCAAGCTCGTAATAATCAGGGGCAATGAGGGCACGCTGTCGTTCCGCACCTTCAAAACCGCCCTCAAAAAAGAGGGCACATTTTGTTCCGACAAGTTCTCGGGTAATCTGTTGTTCACGCGGATCCAGAAAGTCTGTCACTTTAAATGTGTAGGTCGCTTCGACATGGTCGATCCAGTTTAGGACGAGATCGACGAACTCCCGCTCATGTCCGCGATAATGATCATAAACGCTCATTAGAAGAAGATCGCTCGAATGCCTGCCTGTGCCAAATTAAGCACTAAAAAGGCAACGATAGGTGAAATGTCAAGCATACCTCCGATGGGCGGGATAATCCGTCGGAACGGTGCGAGGAAAGGTTCGACTAACATGGCCAGAACTTGACCGAATCGTGATTCACGTGCATTTGGGAACCACGATAATAAAATATAGGCAATCATGACGTAGCTGTAATATTGAAGTAACGTGCTGAGTGTACGACCGATTGCGTACATGACTTGCGAATCCATGCTTACCACCCCTTATGGTTGATATCATCTTCACCGAGCAGATTTGAGATACTTCCGGCCAGCTCGACGTTGTTCGGTACACAGAGGAGTGTATTTTGACTTATAGTCGTAATCGTTCCATCAAGAGCAAACACGACACCTGACAGGAAATTAATCATTTGGCGTGATTGATCTTTAGACATCCGTTGCATGTTCACGATGACAGCACGATTTTGACGAAGATGTTCGCCGATTTCCTGTGCTTCGTTAAACACACGCGGCTCACTGAGAATGACTTGTGATTTCGCCTTTTTTGTATGAATGGGTACGATGTTCGATTGTCTCACAGGGTCCTCCTTTTGAGTAACAGTAGGGGTAGAATCCTCATAATACTCGTCATATTCTTGCTGTGATGCACCTCTACCTTTATTTATTGTAGCATCATTTTCATATTCGAGTTCATCTAAATCGTCTGTATTACCGAGAAATAGATTTTGCATTTTTGTTTTGAATCCCATATCAATTCTCCTTTCGTATATCTAGGCAATTTATGACTGGACTAACGTCGTACCGATTCGGACATATGTCGCGCCTTCTTCAATGGCAATCTGATAGTCCGATGACATCCCCATCGACAATTCCGTGCACGGTGCATGCGGGAGTTGACGGGTTGCCACTTCGTCTCGCAAGACACGAAGTGAACGAAAAACCGAACGGAGTACTTGTTCGTCTTCTGTCAACGGAGCCATCGTCATCAGTCCGATTACACGGACCATCGGATATTGTCCTACCTCATGCAAAAATGAGTGGACATCTTCCGGATCAATCCCCTGCTTGGATTCTTCACCAGAAACGTTGACTTGCACAAAACAATCGACTGGCTGCTTGGCACGTTTATTGATTTCTTCCGCAAGATGCAAGCGGTCCAAGGAATGTAACACGTCAATCCGATCAATGACTTGCCGGACTTTACGGGTCTGCAGTGTTCCGATAAAATGCCACTCACAGGCCGCACGTCCTAAGACCGTTTGTTTGTCGGTCAATCCTTCCGGACGATTCTCACCCAGTGCCGTTATACCTGCCGCCAGCAACTCCGCCGCCACTTCACTTGAAACTGATTTCGTCACGCCAATCAATTGTACCTGCTTTTTTTGATCGGTCTTTTCATACGCCTGTTTCATGTTTTGTCGGACTTGTTGTACATTTTCAGAAATTGACATCGAGAGACTCCTTTACAATCAAACTGGCAAACCGTCCACCATGATCCCCATGACGATAGGAGAAGTAGTCTTCCGCCTGGCAGTTCGTACAGATTCCTGTATCCAGCACATCACCGACACCACTGCGTTCGGCTAACATGGCATTGGTTTTTTGAAGTGATAACATAGCTTTTCCGTCTTCTTTTTTAGTATAAGGAGACTCTTCCAAGTTCAGTTGGTCAACCGCCTCAAGAACAGGACCATCGACTTCATAACAACATTCCCGGATCGAGGGTCCGATCACCATCTGAATCGAAGAACGTTCGGCACCGGCTTGTTCCATCTTTGTCAATGTGGCTTCGACGATGTTGGCAACCGTTCCGCGCCAGCCGGCGTGAACGTTTGCAATGATACCTGTCCGCGGATCACAGAAAAGGAGCGGCACACAGTCTGCAAACAGCATCATCAATAAGACGTTTGAATCCGTTGTCACCAGTCCATCTGTACCCTTGATTGCCGTTTCGTAATCTGAGGATCCACGACCGGACTCGAGGGTCGTTACTTGCTCGACATGATTGCCGTGCACCTGTTCAGCCCATACTGAGTTTTCCAGGGCTAAATCCAGTTGCCGCACGATGACTTCACGATTTTTAATGACACCTTCCGGATCATCTTTTACATGCAGTCCTAAGTTGCCTTGACCGTGAGGTGCTGAAAACTTTGTCGTAAACGCTGCACGGACCGTTCCTGTCGGGGTATCCCATTTTATCCATTGACCAAACATCTCATCCCATCCTTTTTTAAAAAAAGAGGTGTCGCTTACGCGACACCTCTTGATCTAGCAGTCGTGTCCCGGGAATATCGAATTAACGATTATTCCGGCGAAGGAAAGAAGGAATATCCATCGTCTCTTCGACATCTGACCCTTTTGCTGATTCTTGGTTCGAGCTAATAGGTGTCTCTTCGACTTGCGGTTTAGGTTCTTCAGCTACCGGTGATGGTGTCGATGCCTGCTTTTTCTTGAGCAGGTTTTTCATCATTTCTTGTGCTGACGGGATTTCAAAATCGAGTGGCTCGTTTTCGAATTCCGTTGCGATGACCGTAACAATGATTTCGTCTTCCAAGTTGTCATTGATGACTGATCCGAAGATTAAGTTGACTTCTTCGTCCGCAGCGCTTTGAACGATTTGAGCAGCTTCCGTTACTTCGTAAAGGCTCAAGTTCGCACTACCGGTGATATTCATCAAGACGCCTTTTGCACCTTCGATCGATGTTTCAAGCAATGGACTCGAAATCGCTTTTTTCGCGGCTTCTGTCGCACGGTGTTCACCCGTTGCAACACCGACACCCATCAATGCTGAACCTTTTTCCGTCATGATCGTTTTAACATCCGCGAAGTCCAAGTTAATGAGACCCGGAACGGCGATTAAGTCCGTAATCCCTTGAACACCTTGACGAAGCACGTTATCGGCTTCTTTAAAGGCTTCAAGCATCGGCGTGTTACGATCGACGATTTCAAGCAATTTATCATTCGGAATGACGATGAGTGTATCGACTTTTTCTTTAAAGTTCTGCACGCCTGAAACAGCATGTTGCATCCGTTTGCGGCCTTCGAACATGAAAGGTTTTGTGACGACACCTACTGTCAACGCACCGATTTCTTTAGAAATTTCAGCGATGACCGGTGCTGCACCTGTTCCGGTACCGCCACCCATTCCTGCTGTTACGAAAACCATATCGGCACCAGATAGAATTTCTGTCAACTGTTCGCGGCTTTCTTCGGCAGCTTTCTTACCGATTTCCGGATTTGCTCCGGCACCAAGACCACGTGTCAGTTTTGCTCCCAGTTGAAGTTTTACATCCGCCTGTGACATGTTTAGAGCTTGTGCATCCGTATTGACAGCGATGAATTCTACGCCTTGGACACCATGTTCAATCATTCGGTTGACAGCGTTTGAACCACCGCCACCTACTCCGATGACTTTGATTTTAGCTACTTGGTCCATCATTTCATCAAAATGCAACATAAAAGGGGCCCCCTATTTTTTTACTGATAATTTTTTATTTAGCCGAAAAATTTCTCAAAGAAACTGCTGAATGACTTCCGCTCTTTTGGAGGCTGTTCCTTCTGTGGTCGCTCTTCGCGTACTGAAGGTTGGGAAGGGTGTGCAAGTAACTCTTCTTGCTCACGTCCTTGTGCGGCTATTCCCTTTTCGTCCGCCCGGTCAAACCCTGACTTCGAAACGGCACTGCGTGACAGCACGTAGCGTAACATTCCGGCAGCGACAGCATACTTCGGATGACGAATCCCTAAGCTGGCTGGTTGATACACGTTCACGCTTTGTTTAAAGATCCGCTTACCGAGTTGGTCAATTCCTGGTAAGGAAGAACTGCCGCCACAAAGAATGATGCCGCTGTTCATTTGTGCATATCCGGCTTGTGTCATTCGTTTCTGGATCATTTCAAAAATCTCTTCCAGACGGGCTTCCAGTACAAAACCGATCTCCGTCTGTGGTTCGAAACGGTGTTCTCCGTTAATCGTCACGTAGGAAACTTTCTCTTCCGGGTCTCCGAGTGCTTCCAGTGCGACACCATATTCTTCTTTGGCGAGTTTTGCATCTTGGTATTTACAATTCATTTTATACGTCAAATCGCGTGTCAGATGATCTCCGCCATACGAAAGTGTCGTTGAGTACACTAAATCATTTTTTTCGTAAATTGAAAGAGTGGTCGTTTCATGTCCGATATCAACGATTCCGACACCGAGTTCCAATTCATCAATCGAAGCTGCAATTCGTGAGACGGCCAAACTTTCCAGCACATACCCCGCAAGTTCCAACCCAGCTCGTTCGATGGAACGTTTGATGCTATGTAGAATCGTCTTCGCTCCGATAATCAGCTTCCCTGTCACTTCTAGACGATAACCGATCATGCCACGTGGATCTGTGATCTCCGTCTGCTGATCGACAGTAAACGTTTTAGGTAAAACATCGACAACGCTCAATTCGTTTGGAATCCGCATCACCATGGCAGAATGAAGGACATCCTTCACATCATCATCCGTGATTTCGTTATCTTCCCCTTTGATTGATGTCATCCCTTGGCAATCCTTGACTTGGATGTGCTCACCGGAAATTGCTACATATACTTCACCAATCGGTTCACCGAGTGTGCGCTCCACTTCTGCAACCGCTTGTTTAATGGCATTTACTGTTTGATCGATGTCGACGATGACACCTCGCTTGACGCCTGCAGATGGTGCAGACCCTTCCGCTAAGACATTCAGTGTTCCACCTAGAAGTTCACCGACGATGAGTTTCACTTCCGATGTCCCAATATCTAGTGCGGCAATCGTACCTTTCGTTTCCATGGGAGTGACACCTCCACTTTCATAATACTAATCCTGTCGTTCCTGTTTATATTTACAGGAATCGAGACAATCTTCTTCTCGTTTAAGTCTACACTATAAAAAACCTCACGAAAAGAAGTTATTGTCTAACTTACCCATCTAATAGATTACGATTTGATGACGATGTGTCCGCTTTCCTACTAATGAAAACAAACGTTTGTCAAACCCGTCTAATACAGGGTGTTATTTACTATTTTTTACCTTTATATGGTTTGAAATAGATACCACCATCAATGGTAATCGTTCCTGTTTTACCTTTTGGCAATGCAGAAATCACTTTGACATATTCATTCAACGAGTTAGAAAAAGCCGATGTACTCAATAAGACGGTATTTCCGTCCGTCATGAATAACTTTAATCCGCCTTTGTCGGTCTGGTCATTGGCTACGATTTCCGAAATCCGGCTCCGGACTTTCGGCTCGATTTTAACGAGTTCCTTTGTCAGACGTTCCAAGGACTGATCCGTAAATCCGGTTAGAATCGGTGCATCAAACAATTCTTCCTTCGACTTTCCGGGAATAATCGTTCCGTCCGCTAAGACGATCCGGGCGCCCGGTTTGTCTTTGGCATACGCGATTTCTTTTTCTTCGACGACATCCACTTCATAATGGTGTAAAAACGTTTTTTTCATCGTCGCTTCGCGAATACCCGGAACATCTTCAATCCGTTCCAACACGGCTTCTTCCGACACATTGAAAGCATGTGTCTCCTTCACCTTAATACGTGATGCTTGAATGATGTCTTCCTTCTTGACGTTCACGGTGCCAGTGACATCAAATGTCGCGACACGCGAGAAACTCGATTGAAGATAGAAGACGACACCAATCAATAGACCGATCAGGATGAGGACATAGATTAAACGCCGGTTCGCCTTTTTCCGACGCTGCTCACGGACATATGGAATTTTATCTTCTAAGCTGCGGACAGTCGCATCCATCTTCGGCTGTCTGGCCGGTTGTTGTTCCTTCACGTAAGCCTCTCCCTCCATTATGTTTAATTTCAGTACCTTATCGGTCTATTCCTGCAATGCTTTAGTTTTTTTGCTGAATCAACCGTAATAATTCATCGACCAGATCACTTGCCGCATTTGGCATACCAAGCGCAAGTGACGCTTTTGACATGTCCGCTTGATCGGCAATTGCTTTCGTACAAGCGTCGAACAATCGGTCTCCCGTCAACTCGGATTCCCGAATCAACAGACTGGCTCCTGTCTCGACGAGTGACGAAGCATTCACTTCTTGATGATTTTCCGTCACGTACGGGCTTGGAATCAAGATACTCGGCAAACCGAGCGTCGTCAATTCAGCTAACGTACTTGCACCGGAACGCGAGATGACCAGTTGACTCGCTTTTAAAATTAACGGCAGATCATAAATGAACGGACGCAATTGAATCCGGTCGGGTAATGTGCCGAGCTGAGCCTGAATGTCTTCGTAGTGCACCTGTCCCGTGACGAACAATAACGACCAGTCAGTTTCTGTCAGCTTGGGAATCATGTCGACGACTGCTTTATTGATGGCTGGTGCCCCCCGGCTGCCGCCGTAAACGACAATCAGAGGACGATCTTGTTCAAAACCGTATTTTTGTTTTTCTTCGACTGGATCAATCTGCAGCATCGCAACTTCCGAAGCACGGGGATTCCCGATTAAAATCGTCTTCCCTTCATTTTTGCCGAAATGATGACCAGATCCCTTAAAGGACAAGGCCACTCGGTCAACATAACGCGCCAGGAACTTATTCGTGATTCCCGGTAAACTGTTTTGTTCATGGACGAGTGTTTTATATCCCATCTTCGCTGCTGTGTATAAAACCGGACCGCAGACGAAACCACCCGTTCCGACCACGATATCCGGTTGGAAGTCGCGCAAAAGCTTCCGGACGCGGACAACACTTTTTAAAAAGCGGAAACCGGTCTTGACGTTTTCAAACGATAAGGAACGGCGGATCCCCGAAATTTCAATCGATTCAAAAGGAATACCCGCTCGACGGACGATATCTGCTTCGAGTCCATTCTCTGTTCCGATGTACAACACTTCGCATGGCGTCCGACGTTCAATTTCTCGAATCATCGCCAACGCCGGATAGATATGTCCACCGGTGCCTCCACCTGAAACTACGATTCTCATTTCATCATTCCTCCTACTTTTTGGACAGAACGGATGAAATGTTCGCCGCGTTCTTCGTACGTTTTGTATTGGTCCCAACTGGCCGATGCCGGAGACAGCAAAATGATATCCCCGGGTTTCGAGACATCAAATGCCGTGGCAACGGCTTCTTCCATCTCACGTGTCACCGTCGAAGCAATCTGTTGCTCGGTCGCTAAATCGGCGAAGCGTTGACCGGTCTCCCCGAGTCCGATGACATGTTTGACATGGGTCATCGCACTTTTCAACGGTGTTAAATCTGCACCGCGTTCGAGTCCACCGCAAATCCAAATGATAGACGATTGAAAACCGGACAGTGCTGCTTCCGTCGCAACATTGTTCGTGGCTTTTGAATCATTGTAGACCTTTCGTCCGGCAAACTCACCGATGTATTCTGTCCGGTGTGCTACTCCGCCAAACGTACGCAAGACGTCTTGAATCGCTGTCAGGGAAATCCCGAACGGTTCAATCAATGTCAAGGCAGCCAGGACGTTTTCGAGGTTATGACCACCGCCGAGCGCCAGCTCACGGACCGGGAGAATTTCTGTCTGACCGACAAAAATCATATCGTTTTCGATGTGTGCATACGCATCTTGGCGACGTGAGAACGTCAACCGTTCGGCTGCTGCTGTTTCGCTTAGGCGCATGACTTCCTCGTCATCCGCATTGACGACCAGTCGTCCGGCTTCATCCATGTTTGAAAAGATTCGTGCTTTGGCTGCCGCATAAGATGTAACATCCCCATGGTAATCAAGATGAGCCGGCGACAGGTTCAGGAACGCCGCACTGACTGGACAGAAGGATTCGATGCCCATCAATTGAAAACTGGACAACTCAATGACGATGACATCGCCTGCTTCTGCCTGCTGGGCAACCTCAACTGCCGGGAAACCGATATTCCCCGCCAGATGAACACGTTTTGATCCCCGTTTTAATAGTTCATGAACGAGCGTCGTCGTCGTTGTCTTGCCGTTTGATCCTGTAATCGCCACCCAGTCCGCTTTTGTTGAACGATAAGCCAATTCCACTTCCGTCCAAACCGGGATGCCAAGCTCCAGTGCTTTCTGTAACAATGGAATCTGATAAGGGATCCCCGGGTTTTTTACGATTAAGTCTGTTCCATCCAACAAGGATAACGGATGACTTCCGAAGAGGGTTTCGACCTTCAAGGATTCAAGCGTTTGGACGTCATTTTCCGAAGGTGTCCCACCATCGTTCACCGTCACGACAGCGCCTGCCTTCACAAGATAGGTCGCTGCCGCAATTCCGCTTTTCGCAGTCCCAAGGACCAATACTTTTTTCTTCTCCAGCTCAGAACTCTTCATCATTAAATCGCTCACTTTCTTGACCACGAATTTCAATTACACGAACAGATAGGCAATTAACGCCACGATTAAGCTAATCGAAGCAAATGTTCCGACGATACGCCACTCACTCCACCCGACCATTTCGAAATGGTGGTGAATCGGACTCATTTTAAAGATCCGTTTCCCTGTCGTCTTGAAGGAAATAACCTGCAGGATGACCGATAATGTCTCGACAACGAATACAATGCCGATCAGTACTAACAGTAATTCCAGTTTCAATAAGATCGATAAACCGGCAAGCGCAGCTCCTAAAGCCAGTGATCCCGTATCGCCCATGAAGATTTTAGCTGGATAGACATTAAACACAAGGAATCCGATCAACGCACCGACAGCTGAAAAGGCAAACAAGGCAACCCCCGGCTCATCCGCGATAAACCAACCGTAAAGGCCAAAGAACAGGAATGTCGGAATCGCCGTAAAGGATACGAGTCCGTCCAGTCCGTCCGTCAGATTGACCGCATTCGAGAATCCGACGAGCCAGAATAACGCGACGAGCGGATACAGAATACCGAAGTCAATCGACCATGTCGTAAAAGGAATCGCCAGGTACGTAGCTTGACTCGAAAATCCGCCGCTCAACCAGACAAACAAAAGACCGACGACAATTTGTCCGATTAATTTTTGTTTTGAGTTTAAACCAAGATTACGTTTTTTAACGACTTTGATATAGTCATCGATAAAACCGATCGCTCCGTAAGCAAGCGTCAAGAACAATAACGACAGATGGCTCTGGTCCAGATCTCCCATCACTAAGAGCACAAGCAGGCTGCCGATCATCGCCAGCAATATGACGATTCCACCCATTGTCGGCGTCCCGGATTTCACTTGGTGCCAATCCGGACCTTCTTCGCGAATCTCTTGACCGAATTTAAGACTGTGTAAAAAAGGAATCGCTTTTGGCATCACGAGGACGACAACCAAAAACGCAATAATTAAACTGATGAATAATGTGATCATTGCAAACACCTACTTTTAAGGATTAAGTTTCATTTAGAAATGTAAAAATTTGTTCCAGTGCCAGTCCACGCGACGCTTTCAGCAAAATAACGGTTTGCTGGCCGAGCAAAGGTTGGAGCAGACGTGCTGCCTCTTCGACCGTGTCCGCAAATTGAACTTGGACGGTCGGATCAACAATTCCATCCGCGATATAACGTCCTTTCCCTCCTACAAGGATAGCATGGGATACAGGAAGTGCAATTTTCTTCCCGACAGAGGCGTGTAACAGACGTTCTTGTTGACCGAGTTCATACATATCACCGAGGACGACGACTTTATTCGTAAATCCATCGAGCGTTGCAATCGTTTCAATCGCCGCATTCATCGATGTCGGACTGGCATTATAGGCATCGTTGATGATTGCCGTTTGCCCGTACATTAAACGTTCCATCCGCATCGGTGTCAATTGTACGTCATTCAATCCTGCCTGGATGACGTCATCGGTAAGTCCCAGTGCTTTTGCTGTCGCAATCGCGTATGCTGCATTCCGGACTTGATGTTTACCGAGGACCGGTATGCTGAACGTCGTCCCGTCAAATTTAAACGTCGTTCCGATGAACGTCGCTTCCGCCTGTTCAATGACGTACGTATTGGTCGCATGATATCCGATCCGTTCAGCCGGCACTTCTCCTAACAACGGCTCGTCGCCATCTACGAAGAGATGACCGTTCGGTTTTAAGCCTGAGCGAATCTCCAGTTTGGCTCGGGCGATTCCAGTTCGTCCGCCGACTTGCTCGGCATGGGACTCCCCAATGTTCGTCACGAGTGCGATATCCGGTTCGGCAAGGTTCGATAACAGCTCGATATCCCCAAACCCGTTCATTCCCATTTCAAGAACGGCGACTTCCGTCTCGATCGGCATCATCAAGATCGTCAAAGGCATTCCGATATCCGAATTAAAGTTTCCTGCCGTTTTGTGCGTTCGAAATGACTGTTTCAAGACACTTTCAATCATGTCTTTCGTTGAGGTCTTGCCGTTTGATCCTGTAATAGCGATGACTTTCGGTGCCACTTGTTGTAAATAACGTCGGGCGATGATTTGTAACGCTTGTAACGGATCTTCGACTTCAAGCACCGTGATGTCCATCTCCGGAAGCGGAATACCTTTTTTCCACAACGTGGCGATGGCACCTTGAGCAACTGCTCCCTCGATGAACGTATGTCCGTCGACGCGTGCTCCCTGGATCGGGATATACAATCCTTCCGTCAGCGTACTTCTTGAATCTGTCGCAAAATTTCTTAAAGCCCGTGTATCGGTTTCTTCTAATCCCAGCCACTGGGCAATCTGTGCAATTGTCACCATCACTATTTCCTCCACTCGATTACAGCAAACGAGGACGAACAGAAGTCAACGAATGACTCCGGTCCGTCCTCGTTTCACTGCAGAAATCAGGAGACCGCTGTTTCTTACTCTTTTGGTTCAGCGAGTTCCACCGTCAGCTTTCCATTTTCTTTCACTAGTGTACCAGTTCGCGCCGATTGTTTGGTTACAAAACCTTTACCAATCACGTCTAACTTTAAATCATAGAGACTGACAAGCTTTTTGACATCCCGTTGTGACCACCCGGTGATATCAGGCATCTTAAACGTCCGTCCTGTTTTGAAGAGGACACGTTCCCCGCTGACGAATTCCTGTCCGCGGGTCGGAATTTGGGAGACGACTTCGACCCCGTCACCTAACACGACCGGTACGGCACCTTGCTCTTTCGCCATCTCTTCCGCCTGATTCATACTTTTCCCGATGTAGCTCGGAATGATTTTCGCTTTGACATCCACCGACTCTTTTTGAGTCGCCGGTTTAATGCTTCGATACTGTAATGCTGTATTCATAACACTTTTGAAGACAGGACTCATGATGCTTGGACCGGAAACCGACGATTCATTTTTCGACGGCCGGTCGACCGCGATATACATGATCAATTCCGGATCATCCTTTGGCGCCATTCCGATAAAGGAGTGGATGAACTGCCCTTGGATGTATTTCCCATTCTCGGAAATCTGGGCCGTCCCTGTTTTCCCGATGACACGGTAATCTTTCAGCTTGTACATCTGTCCGGTTCCGATTTTACTGTTAACGACACCGTCCAGTGCTTCCCGGGTCGCTTTTGCCGCTTCCGCGGAAATCGGTTTTCCGACTACTTCTGTCTTGGCTTTATACGGCGCTTTGTCCGTATGGTCCGCTTTTTGGATAATATGCGGTTTGACCATTTCACCGTCTCCGGCAATCGCTGTCGCCCCTTGGAGAATTTGCATCGGCGTTACCGCCGTCGATTGTCCCCACGATGTAATCAGCGTATTCAGCGGTTTTGACAGATCAGATTGACTGTTTACTTCACCCGAGATATCTATACCCGTTTTTTGATCGAAATGAAACTTCTTGAAATAGTCTTTATAGCGCTCGATTCCAAGCTTTTCAGCCGTCAGAATCGAGAACATGACATTTGAGGAGTGATAAACCCCTTCAATCATCGGAATCGTTCCCCAGCCGACATCATTGTAGTCTTTAATGACGGTCCCCTTGTAATTGTAACTTCCTGATTTATAAGGTTCGTTCGGACGGAAGACCCCTGCATCGATGGCAGCAGCCAACGTGAAAATCTTCATCGTCGATCCGGGTTCAAATCGAGACGAGACGGCAAAGTTCGTAAAATCCGTCATATCACGTAAATTCGGGTTAAATGACGGACGATCCGTCATTGCCAAAATTTCACCTGTTTTGGCGTCCATGACGATTCCGGTCGCATTTTTCGGTTTGTATTCGTTGTACATCTTCTGCATCTGCTTCTCAAGCGCCTGCTGAATCCGGTGATCAATCGTCAGATACAGATTGGATCCGTCTTTCGGCTCATTTGAGATTTTTGACGTACCTTGAACCAACTCTCCGCCACTGCGATCTTTTTCAAAGACACGGGAGCCAAACGATTCACGTAAGGCCTCATCGTATTGTTTTTCGATGCCCATCTGTCCTTTTAAGACAACCCGCCCGTTATCTTCTGTAATTTTTTGGACGAATCCTAGCGTATCCGACAGGAAAATCCCGTTCGGATAATAGCGTTTCGGTTCCTCGATTAATCGAATTCCGGGCAACTTCAACCGATCAATCTGTTCTTTCTGATCAACCGTCAAGTCATTCCCTTTTTTACCGAATTCGATTTGAGACCGATCTTTATTTTCAATCAGATACGTTTCCAGCTCTTTCACCGACATGCCTAAAATCGGCGCCAGTCCGGTCGCTGTTTTCTTGAAATCGACCACTGTCTCGTCCGGATCCTTCACTCCGCCCAACCGGTAGATTGCCACTAAGTGATAGGACGGGATGTTGATCGCAATCGGTGAACCCAGCCGATCAAAGATTTCTCCACGTTCTGCCGATAATGTCGATTGCGACTCCCAACGTTTTTTTTCCGCGTAGACCAACATGTCTTCTCCGTGGAATTTTTTTGTCGTCGATAAGTATAAAAAGCGTGAAATGAACACCAAAAAGAGAGCAGCAAATATCAACATGACAAAGGCTACTCTCCGTCGGGATTTAGATAGTGGATTCATTTAGGAATCACCTTAATGTTCCCTTTTCGCATATCAAGACCTTGTTCTTTCGCAATCTTGTAAATGCGTTCTGGAGAGCTTAAGTTGGTCACTTCAAGTTGAAGACGTTCATTCTCTTTTTTCATCTCTTGCGTCACTTGGTTTTCTTTCGCGAGATCGCGACTGACATTGTAAGCTTCGTTATGAGCACCAATCGTCACACTGCCAAAGAGGACAATTCCGCCAATCATCGCACTGTACAAAAACTTTTCAAATGGATACAAACGATATTTTGGACGAACCGCAACACGACGTGCGATATCTTCCGTCTTACGTGGTTCTTGGATAGGTTGCTGCCGAACAGGTTCCATGGATTGCATCGGTTTACGAAGTGGTTCTGCCATTTGAATGCTCCTCTCAACTTTCCTTCATTTTTTCAACAATTCGTAATTTGGCGGAGCGTGACCGGCGATTATCATCGAGTTCATCGTCTCCTGCTGTAATCGGTTTTCTTGTCACCAGACGCAGTTCTGGTTCAAATTCTTTTGGAATCATCGGCAACCCTTGCGGAAGCTCAGGTAAAGATGACTTTTCTTTGAATGCTTGCTTACACATCCGGTCTTCGAGCGAATGGAAAGTGATGACACATAGGCGTCCACCGACAGCGAGTAAATCAATCGCCTGATACACGGCTCGATCAAAAACATTCAGTTCGTCATTGACGGCAATCCGGATCGCTTGGAACGTCCGCTTGGCCGGATGCCCTCCTTTACGGCGGGCTGGTGCCGGAATCGCATCTTTGATTAACTCGACCAGTTCAAATGTCGTTTCAATCGGTGCAATCTCACGTGCCTTCTCAATCTTGCGGGCAATCTGTTTGGAGAACTTTTCTTCCCCATATGTAAACAAAATCCGAACAAGATCGTTATATGGCCACTCATTGACGACTTCATACGCAGACAGCGGTGACGTTTGGTCCATTCGCATATCCAGTCGGGCGTCAAAGTTGTAGCTGAATCCACGTTCGCCTTCGTCTAGTTGTGGAGAAGATACGCCGAGATCAAATAAAACCCCGTCCACTTTTGTTACGGATCGTGCTTCTAATTCCTCTTTTAAATGTACGAAATTACTTTTTATTAAAGTAAAGCGACCTTCATACGCCGCGAGACGTTCTGCTGCATGTGCCAGTGCGACATCGTCCTGATCAAACGCGTACAGATGTCCTGTCGTCAACTGCTTGACGATTTCTTCACTGTGTCCTGCTCCACCTAACGTACAATCGACATAAATCCCGTCAGGTTTGATATTCAGCCCTTTAATGGACTCCCATTTTAATACTGTTTCATGCTCAAACATGTGCTGCCTCACCTTTCACTGTCCAAACTGGACGTTACTCTTTTTCAATGTATCATATTCTTTCTTGAAAACGTTACGAAAATGAGACAGTTTCCTTGATTTTTTGAACTTTTGTGTATCTTTCGTTAAAAAAACAAAAAAACCTGCTGATTTCGCAGGTTTAGAGCATAATTTTCAATTGTTCCGCCTCGGTTTGTTCATAGTGCATCCGTAAGGTCTGAACTAAATTCAAACCGTATCGGTTCAGCCAAGGCAATATCGAATGAATCCGTTCCTGCGGTGCATGATCGGGTGCCAACTGATACTGCAGGGCGCGGTCCGAACGATTCGCCTGTTCATGGAGACGTCGCTTTTGATCGACGATCGTCTCTACGGCAAGTTGAAGCTGTTTGTTCAGTTTCGTCGCGACAGCCGTCGTACGCAACTCCTGTTGTTCGACCCGCGTGACTTCCTCGACCAGGACTGTTCCTAAGAGGGTTGCGTCATGCAAATGCCGTTTTATTGCCGCCGCGTCAAATGGTGCGAGCGGCACGCCTGTATGAAGCACTTGTTCGAGACTCAGACCATGACGCCGAAGTCCTTTCTCGTCCCGTGCCTGTAACATGACGGCTCCCATCCTTGGAATCAGCACCGGCATCGTCCAATCGAAGTGATGGAACAACGGCCGTAATCTTGTCCAGTATGCAATTTCTCCCGGTCCTCCGATGTAAGCAAGTGTCGGGAATAAGTAATCCTGCATCAACGGACGTGTGACGACACTGTTTGAAAAACGTTCCGGACTTGCATACAGTAATGCCAACAGCTCAAGCTCCGTATAGGTCTTTCCTTGTTTCGTCACAAAATCTTGTCCCGGATACAATAAATCACGTCCGATGTCCTCCACAAACAGGTGGGCCGCTTCTTCGTTTAAAAAGGTATCCGGCAACTCGGTTGTTTCTTGGATGCCTTTCGATAACGCTTGCCGGATTTCAGCATTGTCCTGAATCAATCGTTCAAAAAACGGAATTTCAAGCTGGCGGACTGCTTCCGTATCTGCATCAAAGAAGATGATATCGTGATCGACAAGTTCTCCCATGAACGAAGCAAAAAACTCTCCGTATGTCGTACTCGATTCGATTAACCGGTCCGACAGTGCCAGTAACTCTTTTGTATACGGTGTTTCCCGTTCGGTACATAGTGCCTGACGAACGATATCCTTGACGGCCGTCTGGTCAAATGCCAGCCGACTGACAGAACGCGAAATCGAATCCGGTGCCTGGATTGCCAGTTTGCGTGTCCGGAAATCATGTGTCGGTACAATCAGATGATTGATTTCATCAAAATCATGGTCTTCGGTTGCGAGCCAGAAAATCGGGAGAACCGGATGATTCAGCAGTTCTTCCGTTTGGCGGGCAACCTTTAGACAGGTCAGCAATTTATAAACGGCATACATCGGCCCGCCGAAGATTCCCGTTTGCTGACCGGTGATCACGACTTGCGCCTCACCTGTCCGCAACAGTTCGAGGCGTTCCTTCAAGCTGTCGTTCAGCCGGGGGTTTTGCCGCATCAATTCGTCGACAAGCGCATTCAGATGCGGATACTGCCGTTCTTGCAACAGGCCGCTTCTTGCCTGCATTCCTTCTGTTCCAATATGATCAACGTATTTCGAAAATTCTTGACGGGAAGCTTTCTGCATCAATGAATCTTCATCATACAAGGCGTCAAATGATTGTACCTTCAAACAAAATCCCTTCTTTCTGACAAAATCAATGAATGAACAGTTGTTGAATTCCGATTCCAAACAGCGTCAACTGAACCGGAAGAGCAATCAAGATCGTAATCCGCCAACTGTGTCGAATCATCTGTATATAATCCACATCCACCTTTTTGATCCGTTGCCATAAGGCATTGACTGCAAAAATCAAGAGGACGGCGATTAACAGCCACCCTAAATAATTTTGACCGGTCAAGGCAATCAGAGCGACGTGAATTCCATACAATACGATGAATGTACCTAAATCAAGCGCCAACCGGACTGCTTTTCCGTGTTGGCGAAAGACCATCAAAAAAATAAGGTATAAGCTAACTAAGCTGAAGATTGGAAAAATAATAAACCACGTCACATCGAATCCCCTCTTTTTTCCTGAGATTTAATCTGATTAAAATAAAAAGTCAGTAAGGGTGTCGGATTCACCGCGTGTTCCAGGACAAAACCGACAATCGGCTCAATTTCCGTTTGTCTTCCCTGCTCTATATCTTGAAGCATCGACGAACGATTCAGCGCGGTTCGTCTGATGACCTGTTCGATTTCTTCATAGCTGATCGGATGCTCCGGAAAGACGTTCCGCAACTCTTCAAAAATACCGTGTGCCTTTTCAGCGTAAGGTGCTTCGAGTAATTGACCGTTCGTAATCCGGTAATAGGCAGTTAATGGATTGATGACGGCGTTCATGAATAATTTCGTTAACATAACCTGCGCGATGTCCGGAACATACTCAAACTGCAACGGTGTCGCCTCGAGCATCGCGACGGGTACCCGCCCGTAGCGGATCCGTCCCATTCCGGTATGTCGGACCGCGTATCGTCCCGTTCTCATGGCACCATGCTCGACGATCCCGAACAACGCCTGCGGTACTTGCTCCGCTTCTTTCACATGCCCCATCCCGTTCTGTAAGAACATGACCGGCATCTTTCCGTTCGTCAGATAAGGCATCACACTTTTTATATCATACGACTTTGTCGTCACGAACACCAAGTCTTGTGACTCGAATTGTTCAAGCGGCCGCACCTCTACAGGTCGGCTGACTTGATTATCCCGGATAATCTTGATTTCATGCCCTGTCGCTTGTCTCGTATAGAGTGTCACACTGTGCTGTTCTGCAAGGTAGGATGCGATTAATAATCCAATCGATCCGGCACCGATGATTCCTACTTGACTCATCTGTCCACGCTCCTTCTTTCATCAAAAAAAGCGACCTGTCAAACCGATTGCTCGATTCTAGGGTCGCTTTTATACCGATCATTCAGCTTACTTGCTGACGATTTCTTTACCTTTGTACGAGCCACATGCTTTACAAACGCGGTGTGAAAGTTTCATTTCACCACAGTTTGGGCACTCGACCATACCTGGTACACGGAGTTTGAAATGAGTACGGCGAAGACGTTTGCGTGTTTTCGACGTTCTGCGGAATGGTACTGCCATCGTTGTCCACCTCCTTGAAAAAATACACTCGTCTTTTTATGAAAAGATTAGGAATCCTGATCTTTTTTAAAGAACTGAGCGAGACCCGCAAGTCGCGGATCAATTTTTGGTTCAGCTTCTTCTGGCGCTTCTTCAGAGAGAACCGTCCAGCCTTCCCCTTGAACCAACTGATTTTCTTCATCATCCCCATGCACTTGCACTGGCACATGAAGTAAAATCAATTCTTGCACGAGTGGTTGAAGATCAACCGTATTCCCGTTCGGTAAGTTGATGTCATCCGAATCACTCGGAACAGCATCAACCTCGAGCAGGAACGACTCGATGGATTCAATCTCGAACGGGTACGCGACGTCACTCAGCGTCCGGGCATCCGGAAGCGTCATTTCGCCTGTAATCCGGAGATTGAATATTAATTGATTCGATGTAAACGATGCATTTGCACGAACGTGCACAGGTTGCACCGCCCGGATATCCGGATGGAGGGCGATAAGCTCAGGAAGCTCAATCGTCTCGTTAACCTGAAGTTGACCCAGATTGCGCAATTTATTCAATTGCATCAGGGACCATTTCATCCGAATCACCTCAATTGCAACAATATGAATTATAGAGAGGACATCTTGTTTTGTCAATGTTTTTTCTTTACACTGAAATCGCTAGAGAACGAACACTTTTGGACGTCTTCATTCATATTACCGCACTTAATTCGGTTTGCAAAGGAGAAAGTTTCATGAGAATGACTGCAATTATTTCTGAGTACAATCCGTTTCACAACGGACACCTTTATCAAGCAAAAATCGCACGTCAAGAAACAGGCGCTGATTTGATTGTCGCTATCATGAGCGGAACGTTTACACAGCGCGGTGAACCGGCTTTTACAGACAAATGGACCCGGGCGCAGGCGGCTGTCGCGAGCGGCGAAATCGATCTCGTCCTCGAACTTCCGTTTTATTTCGCCGTCCAACGGGCCGACCGGTTCGCCCTTGGGGGAGTCACGATTGCCGAGACGATCGGTGCGGAAAGTTTATCGTTCGGGAGTGAATGCGGTCAATTGGAGCCGTTCATCGAGGCTGCTGCTGAAAACCAGGAAGCGACTCCGCGTTATCAAGAACTGATGCAGGAAGGGTTAGCCCGTGGATTATCGTCTGCAACAGCCGCCAGTCAAGCATTCCGGGAGATGACGACGACACTGGACTTGACGACACCAAATAATACACTCGGATATTATTACGCACGGGCTGCCTCGACGATCACCTTGCACACGACAAAACGCATCGGGAGCGGCTACCATGATCTTTCCACTGGTGACATCATGAGTGCCACGGCAATCCGTGCTTATCACGCAACGCATCACTCATTGATCGGTTTACCGGAACTGACCGCTGAGACGCTGCGGAATGCGGTCTTTGCTTCATTCGAGCCCTACTATCCTTTTATCCGCCACCGCCTTCTGACAACCCCTCTCGATGATTTAATGCAATTTAACGGGATTGATTCCTCATTGGCCCCGCGCCTGATTGAAGGAGCACGTAAAAACGAGACTTTCGACAACTTCATGACGGCTGTTAAAACACGTCGTTACACCCGGACCAGCCTGCAACGTGTTCTGATCTACCTGTTGACGTCCACTAAATCACACGAGTTCGAAAACATTGCCTTCGACCAGATCGACTACGTCCGCCCATTGGCCTTCAATGACAACGGGCGTCTCGCCTTACGTGAAATCAAACAGCGTATCCCGGTCATCTCGACATTCGAGAAACATCCCTGGCTCATCAAAGAAAGCCAAGTCACAGCAGCATACGCTGTGCCCTTGGCTCGTTATGACAGGCTTGAAGAACATCGCCGCTTCGCTCATTTTGCCGGCAGTGTTTCCAAATAATCTAGTGCATCTTCCACTGTCTTGATCGGGACGAGTTTCATACTCGTCTCGATTTTTTTGACCGACGGTTTGGCTTCTTTGTAATTTTCACCTGCCGGGACAAACATGATTTCTGCATCGGCTTCGTCTGCCGCGACAACTTTTTGCCACGCTCCGCCGATCGGACCGACTTTTCCGCCCTCTTCAATCGTACCGGTTCCGGCAATTTTATATCCTTTGGCTAAATCACCTTTTGTCAGTTGATCGTAAATTTCGAGCGTGAACATCATTCCGGCCGATGGACCGCCGACATCCTTGACGTTAAAATCGACTTCCGGATCCGTTTTTACGGAAGATATCGGAAGCGGTTCATAAATCCCCAGTCCGACCCGCTCTGATTCCTTTGTCAGCTGACTGACGGTAATGCTCGTCTGTCGTTGTTTGTTGTTTCGCAGGTATGTCAGCTTTACTTCCGTTCCTGCTTTTTTGCTGCTGATCGTTTTCATGAAACTGCTCAACGAAGTAATCGCTTTATCGCCAATCGTCGTAATCTGATCCCCGGCTTTTAACTTTCCGTCTGCCGGACCATCCGGAATGATTCCCGATACATAAATCCCCTTGAAGTCGACCGTCGCTTTTTTCCCTGCAAGTTCATACCCTTCAATCGTCGCGTTATGCTGGGCTTCTTCCATGTAAAGCTTCTGACGTTTCTCATACTGCGCATCCGACTCCCCGTCATATAGATAGTCACTGACGCTCGAACGGTCCGCAAACGGCAGGAACAGGCTCTCTACGAGAAAATAGGGCGTCGCCCGCCGCTGGGCAATCGTCAGCATCATCAGGTCACCCGGTTCTTTTGTCGCCCCTTTGACGTCAATCAGTTGCTCTGTCGATGTCGCGTCCCCGGGATAGGAAATGAAATACGGAAGCGGAACAAAAAAAGCAATCATCGCTGCGAGGACAGCGGCTAGTGCCGGTTTCCAAGCCTTCATCTTAATTCTCCTTCGCTGTATTTATGACGTAATGCTTCTTCGACGGCAGGAGGAACGAGACCGGCGACCGATGCTCCATACTTGGCTGCTTCCTTGACGATCGATGAACTTAAAAACGAATACTGGTTGTTCGTCATCATAAATAACGTCTCGATTTGATCATTCATTTTTTTATTGATGGAGGCGACTTGCATCTCATACTCGAAATCCGACACGGCGCGCAAGCCACGGACGATGACATCCGCTCCGACCGTCGAAGCATAATCAACAAGTAGCCCGTTAAAAGCATCGACTTTAATATGCGGTAAATGTTCCGTCACTTCTGAAATCAGCTCCATCCGTTCCTGAACTGAAAACAACGGTTGTTTGGAGGAATTGTTTAATACGGCAACGATGATTTCGTCAAAAATCGGTGCTGCCCGTTCAATGATATCAAGATGTCCGTTCGTGATGGGATCAAAACTCCCGGGACAGATGGCGATTCGTTTCATGCTTGTTCCTCCAGTTCTGTAAATTCATACAATGTAATCGAGATGACCGTAGAATACTGCAGCCGTCTGATGACCTGCAAACGACCGATGACATCCGGTAACTCCGTTTCTGATCCATGCTCACAAACAATGACGCCATTGTCCGTCAGCATGTCATGTTGCTCTATGTAGGCCACTTGCTCGGCGAGTTGCTCCTTCGCATACGGGGGATCGAGAAAAATCAATTTAAAAGGCGATTCGCCCGCCAGTTCCGCCAAGGCCACCGTCACGTCTTTTTTTAAAACACGGCTCCGCTCCGTCAAACGTGTTGTTTGTAAATTTTCTTTAATCGTTTGAATCGCTTTAAAATGTTGATCGACAAAAACAGCTTCATCGCATCCCCGGGATAAAGCTTCGATTCCAAGACCCCCGCTTCCTGCAAATAAATCAAGCGCCTTCCCTCCGTCAAAATACGGTCCGATGACATTGAACAAGGATTCCTTGACTTTATCTGTCGTCGGTCGCGTTTGATCTCCCGGGACCGCTTTGATTCGTGTACCTTTTCGTTCTCCTGATATGACCCGCATGCCTTCTCATCCTTTCAAAAAAGAGCGACGAGGATGACCTCATCGCTCTGCCTGTTAGACTTCTTCTTGTATCTTACCTTTTTTATTCGCATACGTTTCACTGATGAACGGCCGTTCTGATCGAATGACGCTCTCGACAAACGGCAGTTCCGTAATCCGTTCAACTATCTGTTCATGCCGTTCCAAATCAACGTATAAAAAGACGTACCGTTCCCGTTTTGAAGTGAAATAGACATTTCCGAACCGACGCAATTGACGTGACGCCTTCAACGCATTGACATAGACGATAAGTCCGATTCGATCCTTGATCACACACCGTTCCTCCCTTGTGTCGTTCTTAACCGCTACAGCTGCAGCTTCCGCCAGTCGAACACCCGCCTGCGCATCCCTGATCGAAAAATGGATTTCCGGTCGGTACTTTGATTTGAGGAGAGACTTGTCCGGCCAGGACGAGACTGACTTGTCCGAGGAGCGTTTCCAATTGCTTCTCCGCCTTCTTAAACTGTGCGACTTCTTCCTGTAAATCAAGCGCACGTTTAATTTCATGCACTTTTTTTGTGATGGTTTGATAGTCCGGATGATACCGGCCAAATCGTTGCACCAATTCGTATTCTTCCTTAATGCGGTTAAAATCACGAATGACGTCCTGTGCTTGTCTTGAGTTTGCACGTGCCTGTTTTGCTAATCTATATGCTTGACCTGTTTCGCTTTGCGAGAGAGAGTATGCAAGGTCTTCCGCTGCGTTGATGAGGCCGATTGTTTTATCTGAATAAATCACAACGAATCTCCTCCTTAACTTAACCATCATATCATAACATTTATCTCGCTCCTAGCACGCTGAATTGTGTATAATTTGTTCAGAAGGAAGGAATGAATTGTATGCAATTTTTATCATTTAACATGTTCCGGACGATTGGTATCAAAACCGAGCATGCGAAGTCGGATTATCATTTTGATTCATTAAATAAAATCGCCCAGGCAGATGTTATCTTGTTTCCGGAATATTGGCAGATCCATTCTATTATCTACGGAATGAAAAAACCGATTTTCCCGTCAGCGGCAACATTCCATTTAGGGCACGATAAAATCGAAATGACACGGATTTTCAAAACCGTTATTCCCGACAATATTCCCCGGACAGAAATTTACGGAAAAAACGAATTCACGATTTCCCGTGTGCTCGATCAGTTCAGTTTTCCGTTCGTCGCCAAGACCGTCCGCAGTTCCATGGGTCAAGGCGTCCATCTGATCAAAAATGACGCGGACTGGGATAAATACGTGGCGCAACATGATACGTTTTATGTACAGGAATATATTCCGAATGAAAAGGATTTACGTGTCGTCGTCGTCGGCGATCAGGTTCTCGCTGCTTATTGGCGGGTCGGCGGTACCGAGTTTTTGAATAACGTCGCTCAAGGGGGTGTCCTTGATTTCGAGAACATTCCACAGGAGGCACTTGATTTTGTGCTGACTCTCGCCAAGCAACTCGATATCGATCATGCCGGATTTGATCTCATTTTCCGAGACGGTCATATTTATGTGCTTGAATTTAACGTTTTCTTCGGCGGAGAAGGATTAAATCACCTCGGCATCCATGCACCGGATACGATTCTTGAATACGTTGAGCGAAAATACGGAAGTTCATGAATTCTTCAAATTGACTTCACAACTTTTTCTTTATCGGTAGTTTCATTATGGTATGATAGCTTGGAAAGACTAGTGTACACTAGCAAACTGGGGTATAGGGGGATTCACACATGAAGTTTGAACAGTTCGGAATCGAAAATAAGGAAATGAAGTTCGGGTTACTCGAAACGATTATGGCGCATCACCGTTTCGTCCGCGAAGGACAATGGGATTATGAGCGTGCCATGTATGACATGAAATACGAAAAACAATCGACGGGCGAGGTATTTTACCTCCGTATTCCGGTCTATGCCATCCAAGGTGAGATCGAAGACCGTCAAGCAGTCGTTCGGATGTTGACACCGTTACTCGGAAAACATTACTATCCGCACGGCGTCGAATACGATGAGGAGTTCCCTCCTGAGATCGTCAAAGACTGCGAGCGCCGCTTAACTGCATTGCTTGAAACACTCGAAAAATAAGCACTCAACGAATCAAAATTCACTTTTCGTGGATTTTGATTTTTTTATTGCGTAACAATTATCTAAAAAGGAGGCACCTTCTCACGAATCGAGAAAGTGCCTCCTTTACTTTTTACGGATATCCCACTGAAATCGAGGAGTCCCGGTTACTTGGCTACCAACTGAAGATAGTCCAGCACATCTTCCCCTAATTGGATGTTTACTTGTTCACGCAAATAGTGATACAAGTCCGGAAGCCGTGTGGCGTCGACCTGGACTTTCAAGCTGAACGAAACCGAATCTCCGGATAACCGTTTGATCCGGGCTACCGTCGCACCGAAATCAAGGACTGTACAGAGTAAAAGTTCTTCAATCGCTTGAACCGAGACCGTTACTGCGCCCGTTACT
Source organism: Exiguobacterium sp. K1 (assembly GCF_033721435.1). Classification (NCBI taxonomy): domain Bacteria; kingdom Bacillati; phylum Bacillota; class Bacilli; order Caryophanales; genus Exiguobacterium; species Exiguobacterium sp. K1. The sequence continues at coordinate 347,512 of NZ_JAOTIT010000001.1, read as the reverse complement.
TGATACTGCTGTTTCATCACGGAATTCACTCCTTCGCAAGTTGTTTGACCGATGTCATTACTTCCTCTAAGTCGACCGGTTCGTCTGTCGTTTTTGCCATTGAAGAGATTGCCCGGACTTTATTATCCCGGTCGAGTATGAACATCTGCGTACCGTGTGTGACTAAGCCGCTTTCTGCTTTTGAATAATAGAAATTCAATTGGCGTGTCAGACGATCAATGACGACATCATCTCCCGTCAATACTTTCCAGCCTTCTGCATTTGCTTCAAAGTTCGAAGCATACTTTTTCAATACTTTTTGTGTATCTACTTTCGGATCGACCGTGACCGCGACCAGTTCGACATCTGTTCCGTACAACTCTTCCGCACGTAACTGCTTTTCGAGTTTACGGTAATCGTTTAACGTCAACGGACAGATATCCGGACAGTTCGAGTAGAAAAACGTCAGTACTTTGACTTTTCCATCTTCCGAACTAAACTGTTTCCCATCGACTGCATTCGTCAATTCAAATGGTGTCGGCTCCGCGATGACGGGTAATTTTTCTTTCATGAAGAAGTAATAATACCCGCCTGCTGCAGCTACTAAAATCAACACGACTGCGGCGACAGTCAAATAACTGTTTTTCTTCAAATCAAGACCTCCTTAATGGTTCCAGACGGCCCGGAACACATTTGTTGTCTCTCCCGGCTCGTAGACCACGTATAACAGACAGTAGACGATCACACCTGTAATCGCCGTTAAAAACCAAATGACCGATGCTTTCGGACCGATTTTACGGTGTTTTGCAAAGTTTTTCTTATAGGCAAAGAACAGAGCCATCAGTCCAAGGACACCACCTGATGTCGCGAGCAAGATGTGGAAAATCAAAAATCCTGTGTAGTACGGTTTGACCGTATCCGGTCCTCCAAACGCCGTGTTACCGAGCAGAATCGTCCGTAACGCGTACATGATGAAGAATAGTAAGGCTAATGCAGCAGCAATCGTCATCACGAATTGGTGTGCTTTCATATTCCGGCGTGTCTGCGCAATCAAAAACCAACCGATTGCGACAAAAATCGCACTGATGACAATCAACGAGACACAAATCAACGGCAAATAACTCATGTTCCAACTTCCCCCAATTTAATCCGCTTTTGGCGAGAAGGACATACCTTCATCGACAGCAGTACTTTTAGAACGTCTGACCCAAGTAAAGAATGTCAGACCAAAGAACAGCCCATACACTAACTCTTGACCAAGTTTCATGAGAACCCCACCAAAACGCTGGTCTTCGAGCAAATCTTTTGTTGTTCCGAACAGTCGTTCCATGTTGAGTCCACTCAAATCATTATTCGGCATACAGTAGGCTAATACTTTTGCGAATGTTGCCGGATCCTGATAGGCGTCGTACTGGAAACTTTGACTAAAGATCATGAAGGCACACGCCGGCGTCAACAAAACACCATTGGCGACGATATAAACCATTTTCTTCAAATCCGACAAGCTGTCTTCTTCATTGACCGGTGCGATAATCGGATACCACATCGTCATACTGAGGAAAATCAATGTCCCGTGGAAAATCCGGTGCACCGTATAGTTCGTCAGGACGTAATCAAAGATGAAGGGCATGTGATAAAACGTAAACAGTGAATTAAACAAAATCAGTGCAATCAACGGCAAAATGAAAAATCGTAATGTCCGTCCAAGATACGGCACCTCAAACAACCGTTTGAACACCCACCCTGGAATCGCAATCATCAAGAGCGGCGGTGCCACCATGTACACGAAGACCATCTGCAACATATGAGCAGAGAACGTGATATGGGCCAAGACATCAAGCGGGCTGCCAAAACCGATGTAATAGACAAACAAAGCCGCAAGCATCGAAAACTTTTGTCCTAATGTCGTCTCCGCTTCATCAGGTCGACGGATTTTTTCCGTCAATACAGCGTATAAAACATATATACCAATTAAAAGTAATGCATAGTATGGACTCCATAAAACGGTCCAGTCGAATTGTGATAAGGATCCCCTTAAATTACCTAACATGTTTTTCACCCCGTTCCTTTTTCCTACAGATTAAGATTACCGTTCCCCTATTTCATTGTAAAGGTTTCTCATAAAACGATTCCAAAATAAAAGACCATCCTGCTAAACGTTAGCAGAATGGTCACAATTGATTACCAGATCAAAAGACGGAGTGTCGCGACAATCGTCAAGGCGACGAAGACGCCGAGTGCCATCATGACTTTGATCCATGTGTTGCCTTTATTGTTCATGTGCATGAACATATAAAGTTGCAAGTAAACTTGAACGATTGCCATGATGATTAAGAATCCACCAGCTGCCCAGTGTGGCATGAGTTCTGCCATGACCGCACCAAAAGCAATAAGTGTGAGAAAAATCATCAAAGCAAAACTTGTGAGTTGTAATTGCATCTCGCGGCTGCGATCTGCTTTCATCTCGAGTTCAACTTGATTACGTGTTAATTGCGGCTCGTGTTTTTCCATCTTATTTCACCATCCCCATGAGGTAGACGACTGAGAAGATAAAGACCCAGACGACGTCAATGAAGTGCCAGTAAAGACTTGAAACATAATATTTCGGTGCGTTGACAACCGTAATGCCGCGGTTCCAGTTCCGGATCAACAATGTCGAAATCCAGAGGAGACCGAACAAGACGTGTGCTCCGTGGAAACCAACGAGTGTGTAGAAGGCTGATCCAAAAGCACTTGAAGTAAACGTGTGACCAATGTGGTAATAATGATTGAACTCATAGATCTCACCGCTGAGGAACCCTAAACCGAGTGCAAGTGTGATGATCAACCACATTTTCATTTTCTTGACATCATTACGTTTCATCGCCATCATCGCAAGAACACTTGTCAGTGAACTTGTGAGAAGGAGCATCGTCATGATGAAGACAAGACCCATTTCAAAAATATCGTAACTGCGTAATCCTTCTTTTGCACCAGAGTTGTGCAAACCGATGTACGTCCCGAAGAGAGAAGCGAACAATGTCGTCTCTCCTCCAAGGAAGAACCAGAAGGCTACATATTTATTCTTACCCTCAAGTGTTGCTTTTTCAACATGATCCGGAATACCCGTGATCGGGTTGTTTGGTACTGAATGATGTCCCATCTTACTTCGCCTCCTTTTCAGCTTCAAGGCGTAGATCTTTTTCGATTTCCGCTTTCGGGATGTAGTATCCTTCATCGTCAATCCAAGAACGGAGGAACATTGCGAAGAGTGTCATCGCAAGACCGATCAAGGCGATGATCAGACCTACTGTACCGTAGTCAAGGCGAAGAATGAATCCGAGACCGGCAAGGAATAAACCGACTGACATGACGAATGGCAGGATCGAGTTGTTCGGCATGTGGATATCGCCGACTTCTTCCGAAACCGAAACCGTTTTGTTTCCAGCCATTTTTTCGAGCCAGTATGTGTCAAGACCTTTAACAAGTGGAATCTGTGCAAAGTTGTACTCTGGAGTTGGAACAGGAAGCGTCCACTCGAGGGTACGACCGTCGCCCCAGACGTCACGTTTAACGTATTCTTTTGACATCAATGCTGCAACGATGGATACGACAAGAACGATTGTCGAGACACCCATGAAGGCTGCTCCGATTGATGACAGTAAGTTCATTGTTTCCCAGCCTTGGTTTGGCAAGTACGTGAAGACACGACGTGGCATACCAGTCAGACCGAGAATGTGTTGCGGGAAGAACGTCAAGTGGAAGCCGATAAAGAACAACCAGAATTGAATTTTACCCCAGAACTCGTTGAGCTGTTTCCCGAACATGAGTGGGAACCAGTAGTACAGACCTGCGAAGAGGCCGAAGACAACCCCACCAACGATAACGTAGTGGAAGTGGGCAACTACGAAGTAGCTGTCATGGTACTGATAATCGGCAGGAGCAACAGAAAGCATAACCCCTGTCATACCACCAACAAGGAATGATGGGATGAAAGCAACCGAGTAAAGCATCGCAACCGGGAACGTCAACTTACCGCCCCATAGCGTAAAGAGCCAGTTGAAGATTTTGACCCCGGTCGGAACGGCGATCGCCATTGTCGCAACCGCGAAGATTGCGTTCGCAACTGGACCGAGTCCGACTGTGAACATGTGGTGAACCCAAACCATGAATCCTAAGAAACCGATCAACATTGTCGCAAAGACCATCGTCGTGTAACCGAAGAGACGTTTACGCGCAAATGTAGGAATGATTTCAGAGAAGATACCGAAGGCCGGTAAGATCAAGATGTATACTTCCGGGTGACCGAAAATCCAGAAAAGGTGTTCCCAGATGACGATATTACCACCGGCCGCCGGATCGAAGAAATGTGCCCCGAACAGACGCTCAAACGTCAAGAGGAACAATCCGACCGTAAGTGGTGGGAATGCGAAAACGATCAATGCTGATGCAACGAATGCTGTCCATGTGAACAACGGCATCCGCATCAGTTTCATACCTGGTGCACGCATGTTCAAAATCGTAACGAGGAAGTTAATCCCCCCCATGAGTGTACCGAAACCAGAAATCTGTAACCCGAGTGAGTAGAAATCAACCCCGAGTGATTCTGGAACAGTTGAAAGCGGTGCATATGCTGTCCACCCTGCGTTCGGAGCTGCGCCGAAGAACCATGACAGGTTCAACAAGACTCCCCCGAAGAAGAACAACCAAAAACCAAGTGCGTTTAAAAACGGAAACGCAACGTCACGTGCGCCGATTTGAAGCGGAACAGCAGCGTTCATATAACCGATCAACATCGGCATGGCTGCCAGGAAGATCATGGTCGTACCGTGCATCGTGATCAACTGGTTAAATAATTCACCGCTGACGAAATCGTTCATCGGTTTAATCAATTGAAAACGAATCATTAAGGCTTCTACGCCACCAACCAGAAGGAAAAACAATCCAGAGATGATATAGAGAACCCCGATTTTTTTATGGTCGACTGTCGTTAGCCAGTCCATGATGCCGGTTTTTTTCTTCGGCATACCCATAGTATGTGTCCCCACTATGATTCCCCCTTAAATATTATTGGAGCTTTTTGTCCAATAGGTAGTCTGCAAGTTCGCTTAACTCTTCATCGCTAATCTTATCTTCAGAGAAACCAGGCATTTTTGTTCCTTGTTTTTCTTTTTGTGGATTGCGAATCCATTTTTCGAGATTTTCTTTGTCATGGTCGAGGTATCCAGCGATACGCTGACGATCACCAAAGTTTGTTAAGCTTGGCGCGACTTTCCCGCCACCGTGACAGCTGAGGCAGTTTTGTGCGTAAACTTGCTCGCCAGTCGTCCAGTTCTTTTTGTTTTTTGCATCCAATTGTTTTGTTTCTGCTTCTTTAGCTGATTTCATGTCTTTAAGCCATGCATCGTAATCATCTTGCTCAAGCGCGATGACCTTGAAGTCCATCAATGCATGTGAAGGTCCACATAACTCGGCACATTTACCGTAGTATGTTCCGGCTTCTTGTGCTTGTAACCACATCTCGTTATCGAGACCCGGGTTTGTATCTGTCTTACCAGAAAGAGCCGGTACCCAGAATGAGTGGATGACGTCTTTTGAAGTTAAGTTGACAGCGACACGTTTTCCGACTGGAATAACGAGTTCTTGTCCTGTTGAAACACCTTTGTCTGGATATTCGAACTCCCACCAGTACAAGTTGGCTGTAACGTTGATGACTTCATTTTTCTTCGCTTCTTTCGCATCTGCTAATTCAACCGTCGTTTTGATGGTTGGTACGGCAAGAACGACTAACAAGAGAATCGGAATGACTGTCCAAATGATTTCAAGTGTATGATTTCCTTCCACTTGTTTCGGAACAGTGTTGTCTCCAGCTTTACGACGGAATTTCATAAGTACGTAAATATAGATGACTGCTACAATCGCAAGGACAAACAACATGACCCATAAGCTGAGCTTAATGATTTCAAGTTGCATTTGTGCGCCTTCCCCGCGAGGCTGTAGTGCGGACAATTCCGGGATTCCACAACCTGATAACAATAATGCCATCAAACCGATCGGAAGAAGCCGGAAGAGCATTTTTCCTGATTTTTTCACAACCATCCCCACTTTCTTTTCCCCAATTTTTTTCTTTCTTCAATGGTGTCCGTGAAGTATGTCAAATCGTTTTAGAGAGAAACGAGTACGACCGTCACGATCCAAGCCGTGAAATAAAAGAGCGAGAAGAAAAACATCTTCGAAGCCCACTTAATCTCAGCTTGTTCTTCCTTGATTTTGAGACCTTTCAGTCCCATGTAGAGCCAGTATCCGCCGAGCACAGCCATGACAAGCATATAAATGATGCCGTAGTGCGCAAGGAGAAGTGATGATGGAAGTAAAACTGCAATCCACCATACAATTTGTCGTTTCGTGATCGCAAAACCATTGACGACAGGCAACATTGGAATACCGGCAGCGCGGTACTCTTCCGTCCGTCTCATGGCGAGCGCAAGGAAGTGAGGCGGTTGCCATACGAACATGATGAGAAACAAAATCCATGCATCGATATGAAGTGTCGGAGTGACTGCCGCAAATCCAATGATCGGTGGCACTGCTCCTGAAATACCACCTACGACTGTATTGATCGTATGTGTCCGCTTCAACCACATCGTATAGATGACGACGTAGACAAACGAACCGATCAATCCGAAAACTGCCGCGACATGGTTAACGATCAGCAACAGGACGGTACCGGTAGCCAGTATGCCAAGTCCTAATGCCAATATCCGTTGCCCGTCCATCTTACCGGTTACACTCGGTCTCCCCATCGTCCGCTCCATCTTATAATCGATGTCACGGTCGATGTAGTTATTGAGATAACAACTACCGGCAATGACCAGACCACTTCCGAGAAGCGTCCACAATAATGTCAACTTCGTCTGCCACAAGTAGAGTAGAACATCATCCGTTAAGTATGATGCTGCCACGACATAACCTGCGAAGACGGTGATGAGATTCGCACGAACGATTCCCATCTTTGCTAGGGAGACATAGTCCTTGAACGTCGGCTGATCCGACTGCTCGATCATCATGTCCAGGGTCTCCCCGTTTACTTTCGCCATGTTGTTTCCTCCTTCTAACCGCCTGTGCTCTTTCTGTACGTAGGATACACGTATTTTCTTCACAGAAATAACACAGACACGCCACGAAACGTCCTTTTCTCTATAAAAGATACCACATATTCAAGGTCATGACGTATGAAAATACTTTCGACATAATGAACAAAATGTGAAATGTATGTGATTTACCTCACAGTTCACCATATTTACCTAATATTAGAATAGCGTTCTTCTAAAAGATTGCAAGCGTTTCGATATTTTTTATGCGATACTATTGCTAGGTATTTCAAGTATCATGTATTTTTCCTAGAAAGGTGGTGGCTGCGTTTTGAATCGAAAACTTTCGATTTTTTCAGCATTTGTCACATTCACGATGATGATTGTTCTTCTCATGGGGGGAACTGTCACGAAAACAGATTCCGGAAACGGATGCGGAACCGATTGGCCGCTTTGTCACGGCGAACTGATTCCGACTAACCCTAGTGTCGAAACGATGATTGAGTATAGTCACCGCGCTGTGACGGGAGTCGTCGGTTTATTGATCATTGCCTTATGCCTGTGGACACTCGTCGCTTTCAAAGATCGTCTGGATATAAAGATTTTTGCTTTCCTTGCCTTTATCTTTATGTTGATTCAATCGATCGTCGGTGCAGGTGCCGTCGTCTGGCAACAGTCCGATCTCGTCATGGCCTTACATTTCGGTATTTCCTTGATTTCTTTTGCTTCCTTACTCATCTTGACGATTTTAATCATGGAACGACCCGGTCAAGAATTCAGGGAATCGGTCCCAGCGTTCTTGCGTAAACTGCTGTACGGCTTGTTGGTTTATACATTAGTCGTCGTCTATACCGGCGCTTTTGTCCGCCACGTCGGCGCGACGTATGCGTGTGTCGGCTGGCCGGTCTGTTCGCAACCGACGATGACGTTTGAAGCCTGGGTTCAGATGATTCACCGGATTCTGGCCGGACTGCTGTTTTTCTATACGTTGTTTGTTCACTATACGGCGATTCGCCTCAAACACCGGACATCACGGACAGGTATGCTGTTCGCAACTTTCTTCATCTCGTGTCAGGTCGCAACCGGTGCCTGGATCGTGCTCGGCGGACATGCGACATATGTGCCTTTATTACATGCGTTTCTGATCACCTGCTACTTCGGAGTCATTTCGTATCTCGCTTACCATGCGTTCCGGACCCGAAAAAAGGATTCTAGACTGCGCTGATTAAACCTTCAACTAAAAAGGGAAGCGGATTTTTCAACTATCCGCCTCCCTTTTTTTATACGCTTTATTTAAAACGGGCAATCGCTCGTTTCCGGGCCATATCGTGCTCGACAATCGGCATCGGATAATCGTAGTCTTTTCGTTGTTGTTCCGTCGGTTCATGAATCGATGTTTTCGGCAAATCCTTCAGTTCCGGCAAATAGGTACGGATGAACGTTCCATCCTTATCGAATTTTTTCGACTGGGTCGTCGGATTGAAGACACGGAAATACGGCACAGCGTCCGTACCGACGGATGCCGCCCACTGCCACCCGCCGATATTCGACGCTGCTTCATAGTCCACCAGTTTCTGTTGGAAGTAGCGTTCTCCTTTTTGCCAGTCGACTAATAAATCCTTCGTCAAAAAAGATGCGACAATCATTCGCAGGCGGTTATGCATCCATCCAGTCGTATTGAGCTGACGCATCGCTGCATCGACGATCGGGTACCCGGTTTTCCCTTCTGCCCAGGCTTTGAATCCCTGCTCATCCGTTTCCCACTCAATCTTCGTATACTGTTCATTAACAGGCAGTCGTTTGGATTCCGGATAATGCATGAGAATCGTGTAGTAAAATTCCCGCCAGATCAATTCCGTCAGATAGGTCTGTTTTCCTTTTGAATCCTGTTCCTGCTGGACCGCATCAAAAATCGTCCGAATTCCGATTTCACCAGTCCGCAGATATCGGGACATCAGGCTTGTTCCGTCGACGGCCGGCAGATCCCGTTGCTCCTCATAAGCAGATAAATTATTTTTAAGGAATGATCGTAAACGTTTTCGAGCCGTTTCTTCCCCGACCGCGAAGTCGGTGTCTGATGCCGCCCGCTTAAAATAATCCAGCATAAAGGCATTGTTCTGCCGCCGTTTGTGATAACGTTCCTTTAAAAGATTCAGCTTGACCGGATACGGTTTATCGACATCTTTCTTTAAAAAAGCATTTTTATACGGTGTAAATACCTTGTAATAGGATCCGTCATTTTTTTTGACGGCATGTGGATGAAGCAGATGGCGGTCAAGCAACCGTTCCGTTTTTTTATCGCCCCGTTTTTTCATGATGCCGTCGTCACGGCTCTTGAACGGTTCGACGTACTCGGCGTTAAACAACAGAACATCAGCGATTTCCGTTGCTTCGAGAAAATCCTTTTCCTGTCCTTCAATGAAACGGATCGGCATATCATGGGTCTTGCAGTTTTTTGCGAAATGTTCGAGTGCCTGAAAAAAATACTGTTGCCTCGCATCATACTCTCCGATGTAGTCCGGGTTCACCCAGAAAACGAACTCGACATTTGCCTGTTCGTCCTTTTCAAGATAGTCGACCGCTCGTGCCAGCATATGATTGTCCTCGAGCCGAAAATCACTTCGAATCCAACAGATGATATTCATATTCATTCCTCCATCAACTGACGATGAACGAAAAACAGGCAATCCGCCATGCGTTTTGCCTGTTTTCGTCACCCTGTATTTATCCTGCGTTACATATTATGCATTACACGAATTCAATCAATAAATCTTGGCTCGCGATAGCTTCGCCTTCTTTGACATGAACCGATTTAACCTCACCGTCTTCTGGTGCTTGAATCGTCGTCTCCATTTTCATTGCTTCCGTCACAAGCAGCTGCTCTCCCTTACGAATCCGGGTACCGGGTTCGACCAGGACCTTCAAGACGCTGCCGGGCATCGAAGCACCGATCTGTTTCGGGTTCGAACGATCGGCCTTCGGACGGCTCGACGAACTTTCTTTGATGCTGATATCTTTTACTTCGACTTCACGCGGGACGCCGTTCATCTCATAGTAGATGACACGAACACCGTGATCGTCCGGTTGACCGATTTGAATCAACTTCAGGTACAGTGTTTTTCCACGCTCGATTTCGACTTCGATTGTTTCCCCGAGACGCATGCCGTGGAAGAACGTACTCGTATCGAGAACGGAGATATCCCCGTAACGTGCAACATACGAACTGTAATCAAGGAATACCTTCGGATACAAGGCATATGCCAGAGCATCGAATTCCGTTACCGGACGTTCCAGTTTCTCGAACAACTCATGTTTGATGGCATCAAAATTGAGTGGCTCCATCATTTTCCCTGGACGTTCCGTCAATGGCTCAACGCCTTTAAGGATTGCCGCTTGGACTTGTTTCGGGAAACCGTCCGGTGGCGTACCCAGCTCGCCTTTCATCAATTCGACGACAGAATCCGGGAAGTCAAGATTGCTGGCACGTTCCAGAACATCTTCTTCCGTCAGATGGTGTTGGACCATGAACAAGGCCATATCACCGACGACTTTCGAAGATGGTGTCACTTTGACGATGTCGCCGAACAACATGTTGACGCGGGCATACATCGTTTTGACTTCCGACCAGCGATCCGCGAGTCCAACGGCTTTCGCTTGTTGTTGAAGATTCGAATACTGACCGCCCGGCATTTCATGATCATAGACCGTCGGGTTCGGTGCTAACATATCAAGTTCAAATGCTTGATAGAGGTGGCGCACATCCTGCCAGTAATCCGACACTTCCTCAAATTTTTGTGCCGAAACGAGCGGTTGACGCTTGTGACCACTGAGGGCATGAATCAGACTTCCTCCGGCAGGCTGACTTGTCAGTCCCGCCATACTTGAAGCGGCGACGTCAACGATATCGACACCTGCATCAACAGCTCGGGCATACGTGTAAATGCCGTTCCCGCTTGCATCATGCGTATGCAGATGAATCGGCAAATCAACAGCATCTTTTAACGCCGAGACTAATGCGTAGGCAGCTTCCGGTTTCAGCAGACCTGCCATATCTTTGATGGCAATGATATGGGCACCGCTCGCTTCGAGTTGTTTCGCCAGTTTAACGTAATACGGAAGATGATATTTCGGACGGTTCGCATCAAACAAGTCCCCTGTATAACAAACTGCTGCTTCTGCGATTTTACCCGTCGGCAAGACGGCATCGATGGCCAGCTGAATGGATTCAGGATTGTTTAAGCTGTCGAAAATCCGGAACACATCAACACCCGCTTGTGCGGCTTCCTTGACGAATGCATGAATGACATTGTCCGGATAGTTTTTATAGCCGACTGCATTGGCTCCGCGTAACAACATCTGAATCAACACATTCGGCATCTTTTCACGCAACTGCATCAAACGAACCCACGGATCTTCTGACAGGAAACGGTATGCCACGTCAAACGTTGCACCGCCCCAGGCCTCTACTGAGAACAGTTCCGGCAACAGTTTGGCTTCCGCCTCGGCAATTGCCACTAAATCTTTTGTCCGCATCCGTGTCGCAAGCAACGACTGATGCGCATCACGGAAAGTCGTATCTGTCAATTGAACCCGTTCTTGTGCTTTCAGCCAGTTGATGACACCAAGCGGGCCTTCCGTATCAAGAATCGCTTTCGCACCTGCTTGATAGTCAGCCGGAAGATCTTTCGGAATCCGGACGTCGCGGGCAAGCGGTTTTTCAATCTTGCCGATTCCCGGGAAACCGTTGACGGATACTTCTCCGATATATGTCAGCAACTTCGTACCACGGTCTTGTCGTTTCGGGAAGATGAACAATTCTTTTGTGTCGTCGATAAACGATGTATTGTAATCTCCGCTGATGAACGCGTGGTGTTTCAGAACATTACTTAAGAATGGGATGTTGGTTTTAATTCCCCGGATCCGGAACTCGCTTAAGTTTCGGCTCATTTTAGCAACGGCTTGATCGTATGTTAAGCCGTGTGTCGAAATCTTAACGAGCAAGGAATCGTAATAAGGCGAGATTTCAGCACCGACATAGGCATTTCCGCCGTCAAGACGAACGCCAAAACCGCCTGGTGAACGGTATGCTTTGATTTTTCCCGTATCCGGCAGGAAGCCGTTCTCCGGGTCTTCGGACGTAATCCGGCTCTGAATGGCGAAACCTAACATTTGAATATTTTCTTGCGCAGGAATACCCACCAGGTCACTATGTAGTGATTCCCCTTCCGCGACTCGAATTTGTGTCTGGACGATATCAATGCCCGTAATCATTTCCGTAATCGTATGTTCGACTTGAACACGCGGATTGACTTCGATGAAATAGAAGGACTCGTCTTGTGTCACTAAAAATTCAACCGTACCGGCATTCTCATAGCCGACATGCTTCATCAACGTTACCGCTGCTTCACAGATCTTTTGGCGTCCTTCGTCCGATAACGTGACACACGGCGCGACTTCGACGACTTTTTGGTGACGGCGTTGCACGGAACAATCGCGTTCAAACAAATGAACGATATTGCCATGGGCATCCCCGATGATTTGAACTTCGATATGTTTCGGACGTTCAATCAATTTTTCAACGTAAATTTCATCTGAACCAAATGCTTTTAAAGCTTCCGATTTTGCCCGCTCAATCATTTCCGGCAACTCTTCTTCTGTCCGGACGACACGCATCCCGCGTCCGCCGCCGCCTAGAGAAGCTTTGACCATTAATGGATAACCGGCTTTTTCAGCGAAAGCATACGCTTCATCAATCGATGTGATCGGACCGTCCGTTCCCGGAATAACGGGTAAACCGGCTTCGATGGCTGTCGTCCGCGCACGGACTTTATCACCGAAGCTGTAGAGATGTTCTTCTCGGGGACCGATAAAGATAATCCCCTCTTCCCGACAGCGAGTAGCGAGTTCAATATTTTCTGACAAAAATCCGTAACCTGGATGGATTGCATCACATTGTGCCTTCTTGGCAGTCTCGATGATTCCTTCGATATCAAGGTATGCTTCGATCGGTTTTTTTCCCTCACCGATTCGGTACGCTTCATCGGCTTTGTACCGGTGAAGCGACCCCATATCTTCTCGTGAATAAATAGCGACTGTCCGAATCCCGAGTTCGGTTGCCGCACGGAATACGCGAATCGCGATTTCTCCGCGGTTGGCGACAAGAATCTTTTTGATTTTAGTCAACTGATGCTCCCCCTTTAGGTAATGAACTCGTAGCACTCATCTTTCGTGCTTCCTGTACTTCTTTATGATACGCTATCCGGTGCTTGTTTTGCATCGAAATATTTGCCACGACCCCAAGCATCGTACTCATGACAAGCAGTGAAGACCCGCCGTAACTGATAAACGGTAACGTCACACCCGTCCCCGGAAACAGACCGGACATCGCTCCGATATTGATACCGGTTTGGATAAAGATGATCGACGAAATGCCGAACGCCACCATACTCGAATAAATCGAAGCAGATTGCCGGGCAATCAGCGCCCCTTGCCACATTAAAAAGAACAACAGTCCGAGAACAACGAGAACCCCGACGAATCCGAGTTCTTCCGAGATGATTGACATGATGTAATCGGTCTCCGGCTCCGGCAGATAACCGTACTTTTGAAAGCTGTTCCCCAAACCGACTCCGAACAATCCTCCATGAGCGATCGAGATGACCGAATTAATCAGTTGATACCCTTTTCCTTCGGCATCTAAAAATGGATTGAAGATGGCTTGAATCCGTTCCATCTGATTGGCGGAAAAATTGTTCCAGGCATACAGACCGACTCCTGATGCAAATACGATGGCAACAGCGATATACCCGCGCGGCAAGCCGACTGCAAACAAAATCATGGCCGAAATCAAAAGAAGGATAAACAATCCTCCGTCATCCGGCTGCATGCGGATAATGATGGCGTAAGGAGCCAACAACACGGTCATCGGAATCAAGATCCAGTCCGTAAAACTAAGCAAAATCCGTTTGCCGGATGAATCGGGTGCGATTTGCCGATGAATGAAATGATGGACAATCCCAATCACACCGTTCATCTGTCCTTTATGTTTTTGATCAAAGTAGTTGGCGAGACCGATGACAAGAACAAATTTACACAGCTCAATCGGCTGAATCAAGAAAATCCCGAAATTTAACCAGGCACGTGCTCCGTTCAACGGGGCAGCAAACAGAGTTGCCGTCAACATCCCGAATGTAATGAGATATAAACCCAACCGAGCGAGCGGTCCTCGGAACGTCTCATGATTTAAATGAGCGACAAACAAGAAGACAACAATCGCCATCACGTCAAACATCAATTGTTTTTCAAAAAATGAGGTATTCGCGTAATCGCCGCCGTTCCAGACACTGGCACTGTAGACCATCACCGTACTGATGGCCATCAGGATCAGCATCGTGAAGAAGAGGCGATAATCAAAAAACGCACGTTTTTCCTTAAACTTCGATTGCATTATGTACACGTCCTTTTTCTAATTCCTAGTTCTAAAAAAAAATACCCAAACGCCGCATTTCACGTTTGAGTAGAAAATCAGCACGTCTCCGCATCATGTAAATCAGATAATTGCTGTTCTAATGAGTCGAGTAGTTGTTTCCCTTCACTCGCATCAATCAGTTCGAGACGAACGGCAAAATCAATTTGGCGTGACAATCCGAACATTTGTGTATCCAATACTTCCTCATAAAGAGGACATTGTGGCATCGTTAAATTCGCAAGCTGGACCTCGATCAACCGGCGGATTTTATGGGCATCCGCTTCTAGTAGCTCAAGAGCGCGCTGGCGATGAACTGTCCCGATTTCAGTTGACAATCCAATCCCTCCTCATCAAATGACGCGTTCCTGTTATAGCTAAACTTTACCTTACTTTCGCCAACAATTCAACGTTTCGGTATAATGGATTTGCACGACTCATACATTTAGGGGGAATAATGATGATTTTTCCGATTACAGGTAACGTCCGCTATCCACTCACAATCGACCCGACGGTTTGGATCTTCGATGAACGGAAGATTGAAGTCGACCATATTGGAAAAGAAGTCGGGGATAACGCACAAGAAGCCTATTATGCCAAGATGGGGGCTGCTTGGGATAAAGGGATCACAGAGGGCAGTCGAACGGACCACAACAAACCGATGACGCGCGAAGAAAAAGATGCTGCCTTACGGGGAACGTTTGCCATGCCGCTTGCGCCGTTCATTCAAAATGCCGAGACACTTGAAGGTGCCTCCACGCTACGCTTTGAAGGAACAGAAACAGTCGAGCTTAATCTCAGTACGTTATCGGAACTGTACTTACAGTTTTCAAAAGACGGAAAAGTTTTAAGCGACGGTCCTGTTCATCTGCTTTATCGTGATCAAATTGTCCGCTCCGTTACTCGCATCACTGTCGTGTAATCCGGAAACGACAAAAAGCCATTCTGTTTCTTCTGACTTGAAGGAAACAGAACGGCTTTTTTTGTAGTTGAGCTTACAGCAAGTCGGCTGCCAAACGAGCCAGACTTGACCGCTCGCCTTTCACCAGTTTGACATGTCCTGTCATCTTTTCACCTTTCAACCGCTCGACTGCATAAGACAATCCGTTTGAATATTCATCCAGGTACGGATGATCGATTTGCTGCGGGTCACCGACCAATACAATTTTCGAGTTTTCACCGACACGGGTCAAAATCGTCTTCACTTCGTGTTTCGTCAGGTTTTGCGCTTCATCGATAATGATGAATTGTCCCGGCATGCTCCGACCTCTGATGTAAGTCAGGGCTTCCAGTTGAATCGATTTCATTCCTGCCAAAATGTTCCCCAGCTCATCACCGGAACTCGTATTGAACAGATGCTCCAAGTTATCATAAATCGGTTGCATCCAGGGCCGGAGCTTTTCTTCCATTTCTCCCGGCAAATATCCGATATCATTCCCCATCGGTACGACCGGACGGGCAACAACTAATTTTTTATACCGGTGTTCATCTTCCACCTGTAACAGCCCTGCTGCGAGTGCCAGTAATGTTTTTCCGGTTCCCGCTTTCCCGACAAGTGTGACAAGCGGCACATCATCCCGAAGCAACAGTTCAAATGCCATCCGCTGTTGAACGTTCCGCGGAACGACACCCCAGACTTGATCGATATCGAGTGATAAAGCCCGGATGATCGGCAATTCCTGATCGACGACGGCAATTGCCGATGCTTTTGACATATTACTTTTTAAAATGACGAATTGATTCGGATGTACTTTTTCCGGAAGAACATCGACCGATAATCGTTTATCCTGATAAAACGCATCGATGTATTCTTGGTCGACGGTCAATTCCACAAAACCCGTATATAGTCCGGTCAGATCAGCGATGTGATCGGTCAAATAGTCTTCTGCGACTAATCCGTAAGCATCCGCTTTAACCCGGACGAGGATATCTTTTGAAACAAGGATGACATCCCGTCCGCTTTGCTGTTCTTTTTGTTCCCGGTGAATCGACCAGGCGAGTTCCAGAATCTTATTGTCGTTGGACTCATGCGTAAACGGTGACACTTCACTGATGGAATCTCCAATATCGACCCGAAGAATTCCGCCGTTCCCGAGTGGAACACCGGCATGGAGGTGTCCCGTTTCCCGCAATTGATCCAAAATCCGTGCCGTTTCCCGGGCATTTCGACCGACTTCATCCATATTTCGTTTTTTTCCGTCCAATTCTTCTAAGACTATGGCCGGAATCACGACATCGTGCTCTTGAAATTGAAACAGAGACAATGGATCATGTAGCATGACATTGGTATCGAGCACATATATTTTTTTCATTCCATCGTTCGCTCCTTTAGAGTCGAGTTTTGATGAATGTTATCCTTTTAAAATGTCTTGAATTTGTTGATCAAGTTGCATCGCGGCTGCTTCATCGTACGTTTTATGCACACGCGGCCGGTCCGACACAGCGGCTCCGTAGAATAAGATATCGCGGACCTCTTTTATCTGTCCTTCATAGAGCGCTACCTTTAACGGTAAGCGTGCTGTCGTTTCCCAGGCTGCGACATCCGTACATGTTAAACTGTACGTCGACTGATCAGCAAAGAAAATAAGTGTAAAAACAGGATGGTCAGCTAACGTTTTGACAAGTAATGAATCTGCTTCAATCGCAAAGCGAATCGTTGTTTCGTCTTTTGCATACACCCAACTGATGGCATGTGTAATCGGCCAGCTTTTGCTCTGATCATGTGTGATTAAAAACACAAGCGGTAAATCTGTTAATGCCTTCATCTGCTGTTCACTCAGACGATGTTCCACTTTATTTGCCATGGTACCACCCCCTCTGTTCCTTATTTTATTACTATTCGATACTATATATTCGCATCCCTTTTTCAAGTTGAACAATTCTTAAATATGATATACTAAGAAAAAAAGGGGGACCTCCCATGCGTGTCAAATGCACCATCTGCGATAAACGAGAAACCATCGATGACTGGTCCTTCACAGCAAAAAGACTGCGAAATAAACCGGTACGCGTCTACATATGCGATGAATGTCATGAACGTGTCACTGAGCGGACCATCGCGCGCCAAGAAACCGGACATTTTAACCTTTATCCGACCTGGGCGACAACTAAAAAAAGATGGTAAACTACTTTGAATGATCAAAGTAGTTTTTTTATGGCTTAAGACGAACCAGCACATCGTCTTCATCCGACGGATTTCCTCGACCATCTGTATTGTTCGTCACATAATAAAGTTCCTCCCCGTCCGTCATCACGTCCCGAATGCGCCCGCGATCCGTCACGATTTGTTCCACTTTCGACGACTCCGTCTCAATCGACCGGAGACTTTGACCGACCAGCGTCCCGAAATACAGTTTCCCGTTTTGTTCCGCTACTCCGCTCGGCGCAACTGATTTTTCGCCCACTTCATACCAAGGTGTGACGAGCCCTTGTTGCTTTTCCGTTCCTTCAATCAACGGCCACCCGTAATTTTTTTGTTCGATCCGGTTGATTTCATCGTGTCCGTTCTGTCCGTGTTCCGTTGCATACAGGGTTTGGTCGACAAACACCAAACCTTGTGGATTCCGGTGACCGTAACTGTAGATGTACTCTTTTACATTCCCGTCCGCCGGTTTTCCATCGAGTTTCATCCGGAGAATTTTTCCGGATAACGAAGAGAGTTTTTGAGCGTTTTCAGGGACTGCCGCGTCTCCGGCCGTGACATACAACAATCCGTCCGGTCCTATTTCGATGCGGCCACCGTTATGAATCGTGGCACCGGGAATCTTATCGAGCAGTACCCGTTGTTCTTTCCAGGATTTCTTTTCTTCCTTAATCGCTATGATGCGGTTCCAGAGCGCGCCATCCTTCTCATACGTATGATAGACATACGCTGTTCGATTCTTTGAGAAGTCCGGATCAAGCGCCATCCCAAGCAGTCCGCCTTCCCCTTGCGCAACAACCGGTTCGGTCAGTTCGAGATCCGTCCGGCTGTAGTTTCCTTCAGCGCCTTTGACAATTTTCCCTTCCCGTTCGGTAATATAAAACACTTCTTGGTTTTTCTCAATATTCCATGGTGTCCTTAAATTTTTAAAAATGATATCACTTTTGACCGTTTCCGATGTTTTCGGAACTATTTTTGATGAATCTTTAGTCGTCGTTTCCGAACATCCGGCTAATACAATCACAAGACCACACGAAATGCCTAAGCTTCGGTTTATCATCTCGATCACCTCTTGCTGTTTTTTTCCCGAACCTGCCGCAAACTATTCCTGCAATCGAACACGGATTACGTTTCCCTTCATTTCACATAAAAAAGTCCCGCTTCCAAAAGGAAACGGGACTTTTTTATTGATTTACGATCAAGAAGCAGTTCGTTCTCGCTCACGTTTGACCATCCACATCCGGAATCGGTAAATTCCGAGAATGACGACCATCGCAAGTAAGACTTCAGGAATCGGCCATGTCCAAAAGACGAGTGTTAAAGCAGCAGAAAATACCGCGAGTAACAAATAGACAATCAGTGATTTCCACCAGGCTAACTCTTTCGCAAAACCTAATTTAAAAACGATTAACGTCAAGATGACGACCGTAATCATCAGTGCATTAAATCCGGCACTCAAGTTATTCGGGTCACTTCCCACACCAAGCAATTTCGCAACGGCAGGAATATCAAATTTCGAGAAATCAGAAGCAACGGCAGGTTGTGCAGTCATTGCCAGTCCCCCTTACGTGTTAAGAGCTCAGTCTTTACCAAGACGACGGCGCTTGTCTTGTTTTTCACGTTCGTTTTTGTTTAATACTTGTTTACGAAGACGAACTGATTGCGGTGTGATCTCACAGTACTCATCTTCATTCAAGAATGTTAATGATTCTTCAAGTGAGAAGACACGTGGACGTTTAAGAACGTTTGTTGTATCTTTCGCAGATGCACGCATGTTTGTTAATTGTTTCGCTTTAACAACGTTAACAGCGAGATCGACGTCACGGTTACACTCACCGATGATCATTCCTTCGTACACTTCAAGGCCTGGCTCGATGAAGATTGTTCCGCGGTCTTCGAGTGCAGAGATTGCATAAGCAGTCGCTTTACCCGTCTCGATTGAGACCATAACACCACTGCGGCGTCCACCGATGTCTGCATTGATGAACGGACGGTATTCTTCGAATGTGTGGTTCATGATTCCGTATCCGCGTGTTGCAGATAAGAATTCATTCCGGTATCCGATCAATCCACGTGAAGGAACGATGAATTCCATTTTTGTTTGTCCGTTATCCATTGTCTGCATGTTCGTCAGTTCACCTTTACGGAGACCGATCGATTCCATGACACCACCTGTGTACTCTTCAGGTGTATCAATGACAACGCGCTCAAACGGCTCAACTTTAACGCCGTCTTCAACTTTGATGATTACCTGCGGTTTAGATACTTGAATTTCGTATCCTTCACGACGCATGTTTTCGATCAAAATCCCGAGGTGAAGCTCACCACGGCCAGATACGATCCAGCGGTCCGGCGAATCTGTGTTTTCGATACGGAGCGAAACGTCTGTTTCAAGTTCTTTTTCAAGACGCTCTTCGATTTTACGCGAAGTGACGAGGTCACCTTCACGACCAGCGAATGGCGAGTTGTTAACGATGAACGTCATTTGAAGAGTCGGCTCATCAATACGAAGTAATGGGAGTGGATCGACGTGTGAAGTCGGGCAAACCGTTTCACCGACGTTGATATCTTCCATACCTGCGATTGCGATCAAATCTCCAGCTTTTGCAGCTTCGATTTCAACACGTTTCAGACCAAAGTATCCGAATAATTTTGTAACACGGAAGTTTTTGATTGATCCATCAAGTTTAGAAAGCGAAACGCTGTCTCCAACTTTGATTTCTCCACGGAAAACGCGTCCTACTCCGATACGACCAAGATAGTTATCGTAGTCGAGCATTGTAACTTGGAATTGTAACGGGTCCATGCTGTTGTCAACAGGAGCCGGTGTGTGTTCAAGAATCAAATCAAGAACGTTTGTAATTGTATCTTCTTGATTTTCAAGTTCAGGGTCAAATGAACTTGAGCCGTTGACTGCCGATGCATAAACGACTGGGAATTCGAGTTGATCTTCATCTGCTCCAAGATCGATCAAGAGGTCGACGACTTCGTCAACAACTTCGAGTGGACGGACCATCGGCTTGTCAATTTTATTGACGACGACGATTGGTTGAAGACCTTGTTCAAGTGCTTTTTTCAATACGAAACGTGTTTGTGGCATACAGCCTTCACGTGCATCGACAACGAGGATAACGCCGTCAACCATACGCATGATACGTTCTACTTCACCACCGAAATCGGCGTGACCTGGTGTATCAACGATGTTGATGCGTGTATTTTTGTAATCAATTGCCGTATTTTTAGCAAGGATCGTGATTCCGCGCTCACGCTCGATATCATTTGAGTCCATTGCGCGTTCTTCGACTAGTTCATTCGCACGGAATGTTCCAGATTGTTTTAAAAGCTCATCGACGAGTGTCGTTTTACCATGGTCAACGTGGGCGATGATCGCGACGTTGCGTAAATCGTTTCTTACTAATGTTGTCATAGGTGTGTACCTCTTTCTGTTCATTTAAATAATCCATTAATACTTTCGGTCAACTTTAAGAGTATAGCACAGGTTGACTGGTAGTTGGCAATCACTTCGATTGAAGATGACAGCGAAAGCCTTTTCATTGTCCCTGATTCACGCTAAACTAAAGACGAGTTTATGTATCGTGAGGGGGAAATGACAAATGCGGATTCTTTTTTTATTGTTAGCCATTATCGCAGTCGGTTCAATGGCTGCCATCGGTATTTTTATCGCGGAGCAAAACGTTCTTATGATTGTCGTCTCACTTCTTTTAACTATCGGAACAATGGGAGTAGGCTTCGTCTTGAAAGCTCGTTTACGTAAACAAGCTTAAACGCCCTCTAGGGGCGTTTTATTTTTGCACGTACGTTAAGACATCCTCAACGAATTGCCGGCTTCCTGCCAATACACTTGTTTGTTCAAGATACGTCATGTCCGCTCCCTCGATTGTCCCGACACGTCCGCCGAGTTCTTCAATCAAGACTTGTCCCCCTGTATAATCCCACGGCATGTTCCGCATCGTAATATATCCGTCGACCCGACCTGCCGCAACCCAGGCGAGTTCGAGTGAAGCCGCACCGACTGCCCGAACACCGACCGCATCACGGACAAGAGGCGCGAGCAGGTTGGAATCGATTCGCCGGTTTGCCGTCACCCATGTCGCATTCATGCAGATAATCGCTTCATTGACCGGTCTTTCCTTGATTGGTGCAAGTCGGATTCCGTTTTCGTAAGCCCCCTGCCCTTTAATGGCATGAAACAGTTCATCTGCCATCACGTCATAGACGAATCCGTAACGTAATTCTCCTTCTACCATAATGGCAATCGAGATGGCGAATAACCGTTTTTGACGAATGAAGTTCATCGTCCCGTCAATCGGATCCACGAACCAGACCGTGCCTTCTAACGTATCCGGACGAACGATTCGTCCTTCTTCTCCGTACACATGGTGATCCGGATACCGATCCAAAATTCCTCGAATCAGTAAATCCTCCACATGCTGATCAATTTCCGTGACAAGATCACTTTTATTTGTTTTTTCTTCTATATGATACGCTTGATCCATCTTTTGACGGATATACTTTCCCGCCCGCTTGATTAGATCGATCGCATGTAACTCAATCCCTTGCATCCGACTCACCCTTTCCGTCTCCTTTAAACCGTCCTACCTTTTCATGATAACAAAAAAAATCAACCAACAAAAATTTCGCTGGTTGATTTTGGGATTATTTTATTATCGTTTATTCTATTTTAAGAAGATCATCTTGATTACGCTTCAAGACGAACCATCTCTTGGCGGTATTTTTCAAGACGTTCCTTACTGGCACCCATCGCTTCCGTATCACTTGCTACAATTGCATCATGTAAAGTCGCAAGTTCATAATCGATTTCAAGGCGCAATACAGGAATGCGTTTTTCTGCATCTTTTCTTTTGTATGCTTCAATCACTTGTTTCACAGTAACCACACTCCTTCGCGGGATAAAAAACTTAGTTATCAGACAATTGCGACTAATTAGTGGATTGAATCCATAATAGTACGATTTAACTTAGATGTAAAGTGTCTATTTTTAAATTTTACAGTTGTACGATATCGTCTTGTATGTAGTATATAACCAGTTTTTGTTTTTTCTAAACAAACAACCTCTCTTCTGGACAGTCAGAAAAGAGGTTGTTTGATGATACGGATTTCTTTACTTTTTCAAACGCAAAAAAGCATCGGTTTGTTTTCTTGCCTGCTGAACTGCACGGTAGCTCGAACATCCAGTCTCTTCAAAATAAAACTGATCGAGCTGTTTTTCTTCCGACTTTGAATTGACGATGGTTTTAAAAGCCTGGTAGGCCTTTAAAAAGACCGTTCGATCGATTCCTTTTTCGTAAGCCTCTTCGACCGTATTAAAAAATTGGATGACTGTTACGATTTCGTCCGTCGACCAGTCCGGATTAATGGGATAATTGACCGCCATTGTGACACTTCCTTTCTTGACGCTTCCTATTTTACAACGAAATCGAACATAAAACAGTTGCAACCTTATGAAAACTTGTTATAGTTAGCTTGTTTGATTGTTTTTTTATTCGGTTTTAAGGGGGGAAATCTGGTGCAAACAAAAAGCTTAACACAGCTCGATACACCTTTATTCGATGCGCTGCTTGCGCATGCGAAACGTCAACCAATTCAATTTCATATTCCCGGTCATAAAAATGGCCAAGGGATGGATCCTGCTTTTCGATCATTCATCGGTCAAAACGCGCTTGATATCGATTTAATCAATATCGCGCCACTCGATGATTTACATCATCCGAAAGGAATCATCAAGGATGCTCATCAACTAGCAGCCCAAGCCTTTCATGCAGACGAAACATTTTTCTCCGTTCAAGGAACCTCGACCGCCATCATGGCAATGATCATGAGTGTCGTCGGTCCGGATGATAAAATTCTAGTTCCTCGGAACGTTCATAAATCGGTCATGTCGGCTATCGTTCTTTCTGGAGCGCACCCGATTTTCATTCACCCGGAGTTTGACGAAATGTTCGGTATCGCTCACGGTATCACACCAAGCGCCGTCGAGCGTGCCCTCAGTCTTCACCCGGATACAAAAGCGGTCCTCGTCATCAATCCGACGTACTTCGGCGTTGCAGGTGACTTAGAGAGCATCGTCACCCTTGCTCATAGCAAAGGCATCCCCGTCCTCGTCGACGAAGCACACGGCGTTCACATCGCATTCCACGATGATATGCCGCTTTCTGCGATGCAGGCTGGTGCAGATCTTGCTGCGACAAGTGTTCATAAATTAGGAGGATCACTTACCGGCAGTTCCGTCTTGAATGTCCGCCGCGGTCTCGTCTCGCCGGATAAAGTACAAGCTGTCCTGTCGATGTTGACGACGACTTCTACGTCGTATCTTTTACTGGCATCACTCGACTGCGCCCGCCGGCATCTCGCGATCAACGGAGAAGCGATGAACCGTCGCGCGCTCGAACTGGCGACACGGATGCGGATGGGACTGGCAAAACTTCCTTATCTCGCAGTATTTGGTGAATCGGACCTTCATTCCAGTGCGACATTTGCCTTTGATCCGACAAAAGTTCTGATTTCCGTCAAAGGACTCGGCATCTCCGGTCATCTTGTCGAAGAATTTTTACGGGACGAACATCGCATCGAAGTGGAACTGTCCGACTTAAACAACATCTTGCTGATCATCACTTCCGGTGATTCGGAAGAGACGATTGACGCCTTGCTCGCAGGAATGGCTGATCTCGTAGAGCGTCATCGGGATACAGGGGCTAAAACATCTTCTCACTCGATCGTCTTACCCGACATTCCGGCACTCGCTCTCAGTCCGCGTGATGCTTTTTATGAAGAAACGGAAACCATTCCACTTGCAGACGCTGTCGGTCGGATTTCGGCAGAGTTCATGATGGTCTATCCACCCGGCATTCCGATTTTCATTCCGGGTGAAATGATTACGACAGACAATTTAGCGTACATCAAAGAAAATATCGAAGCCGGTCTTCCTGTCCAAGGACTTGAGGATCATACTCTTGAGACCATTAAAGTCATTCAACAATCGAATGCGATTCGCTGAGTCTCGTTCAGAATAAACAGCTGACTCAAAAGTCAGTTTCTCCAAAAAACAAGGGTGGCAGATTCCAAATCTGCCACCCTTGTTTCGTTTAAACAGGAATTACTCTCTTAGAAGTCAGCCTCTTTTAATCTGCCTGCTCATAACTCGGAACATCCGGCAACAGCGTCGCTAAAAATTCTCCGACCGTCTCGGTATCCTCCGGTTCAATCCCGAGCAGACGCGTCATAGCGTCTGCCTCGAGAACATCCGTATGATCGAGTAAAGCAGCCCGTCCACTCGTAAGACTGACAACTAACATCTTCCCGAAAAACTGTTTGGTAAAGACGACACCAAAATCGTACCGCGCCTGTTCCGTCGTCATCCCGATAAACCTGACTTTATCCGTTTCTGAGACATGATACAGTTCTTCAAGTGGCGACAGTTGAGATTCCATCTTGTCTCACCCTTTCTTTTTTTATTCTTTTCCTGTTTTAAAGACAGATTAAACGACACAAAAAAAAACCTTAAGCGGTCGGCTCCCCGCTTAAGGTTTTATAACTTATTTCATGATGTGGATTGGGCTACCGATTGCAACTTCAGCAGTTTCCATTGCGATTTCACCGAGTGAAGGGTGCGCGTGGATTGTGAGTGCGATATCTTCTGCTGTCATACCAGACTCGATTGCGAGTCCCATCTCTGCGATCATGTCAGATGCGCCTGTACCAGCGATTTGAGCACCGATCAAGAGACCATCTGCTTTACGTGTGATCATTTTCAAGAAGCCGTCTGGCTCGTTGAGTGCAAGAGCACGTCCGTTTGCAGCGTAAGGGAATTTAGACGCAACATAGTCAAGTCCTTCTTCTTTTGCTTGTGCTTCCGTATAACCGACTGTTGCGAGTTCTGGGTCTGTGAAGACAACCGCAGGAATCGCACTGTAGTCGAGGTATGCCGGATGTCCAGCAGCTGCTTCAGCAGCAATTTTTGCTTCGAATGAAGCTTTGTGTGCAAGTGGCGGTCCAGGAACAATGTCCCCGATAGCGTAGATGTTTTCGTTCGACGTACGGCACTGATCGTCGATTTCGACGAGTCCACGTTCGCTGACTTTAACTTCTGCCATTTCAAGACCGAGATCAGATGTGTTCGGGCGACGACCGACTGTGACGAGGACGTAGTCCGCTTCGACAGTTTGTGTTTCACCTTTGACTTCAAACGTAACTTTTACGCCTTCTTCTGTCTCTTCGACACTTTGTGCAAGTGCTTCGTTGTGAATCGTGATATTTCCTTTTTGTTTGAGCTTTTTCTTAACGACTTGCGTCATTGCAGGCTCGAATCCAGAAAGGATATCTTTTGTACCTTCTAAGATGACAACTTCAGTGTCAAAGTTAGCATACGCTGTTCCAAGCTCCATTCCGATGTACCCGCCGCCGATGACGATGAGTTTTTTCGGAAGTTCAGGAAGGTTCAAAGCACCTGTTGAAGAAAGGACACGTTTTGACCATTTGAAAGCTGGAAGTTCGATTGGAGTCGAACCTGTTGCGATGATACATTTTTTGAATTTGTAAGGTGTAGAAGAATCTTCATTGATGATACGAACTGTATCTTCAGATTGGAAGTAAGCTTCCCCAACGACTGTTTCAACGTTGTTACCTTTAAGAAGGCCACCGACACCACCAGTCAATTTGTTGACGACTGATTGTTTCCAAGATTGAACTTTTGAGAAGTCGACAGCGACGTTCTCAGATGTGATTCCCATTGAATCTGAACCTTTTGCATGTTGGAAGTTGTGTCCAGCTGTGATCAAGGCTTTTGACGGGATACATCCGACGTTCAAACAAACACCACCGACGTTTTCACGTTCGACGATTGTTACTTTAAGTCCGAGTTGCGCACCGCGGATTGCAGCGACATAACCACCAGGGCCAGCCCCGATTACGAGTAAATCTGTTTCTTGTGCGAATTCACCTACTACCATTGCTTATCCCTCCATAATGAGAAGTTGTGGGTCGTTTAACAGACGTTTAACCAAGTTAAGCGCGTTTTGTGCTGTAGCACCATCGATGAGACGGTGGTCGAAGCTGAATGACAAAGCAAGTACTGGTGCTGCAACGATTTCACCGTTTTTGACGACCGCTTTTTCAGCGATACGGCCAATACCGAGGATTGCAACTTCTGGGTGGTTGATGACAGGTGTGAACCATTGTCCGCCAGCAGAACCGATGTTTGTGATTGTGATCGATCCGCCTTTCATTTCGTCCCCAGAAAGTTTACCGTCACGTGCTTTACCAGCAAGGTCGTTAATGTTATCTGCTAATCCGAAGATTGATTTACGGTCTGCATCTTTGACGACAGGAACAACAAGACCGTTGTCTGTGTCTGCTGCGATACCGATGTTGAAGTAGTTTTTGTAAACAACTTCTTCGTTCACATCGTCGATTGACGCGTTGATTGCAGGGTATTTTTTAGCTGCAGCAGTCAATGCTTTTACAACGAATGGAAGATACGTCAATTTCGTACCTTGTGCTGCCGCAACTTCTTTGAAGTTTTTACGGAGTTCAACAAGATTCGTAACATCGACTTCGTCCATCAATGTAACGTGTGGGGCTGTATGTTTCGAGTTGACCATTGCTTTCGAAATCGCTTTACGGATTCCTTTGATCTTCTCGCGTGTTTCGAGCTCAGGTTGAGCTGCAACATACGGTTTCACTTCAGATTTAGATGCTGAAGCTTGTGCTGCCGGTGCTTTTTCTTCTGCTGCTGGTGCAGTTGAAGATTGTCCACCGTTTGCAAATGCATCGATGTCTTCTTTGACAACGCGACCGTTGTCACCAGAACCTTGAACTTCACGGATGTCGACGCCTTTTTCGCGTGCATATTTACGCACTGAAGGCATTGCGATAACGCGTTCTGATTTATGGATTTGAACTTCATTTGGCTTGTCTTCGACTTTTTTATCTGTGTCTTGGACATCTTTTGCGTTGTCTGCTGCTTTAGGTTGTTCCGGTGCTTCTTCTTCAGAAGGAGCTGAACCTTCGCCTTCCACATCAAACGTGATCAATACGTCACCAACGACGGCTACGATGCCTTCGTCGACTTTTACTTCTTTGACTGTGCCATCAACTGGTGACGGGATTTCAACGACTGCTTTATCGTTTTGTACTTCAAGAAGAATGTCATCTTCTTTTACTGTGTCGCCTGCTTTAACGAACCACTTTACGATTTCACCTTCGTGAATACCCTCACCGATATCCGGTAATTTGAATTCAAATAAACCCATTTGAATTAGCCTCCTTTTATTTCACTCTTCTGGTCGATTGTTATCTTTAAAACGGAAGCAAGGAGAGAATTGCCTCTCTCCTTTTTTCCGGTTCACTCTTAGAAGTTGTAAACAGTTTTTACTTTTTCGACGATATCTTTGTGGTCCGGAAGCCATGAATCTTCACCTTGTGCGAACGGGAAGATTGTGTCAGGTGCCGCAACACGAAGGATCGGTGCTTCGAGGTCAAGAATCGCGCGCTCTTGAATTTCAGTTGCGACCATTGCAGCCACACCTGCTTGTTTTTGAGCTTCTTGAACAACGACAACACGGTTCGTTTTCTTGACTGACTCAACGATTGTATCGATGTCAATCGGGCTGATTGTCATCAAATCGATGATTTCAACGCTGATGTTTTCTTTTTCAAGCTCTTCAGCAGCTTTGAGTGACGCGTGAACCATTGCACCGTACGTTACGATTGTCACGTCAGTACCCTCACGTTTGATGTCTGCTTTTCCGAGTTCGATCGTGTAGTCGCCCTCTGGCACTTCACCGCGGAATGAACGGTACAGTTTCATGTGCTCAAGGAAAACGACTGGGTCGTTATCGCGGATTGATGCAATCAAAAGACCTTTTGCATCATACGGAGTTGAAGGGATGACGACTTTAAGTCCTGGTGACTGAGCCATTAATCCTTCCAAGTTATCTGCATGAAGCTCAGGTGTTTTAACACCGCCACCGAATGGTGAACGGATTGTAACAGGTGCGCTGTACGTGCCGCCTGAACGGTAACGTAAACGTGCGAGTTGTGCCGCTACAGAATCAAATACTTCGAAAACAAAACCGAAGAATTGGATTTCCATGATTGGACGGAAACCAGTTAAGCTGAATCCGACTGCAAGGCCACCAATACCAGACTCGGCAAGTGGTGTATCGAAGACACGGTCTTCGCCTAATTCATCTTGAAGACCTTCTGTCGCACGGAATACCCCACCGTTTTTACCGACGTCTTCACCGAACAAGAGAACTTGCTCGTCGCGTTTCATCTCGACGCGCATTGCGTCAGTGATCGCTTGGATCATCGTCATTTGTGCCATGGGTTATTTCGACTCCTTTGCTGTATACTCATCAAGCTGCTCTTGCAGGTTTTGTGGTAACTTTTCAGCCATCACGTTGATGAAGTCTGTTACTTTTTGTTTTGGTTCTTTATCTGCTTGAGCGAGTGCTTCTTTTACATCCGCTTTCGCTTGTTCGATGACTTCGTTCTCTTTGTCTTCGTTCCAGAGACCTTTTGTTTCCATGAACGCACGGAAACGAACGAGTGGATCTTGTGCTTGGTACTCATCGTCCATATCTTTTGTACGGTAACGTGTTGGGTCATCTCCAGCGAGCGTATGTGGTCCGTAACGGTATGTGAGCGTTTCGATCAATGTCGGTACACCGTTCAGTGCTTCAACACGAGCTTGTTTTGTTGCTGCGTAGACGGCAAGAACATCCATTCCGTCAACTTGAATTCCGTTGATACCCGCTGCAACAGCTTTTTGAGCGATTGTTTTCGCCATCGATTGTTTTTCAACCGGTGTAGAAATCGCAAAACGGTTGTTTTGGACAACGAAGATCGCAG
Organism: Exiguobacterium sp. K1; assembly: GCF_033721435.1. Taxonomy (NCBI): domain Bacteria; kingdom Bacillati; phylum Bacillota; class Bacilli; order Caryophanales; genus Exiguobacterium; species Exiguobacterium sp. K1. The sequence goes on along the minus strand of NZ_JAOTIT010000001.1, from coordinate 317,964 downwards.
GTGCTTTAAATGCTCCGGCAAAGTTCATACCTTCGTAGAAGTCACCTTGTGACGATCCGCCATCACCTGTGTACGTGATTGCGACTTGTTCTTTTCCACTTTTCTTAAGACCGAGTGCGACACCGGCAGCTTGCACGATTTGTGCACCGATGATGATTTGCGGCATTAAGACGTTAACACCCTCAGGAATCTTACCACCTGTGATGTGTCCGCGTGAGAACAAGAATGCTTTGTAAAGCGGGAAACCATGGAAAACCATTTGCGGGATATCACGGTATCCTGGAAGAATCCAGTCATCTTTATCTAAAGCAAATTGTGAACCGATCATTGACGCTTCTTGTCCAGCGACTGGCGCGTAGAAACCAAGACGTCCTTGACGGTTAAGTGAGATTGCACGTTGGTCCCAGATACGTGTGTAAACGAGACGACGCATTAATTCCGTAAGTTCTTCATCTGAGAGGTCCGGCATAGCGTCTTTGTTGACGACTTCACCTTTCTCATCCAAAATGCGGAATGTTTCAAAGTTTTCTTCCACGTTTTTAAACATGTTTAAGTTCATCTTTTCACCTCATCCTTTCACTGTGTTCAGCGAAATATTCCTCTTACTGACTTGCTACATACCAATAGTGTTCAAAAAATGAAGTCCCGTATGACCTTTTCTTGAACATATATCTGTGTACCTATCCAGTTGAGTAAACTGTATTAACATGAAGAGACACGCAAGCATGTCTTGTTCATTACGTTACAAGTATAAAACTGTAACGCCTATAAAATCAAAGGAAATGTTTTATTTTTTTTAGCGGATGTTCTTGTGAATGACCTCACATACAAAGAACGCCTTTACTTCTGTACTATTCATCAATTCACAACTGTGTTAGTTATTAATATTCCTCCTTTGATATGCTATAATTTTTTTAGATGAAAGGGGTGCTGTTCATGATTACCATGAATGAGATCGTTCGGGAAGATGTCCCTTCGCTTCACGAACGTTCTGTCGACGTTACCTTCCCTCTCAGTGAGGAAGATAAGGAAACGATGCGTCTGATGATGGAATATCTCGCCAACAGTCAAGACGATGAATTAGCCGAAAAATATGATTTACGTAGCGGGATCGGACTGGCGGCTCCACAAATCGGAGTCAATAAACGAATGTTTGCCATTCGCCTGCAAGACGGGGACGACATTCTCGAGTTTGGGATTTATAATCCTAAGATCGTCAGTCATTCCGTTGAACAAACGTATCTTGCCGGCGGAGAAGGTTGTTTGTCCGTTGACCGGGAAGTCGAAGGTCATGTACCGCGCTATATGCGTATTACCCTGTCTGGCATCGATCATAACGGAAATCCTGTAAAATTAAGATTAAAAGGATTAAAAGCCGTCGTTTGCCAACACGAATACGATCATTTGGACGGCATCATGTTTTACGATCGAATCGATCCGAAAGAACCGTTCAAAGAGTACGGTTCGTCTCTCTGATGAGTATGAAGCAATAAAAAAGACATTTCCAAAATACGGAAATGTCTTTTTTATTTATACTTCCATGATGATCGGCATGATCATTGGATGACGTTGTGTTTTTTCAGTCAGGTACGGTGTCAATGTATCGTTGATGACTTGTTTGATATCCGTCCATTTTGTGTTTCGGTTCGCTAAAGATTGTTCAAGCGAACGCTTCAACAGACGTTCCGCATCCTTGATCAGGTTACCTGATTCACGCATGTATACGAATCCGCGTGAAATGATGTCCGGTCCTGAAACAAGACGATTCGTTTTAGAATCGAGCGTTACAACGACGACGACCAGTCCTTCTTCCGAAAGAATCCGTCTGTCACGCAGGACGATATTACCAATATCTCCAATTCCTTTTCCATCTACATAGACGGCATTCGCTTGGATTTTACCCGTAATGGCGGCTGCATTGGCATCGAGTGCCAGAACTTCACCGTTGTCCATGACGAAACAGTTTTCTTCCGGCACACCGGCATCCATCGCAAGTGACATGTGTTTTTTCAACATGCGGTACTCTCCGTGGATTGGCATGAAGTATTTAGGTTGCAAGAGACGGAGCATCAACAACTGTTCCTGTTGGCTGCCGTGACCTGATGTATGGATGTCATTCAATTTACCGTACATGACATCTGCACCGGCTTTATACAATTGGTTAATCGTTTTCCCGACGGAAACAACGTTTCCTGGAATCGGAGAAGACGAGAAGATGACCAAATCATCCGGAATGATGGAAATCTGACGGTGTGTTCCGTTGGCGATCCGGCTAAGGGCTGCCATCGGCTCCCCTTGCGAACCTGTACAAAGAATCGTCAGTTCATTTGACTTGTACCGTTTCATCTCGTTCGGTTCAATGATTGTGCCCTTTGGTGCTTTGATGAAATCAAGCTCCTGACCAATCATCATGACTTTATCCATGCTCCGACCGAAGACGACGATTTTGCGTCCGGCTTCGACTGATGCATTGACAACTTGTTGCAAGCGATAGATGTTCGAGGCAAAAGTCGCGAAGATGATCCGCCCCTCTGCTTTACGGAAGATGTTTGAAATCGTATCTCCGACGACACGTTCACTCATCGTAAAGCCTTCAATCTCGGCATTCGTCGAGTCAGACAATAGACAGAGAACACCTTCCTTGCCGAGTTCCGCCATTTTTGTTAAATCAGCCGGTTCTCCAACGGGTGTAAAATCGAACTTAAAGTCGCCGGTATGGACGATGTTACCTTGTGGTGTCTTGACGACAACTCCGAACGAGTTTGGAATCGAGTGAGTCGTCCGGAAAAATGAAATACTCGTCTTCCGGAATTTGATGATTGAATCTTCATCAATTTCATGCAACTCGGCCGTCCGCAATAAACCGTGTTCTTCGAGTTTTACTTTAATGAGACCAAGTGCAATCTTTCCGGCATAAATCGGTAAGTTGACTTGTTTGAGTAAAAACGGCAATCCCCCGATGTGGTCTTCGTGACCGTGAGTGATGAAGACACCTTTTACCTTGTCCTTGTTTTTGATCAAGTATGTGTAATCTGGAATGACATAGTCGATTCCAAGCAGTTCATCTTCAGGGAACATGACACCGGCATCGATGACGATGATCTCATCCTGAAATTGAACGACGTATGTGTTCTTCCCGATCTCTCCTAAGCCGCCGAGTGCGAAAACGGCTGCTTGATGGTTTTTAACGAACTTCATGCGAACGTTTCAACCTTATAGTCTGGGCTTAGTTTTTCATATTCAAGGAATTCGCCGCTTAACTCACGGATGAATTCGACGTTAATTTCTTTGATGAGGTGGTCAATCGCTGTTCGCACTTCACGAATGTTCTCTCCCTCAACATACATCACTTCTGTCCGTTCCCGTACCGGGGCTTCTGAACGAAGCGGTTGATAAAATACTTTAAAAATCATGTTTAGCAACTCCTTATCAGTCCATTGTTTTTTGTCCTTAGATTAGTATACACGATATCCTACTATTTTTTCATCCTATTCCTAATCCAAGGTCGGCGTAAACGTTAACGCTGTGCTATAATTCCACATGTATCCGGCTGAACAGCCAATTAAAAAGAGAAGGTGAAACCATGGCAAATCAGAAAGTCGTCTTTTTCGATATCGATGGAACCTTACTTCACGATGGTCATTTTGTTCCCGAGTCGACCAAACAGGCAATTAAACAATTACAAGCAAATGGTGTCTATGTAGCTATCGCAACCGGACGCGGTCCGGCGATGTTATCCGGTGTCCGCGAATTACTCAATATCGATACGATCATTGGGTACAATGGTCAAATCGTCGTGCATCAGAACGAGGTCATTTACAGACGTCCGCAACCGATTGCAGATCTTAAGCATTTGACAGAGCGGGCCCATAAAAATGGTCATACGCTTGTTTATCTAGGTGAAACACAGGGGTTTTCAACGAAACCGTCGGATCAGTTAGTCCAAGAGTCACTTGGCGAACTGGATATTCCTTTACCGGCTTTTAATGACCAGGCGTTTACGACACATGATGTCTTCCAGACGCTTGTCTATTGTACTGCTGAAGAAGAAGCTGAGTACACTCAGAACTATCAGGCCTTCGACTTCATCCGCTGGCATCCGAACGCAATGGACGTCATTAATGTCGGTTCATCCAAAGCGGACGGCATCAAACAATTTCTGAAGCTGACCAACATCCGGCGCGAAGATACGTTTGCTTTCGGAGATGCGTTAAATGATTTAGAAATGTTGCGTTATGTCGGAACCGGCATCGCGATGGGCAATGGTCTTGCAGAAACAAAAGCAGCCGCCGATTTCGTCACTAAACATATTCTCGAAGACGGCATCGAACACGGTCTCAAGGAATTTCAACTCATTTAACTACTCAAAAGGCCGAGGAATCATTCCTCAGCCTTTTTTGATATTAATTTTTCACTTTATGAATGGCGCGCTCCAAGCGGTCCAAGTCATCGTTTTCTCCAATGACGACGAGGTAATCCCCTTTTTCGATCAATTCATCCGCTTGTAAGGAAATCATGACGTTCTCGCCTCGCTTGATGGCAACAACGTTCGCACCGTACTTGCTTCGTAAATCCAGATCAATCAAAGTCTGGTTCGCCATCCGGTCACTGACTTTGATTTCGACAATCGAGAATTCTTGTGATAAATCGAGATAATCTAAAATATTCGAACTCATCAATCCGTTGGCAATCCGGACCCCCATGTCCCGCTCGGGGTGGACGATGAAGTCCGCACCAATTTTACGCAACACTTTTTCATGGTAATCATTCGTCGCCTTGACCGTAATCGACTGGACACCCAGTTCTTTTAAAATTAAAGTCGTCAAAATCGATGCTTGGATGTTTTCCCCGATCGCAACGATGACATGATCAAAATTACGGATTCCGAGACTCTTTAGAACGTTCTCATCCGTCGTATCTGCAATGACGGAATGCGTCGCAATCCCCATATATTCATTCACACGTTCTTCATCCGAATCAATCGCCAAAACATCATATCCGTTTTTCGACAACTCTCGAACAATCGATCCCCCGAAACGCCCTAAACCGATTACCGCAAACTCTCCATTCATGTTCAACTCTCCTTCACATTTCTGCTTCAGTAGTAGTGTACCCGATTCACTTCTAAATTACTATGAACGCTTTTACAATACAGTTTTCGGTTCTCCCCACCTTAAAACGACCGACAAATCTGATCAAAAAAAGGGGCCGACTCCAAAAGAAATCATTTGATCTTTCACGCCATTTCCTGTAGGAGTCTCGTAAGTACGTGAGTTCTACATTAAACGAGAAAAGGGCGGCAGAATTGAATCTGCCGCCCTTTTCTTTGGAGAAACCGACTTTTGAGTCAGCCTCGAACTGATTACGTGATAGACGTTCTGCTTATTTTGCTTTTTTCCCGCTGACATAATCGTTGTCAAACAGGAACAACCGTAAAATCAAATACAGTGCAGGAATCAATAACATCAGTCCGAAGATGAAGACGACGACAAGTGCCGTAGCCATCGTTTCGTTAACGACCGCTTTATTGATATCGATGTACGGATAAAGAATGTACGGAAGGTGTGTGTATCCGTATCCGAACCAGGCAACACCGTATTGCGCCATCACGGCGATGAAAGCAATTCCGTAGTTTTTCTTCAAGTAAACAAGTGTGACAGCAACGCAGAAGAATAGGAAACTTGCTGCGAACCACCACCAGTTGCCGTTTAAAATATTTTCATAATGCCACGCTGCCTGATTCTTCAGTCCGAAGAAGACTAATGCACAGACAACAATTGTCGGAATACTCCAGAACAATGCCCATTTCCGAATCAATGGTGTTGCATTCTCATCCTTTGCTTTATCCGCATAGAACAACAGGAACATCGCGCTGATATAAAGAACCGATACGATGGCAAGCGCAACGACCGTCCAAGAATAAAAGTTCGTGAACAGCTTCGTCCCAAGGAATTCGACTGTCTCATTTGTTTTCCGGATAAAACCGCCCTGACTGATTGTCAGTGTCGTCGACATCGCTGCCGGAATCAGCAATCCTGTCGCACCGTATAAGAACGTATAGAACATGCTGTCGTTCGAACCATAGTTGGCAAATGCGTAAAAGCTACCGCGAATTGCAATCAATACCAACACGATCGAAGCCGGAACAAGTAAAGCTGTTCCGTAATAATATGCCGTATCCGGAAAGAATCCGACAAGTCCGACGAAGAAGAAGACGAAGAAGACGTTCGTCACTTCCCAGACCGGAGAAAGATAACGGAGAATCAAACGGTTCGTCAGATGATCCCGTTTCGTATATTTTGAATAAAACGCGTAAAAACCGGCACCGAAGTCAATTGAGGCAACGATGAGATATCCATAAAGGAACGTCCAAAGTACGGTTATTCCAAGTGTTTGAATGTCCAACTCGTTCCCTCCTTATTTGTTGTCGTCCGCAAACATCGCTTCACCACGTGTGTGATGATCGTCCGCGAGTTCTTTGCCGACTGGATTATTTTTAAACATCCGGAGCAAGACGACTGTACAAATCGTTCCGAGCAACAGATAAAGTAAACTGAATAAAATCAACATCGGTCCGACAGCCGTCGAAGTCGTCGCTGCATCAGCCGTTCTCATAATACCATAGAGCGTCCAAGGCTGACGTCCGATTTCCGCATACATCCATCCTGCTTCGATCGAGACGATGGCAAGCGGTCCACCGATGAAAATACCGCGCAGTAACCATTTGTTGTACGGGTTCAACTTTTTGAGTCGGAATGCCAAGATGAACAAGGCTGAGATGGCAGCCAGGTACATGCCAATCGATACCATGATATCGAAGAAATAGTGGACAAACAGAGGTGCCTGATCTTCTTTGGCGAATTCATTCAAACCGATGACCTCTGTATCCGGTGCTCCCCCTGCGAGAATGGATAAAGCATACGGAATCTTGACAGCACCTTTAATTTCATAGCTGCCGTCCGCCTGTTCATCCAAAATACCACCGAAAATCAATTCGGCTTCGTTTGTCGTTTCAAAATGCCATTCTGCCGCTGCGAGTTTTTCAGGTTGGTATTTCGCCAGGTATTTCCCGGAGAAATCACCGACCAATGCTGTCGAGAAGGCAAAGATTAAGCCGGCCATGACGGTTAAGCGAAGTGCTTTTTTGTGATAAGCCGTTTCTGCCGCCGACAAAGTTTTCTTGCGCAACAGATGAAACGCTGCGATTGCTGCCAAGATGAAGGCAACCGTCAAGTAAGCGGATACGATGACGTGCGTTGCTTTCGTTGGTGTCGCCGTGTTGAACATCGCTTTCAACGGTTCGATTTGCGTCAACGTTCCGTTAACGATTTTGAATCCTTCCGGCGAGTTCATGAATGAGTTGACCGTCGTGATGAAGAAAGCAGATAATGTCGCCCCGATGACGACGGGAATCCCGATTAACCAGTGTAACCATGGATTTTTAAACCGGTCCCATGTGTAGAGATAAATACCGAGGAAAATCGCTTCAAAGAAGAAGGCGAAAGTTTCCATGAACAACGGTAAGGCAATCGTTTGACCGGCTACTTGCATCAAGGAAGGCCATAAGAGCGACAATTGTAGACCAATCGCTGTTCCTGTTACGACACCTACCGCTACAGTTACGATATAACCGCGCGTCCAGCGACGTGCCAAAAGAATATAGTCTGAATCTTTTCGTTTAATACCGATGTACTCAGCTGCGAGTACCATCAATGGAACCCCTACCCCAATCGTCGCAAAGATGATGTGGAATGCTAATGTGAGCCCTGTCAATAATCGACTGAGCATGACTGGATCATTGAACATGTGTATAGCCCCCTCTTTCTAGACGTACTTCTATATATTGTTTATATCCGTATCATAGAGAACATAATCATTTGTGTCTGTTTTAAATGTTTGATGTAACAAATTGTTCACATATACTCGTGATTTATTTCACAAAACGTTCGAAAACTGTTCTCTTCTATAAAATGAAAGCCCTTTATCCATTTTTTCATGAATAAAGGGCCGATTGTCACGTCTTTTATTTAGACGTATTCGCGGAAATAATGATCCAGTAAATTGATGATGAAGGGGATGGCTTCTTCGTCCGGATTCAAGGTCGGTTGATGTAATCCGGACGTTGCATTATTCACCCCGAGCCAAAACATCATGCCGGGAATTTCTTTTAACATGAAACCAAAATCTTCTCCCGTCATGGCAGCATCACACTCAATGTAATTCGCATTCATTTTGACGAAGGATGAGAATTTATCAACGACGCGTTGATCGTTGACGACTTCATAATACCGATTTCCGAACTGCAGATCGATTTTGACGCCGAATGAAGCTTCGATGCCGCGGATGATATCCCGGACACGTTGCTCTAACTTTTCCATATCTGTTCCGTTAAGCGCCCGCATCGTTCCGTCAAGTAACGCCCGACCGGCAATGACATTCTCCCGAATTCCTGCATCTACTTTCCCGATCGTGATGACACTGCAGTTCATCGGATTGATCGAGCGGCTGACAATCGTCTGCAGCTGCATGATTAACGCTGCCTGCGCAACGACTGTATCAATCGTCAAATGGGGGAACGCAGCATGACCGCTCTGTCCATAAATCGTGATATGAACTTCCCGTGCACTCGCAAACAAGACACCCGGACGGCTGGCAATCGTTCCGACCGGATACTCCGGTGCGACATGCAGACCATACATCTCACTCGGACGATATTTTTCAAACAGCGGACTTTTAATCATCGGTTCTGCCCCACCCGGACCTTCTTCAGCTGGTTGGAACAGGAAAACGACATCATCCATGACCGGCAGTTCAACGATTCGGCGTAACAGACCGAGGGCAATCGATGCATGTACATCATGGCCGCAGGCGTGCATGAACCCCGGATGCTCGGAACAAAATGGCAGTCCCGTTGCTTCTTCAATCGGTAATCCGTCGATATCCGCCCGGTATCCAATCGTCCGATTTCCGGTTAATCCTTTCACACGGACAAATACTCCTGTTTCGAATGTATCGTAACTGACCCGATCTTCCGGGTATGATCGGATTTGATCAAGGATAAATGCTTGCGTTTTAAACTCCTTAAAACCAGGTTCCGGTATTTTATGAAGTTCTCGGCGCATTTCAATTGCGTATTCCATCTGACTGACTTCCTCCTTCTTCTTTGACAATGTCCCAAAACGCTTGGACTTGTTTTAATTCAAGCATCGACTCCGTTGATAGAATCCACGTGTCCCGCTTTAAAATTTTACCGGATGACGTTTTGAGCGGAATCTGCATCACTTCACTCGCTTCATGGATCGTCGATTCCGGCAAGATGGCAAAACCAATCCCGTGAAGTGCCATCTGTTTACACGTTTCAATCTGGTCGACGACGAGCGTCCGAGCCGGCGGACTCGAAAAACGATCCTGCCACCATTCTAAAATTTCCTGATAATAGGTCGAATCGCTCTTGAACTGGATAAAAGGACGTTCTGTCTTCCGCAACTGCTCGAGCGACGTCAGTTCACTGTCGACTAAATACAGCGGATCGGAAAACAGCCGTTCCTTCACGCCTTTCCAATCGGGATTTCCGCGGATGATGCCGATGTGAAAATGTTCTTCCAGCATATGACGCATCATTTCACTTGACCACCCTGTGACCAATTGGACACGGACATGCGGATACCGTTCGACAAATCGTTTCAGAACACGGGGAAGCCAGTATTGTCCCATAATGGACGCGACTGCAATCCGAAGTGTCCCGTAAACGGCTCCCTCTTCTGCCGTCAATTCACTTTTAAGCTCCAGTTCTTTCCGGTTCATCTCCTTGGCGAGACCGATGACTTTTTCGCCTTGCGGAGTAATACTCAGCCCACGGGATGAACGAATGAACAGCTTGGTTGCCCAGCGCCGCTCGATTGCGACCAAACGTTGGCTGAGGGCAGGCTGCGATACAAAAAGACGTTCGGCTGCCCGTCTCATGTTCAACTCTTCTGACAACGTAATCAACATTTCCATTTCCGACACTTGCAATGTATGATTCGACTCCTCATGATATAAGATGGCATTAGTTTAACACGTTAGAGAGGAAGGTACATATGTCACGGTATCATTTTATGTTGATCGTCTCAACGGTCGCTACTTTAGGCAGTCTGTATTTCAGTGAGGTCCGGGGATTCATTCCTTGTCCATTATGTTGGTGGCAACGTCTGTTCATGTATACGACCGCCATCTACCTGTTCGTATCCTTGTTCCGCAATCGTCCGGTCGACGGATTTTTCCTTCGCTTGTATACATTACTCGGGTTCGCAGTCGCGGCTTACCACGTCGTACTCGAACGATTACCGGACGGAGAAGCGCTCTGTACGAACGGTTGTCTCATCAAATGGGTTAATTATTTTGGCTTCCTGACGATTCCGATGATGAGTTTGATTGCGTTCACTTTATTGGTCATCCTCGCTTTTTATCCAAAACAAAAAAACGCTCAATGAGCGTTTTTTTTATTTCCAAGTTGCCGCCACGTTCAACGCGCTCGAGAAGGATAACTCCGATAACTGCCCTTCCCCTTCACACCAATCCCCGACAAACGCCATCGTCTCCTTTGGTCCGTCCTGCATAAAATTAGGTAAGCCGCTTTGCCCCATCTTCCATTTGATTTCTTGAACGATTGCCCGTTTCATCGTCCGCTCGACGACCAGACGCTCCTGCCATGACGGATAATGTTGATCAAGGAGCCGGTGAATGTGTCGGACCTTTTCCGCCAGATAATCCGGATTTCCGACTTCCGGGTGGGCAAGGTAAGCAACAACCTGTAAGACTTGACCGTCTTTCGGTGCAATACTCGAATCATAATGGGATAAATCCGTTACGAACAGTTGATGCGTACGGTCGTACACATATGAAAACGGTGTTTTGAGATATGGACTGATCCCGACGTCGTATACAAGAACTTCCACCGGTTCGTACTGCGCAAAAGGTTCGATGAAGGATTGAACGGATGTCGGCAATGCCAGTTTCCGCATGTCCCGGGGAGGAAGCGCCAGGACAACCCGGTTCACAATCCATTCCGTCTTTTTCCGGTCACGTAACTGATATCCTTGTTCATGTTCTTCAATCGCCGTGATTTTAGTTTTCCGATGGATGGTTCCGCCTTGTTCTTGGATGACCCGTTCCAGTTCATCAATTAAAACTTGCCATCCTCCGGCGATATAAGAAACCGGTTTTCGTGTCCGAAAGAGTTTACGGTAATAGTCAAAATAGACGACTGACGGAATATTTTCCGGTTCGGTCGTAAAAAAATTGCTGGAGGCCAGATCAAGCATCAGACGGGACACATCTTCCTCCGTTTTTTCCCGTATCAACCATTGACCAATTGACAACTCCGGCTCCCCTGTTTCAAGCCGGAGAACGGTTTTCACGACTTCCCATGTAAAACGAAGTTTATCCGTTCCGCCTATCACTTCTGTTTTTAAGAGACCAATTGCATTAGCCGGAGCAGCCGTTAAATGACCGGAAAATTCATATTTTGCTTTTGCCGAAGAAAAGTCCAGCCAGGTAATCTCTAATTTCAGATTTTTTATGATCGTCTTTAAGACGGACTGATCACGCCCGTATATCGCATGCGCCCCGTAATTGAACGTATAACCTTTAATGCGTTGTGAGGTCGCTCTGCCGCCTAACATCGCGGCATCATACAGTTGCACCTGTTTCCCTTGTTTCGCAAGCAAGGCAGCAACGGATAATCCTGCCAGTCCACCACCGACGACTGCTATCGATTCCATTCTGTTCCCTCCAGTCCGGCTCTCTTACTCAATGGTTTGTTTTAACTCTTTTCCCGCTTTTCAGACGAAAAAAACGACAGCTCTTTCAGCTGTCGTCTGCAAGTCATTCTTTATTTCCACCACGTATCCAGGGGTGAAACCGGCATATGGTGTTTATGGCCAACCCGTTTATACTGAGCTTCGAGTTTAGCCTGACTTTCAGCGGAGATGGTTTTCCCCTCCAAGTAGTCATCGATTTCATTGTACGTCATGCCGAGTGCCTGTTCGTCCGGCAATCCCGGCTGATTATCTTCTAGATCAGCTGTCGGTACCTTTTCAATCAGTCCTTCAGGTGCCTGTAATTGACGTAACAGTTGTTTCCCCTGTCGCTTGTTCAAACCGGTCAATGGCGTCAAATCACAAGCTCCGTCCCCGTGTTTCGTATAAAACCCGGTCACGAATTCAGCTGCATGATCGGTTCCGACGACGAGACAGCCGTAATGGGCCGCTATATCATACTGTACTTTCATCCGTTCCCGCGCTTTTGTATTTCCTTTACTAAAATCAGACAAGACGTCTCCTGTCGCTTGTTCAAAAGAAGCCATGGAAGCAGCGACGGCTGGCTTGATATCCACTCGTAACGCATGATCCGGACGGATGAAGGACAGGGCCAGTTGCGCATCCGACTCATCTTGTTGTTGACCATACGGTAATCGCACAGCGTAGAATTGATAATCGCGATTCGTCTCACTGCGTAACTCCTCAACCGCGATTTGACAAAGACGACCGGCTAACGAAGAATCTTGTCCTCCCGAGATTCCGAGAACAAGTCCTTTTGCTCCTGTATGCACAAGATACTCTTTTAAGAATTGAACGCGTTGCTTAATCTCTTCTTCAGCATCAATGACTGGTTTAACTCCGGTCACTTGAATGATTTCCTGTTGCATGAAACCGTCACACTCCTTCATTTTTCATCATGTCTTCCTTAGTTCAAAAGCTCACTTTCCGCTTTCGTGATGGACGTCGATTGATCCTTCACCTGTCGGATGGTCATCGCTTCAATCCGGGTCGGATGACTGGAAGCCGGAAGCTCGACTTTTACTTCGTACCGTTTGGTCTCCAATCCTTTAAACTGTTCTTGTTCGATGGCTTGCGTAAATACCTGCTCTTGCGAAAAAGTATACAGTACTTTTTGATCCGCATCCTTGATTTTCAATTCAAACCGTTGGGATGTCGGGAATGTCAGAGTCAATGCTTGCTCATTCGGATTCTTTAATTCCACGACAGCCAAAACCTTATTGGATTCGAGCTGTTTGCCGGACACCTTGATTTCAATCGGTTGTACCGCATCGTCTTGTGTCGCTGGCTTTTCCTGTTCCTGCTGGTTACACCCGGCTAAAATCAACGTCAGGACACATACACACGATATCCGTATAATCCATTTCAAAACAACGCCCCCTCTCTTCTCACTTAACAATTTTAGCACAAAAAAGAGGCAGGATAAGGTTCGCCCTCATCCTGCCTCTTCGATTCATACATTAAGCAACCGGAATCGTTGCTGTCATTTTTGATGGAGAAAATAATTGTTCGATCCCCGTCACAAACAATTCATCGCAAATAGCGTCCGTTGCCGTTGCAGGTGCCACGAGTGTAATCGTCCGGCTATCCACTGTCTCAATCGTCACGAACACTCCTGAAGCTGTGCGTTCTTTGTACCCTACCGCTAAGTCTGTTTCAGCAAAAAGTATCATATCCCCGAATCTCCTTTGTTATGTCAGATGTCAGTCAAACCAGAATAGCTGTTTGAATTCGAATCAGTTATTGTGATTTCACTTTATCAAAACAGAAAAAACACCGGAAAATTCTCGTTCGACATTTCGTGTCAAAACTTTGTTCCAAAAAATACAACCATTTTTTGGAACATCGAGATAGTTGCTGCATACATCTTTAAAATGGCGTTTTATCAACACATTTCAATTCCATTTCAAAACCATTACAAAATAATATTCATTTTTTCCCATATCTCTTAGTTAGAAGGGAAAATATACCTAGACATCTTACTTGTTATTTTGTCGAATGGTTCTTCACACACCGTTTATTTGAGGTTCTTATGAACTTTCACCTGACATTCGATTCATTTGTTGCCAAACCGTACCTAGTGCTTCTTCCCCACTTTCAATCCGGGCCAGTGCGAGTTCCGCCTGAAGCGCGACTTCATATTCCTTATCTTGCACGGCTTCTTTTAGGCGTGGAATCGATTGTTCCGTTCCGACATCAAATAAAAAGCGTGCCGCACGCCAACGGACCAGTTTATTTTTATCCGTTAAAGCTTCCATCATCATTACTTCTGCCTCCGGCAAGGCCCAGTCGGAAATCGTATCTCCGGCGGTTCGCCGGACACTGCTTGAAGGATCATGCAAGGCATTCGTAATATAGTCCAATAGTTCCAATCGATTTTCTTCGAACATGCCAAGTTTGACGACGGCTTGTCTTCTGATTTGCATCTTTTCATCCTGAAGCATCTTCGCATAGGCTGGAACCCAGTCCAGTTCGATTGGCAGTTCGTCAAGCGCTGCAAAACGCTGTTTCCAATCGGACGAAGTTAACGCTTGTCCGTCAAATGTCACTTCTTCTCCAGAAGCTATGGTTTTTAAACGGTCAATCCGCTCTGGTGGATACGCGACTTCAATTTCTTGGGCCGCTTCTTCCAGACTTTCATCCAAATCACCGTAACGCGGGGCCTGTTCAACCCACCGGCGGTCACTGATGACATTTTTGACATAAGGCTGAACGAATAGTGCGGCTTCCCGGAACCGGTCGGGTAATCCGTGACGTTTTTCTTCTAACCCTTTAACTCCCTTTAGCTGCATCGGTACGCCTAAAATAAATTGAATAAACAGATGAACAGGCTCAAATGCCTCATCCGTTTCATGTCGTTCGACATCACTGAGTACTTCACCAAACGACCGGCGAATCTCGATGACTAGCGTTCGCCAATCATATTTCGGAAACCGTTCGACAGCTAAAAAATCACTGACTTGATACACTGATTTAATGCCTGGAATCTCCAGTAATTTTGCGACGTGGTCCGGTGCACCGAATGCATGTTCAAACGTTTGCCCCTTCTCCGAGAACGTTTCATCGACGATGACCTTCATATTGTTCGGACTTGGTGTTGGTTCAATGGCTATAATCTTCATCTTAATCCCTCCCCCTTTTATCATTCAGAAATTCGTTTCAAAATGCAACGCATACGCTTTTGTTTTCAGATCCTGTCGAAAAGAAGCAAGAAAGCGCCCACCACGCGGTGAACGCTTATCGGCAAGACTGCGTTTACGCATGTTCTTCCGAGAAAACTTCTTCTAGAATCTCACAAAATGCATCCGGTGTCTCGAGCATACCCATGTGGCTGCTGTCCGTCGACCGCTTGATGATCCGCTCGTTTTGAGGTGCAAACGCACTGTCTTCTGAAATTAACGGATCCTTCTCACCATGGATAATCACTCCCGGAACGCTCGTCCGGCTTAAGACCGGTGTCAAATCTCTTCGGTCACGCATCGCCGTCAATGCCCGAATGGCTCCTTCGACCGTCATCATGTAGCCGATTTCCTTTGCTTCTGAGACGATCATCGCATCTGTTCCTTCTGCAAACAACCCGGGCACTAATCCGTCAACGAATTCCCGCACGCCGATTCCCTGAACCCGGCTGATATTTTGATTTCTTTTTTGTTTAGCGTCGTCTGTATCTGCTTTAGCGGTTGAATAGACAAGTCCAAATCCGCTGATTTTTTCCGAATACGTTTCGACAATCGATGAGACGATGTAACCCCCGAATGAATGACCGATCAAAATGGGGCGTTCGATACCTCTTCGTTCCAGATCATCCATCACCCATGAAGCAAATCCTTCAATTGTATCAGGACCGACCGATTGTCCTTCATGCCCCGGTAAAGCAAGTACGAGTACATCAAATGACAAGCGCAGTCTCGCTTCAACCCGACTAAAATAATCTGTTCCTCCAGCAAAACCGTGTAATAAAACAAGTGGTTGTTTTGACATTCAACTAGTCATCCTTTCCATTCCGATGCAAGCATTCGGTATATCGTTAAATCCATGAATCGTCCATGACTGTAAGCATAATCTTCAAGTAATCCTTCCGCCTGAAAACCTAGTTTTTGAACCAAGGCATTGGAGGCAATGTTTTCAGGTGCAACCAAAGCACTGATCCGGTGCAAAGCAAAATCTTCAAATCCGTGTGTCAGGACCGCTCGTGCTGCTTCCGAAGCCACACCCTGTTGCCAATAGTCCTGGCTGACTTCAAATCCGATTTCCGCCCGGTGATACTGGGTCAACCAATTATGAAATCCAATCGTTCCAATCAATTGATTCGTTTGTTGATCGGCAATCGCCCACCGGATCGCTTTTCCTTGAGTAAACTGTTCTTTAAAATAACTGATGACATTTTTGGCTTCATACACCGTGACCAGCGGATCAGAGCCGTAATAATACATGACCTCGTCATCCGACAGAATCTTGAATAAATCTCGTGCATCTTTGTTTTCCAATTCTCTCAGGATGAACCGTTCTGTTTTTAGTTCCGGGAATGGTTTTCTCAACCCCCACATACCCAATCACCTCTTTTCTATATTATGCCCGTTTTCAGAAGGAAATACCCTTTTCGCTGCTGAGAAGTTTTGCTACTATTGAACTTATTCACGTTCTGATACGAAAGGAAGTCGCTTTTCAATGTCCAATTCCCTGCTTTATTTGTATGAAGATGCCGAAAATAACCGTTTGACGATGTCCGGCGTCACTTTTGCAGACTTTATCATGTCGATTGGCTTTAAAAGTGCTCTGCTCGTTTCCGGAGCTGCTTTTAAAACCGTCAAACATTCTTCTCGGACCGCCTTTCATTATGTCGAGTCCCATGAAGTAGAACAATTCGTTCAATCGAGCGATGTCGAACGTTTTCCCCTGAATGCCATCGATATCCGTTCTTCTCATTCTCTCGATATCCTCACAGATGTTGAAATCGCAGAGCTGTTATTTTTAATGCATATGAAACGCGGCATGCCCAGTCCGTTCATGACTGCCGTCGACAATGAATGGGCCTATTTCAGTGAGCACAACGGGACACAAGCAACGGCTTATTTAAAAGATTGGTCAAGTATCGAACAAGTCCTGTCAACGTTGTTGCAACAAAAAATCCGCCGGGAACTCCGCATCCCGACTGCCTCACCACTTACAGCTGAAATCATCATTAATCTTCGGCAATTGCTGCAAGAAGGAATCTTAATTGATTTCACGCATACACGGCAATCGATGTTCACACGTCAAACGACCATTCCAGTTTATATCGCCGGTCGATATGAAGACATGCATGTCCTGAAAGAAGACCTGGAAACAAAAAAAGAATCCATCGTCTTGCGCGGCGAGTTGATCCACCGCAAAAAAAGCTGGAGTTTGGAGTTACAATGATCCCAATCCTATTTATGACTTAATAACAGGATAGTTTTTTCATATTTTTCAAACTGCTATTTTTGCTCGTTTTTTGCATAATCCTCTATATGACAATATCGTTACTAATTTGTTGGAATTTTCACATAAATTTAGACTGGTATCTGCTGCAGACTTCGTTATAATGAGATTAACCTTTTGGAAGTTAGAAGTTGGAACTGATTTTCTGATGATTTAATTTAAGTCTGTATCAACCGAAGGAGGAATTTAGCATGGATCAGTTAAAAGTGAACGGTATCGGTTCATTCACCAAGTTTGCAACGAACGGAAACATCCTGAAATTGAAGGATGCGACAACCGGCGAACTGAAGGTATCATTGAATGAAGCGAGCTCAATGACTATCTCACCTATTGATGAAGAAACAGGATTATTCATTATCCGTGGTCAGAAACAAGAACCGCTCGTGGAACTGACCCTCCCTCGTCAATCGTGCGAAGTCGTTCACGCTTGGCTCCTCCATAAATTAAGACGACAAAAAAAGAGTCGCTTCATGGCGTCTAGCTAAAACCAATTACTCCTTTATTTCATTATCACTGCAAGATGTTGCTCACGTCACCGTTAGAGATTTTCTAACCGTGTCGTGGGCTTTTTTTGTTGAAGTCAAAAAATAAGCCTTGAAAACAAATGAATTTTCTAAAAATTCTTTCATCATCTCGCATCCGATGATATAGTGAATAACGTAAAAAAAACAGGAGGTAAGATATATTATGAGTAAAAAAGACATATTTGCTTTAGGTTTTATGATTTTCGCACTGTTCTTTGGTGCGGGTAATTTAATTTTCCCTCCTGAACTTGGTGCTCTGGCTGGAACAGAATTTTTCCCTGCAATGCTCGGTTTCATCGTTACCGGTGTCGGGTTACCTCTGACGGGATTAATTGCTGTCGCATGGGTCGGCGGGGGCATCAGCACGCTTGCTAATCCACTTCCAAAATTCGTCGGAGCTCTATTGACGTTTGCCTTATATGTCGCCATTGGCCCTTTTTTCGGAATTCCGCGGACTTCCGTCGTCACATACGAACTTGGTGTCGTCCCTTTCTTGAATGGACCTAGTCAAACGACACTACTAATTTCTTCTTCTCTTTTCTTTTTAGTCACGTTATATCTTGTTCTCAAACCGGGTAAACTTCTTGATATCATTGGTCGTTTCATCACCCCGTTGTTACTTTTGGCACTCGCGACACTGAGCATCAGCAGTATTTTAAAGCCATTATCGGCCGTTCAACCTCCTCATTCCTCGTACAATGGTTTTACAGATGCATTCACCCAAGGATTTCTTCAAGGATACTTGACGCTCGACGCTCTTGGCGCCCTTGTATTTGGCGTCATCGTTCTGTATACGCTACATGCTCGCGGTTTAAAAAGTCGAAAAGTCCAATTGAAGACTGTGACTCAAGCCGGATTGATTGCTGCATTATCATTGACGTTGGTTTATACCGGACTTGGTTTCATTGGTCGAAACAGCTTTGGAGCAGTCGGGATGATCGACGGCCCTTCCTTATTACAACAATACGCCGAAAGTACTTTTGGCACGATCGGTTTGATGATTTTAGGAGTTGCTATTTTGCTAGCTTGTTTAACGACATCCGTCGGTCTTGTCACAGCTTTTTCAAAATATATGATGTCGCTTTCGACACGTCTCACGCTTCCGCTCACGGGTACAATCACAACCGTTCTAGGTTTCTTGATTTCCATTGTCGGACTTGATGCATTACTGGCAATTGCGGTACCTGTCTTAATGTTCCTTTATCCTATTGTCATCGTATTGATTGGTTTGACCTTTATCCGTTCATTGCTTAAAAAACCGTCGTTTGTGTACAGAGCCACTTTATCGATTACTGCCCTGTTCTCGCTATTAACTGCTCTCCACACATTAAAAGTTTTGCCGGATCCGGTAGTTACTGTATATTCTGCCTTACCGTTATCCGACAAAAGCCTGGCCTGGCTTCTGCCTGCTTTGATTATATTCTTCATCAGTTCATCGATTAGACACGATTCTTCTGATTCTATTCCTGAAAAACGGATTGGCTAGTGATGCCGCTTTCATCGCATGGTATGATTAAAAAAATGAAATTCTACTGGAGGCGTCGCTTTAATGGATAAGATTGCTTGGATTACCGATAGTATGGCCTTTTTCCCACCCGGGGAAGCTGAAAAACTCGGAGTCCATGTCGTACCAACAGTCATCATCATCAACGGAGAGTCCTATCGGGAATATACTGACTTGTCGATCGAACAATTGGATCAAAAAATGCGCGAAAGCTCTTCTGTCATCCCGACGACTTCACAGCCTTCGTTTGGTGAGTTGGTTGAACTTTACGAACATTTGCAGGCAGAAGGTTATGATTATGCGTACGCTGTTCACATCACAAGCGGATTGAGCGGTACTTATGCCAGCTCTGTCGCTGCTGCAGATGCTGTCGGCTTTAAATTATATGCCATCGATTCCTATACCGGTGCTGCCAACCAACAAAATATGTTACGTCTTTCGATCGAAATGGCACAAGCCGGGAAACAGCCGGAAGAAGTCATGCAGGTCTTGGAACAGTTCAAACACCATTCTCATTTTTATCTGATTATCGGCAATATGGAGACGATGCGTCGAAGTGGCCGTGTGTCGAGCAGTCAGTTTTTGCTTGCCAACATGCTGAACATTAAACCGATCGTTAAGTTCGATGAGGTCGGTAAACTCGTTCCGTTTAAGAAAGTACGTTCCATCAAAAAAGCTTTTCAGGAAATGTCATCCGAGATTGCTTCTAAAATCGAACAGTTCGGATTATACAATCAGACCCTCTACATCGGCCATACACTGGCGCGGTCTTCTGCCGAACAATTACGTGATTTGTTGCAGACGAAACTGCCTCAGATTTCGATCGAGATTACACAATTCGGTCCATCTATCCTGACACATGCCGGGTCGGAAACAGTCGGTGTATATTGGTTCGATGATTTGACGGTCAATCGATGATTGACGACATCTTCTTCTGGAGACCCTATCATTATAATAGTTCCGCTGATCAGGCGGCTTTGGGATGATTCCGATACCATATCGGAATCATTTTTTTGTAGTCCACATAACAAAACCGGACAAAAAAACCGAATAGGACCTTTTATCAAGTGTCCGCATTCGGTAAATGTTACTTAAGATTAGAATTTCATCTGCTTAAAGACATCATCCAGCATCTTTGCTTCGTCTTCTTCCCGCCGAATCGTCTGATGCGGACGACGGATCCGTTCCGTCCACGCTTCCGCTGGATATACCGTCCAACTCAACTGCTCCACTTCCTCCAGGTAACGGAGTACCGTTTCAAGCGAAGCCTCTTCGTCGTGTTGACGCAACCAGTTTTCATAACGTTTATCCGGTTTGCCGTCCTTCAGTAAAATCCTGCCGCTCTCGAGAATCGCCCATTTCGGCTTTGCATCGATTTGAAACAACTCCAACTGCCGGAATACCTCAAATGTGCGACTCGTAAATGGAATCAAGCCGTTTTTTTCGACCAGACGCTTTAATCGTAAATGCGTCCGCATCGTCATAAACCGTTTTTCTTCTCCCACTCGTTCTACCAATAAAGTAGGAACGGCAATCTTTTTCATCGTGGCTTCATCAAAAAGCAGACTGTGATCGATATCAAGTAGTAACATGATGCGTCTCCTTTTGCTTACGTCGCGGTGAAATAAAGGCATAGGACAGACAAAGGATGAAGGCAGCAAAACAAAAACCACCGACTACATCTGAGAAGTAATGAACGTTTAAAATGATACGGGACGATCCCATGGCCAAGATCAACAGACTAAGAAAGATACCTAAAATGACTTTCCCGGCCCGGTTCAAAAATCGCCAACTCAGAATCAAAAAACCACCGTATACCGCGAAAGCCATCGAAGAATGACCGCTCGGAAAACTGTAGCCGACTCCGCCGACCAACTCATTGAGTGACGGACGATCCCGGACAAAAATCACTTTAGCGACTTGATTGAGAACAGCCACTGCCAAAAAGTTTGACAGATACCAAATACTCCCCACACGGTCACGCCACAAGTAATAACTGATGGCAGTCAACAGAACGGTCACCGTCACAGCCCCTACTCCCGAGCCTAATTGTGTGAACCAACTGACATAGTCAGCCGGTACTTGTTTCGACATACGGTTCGACAGTTGCGCATCAAACAAAAAATATCCCGTCAATCGGATCGAGATGGCGATTCCTATGAAAATGATGAACGCAATGCCTGAAGCGACTAATGCTTTTCGATTTAATTTCATCAATACGTCCCTTTCCGTTGTTCAAGTTCTTCTGCCGAATAGTCTTCTTTATCACGTAATCGGTGCGCGAGACGACCGGACGCATTGGCAGCGATTGCGGCAACGATATCATCCATGAACGTATTGACACGTCCGTCATCGACCTTCGTATCAAGTTCTTTAATAATTCCGACCTTGGCCTTATCCAAATAACCAAATGTTGTGACGGCAATCGATCCGTACGTATTGACGGCTCCGATCGCAATCGTCTCGTCCACGCCAAACAAACCTTCATCACTGCGAATGATGGATAAAAGCGGTTCAGACAACAGTCCTTTTTCGGCTAAAATATCGAGTTCTGCCCCAACAAGAATCGCATGTTGCAACTCCCGTTTTTCGAGAACGCGTTCCACAGAACTGACACATGTTTCAAGCGTCAGTTCAATCGTGTACGGTGCTTGCATTTGATACACGATTTCAGCGATCGCGTGAATCGTGACGCCCCGCTCATGCAGCTTATCGATTGCTGCTTGTTTTACTTCTTTGGAATGTGCTTTTTCTTTCATGACAAAATCCACCTCTCTGACAAAGTTCTTCACAAGTATACACGGATTGCTCCTCTCCCCTCAAACTTCTTTGACATCACGCGGATAATCCGTCATGATTATCCTGTAAAGCGTTATCATTTCAGGGGAAAGTAGGGGATTTTCGATGAACATCGGGGTAGTTTTGTTTCCATCGAAACGAATTCAGGATTTTGCGAATTCATACCGCAAACGGTACGATTCCAAGTATGCGTTGATTACACCACACATTACGATGCGGGAACGGATCAATATTGATGATACCGAACTTGATTCCATCGTAGCCGCTCTCAACAAAGTAGCAGAGCAAACGAAACCAGTTTCACTTCACATTCAAGGAGCTCGTTCTTTCCACCCGACGAATAATGTCTTATTTTTAAAAGTCATGCCGACGGATGAATTGGAACAATTACATCAAGCCTTGCACACGGGTGACCTGAGTCACACACCCAAGTATGATTTCTTACCTCACATCACAATCGGTCAGGACTTATCCGATGTCGAATTATTCGACGTTCTCGAACGATTGAAGATGGAGGATATCCGTTTCCAAGAAGATGTCACTAAGATGGCTCTGCTGTATGAACTCGAAAACGGTTCTTGGAGCGTGTACGAAACGTTCCGATTTACAGGTCAATAACATCAAACTTCCCGGTCGAACTTGCGACCGGGAAGTTTTAGTTCTGGCAAAATCCCATAAGCATTAGCTTGTTCTTCTAATTCGGCATGATGCGGCTCGACACGTTTGACCGGATTGATGCGGGCAACTGGTTCTGTTTTTCGTTCCAAGTCGACCCTCACTTGCCGATTCACATACTGGACCACCGTAAAATCTACTTGGTACATATGATGTCCTCCCTCTACTTTCAGCTTGTTATTCTGTTATTCCCAAAATCGCTTTAAGAAAAACAAAAAACCAGGGTTACCCCTGGTTTCAGCTGTACCGTATCGTTCAGAATGTACCCGAAATCTTATTATAAGATATGGAAACCGCTGTCGACGTGCAGAATCTCACCCGTGACACCACTCGACATTTGGGACAAGAGGAATAATCCGCTTTGACCGATTTGTTCTGTCGTAACGTTACGGTGAAGCGGAGCCCGCTCTTCAATACTTTCAAGAATCGAATTGAAATCGCCGACACCTTTTGCAGAAACCGTCCGGACCGGACCAGCTGAAATCGCATTGACGCGAACGCCCTGCTTTCCGTATTCTGCTGCTAAGTAACGGACACTTGCATCGAGTGCCGCTTTTGCGACGCCCATCACGTTGTAGTTCGGAACCATCTTTTCACCGCCGAGATACGTCAATGTAATAACAGAGGCATCTTCCGTGAAGAAGTTTTTTGCTGCTTTCACGACAGCTGTCAGGCTGTATGCCGAGATATCAAGCGCCTGGGCAAACTGTTCACGTGTTACACCCGAGAATTCACCGCGTAACGCTTCTTTATCGGCAAAAGCAATCGAGTGAGCAATTCCTGAAATCTTACCGTGATCGGCATGAATCGTTTCAAATACCTGTTCGATTTCAGCATCGCTCGTCACGTCACATGTGTAGTAAGTAGCAGGCCGTGAAAGTTCTTGACCTAACTTTTCGAGTGGCGCCTTAAAACGTTCTCCGACATACGTAAAGGCAAGACTTGCACCTGCTGCATCAAGAGCACGTGCGATTCCCCATGCGATTGACCGTTGATTGATGACACCCATTACAACATACGTCTTCCCCTCAAGCGAAGGATAAATATTCATTATGAGTTCCCCCTTAAATTAGTACCTGGTAATAACACCTATGTCTAGGTTACAAAAACGTAACGCTTCTGTCAACCATCGCTCTTGATATTGCGATTTTGATAAATTACGGTAATATAGAAAGAGACAGAAAGTAGGGATGGAATGAACCGTTTTAAATCATTTACACAACGTTATGATAACACGTTGCTTTTTTTGCTCGGTTGTTTGATGGTCGTCAGTGTCATCGCAATCTATACCGCGCAACCTTTTTTACAAGGGGCAATCAGTGAAATCAATTTCATGGCTAAACAGATTCAGTGGTATATCATCGGATTTATCGCACTGTCTGTCGTCATTCTCATCGATTATGAGCAACTGAAACGTTTCCATTGGTACTTATACGGGGCAGGAATTGTCTCCCTGATTGGTCTTGTCGTCTTACGAGGGACACCGTTGGTCGCAAATATTAAAGGAGCCTACGGCTGGTATCAGTTCCCGGTCATCGGAACCGTTCAGCCGGCTGAGTTCATGAAGTTTTTCTTGATTGTCTCACTCGCTGCCGTCATCTCGGAACACAACGCCCGGTACGTCCAGCATGAGCGGGACTTCCTGCTCTTAGTCAAGATGGTCGCTCTCACATTGCTTCCACTCGCTTTGATTATCATTCAACCCGACTTAGGAATCGGCTTGATCCTCTGTGTCATTTTGGCTTGTGCCATGTTACTGTCCGGCTTGAACTGGAAATGGTTACTTACGATGTTCGGCTTGTTGGCTGTCGCAATCGTCGGATTCTTTTATCTGTTTTATTTCCAAAATGATTTACTTGCCACCTTCTTCCCGGGGCATGCGATGAACCGGATCATGGCTTGGTTACAACCGTTTGAATATGCGGATGACCTTTCCTATCAGTTGGTCCAGTCGATTAACGCTATCGGTTCAGGACAGATGTTTGGTGTCGGGTACGGAAAACTTCAAGTATCGGTTCCCGAACTGCACACCGATTTTATCTTCACCGCGATTTCAGCTCACTACGGCTTTATCGGTGCGGCTGTTGTCCTGATTATCCTGTTCCTATTCATCTACCGGTTGATTCAAATCGCGCTGGAAACAGCAGATCCGTTTGGAACGTATATCGTAACGGGATACGTCGCGATGTTCACATTCCAGATCTTCCAAAACATCGGGATGACGATGGGGGTCTTACCGATCACCGGTCTCCCGCTTCCCTTCATTAGTTACGGAGGGTCGACGATGATCGTTAACCTGGTTGGACTCGGCTTGATTATGGCCATCGCTTCACAGTCCCGCATCTCCATGTTTGATGAAGATTAACGTCAAAAAAGAGTGGCATCCAGTCGGGTGCCACTCTTTTTCTATTCATGAAAGACTTAAGTCGTCTGGCAACGGTGCGACGAACGTCATCACCTCACCTGTCCCCGGATGCGGGAACGTCGCAGACGCACTGTGTAATGCTTGTCTCGCAATCAATGGTGTCCCTTTATACATCGTATCTCCGACTAACGGATGACCAAGTGCCGCGAGGTGAACCCGGATTTGGTGCGTCCTGCCCGTCTCCAATTTAATCGTTAATCGGGACAATTCACGCGAAAACGCCGTGATCGGCTCACTCGTTAAGATATGTGTGATCGCCTGCTGACCGTCTTCCCGGACCATTCTTTCCATGAAGGAATGATCGGTTTGACCGATCGGAAGGTCAATCGTTTGAGCCGGAATGGTCCCTTCGATCAATGCGACGTACCGGCGATCAAGCAAGCCGTTCTGTTGCATCTTACTCAACTGATGATGCGCAAGGGCATGTTTCGCAAAAACGACCAGTCCACTTGTATCCCGGTCCAATCGATTGACGATATGAATCGCATACGGGATCTGATGTTGCCGGTAATAACCGAGAACAAAATTCGATAAAGACCGCTCCGGATGAAGTCGAGACGGAATCGAGGCCATTCCCGGCGGTTTATTGACAATCAGCAACCAGTCATCTTCAAAAAGAATATCGAGTTCTCCGCTCGTCGCATGCATATCCTGTGCAGGCTGTTCTTCCGGAAACCGGACATGAATCCGGTCTCCTGCATGAACAGGTTCGTTTACGTTGACATGTTGTTCATTCCGCAAAATATCTCCGTGGTGTTTAATCGACACTAACATTTTTCGGGAAATATGAAGACGGGTCGTACAAAAATGACCGACACTCCATCCGTCTTCAATGGAAGTTACTTGTTGTTCAATTTGAAATGCCATCACGTTACCTCTTTTAATTAACTTCTTTCTTCTGCTAAAAACGACTCCCGGACTCTTTGCCAAAACGGGAAAGAACGGAATCGAGCGAATTTGACCTTTTTATCCGATACACGACAACGAATCGATTTAACGTTTTGATGCACAATCGAAGCATAATGATCGTACGTCAATTGAAAATCAATCGGATTGACCGGCCGAATCTCGACATCATGGTGCTTCGGCAATAACATCGGGGAACCAATCGTCCGGTACACGCGATTATTGATCGATGCCATTTCTGTAATCTGAATCGCTTCGAGTGCCGGATGCACGATTGCCCCGCCAAGCGCTTTGTTATAAGCTGTTGAGCCGGACGGCGTGGAGATGCATAGACCGTCTCCCCGAAACGTTTCAAAATAATCGCCACGAATCGACAGATCGCAGACGAGTGTCTGATTAAAGCTTTTAATCGTACATTCATTTAATGCCAACAGTTTATTCGTCGATCCATCAGCATAATCAATCGATAATTCAAGCAGCGGATATTCAACGGTCGCTATATTGTCATCTGCGATATGTTGAATCAATTCATCCATCTCTTCCGGTCGCCAGTCGGCATAAAACCCGAGGTGTCCGGTGTGAATTCCGACCAGTGTGATTTCCTCGACCTGGTCCAAATAAGAGTGGAAAGCTTGCAGCATCGTACCGTCCCCGCCGATTGAAATCACGATTTCAGGAGTAACGACGTCTCGATGACTTCCTCGTTCGATCAACGCCTGTTCTAATTGTTCCTTCAGCATATGGGAACGTTCATCGCCCCGCGCCGTAACCGCAAAACGCATCGTCATCCTCCTACTCTTTTGCTCGATTCTTTGCTTCGGTCGCCTCTCGTTCATGTAAAACGACTTGAGCATCTTGTATCTCTACTTTCAGCTGACTCATCTCCGCATCGAGCAGAAACGCCGCTTCAGCCGCACGTCGCAAGCGTTCCCGTGTCTCTTCCGGAATATTTCCTTGGTATTTATAATTCAAGGAATGTTCGATCGTTGCCCAAAAGTTCATTGCGAGTGTCCGGATCTGAATCTCGACGAGTGTCGGGATTTCCCCTTCAATCGTTTGGACCGGATAAGCAATGATGATGTGGTACGAACGATAGCCGCTTTCCTTCTTTTGTGTAATATAGTTTCGTTCTTCAACAATCTTAAAGTCTCCCCGGGAACGCAACAATTCTAAGACATGGATGATGTCATCCACGAATTGGCACATGATCCGGAGACCTGCTATGTCCTGCATGTCCTGTTCCAGCAACTCGATATCAATCGATTTTCGTTCAGCCTTCTGTAAGATACTCTTTACAGGTTTGACACGTCCTGTGACAAATTCAATCGGTGAATGTTCCCCACGTTGTTGAAATTGTTTTCGAATGGCTTTTAATTTTACTTTTAATTCATCCACTGCGATTTGATACGGTGCGAGAAATAAGTCCCAATTTTCTTTTGTCATCGTTATTGTCACCACTTTTAGTCTAAATTGTTAGTTCAATTCGTTCCACTACACCATTCATGGTATCATATTTTCAAGCATTCAACTAGAAAGGTGTGGTCGGAAATGAGACAAGAAATGGAAATTGAATTTAAAAACCTGCTAAACGAATCTGAATACAAAAAATTAATGGAACGGTACAATACATCCGGGTCTTCCGTGTGGCAAGCAAATGACTATTTCGATACCCCGGCGTTCGAACTTCGCAATCATGGTGCCGCTCTGCGTATCCGTGAAAAGAAAACCGGATTGGTATTGACGTTAAAAGAACCGCAACACGATGGATTACTGGAAACACATGTGACATTGTCCGAACAAGAGGCGGAAGATTTATTCCAGTATGGTCTGATTCACTCTGCTGAGATGAATCAACAATTGGAAAAGTTTGAATTAACGACTTCGCTTGAACATTTGGGCCGTCTTGAAACCGAACGTTTTGAAAAACAATTGCCGAGTGGGTTGTTGGTGTTGGATCAAAGCACGTATTTAGGCACGACGGATTATGAGCTTGAATTCGAAGTGACAGACTACGCAGCCGGCAAACTTGCGTTCGAAGAACTGTTGCAAACAAACGAAATTCCAGTCCGTGAAACGAAAAATAAAATCGTCCGTTTCATGGATCGTAAAGCGCTTACACGTTAATCGTGTAGAAATGTACAAGCAAAACCTTTGCTCTTTCTTTTTTTTCGTTGCTAAAATAGGGTAACGATATTAAAAGAAAAGGGGTGAACGGATGGAACACGAACAATGCAACGGATCATATTGTTCATTGGACGAACCATCAATTCAACAACCGACGAAACCACTAGAAATTTATCATTTTCTAGACGTCACACAAACGGATGGTTTACGGTTGATTCCCGTTCTCAAGAAATTAGAATTAGAATACGGTCATTTATTCCGTCTCCGGACGATTGCAACCATTCCTTGCGCACCTTCACGATCAGCGTGTGATATGTCACCACTGCTGATTCTAAAGGCGATCGAATTGCAGGGAAAAACATTTGGTATGCGGTTCATGCGTCGTTTACGCATGTTGCATAACGTCGAAGGAAAAAGCGCTTATTCGCGTTCTTCCTTGATGCGGTTAGCAGAAGCATTGACGGAATTTGGTCTGGATTTAGCGGAATTTCATCGTGATATCGAATCAGATACTATTCAATTAATGCTCGAAAAAGAGACTGAACTGGTGACCGACTGGGACGTACGTATTCTCCCAACGCTTGCTTTCGTCGGGGACGAGGAAGCCATCAAAGCAGAAGGTCATTACGAATATTTGGTTTATGTATCGATTCTGAACGAATTATTAGATCAACCGTTTGAGAAGCAGGCAAAACCTCCTCTCGAACAATTCTTGAGACGGTATGACACAGCAACCACTTCTGAAATCGCATTTATCTATGATGCAACAGAAGCACAGGTTGAACACGAATTGAAAAAGTTATTGCTTCAACAAAAATGTGTTTCACTGACGTATTGTGACGGTAAAGTATGGCGTCACTTAAAAGATTCTGCCCATGCTTAACTCAAAGAAGCTGCTTCCACGTTAATCGTAGAAGCAGCTTCTTTGTCGTTTTTTGAATCTGGATGGGGGGAAAAGAGAATCCTCAGGGGAATGTGATTCGCTTCACATGATTAGTATAACCCAATCTCAATCTCCCCAACACCCATTTGTTCACTAATTCACAAAATTGTCATTCTCCGAGTAATGCTTCAAATTCATCAAGTACCCGTTCGAATTGACGAAGAGCAGCTTCAACCGGTGCTTTTGTTGTCATATCGACGCCGGCCGCTTTCAGAACTTCAATCGGATAATCACTTGATCCTGCTTTGAGGAAGTTATTGATGTACCGTTCGACTGCCGGCTCTCCTTCTTCTAGGATTTGTGAAGTCAGCGCTGCGGCAGCAGAAATGCCTGTCGCATACTGATAGACATAGTAATTGTAATAGAAGTGTGGAATACGTGCCCATTCCAAACCAATTTCTTCATCTAATACAATACCATCGCCGAAATACGTTTTATTTAGAGCATAATACGTCTTTGTTAAGAATTCAGGTGTCAGTGCTTGTCCAAGACGAGCTGCCTCATGAATTTGATGTTCGAACTCGGCAAACATCGTCTGACGGAATAACGTTCCGCGGAATGTCTCCAATTGATTGTTGAGGAGATACAGTTTCTCATTTTTATCTGTCACACGTTTTAACAGGTAATCATTTAAAAGTGCTTCGTTTGTCGTCGACGCGACCTCTGCTACAAAAATTGAATAATCTCCGTAGGCATAGGGTTGATTCTGGCGTGTATAGTAGCTGTGAACCGAGTGTCCGAACTCGTGTGCTAACGTAAACAAGTTGTTGACGTTATCCTGCCAGTTCATCAAGATGAACGGTTGCGTATCGTACGCGCCTGAAGAATAGGCACCACTCCGTTTGCCCCGTGTTTCACGGACATCGACCCAGCGTTCTGCAAGACCTTCTTCAAGAATATGTTTGTATTCAGGTCCTAGTGGCGCTAATCCGTCCACCATCAACTGTTTTGCTTCTTCGTACGAGATCTTCATTTCCACTTCACTGACCAGTGGTGTGTACATATCATACATATGCAGTTCATCGACACCTAAAATCCGTTTACGTAAAGCAACATACCGGTGTAACAACGGAAGGTGTTCATGAACCGCTTCGATCAATCCGTCATATACCTGTTCCGGAATCGTGTTTCCATGTAACGCTGATTCACGTGCTGTTTTAAATTTCCGGACCTCAGCATAGAAGTTATCTTTTTTGACGGAACCGGCTAACGTAGACGCCAATGTATTTGTATACTGGCTATACGTTCCATACATGGCTTTAAACGCCGCCTCACGGACGGAACGATCTTTTGACTCCATGAACGTGATGAACCGCCCGTGTGTCAATTCCGCCTCTTCCCCGTCCTCGCCTTTGATTTTCGGGAATTTCATATCCGCATTATTCAGCATGCCAAACGTCGTACCCGACTGTCCAAGGACTTCTCCTGCTTTTGCCAGAATCGCCTCTTCCGCTTCCGATAAGACGTGTTCCCGCTCACGGTTCAACTCATCGAACGCATGACGGTAAAGGGCGAGATCCGGATTCTGATCCAAGTATGAAGCAATGGTTTCTTCCGGAACTTCCAACAGCTCGGGTGTCATGAAGGCGAGCGTCGCTCCAATTTGCGAAGCGAGCGTCCGGGCACGGTCATTCATCGCCTGATAAAAGCTATCGGCCGTATTCTCATCGTAACGCATATGTGCATATGTATAGAGCTTATGCAGCCGTCTTGAGATCTCGTCCCGAAGTTGAAGTCCTTCAAATAAAGTTGCATCGGACTGTGCAAGGCGTCCTTTATACTCGACGAGTAGCGGAAGCATCGCTTTCACTGACTCAAACTCTTCTTCCCATTTCTCATTCGTTTCATAAATGGATTCTAAATTCCACGTCTCTTCCTGCTTGACGTCTTTTCGTGTTAATACTTCTGCCATTTAAATCACTCCTTTACTTCATTTATACCTGTTTCCCTTTCGACAAACAAACGAAGCGCACCTGCTAACTTTTGATCTTCTTCCAAGCGGGTCGACAAATCAACGGTCTTGGTTTGAAAAAGTTCAGGCAGATGATTTTGGAGAAAGCCGATCATAGCCGTCCATTCGTCAATCAGAAGGTGAAGATCGGATAACTCATATGAAACCTTGGACCGTGTCAAACATTCGGTCAGGAAGGCAAGCAGCTGCCCTGCGAGGTAAGTTCCTTGTAAGCGCAGATACACAGCTACTTGAATTTCAAAAGGATGGACAGATAAACACAGCAACGGGGATAAGGGCAAAAAACACCAGGACGGGAGTATAGAAACCTGGAGGTTGGAGTAATAAAGAGGAGATCGCACATAACGGGATGGGAGCGAAGAAAAGAACGGACGAAGCCGATAATTTTTTATCAGTGTCGTCCATGGTCGTTCGAGGAATTGCTGGGGAACCGGACGTGGAAAAAGAAATTGTTTTGCCGATAGAGGCACACGTTGGCAGAACACCAAACGTTGCGCAAACGGAAGCGGATGTACATAACGGACGATTCGTCCCCGCTCGATTAAATCGATGTAACCATTTTTCATGAATGCCGCCTTCATCCAGCCGTCAAGCTTAAGAAGCTGTCCGCCCGACTCATGAAAACCAATCCAACAGACTTCGTATCCCGCTTGCTGATCAATCAACGACCGCCGTTGCCATTCTTCAGCGCTCATTTTCGAACGCTGAATCTCGACCCCGATTTCTCCGGGCGAAATGAAAAGATCAAACCGCCTTCGTCCTCGGACTGCTTCTATCTCGACCTTGAATCGTAACGTTTCAAAATAGGCAGCCAGCCGTTTTTTCCAAAATTGATGTTCGGACGATTCACCGGTACATGCTGTCACATGAACAAAATGAAGGCGCTTCTTGCCTTGGCGGACCCGGAGTTGCGTTTGGCAATAAGGACAGTACAGTAGTTTATTCGTTAACGATTGGAAGGTCTCCAGTTGGCTGTTGATTCGATTTCCCCGTTCATCCATCGCCTCAAACATCTTACTCCTCCTTAGAGTAACGGTGAGAATAACCGCGAAATGGACTCGATCAAACGTTGACCGAAACTCCTTTGAATAAAGACTTTACGCTCAACCTGTGAAGAATTAGAAAAGTCTTCATAAAAGTCACGTGTTAATTCATGGACGGAATTTGTCCCGTATAAAAAGGCATTTACTTCAAAGTTCAAGTGAAAACTTCTTAAGTCCATATTTGCTGTGCCAATTGTCGCAATCGCATCATCGACCACGATGACTTTTGAGTGCATGAATCCTTTGTTGTATTCGTAAATCTTTACACCCGCTAATAACAAGTCATCAAAATAAGAGCGACTGGCATAAAAAACGACTTTATGATCCGGAAAACTCGGCAGCAGGATCCGGACGTCGATTCCCGACATCGCTGCCGTCTTTAAAGCAGTCATCAGATCCTCGTCCGGAATCAAATAAGGAGAAGCAATGTAAACAGAGCTCCGGGCTTCCGTAATTAAACCGAAGTAGAGAGACTTCATCGTTTCATACGGTTCATCCGGCCCGCTCGCAATGATTTGAACGCCTCCTGTCGACTCCTCCATGACTTCGAGCGGTTTCATATAATATGGTGTAAACAACCGTTCCCCCGTCATATAGTACCAATCCTGAAGAAAAATCAACTGCAGTTCCGAGACGGCCTCTCCCCTGACGAGCAAATGCGTATCCCGCCAAAATCCAAACATCTTATCTTTTCCCATGTACTCGTCCCCAACGTTAATTCCACCCGTGAAAGCCACCGTACCGTCAATGACAACGATTTTCCGGTGATTCCGGTAATTGGATTTACTCGAAATGAAAGGCAGAACGACCGGGAAAAATGGACGTACTTCGATTCCCGCCAGCTCCATCTTTTTGAAGTAGGCCTTATCCGTAGAGAAACAACCGACGGCATCATACAAAAAACGGATCTCTACTCCGGCTTTCGCCCGTTCAATTAATGCTTCCTGTAACTCCAGCGCCAGTTCGTCATCGCGGACGATATAGTATTCCAAATGGATGTGGTGCTCCGCTTGCCGGATCTCGGCTAATAACAGCGGAAATTTTTCTTGTCCATTCGTTAATACTTTCGTATGACTATTATACGAAATCGGCAGGCGGCTGATGGAGTCGATGAGTTTAACAACTTTCGTGTAATGTCCATGTCGGAACACTTGATTGTGTATTCCATGATCAAACTGGGTACGATATTTAATGTAAGACTCTTCATCGAGCATCGCTTTCAGACGAAACATTTTTTTTCGTCTATAATTTTGACCAAAGGTGAAATATACAAAAACACCGACAACGGGAAGCGCCATCATGACAAGCGCCCAGACAAGCGTTCGTTCCGGGTTCCGATTCTCAAGCAGAATGATGACAAAAACACTCAGTACGACAAGAATGATGACGATTGAGAGCCATCCTACCATGTACACACTCCAGTAATAGGAAAGAAAGCCGATCAGACTGACCGTTAACAGTAGCGTCATAAGTAATTGGACACGCCGCAACATGGTATCCCCTCCTTTGATTAGTTATGGATCACACACTTTTATGTAGAAGGGACGATTCAACATGAAAACGTATTTAGTGACTGGTGCAACAAGCGGAATTGGTGAAGCGACCGCCTTACAATTGGCTCAAGAAGGACATACCGTCCTTGCACTTGGACGAGACGAGGAACGCGGGAACAACTTGGAAAGTCGTGGTGACGGACGAATCAGCTTCTTTGCAGTTGATTTATCCGTCCCGTCAGATATCAATCAATTTTTTGAAGACACCAAAGAACAGTTCCCGACATTTGATGGTATTTTCAATAATGCCGGAACTTTCGGAAAACCGGTCGCTCCAGAACGGGTGACAGAGCAACAGGCTGAAGTCTTTCAAGTCAATTATCATGCACCGGAGCAAATCATTCAACAGGCTGTCAAACGATTGAGCCGCGGTGCTTCCATCGTCAACAACAGCGCGATTGTCGGACATGTTAAATTCCCTGCGATGCTCTTACCGTATGCGTCTTCCAAAAGTGCTCTTCTTACGCTTACGAAAACATATGCCGCCCGGTTTCATGGAAAGTACCGTTTTAATGCCATTTGTCCCGGTCCTGTCGACACGAAACTAAGTCATTCTTTATACGGCGGAAAAGATAAATTCGATTTAGCAATGAAACATCATTTACGCGGCGAAGCGGCTCATCCATCCGAAATCGCAGAAGTCGTCTGCTTTTTATTATCTGATAAAGCGAGCTACATCAATGGTCAAACCTTAATCGTCGACGGCGGTTACACTCTCACTTGATTCTTTTACACAACAAAGGACTGCTTCCAAACACATTGGAGCAGTCCTTTGTTGTAGCGTTTGATTCTGTTAGTTCGGGAAATGTTTCCGGATGAACGCAAATACGTCGTTCGGTACGATGACTTTTCCGTACTCTGCCACCGGATGAATCGTCTGTTCACTGAAGTTTAAATACTCCGCAATCAGGCTCATCACATTTTCCTGTTCTTCCACTTCTGTTTCTTCTTTAAAATGAAGATGCAACAGGTACAGTCCGTCTTTTTGGTAAAGAGACGTTTTCACTTCTTCGAAGATCGGTGCTTCTGCATATTGGCTAAGGGCAATGATATGCTCGAAATCTGTTGTTTCAAATAAGACATCTTGACTGAGTTCCGTTTCTTTTTCTTCCGCATCAGACATCGCGGAACGAAGTAACGAATCTAACTCATCTTCGTCAACTTGTTCTCCGTCAATCGTTGTTTTAGCGATTGTAACGGTGACTTCAAGACCTTTTTCAAATGCCTGAACTTGTATCCATAGTGGACCTTCGAAGGAGATGGACTCTTTTTCATTCGCTTCATCCATCATCTGCCAGAATAACTGTTCTCCACGCTCACGGTTGTACCAAATCTCGTCTCGGGCGAAGCCGCGGCGTTCGATGTCCGTGTACGTAATGAAGAACTTGACGGTGTTGTCATTGACGCGTTCGATTTTCAATATGTCCACTCCTTTCCTCTCGCTCTTATCTAGTATACGAACGAGCACTTCACATAGATTCAAAAGAATCATTTAACATATAAGGTATATTCCTTTGTTAACTCTATTTTAACCTTTTTAGACGGTAACAAAAAGCACACTGCTCAGAAAGCAGCGTGCTCGGTGTAATTTACTCATTGACAAGGCGCTGAGCTTCCAATAATTGGAATGTACGGACTTTTCGTGGTAAGAAGCGGCGGATTTCATCTTCGTTGTACCCGACTTGAAGACGCTTCTCGTCAATCAGAATCGGACGACGTAACAAACCCGGATATTCTTGAATCAAATCATACAAGTGTTGTAACGATAAATTTTCTACCGATACATCTAATTTTGAAAAGACTTTCGAACGTGTCGAGATGATTTCATCTGTCCCGTCCTCTGTCATACGAAGTATTTGTTTAATTTCATCAAGCGATAATGGTTCCGAGAAAATATTACGTTCCACAAATGGGATTTCATGTTCTTCAAGCCATGCGCGCGCTTTACGACAAGAAGTACAGCTTGGTGAAGTATAGAGTGTTACCATTGAAAAACATCCTCCCCCTGATTTCACATCATTTCTTCTGTGTATATATAGAACACAGGAGCTGATGATTCTATTACTTGATAGTTTACTTGATTTTTCTAAAAACAAAAACCCAATATGTCTTGAGATGAAAAGAACTTTTCGTAAAAAAACTTGCCGGAGCCACCAGGTGGCTTCAGCAAGCTGGCGTGTGATCAAAGGGTTGAGAAATCGTTTCTTTTGCTTTCGGGAGTTTGATTTCTTTTAATTTTTTTTCGAAAATATCCCGCAAAAGACGTTTTTTCAACTTTTTCTTTTTATCACGTTCTTTCATACTCCGACACCTCGCTCGGTCCGAAAAAAAGAACAGTTAACCAACGAAAGCTAAATTATCATCTTCTACATTAATTAGTATACCACGTTTACCCGATTTCTATTCCTACTTGTGTCAATTAATTATGTGAGATTGTCGATAGGCATGAGGGAAACAGTTGCAATTCTTTTCAATTTCACGTAGAGTGTATAGAAATACTTACTCGTGAAAGGAGTTATTTCTTTATGTCAGTTACCCTTGTCACCATCATTGAACACCCGATTGCCCAAAAATATTTAGAACGGTCCGGCTTGAATCATGCTATTTCTGTAGCCGAACAAGCTTTGACACTTGCTACTCAACGCGGTCTTGATGCGGATACGGCAACGAAGGCTGCCTTGCTTCATGATATCGGTCATTACGAATGGTATACCGACGGCACATGGAATTATGATCTCTACCGTCAAAATGATATTCATGCAATCAAAGGAGCGGAACGCGCGCACAAGTTACTGATCCGACTTGGTGAAGAGCCGGAACGGGCAAAAGAAATCGCTCTTGCTGTCCTCTTGCATACAGATTCTTATTTACCACCAGGTACAATCAACCGGACTCCGTTGCAACAATTAGTCCATGATGCAGATACGCTCGAAGAACAACCGGGTGGTCTTCATCATTATGAGAAGATTCCATTCGAAGAAGCCGTCAACCGACTGCATGCTCTTGACTCGGTTGTCCACCGCTTTAACAACCTTCCCCGTATTGCTTCCGAAAATTAAAAAAAGGCATTCCCGAATACATTCAGGAATGCCTTTTAATTTGGGTTAATTATACTAGTTGCGCTTGATACGCTTCAAGTTCTGCATCTGTCATCGAGACATAATGACCTGGCTCGATTTCACGTAATGGTGGAATACTCGAATCTTCATTCGATTTTCCGACCGCTCCGCCTGTCGGCCGATCATAGATAATCCGCTTACGTGTCCGCTCATGCTCAGGATCCGGAAGTGGAATCGCTGATAACAAGGATTTCGTATACGCATGAACCGGGTTCTCGTAAAGACGATCCGCATCACATAATTCTACAAGGTGACCTTGATACATGACTCCGATTCGATCCGAAATGTATTTGACCATTGATAAATCATGGGCAATAAACAGATACGTCAGACTGCGATCACGTTGCAATTGTTTCATCAAGTTGACGACCTGTGCCTGGATCGATACGTCGAGTGCAGAGATCGGCTCATCGGCAATGATGAAATCTGGTTCGACGGCTAACGCACGGGCAATCCCGATCCGCTGACGTTGTCCACCTGAGAATTCATGCGGATAACGGCTCGCGTGTTCTTTTGTTAAACCAACTGTTTCAAGAAGATCGTAAACGCGGTTGTTGCGCTCGTCTTTCGACTTTGCAAGACCGTGGATATCAATCCCTTCCGCGATAATATCTCCGACCGTCATCCGTGGATTCAACGATGCATATGGATCCTGGAAAATCATCTGCATCGAACGGTTGAATTTCAATTTCTCTTTACGTGATTTTTTATCATGAACATTTTCACCTTTGAAAAGAACTTCTCCGTCTGTCGCATCGTATAAACCGATGATCGAACGTCCTGTTGTTGATTTTCCGCAACCGGACTCTCCAACAAGACCAAGAACTTCGCCTTCATAAATATCGAATGATAAACCGTCAACTGCTTTGACGACACGACCACGACCGATGTTAAAGTGTTGTTTCAGGTTTTTTACTTCAAGTAATTTATTACGATTCTCCATTACTTTAGACCGCCTTTCAGAAGCGATTTCGCGAATGTGCTATCTGGACGATATTTCAGCGCAAGATCGCGGATGGCTACTGGTGGTTCTACATACGGTGCTTGCGGATGTAGCAACCAAGTTGCCGCTTCATGAGTATCTGTGATCGGGAAGAACGGAGGTTCTTTCTCGAAATCAATTTTCATTGCGTACTGATTACGTGGTGCAAATGCATCACCGACCGGCGGGTGCAATAAGTTCGGCGGTGTACCAGGAATTGCCGGCAAGTCCTGGGAACGATCGTCAGACGGTCGTGGCATGGATCCAAGAAGTCCCCATGTATAAGGATGACGTGGCTCATAGAAAATCTCATCGACAGTTCCTTTTTCAATCAACTTCCCAGCATACATAACCGCTACGCGGTCTGCCATGTTCGCTACGACACCTAAATCGTGCGTGATGAAGATAATAGCTGTACCTGTTTTTTGCTGGATGTCTTTTAACAACTCAAGAATCTGTGCTTGAATCGTAACATCGAGTGCTGTCGTCGGTTCATCGGCAATCAAGACTTTAGGATTACAAGCAAGTGCGATTGCGATAACGATCCGTTGACGCATACCGCCTGACAATTGGTGCGGGTATTGTTTAAGACGCGCTTCCGGATTCGGAATTCCGACGAGTGTCAGTAATTCAAGCGTCCGTTTTTTCGCTGCGTCGCCTGTCAATCCTTGGTGACGTTTCAAACCTTCTGCAATCTGTTTGAAGATGGTCATCGTCGGGTTTAATGATGTCATCGGATCCTGGAAGATCATCGCGATATCACGACCACGGACTTTTTGCATCTCTTTGTCAGAAAGCTTAACCAAATCACGGCCTTCAAACATGATTTCACCTTTTGTGATTTCCCCAGGAGGATTCGGAATCAAACGCATGATGGCTTTTGATGTAACCGACTTACCTGAACCGGATTCACCAACGATGGCAAGTGTCTCACCTTTTTTTAAATCAAACGATACGCCGCGGACGGCTTGAACCGTCCCAGCATACGTATGGAAAGCGACAGTCAGGTCGCGTACTGATAAAATAGTTTCCATTGTGGATGAACTCCTCTCTTATTTCCGTTAGCGACGCAGACGTGGGTCGAACGCATCACGTAATCCATCGGCTAGCATGTTAAAGCTGATCATGACAAGTACGAGGATTGTCGATGGGATGACGAGCAAGTAAGGGAATGTTTTTAATTCTTTGTATCCCTCATTGATCAATGTACCCAGTGATGGTTGCGGTGGAGCAAGACCAAGACCGATGAAGCTTAGGAAAGCCTCGAAGAAAATCGCACCTGGAATCGTGAACATCAATGAAATGATGATTGTACCGAGTGTATTTGGAATCAAATGTTTGAATACTAAACGTGCGCTAGAAGCACCAAGTGTACGTGCTGCAAGAACAAATTCCTGGTTCTTAAGTTTCAGGATTTGTCCGCGGACGAGTCGGCTCATCCCGATCCAGCCGGTGATCGTCATCGCGAGGATGATTGTCGTGATTCCCGGTTCAAGAATTAAGATGAACAAAATGATTAAGATCAAGTTCGGAATCCCTGTCAGAATTTCCGCAATCCGTTGCATGATGTTATCGACGCGTCCACCGTAGTAAGCAGAGATACCGCCGTACGTGACACCGACTAGAACGTCAATGATTGCTGCGACAAGACCGATGAAGAGTGAAATCCGTGTTCCTTCCCAGACACGTGACCATAAGTCACGTCCGAGATGGTCCGTACCGAACCAGAATGTATCTTTGACTTGTTTTGTTTCATAAAAATCGATTGGCTTTTCACCAAGTGTCGCCATTCCGTCAAAACCAGCCCATTCGAGACCAGTGATTTTTGGTGGAAGTTTAGCTTGAGTAATCGTTTGGGTATAAGCATCTCTACCGGATAACATTGGTCCGAATAGTGATAACAATGCGATGATGACGATGATAACGAGCGACAGGATCGCCGCTTTGTTCTTACGAAGCCGTGTCCATGCATCCTGCCAGAAGTTTAAGCTTTTTCCGGCAATCCGCTCACCCGCTTGTTCATTAAATTCTACTGGTTGGAACAACGAGGAATCGAACTGCTCCGCTTTTGCGTTTGAATTTTGTTCTGCCATTATTTGCTACCCCCCAAACGAATCCGTGGATCGACGACACCGTACAGAATATCGACGAGCAAGATCATAAAGATAAAGACTGCCGAGAAGAACAGCGTTGTCCCCATGATAACTGTATAGTCATTTTGTGTGATTGATGAAACGAATAATTCACCAAGACCCGGTACGGCAAAGATTTTTTCAATGACAAATGTTCCGGTAATCAAGGCTGCTGTCATTGGTCCAAGAATCGTGATTGCTGGAATCAAAGCGTTACGCACCATGTGTTTCCAAGTGATTGATTGACCATCTAGGCCTTTTGCCTTAGCGAGCGTCACGTAATCCTGACCGGTGACTTCAAGCATCTCCGTTCGAACGAAACGGGCAATCGAGGCCGTTACCCCAAGCGATAAGGATACCGTCGGAAGAATCGTATGTGCTGGACTTTCCCAGAAGGCTACTGGCAATACGCCCCATTTCACTCCGATATAATATTGAAGAAGTGACGCAAATACGAATGATGGCACGGAAATCCCAAGTACCGAAATAAACATCGCACCGTAGTCAACTGCTGTATTGTGGCGGAGAGCCGCAACAACACCGAGAACAAGACCCAGCAATACACCGAGCACGAGGGCTTGAACACCTAGTTGAGCTGATGGTCCAATTCGTTCCATGATTAAATCTGTTACTGGACGGCTGTCATATTTAAATGATACGCCGAGGTCCCCTTGAACCAAGTTGACCATGTACGCTGCATAGCGTTGTGGAAGCGGATCATTCAAGTTGTATTTATCCCGCAGGATATCCAACTGTTCAGGAGAAAGTTTCTCCTGGTTTTGGAACGGTGAACCTGGTAACAGATCCATTAGGAAGAAAGTGAACGAAGCGATGAGTAAAAACGTCAGTACGCCGTAAACAAGGCGTTGAGCTAAATAACGGCCCATAGATGGCACCCCCTATAAAGATTTTCTGTTTTTTTCGAAACATCAATAAAATCAGTATGACCCAAAATTGTCGGAACATTCAAGAATTTTGTTGTAAAAATTAAAATTCTTTTTATCTTGGACTGATTGACGCCCCCCTGGTTACTGTTTTTTCACAGTTAACCAATATTTCAGAATTTTTCGTTTGATTCCATTATACTTTGCTAACAAAGTAATTAGAACCCATTTTTTACGAAAAGTTCACATTTCTGATAACAAAATGAGTTTCCATTCAGAAAAAAACGTATAAAACAGGAGCGTACCTTGAAAACGTTCTCAAGGACGCTCC
This sequence comes from Exiguobacterium sp. K1, assembly GCF_033721435.1. Taxonomy (NCBI): domain Bacteria; kingdom Bacillati; phylum Bacillota; class Bacilli; order Caryophanales; genus Exiguobacterium; species Exiguobacterium sp. K1. Next base: position 276,769 of record NZ_JAOTIT010000001.1, on the reverse strand, counting down.
AATTTTCAATTACTTCACATCAACGTACTTGTACTGGAAGTCAGCACCAAAGACTTGACGGTTAAAGTCTTTGACAGACGGACGGCTCAAGAAAGCAGCTCCTGCTTGATAGATCGGCGCGATGGCTTGATCTTTTTCAATCAATTGTGATTCTGCTTGCTTAAAGAGATCAAGACGTTTTGCAACATCTGATTCTTCATTGGCAGCGTTCAACAATTTATCGTAAGCAGACGATTTATACTTCACGTCGTTTTGACTGTTTGTTGATTCAAAGATCGACAAGTTTGACATTGGATCTTGGTAGTCAGGACCCCAAAGTGCATACGACATCTGATAGTCGCCTTTCGCTTCTAAATCCAGTTTGTTTTTAAACGGTTGTTGTTTGATTGAGACGGTAACATTCGGAAGGTTTTTCTCGATTTGTCCCTTCATGTACTCACCGACTTTTTTCGCATCTTCACTGTCAAATGACAGGAGTTCGATTGTCGTTTTCTTGTTACCGTTTGCTTTTTTCCAAAGGTCAGCTGCTTCTTTTGCATCACGGTCGAACCAGTTGATGTCGCTTGTGTAGTCTTTCCCTGCGTCATCTTTGATGAATTCTTTCGGAATGAAGCTTGTTGTCGGGATCGAACCGTTCGCAAGTAACGTATCTGTAATCCCTTTCGGATCGATCGCACGGGCAATTGCTTTACGTGCATCGACGTTTTTCATTGTTGCGTCTTCATTGTTGAATTTCAAGTAAGCGATCGATGAACGGAGTGCTGTCTTGAACTCAGGTTTTGATTCATATGTTGCTACTTGTTCAGATGTCAATCCGGCATAATCGATTTCATCCGTATCATAGAGATTCGCAACAGTTGAGTTGTCTTTGACGACGCGGATTGATACTTCATCCAATTTCACGTTGTCTTTATCCCAGTAGTTTTCATTTTTCGTCAGAACACGTTTTGAATCCGTTTTCCAAGAAGTCCAAACGAAAGGACCATTGTAAAGTAATTTATCCGGTTGAAGCGAGAAGTCTTTTTTGTTTTTGTTATAGAAATCTTCGCTGATCGGTGTATACGTTCCGAATGATGTCAGTGAAAGGAAATACGGTGCCGGACGCTCGAGCTTAACTTCGAGAGTTTTATCGTCGATGGCTTTAACACCTAACTCATCAACCGGTTTTTTACCTTGTGAGACGTCAGATCCGTTTTTAAGCGTATCAAAAATATACGCATAACCGGAAGCCGTTTTAGGATCGACGGCACGTTTCCATGCAAATTCGAAATCCTGTGCTTTGACTGGAGTACCATCTGACCATTTCGAATCACGGAGTGTGAATGTGTATGTGAGATTGTCACTTGAGATATCTGTTTTTTCAGCAAGTGCCGGAATCGCTTTTCCGTCTTTATCGAGACGGTAAAGACCTTCCATCGTGTTACCGATCATGTTGAAGGCAACAGCATCTGTTGCTTGTGCCGGGTCGACCGTCGTAATATCAGAAGTATCTGTTAGACGTAAGACCTTTTTCCCGTTAGAAGAACCTGCATCTTTATCTCCGTCACCTGTTGTTGAACACCCTGCAAGAACAACGCTTCCTGCAAGCATAACTGATAACGCGAGACCGACTGTTTTTTTATTCATCGGTGAGTCATCTCCTTTTCTTTTTTAAAAACCGCTACAACTAAACGATTTTTAGACATCTCGTCGAAACTGCCTCAACGTTCCCCAAAACGCATTGACCTAGTTTCAAAATCTTAAACGAAGTGATAAATTGATTTTATGTGAGAATAACAATAACGTCAAGTGAATAGTCACACTATTTGCTATTTTACATGCTCTGAATAATACAGAGTCGTAACTGTCCTTGACTTTGCGTATAATGAAATCATCATCTTGCCGTAGGAGGTTCATCATGTCTGCCAAACTATTTCGCCCGCTTTTGATTGCCTTGATTTTAACAACGATTTACACGATTTGGGCCGTTGTCGCCGATGCGACCCACTCCCTGATGTATCACTTGTCCGGCGGTTTATTCATTGCCGGTTTTCTGTTACTCGCGATTGGATTTTTTTCTAATATGTCTGCTAATGGATTTTTTAAAGGGGTCACTGCAGGTTTCAAAAAGCAACGTGAAGCAAAATTACGCGAAGTCGACGGTGATTATTACGAAGACGAGGATGAAGAAAGTGAACTCTTGGAAGCAAAACAAAAACGGGCTTCCAACCGGACAGTTCCGTATCTCTCCAGTGGTTTTATCTGCATCGTCGTTTCATTGCTTTTGTCGTTCATTTGATTGAATTTTAATGACGTTTTGAATAGACATGTGATAAAGTGAAGATAACGTTATAGAGAACACAGTGAAGAAGAGTAGTACATCTGATCACCACTTACAGAGAGTCCATGGATGGTGGAAATGGACAGTCGGCACAGATGGAATGGACTTCGGAGTGGCTGATTCGAAATCATGTAGAATCAGACGGGTCTGCCCGTTACAGCAAATGAGCGGCTAGTGTTCTAGCAACTTGGGTGGCAACGCGATGACTCGTCCCTTGATAATTTCAAGGGACGAGTCATCTTTTTTATTTCATTTTTTGGAGGGAATCTCATGAAAACAATTTTTTCAGGCATTAAACCAACGGGTACGGTCACGCTCGGTAACTACATCGGAGCAATGAAACACTTTGTGAATCTTCAGGATGAACATGATGCCTATTACTGCATCGTCGATTTACACTCGATTACAGTCGACATTGACCGCGTCGAACTGATGAACAATACACGGGCACTGGCTGCATTGTACATCGCAAGTGGATTAAATCCCGAAAAATCAACAATCTTCGTTCAATCAGAAGTCAAAGCGCACGCGCAACTCGGTTGGATGCTGACATGCCTGTCCGGCATGGGTGAACTGGAGCGGATGACGCAATATAAAGACAAATCGCAAGGAAAAGACCGGATCGGTGCCGGATTGTTTGTTTATCCGACCTTGATGGCGGCGGACATTCTGCTGTATGACGCGGAACTCGTGCCGGTCGGTGACGATCAAAAACAACATATTGAATTGACACGTGATTTGGCACAGCGCTTCAACAGCCGATACTACGAAACGTTTAAAATGCCCGAACCGGTCATCGCTGAAACAGGTGCCCGCATCATGAGCTTGACGTCTCCTGATAAAAAAATGTCAAAAACAGATACGAATCCAAAAGGTTATATCTCAATGCTTGATGCACCGGATGTCATTCGGAAAAAAATCAAGTCTGCCGTCACGGATTCTGAAGGCATCGTCCGGTTTGACCGGGAAAACAAACCCGGCGTCTCGAACTTACTTGAAATCTATTCGCTGCTTGCCGGTATTTCCATTAAAGACTTGGAAGCGAAGTATGACGGATTAAACTACGGTGTGTTTAAAGCAGATGTTGCGGAAGTCATCGTAGCGGAACTCGAACCAATCCAGCAACGATATCACGAGCTGATTGATTCAGAAGAACTTGATTTAATTCTTGATCAAGGGCGCGATAAAGCGGAACTGGTTGCCTCACGCAAATTGGCGAAAGTCGAAAAAGCGATGGGCCTTCAGCGTAAACGGGCAAAAGTAAAAAAATAATTTCAGTTATCTTTTAATGAACTCCGGGTGGCAGATTCCAATTCTGCCACCCGGAGTTTTTTTGAAAAAATCGACTGTTGCGTCAGCCACTTTTTAACTAAAAAAAGCGCTCCCGGTTAAGGGAACGCTTATCATACTTATTTTCCTTCGATAGAAGCCCATTTGTACGAGAAGTCTGCGCCGAAGTTATGTTCGACAACACCTTTAACGTATGGTTTAACGAGGAATGCGCGTCCGCGCTGATAAACAGGCGAGATCGCTGCTGAATCAAGAAGGATTTTCTCTGCTTCTTGAAGTTCAGACCAACGTTTTGCTGCATCTGTTTGTGTTTGTGCATCTTTGATGAGTTTATCGTACTCTTTGTTTGACCATTTACCACGGTTGTATGGTCCGTCAGTCAAGAAGAGATCGAGGAACGTCATTGGATCTTGGTAGTCAGGACCCCAGCCGGCGAACGAGAATTCAAAGTCGCCTTTGTTTTCGAGATCCAATTTGTTTTTGAACGGTTGTTGCTTGATTGTGACTTTCATGCCTGGAAGGTTCTTCTCAAGCTCACCTTTCAAGAACTCACCGATTTTCTTCGCATCATCACTATCGTAGTTAAGGAGCTCAAGTTCAACCGATTTTTGACCGATTTCTTTTAAGCCCTCTTCCCATAGTTTTTTCGCTTCGTCTGCATTGTACTCGTTGAATGTCGGATACTTTTCACGGAAGTCTTTTCCGTCAGCATCTTTCGCGAAGTCTTTTGGTACGAGGTAGTTTGCAGGAAGCGAACCGTTCGCCAAGATGACGTCCGTGATTCCTTTTTTATTGTAACCCATGTCGATGGCACGACGGATTTTTTCATTGTTCAAAGCTTTGACTTTCGTGTTCAAGTAAAGGTAGAAGATTGTTGACTCCCCTTTAGTTTTGAACTCTTTGTTGTCTTGGAACTGGGCAACGAACTCTGAAGAAAGACCAGCACGATCGATGTCGCCTTTTTCATAAAGGTTAACGCCTGTCGCAACTTCTTTAACGACTTTAACGTTGATCGTGTTCAGCTTCACGCTGTCTTTATCCCAGTAGTTATCGTTTTTAACCATTTTCCAGCCTTGTTCACGTGTCCATTCTGTTAATTTAAATGGTCCGTTGTAAAGTGATTTGTCAGCTGTTGAACCGAAGTCCTTACCGATTTTTTTCGAAAGTTCTTCTGATTTCGGCATGAATGGTCCGAATCCAGTTAAACCGAGGAAGTAATCAGCTGGTGCTTTTAATTTTACTTCGAATGTCTTGTCGTCAACTGCTTTGACGCCAACCGCATCACGCTCGCCTTTTTTCGTGTTATATTCTTCAGCACCTTCGATGTTGTAGAAAACATACGCGTATTGCGAAGCATTATCCGGGTTCAAGACTTCTTTCCAAGCATATTCGAAGTCTTTTGCTGTGATTGGTGTACCGTCCGACCATTTTGCATCACGTAGCTTGAATGTGTAAGTCAATTTATCGTCAGACACTGTGTGACTTTCAGCAATACCCGGTGTCGGCTGTTGCTTGTCATCTAAACGATAAAGACCTTCCATTGTGTTGTTCAAGACGTTGAACGACACGGCATCCGTAGAAGTTGTTGGGTTAAGCGTTGGAATATCAGCACTTTCGATCAAGTTTAGCGTCTGCTCACTTGATTTCTTGTCCGAACCTTTGTCGCCCGATGATGTGTCATTTGAATCAGTCGTCGAACAAGCTGCGAGGAACGCGCTTGAAACGAGGGCTACAGATGTAGCCAGTGCAAAACTTTTCTTTTTCATGATACGATGACCCCCCTAAAATTTCCAAAGCTAGTAATCTAAGGTTTTTGAGCGAAAAAAAAAGTCGTAACTTTTATTCGACCAAAACCTCTCGTTACAAATAGTTTACAATGTTCTGATAATTTTGCAAACCTTTTATCCGATTTTTCTAAATATTTTTTCAAAACAATTTGAAAATAAGTGGAATTTTTAGATTTTTATTTTGTTTTTTATAAAATAAAGCAGAATTTCTTTATATAAAAAAAGCGATTTAACGGTCATCCGAACCGTTAAATCGCTTTTCTGCTTCTATTCCGCACAAGATTATGCGTGATATCGTTTAAAGACAAGTGAAGCATTATGACCACCGAATCCAAGAGAGTTACTGAGTGCATACTCAAGATCCCATGACCGGCTTCCCTCGCGTACGTAATCGAGATCACACCCTTCACTCGGTTGTTCCAAATGAATCGTCGGGTGAACGATTTGCTCTTGCAACGATTTAATCGTTGCGATGGCTTCCACTCCACCGGCACCGCCGAGCAAATGACCAATCATCGATTTCGTCGAGTTGATGGCTAATTTTTCAGCATGTTCGCCGAAGACTGTATGAATTGCTTTCGTCTCTAACACATCGTTCATCGGTGTACTCGTTCCGTGTGCATTGATGTATTGAACGGCAACCGGTTCGATACCTGCATCTTTAATCGCCATCGCCATTGCGCGCGCTCCGCCGTCACCGTCTGGATCTGGTGCTGTGATATGGTAAGCATCGGCTGTTAATCCGTATCCGCTGACTTCTGCATAGATTTTGGCACCGCGGGCGATTGCATGTTCATACTCTTCAAGTACCAGGATTCCGGCACCCTCTCCCATGACGAATCCGTCACGGCCTTCATCAAACGGACGGCTTGCCGTGTTTGGATCATGGTTCGTCGACATCGCTTTATTGGCACAAAAACCAGCAAATGCAAGATTGGTAATCGGTGCTTCTGCTCCACCGGCGATCATGACGTCCGCGTCACCGCGTTCAATGACGCGTAACGCTTCACCAATCGCGTTCGTACCGGAAGCACATGCAGTGACGGAACAGTTATTCGGTCCTTTTGCGCCTGTATAAATCGAAACTTGGCCACTCGCCATGTTTGGAATCATCATTGGGATGAAGAATGGGCTGACACGACGATGGCCCCGTTCAAAATAGATTTTCGCCTGTTTTTCAATCGTCTCGACGCCGCCGATACCGGATCCGATCCAGACGCCGATACGTTCAGCATTGGCTTTAACATCCAAATCAGCATTTTTGACGGCTTCCATACTTGCGACGAGCGAATAATGGACGAAACGGTCCATTTTCCGGGCTTCCTTGGCTTCAATGAATTCTGTTACATCAAAATTCTGTAATTCTCCCGTTACTTTCGTCGGATACTCATCGATATCGAGACGTTCCATCGGACGAATCCCGTTTTCACCGGCTTTTAAGGCATTCCAGAATGTATCGACATCATTACCGATTGGCGTCAGTGCGCCCATACCTGTTACTACTACACGTTTTCTCATCATTTTATGTGTTCTCCCCTTTAGTCCAAGTAATGTAAGCTGCTCCCCATGTCAAACCTGCGCCGAATCCGGCGAGGACAAGTGTCGTCCCCGGTGACAATCTTCCTTGTCGCCGTGCCTCTTCTAGTGCAAGTGGTATTGACGCAGCAGATGTATTCGCATGTTCGTCAATCGTCACGATTACTTTCTCTTCTTCAATCCCAAGCCGTTCACGTGCTGCATCAATAATCCGTAAATTCGCTTGATGCGGAATCAGTAAATCAAGTTCGGCCAGGGTTCCGTCCGCTTTTTGAATGACTTTCTCCACGATGTCCGGTAATTTGCGGACTGCGAACTTAAAGACTTCCCGGCCGTTCATTTCAATCGGACCATCCAAGTTTTTAAATAACAGATGTGCTCCGCGGCCATCCGTGCCCAGTTCAAAGGCATTCAATCCTTGTTGCTCGGTTGGACCGAGGACAACTGCCCCGGCACCATCACCAAACAAGATGGCCGTCGACCGGTCTGACCAGTCAACGATGCTTGACATCTTCTCTGCTCCGATGACAAGTGCGTGTTTTGATCCCGTTGCCGTCATCATACTCGAAGCCGTCTGTAGGGCAAAAATGAATCCGCTGCAGGCTGCGCTGATATCAAAAGCTGTTGCACCGAGTGCACCGATCCGCTCCTGAACGATACAGGCAGTCGACGGGAAAGCACGTCCGGTTGCCGTACCGACAACAATCAATCCGATGTCTTCTGCTGTCAGGTTAGCATCTGCTAATGCTTTTTCCGCTGCTTCCGTCGCTAAATCCGTGACATCGACTGCATCATCTGCAATCCGCCGCGCCCCGATTCCTGTACGTGTCCGAATCCATTCATCACTCGTATCGAGTGTCGCTGCTAAATCATCATTTGTCATCCGATGTTCGGGTAATGATGTACCGAGTCCTACAATTCCGATATTCATATGATTGCTCCTTTGAAATTAGTATCTGGTACTAATATAAAGCGTTAAACACATTTTGTCAAAGAGAAAAGAAGGCCTCCCATTGAGAGACCTTCCTTTACGTCATCCAGATTACTCTGAATCAGCTAATGTGCGGACGACTTCCATGACCATCTTCGCTGAATTAATCGAAGCAATCTCCAAGAATTCATCAAATGACAGAGATGCTTCTTCATCGGCACTGTCAGAAATCGAACGTGTCACGACGAACGGGACATCGAATTGATGGCAAACTTGCGCAATCGGCGCTGCTTCCATCTCAACTGCCGCTACATCCGGGAAGTTCGTTTTAATGAGGTTCGAACGCTCTGTATCATGAATGAATGAATCACCTGTCACGATCAAGCCATGGACGACCCGAATCGCATCCATCCGTTCAATGACAGCTTCCGCTGTTGCAATCAATTTCGGATCAGCTGTATAGGCAGCCGGCATTCCCGGTACTTGACCATACTCGTAACCAAACGCTGTCACATCAACGTCGTGATGACGGACTTCCGTCGAAACGACGACATCTCCGACTTTCAGACCGGCTCTGAATCCGCCAGCTGAACCGGTATTGATGACGGCACTCGGTTTGAAATGATCGAGTAACAACGTCGTTCCGATAGCCGCATTCACTTTTCCGATACCGGATTTTAAGATGACGACCGGTACACTGTTCAACAATCCTTCATAAAAATGATAGTTGGCAATGACGGTATCTTTTCGTTCCGATAATTCATTTCGAAGTAAGTTTACTTCTTCTTCCATTGCTCCGATAATTGCGATTGGCATCTCTTTTTCCCCCGTTCAAACAGAAAACCGGATTGCTCCGGCTGCTGTTCATTCGTATTTACTTGATTGATGTAATTTTTACAGCGAAATCTCCGCCTGGTGCTTGGACAGAAACTTGCTCGCCGACACTGTGGCCGAACAGACTTTTCGCAATCGGTGATTCGTTCGAGATTTTTCCTGTGAACGGATCCGCTTCTGCACTACCAACAATCGTATACGTTTCTTCTTCGTTGTCTTCAAGGATCAAGAATGTAACTGTCGTCCCGATACCAACGACCGAGATATCCTTCTCATCTTCCGAGACGATGGCAACGTTGCGTAACATCTCTTCCAATTGAGCAATCCGGCCTTCGACCATTGCTTGTTCTTCTTTCGCTGAATCATATTCCGCGTTTTCCGACAAGTCACCAAATGAACGGGCGATTTTAATATTTTCGACAACTTCTTTACGGCGGACTGACTTCAGTTCGTTTAATTCGTTTTCAACATTCGCTTTACCTTCAAGCGTCATGTAATACTGTTTTTCTGCCATTTTTGTCACGCTCCTTTTTATTCCACTAGTATAGTATATTCACATCTTTTTTGGAATCAATATCCTCTTTGATCAAGTGAAGACCGATAATCGAGAATCGCACGGATCTTCGTGACGAGTAAATCAATCGCCACGTGGTTTTCGCCACCTTCAGGAACAATGATGTCTGCATACCGTTTTGTCGGTTCACAAAACTGGAGATGCATTGGACGGACAACTTTCGTATATTGCTCGACGACGGAATCAATCGACCGTCCCCGTTCATTCATATCACGTTGCATCCGGCGCAGAATCCGAACATCGGCATCTGTATCCACGAAGACTTTAATATCCATCAATTCCCGTAAACGTTCATCTTCAAGCGCTAAAATACCTTCGACGATGATGACGTCACGTGGATCAAGCGGAATCGTCTCCGTTGCCCGTGTGTGCGCAACGTAATCATAGACCGGTTTTTCAACCGCCTGATTTTCTCGCAGTGCCTTAATGTGTTCAATCAGCAAATCATTGTCAAAGGCAAACGGATGATCATAGTTTGTTTGATAGCGCTCTTCCATCGATAATTCACTTTGGTCCTTATAGTAAGCATCCTGCTCGATCATGACGATGGATTCACTCGGGAATGCGTCGACAAGTGAACGTGCGACCGTCGTCTTTCCTGAACCTGTTCCTCCAGCCACACCAATTACAACCGGTTTTTGCATTGAATTCGTACCTCCATCATTCATTCCGACTTTACTTTCCGACTGACGGACACGCCGTCTCCAAGCGGGAAAATCGTCGTATCATATTGGTCTTGCTCCATCATCCATGCCGTAAATTCTTTGACCAGACGGACAAGCCGCCGTCTTCTCCGGTCAAACGTCTTCGGATCCGTCTCCAGGACATCCCCGTGCAAAAATAGGTTATCCGTATATAAAACTCCGCCTATTGGCACCAATCGCCCATAACCGTTAAAGAATTTTTTATACTGCCCTTTGGCCGCATCGATGAACACGGCATCAAATTGCTGTTCAAGGGTTTCGGCTAATTCTACTGCATCCGCAAAAACGATGTCAATCCGGTCCGCAACGTCCGAACGTTCAATGAACATCTTGGCCTCGGCGTATCGTTTCGCATTTCGTTCAACGGTCGTGATCCGGGCATCCGGCAAGGCGCGAGCCATCCGAATCGCACTGTACCCAATCGCTGTGCCGAGTTCGAGAATTCGTTTCGGTTGTTGTAACGTCAACAACGATAATAAAACTTCCGATCCCGTCAGTTCGATGATTGGAATATGGTGCTCTTTCGCGTATGCTTCCATTTCCTGTAACAAGGGATCACGTGGCCGAATCATCCCTTCGACATACGCTGTAAAATCATTCATTCGGAATTCACTCCTTCTGCGCATAAACAGGTTGACCGGGAACGAACATACCGTTCCCGATCAACCTCCTGTTCATTGCTCTTTACTTGCTTCGTATTCGACCCATTCCGGTTTGTACTTCACAACATTACGTTGATGTTCCTCATAGGTTTCCTCATAAAGAATTTGACCGCGTGGATTTTTATCACTTGGTGGTCGGGCAAAGAAATAAACGTATTTCGTCTTTTTAGGATTAAGGACGGCAAGAATTGAATCTTCACTGACGGTTGAAATCGGACCGATCGGAATCCCCTCATACTTGTACGTATTGTATTTCGAATTGTTCTCCAAATCCTTTAATGTCGTCAATGCTGTATTTTCTCCTGTACCGTACCAGACCGTTGGATCCGATTGGAGTTTCATCCCGTCGTTCAGTCGGTTCGTAAAGACACCGGCAATCTCACGACGATCGTCTGGTGTTGCGGCTTCCCGCTCAACCATGGATCCGAGACTCAGCACTTCATGGAAAGTCATGCCTGATTTCTTAATAGCATCGGCATTCGCATCATATATCTTTTCCATCTCATCCAACATCGTTTCGGCAATTTGATTGATGCTTTTTCCTTTGTCGAATTCGTATGTCGCCGGGAAGAGATAGCCTTCGAGAGAATAGAGGACGCCCTGCTTCGTTACTTCGTCCGTCAGCATCGGATACTTTTCAATCAATGTTTTGATATATGCCTCATCTGTCAGAGATTTACGGATGGAGTCAGCTTTAAAACCGGTTGCCTTCGCGATGATGGCAATTTGACGGTCCATCGTGATTCCTTCAGGGAGCGTGATTTTGACATCTGCTGCTTTCATGACGGTTCCGGTCTTCAACTCATTGATAATTTCGTCCGGTGTCATCGCTTGAGTCAACGTGTATGTCCCGGCTTGGAATGACGATTCATTCTTATAGCGGACATAATAGCGGAAAATCGTTTCGTTCGCGATTAAATCTTTTTCTTTAAGAATGCTTGAAATCGTACTTGTACCGGCGCCTAAAGGAATCTCAACCTTGACAGACTTCGTCGCCTCTTCGTTGACCGGTTCGAGTGAACTCTTTAAAAAGATGTAGATGGCTGCTCCTGCTACTAAGAAAATCGTGAACAATACTGAAAGGATGATTAACGTAATCCGGCGCGATGTCCGGCGACGTTTCTTTTCGATTTCAGCATTTTTCTTCCATTCATTCTCCATCGGTTCCTCCTTCTTCTCTTAAAACAAGGTGATATCGAAAGAGCCATTGCTCTGACGACACCACCTTATACACGAGTCGGTTTAGTCAAGCTCGTCTTCTAATGTATTAAAGACTTCTTCAATTTCATCCCAAGTTTCTGCATCGTCTTCTGCGATTGGGACGAGGTTAAAGTCATCATCGCCGTCACCGTACTCTTCTAACTCATAAACGAAGATGTCGACTTCTTCTGCTTCATCATAATCCGCGCCGACCGGCTCGAGGAAAATGTAAGTTTTGCTTGAACGTGGGCTTTCATACCGTAAACGCTCGGCAAATTTAAATTCGTTTCCTTCTCCATCGGGAATTACGTAATGTGTAGGTTCATTCTGTTGCATCATTCATCCGCTCCTTTAATGCAGTCTCAAGTTCATCCCAAGTCTGCTCATCGTTTTCATCAATCAGGCTCAATTCAAAATCATCTTCGCCTTCGCCAAACTCGTCGATTTCACAAATGATTAAATCATCTGCGCCCTCTTCCGGATGACCAATCATTTCGAGAAATAAATAGGTCTTGCCGGTTCGCTCACTGACATAACGGTACCATTCTTCGAAAAGATGTTCGCCACCGTCTTCATCAGGAAAGAGATACTGCCGTTTTTCTTCAGACATCTCATTTCCTCCTTATCGATTTGCCCGATCCAAATAAGATTGCAGGATCATGACTGCTGCCATCTTATCGATGACTTGTTTCCGTTTTTTCCGACTGACATCGGCATCGATCAGCATACGTTCTGCCTGCATCGTCGTCAGTCTCTCGTCGACAAGAACAGTCGAAAGGCCCGTCTGGGTTTCGATTTCACGCGCGAACGCTTCACTCGCCTCAGCTCTGGGACCAATTGACCCATTCATGTTTTTCGGATGTCCGATGACGATGATTTCGACACCGTATTCCTTAATAATTGCCTCGAGTCGTTTGAAGGCGACCGGGTATTCAGGTTCTGTCCATTTGATGGTTTCGACGCCTTGTGCTGTCCAGCCCATCAAATCACTCACCGCAACACCGATCGTCTTCGAACCGACATCAAGTCCGATGGCACGCTTCATTTTTTGTCTCCACTCTCCGATAGATAAGATTTCACGAGTTCTTCCAGTAGTTCATCACGCTCAATCTTTCGGATCATATTACGTGCATCGTTATGACGAGGAATGTAAGCAGGATCACCGGAAAGTAGATATCCGACGATTTGGTTGATCGGATGATAGCCTTTTTCTTCTAAAGCATGATAGACCGTCAGCAATACTTCGCGTGTCGCCGCCTGGCTATCGTCTTCTGGAAAATTAAATTTCATCGTTTGATCCATCTGACTCACGTTAATCACCTCTTTCATTTACACTACTTCTCTATTATGCCAGTGATTGCACGTAATGTGAAGTAAACGCAAGAGCTTCATTTAATTTTGCAGGATCTTTTCCGCCGGCCTGTGCCATGTCCGGACGACCGCCGCCACCGCCGCCGCAACGAGTCGCTACTTCCTTGATCAATTTACCGGCATGGTACCCTTGATCGATTAAGTCTTTTGAGACACTCGCAACGAGGTTGACTTTGTCTCCCTGCGCACTACCGAGGACAATGATTGCCGAACCGAGACTTGACTTCAGTTCGTCCATCATGCCGCGAAGGGCATCCATATCCGAGACGTCGACTTGCTTCGCAAGCACCTGGACGCCGTTGATCTGCTCGACATCATCTTTAAGTGACGCCGCTTCGATGTTTGCAAGTTTTGCCTGCAATGATTCGTGTGCCCGTTCCGTTTCGCGAAGCTGAACTTGAAGTGCTTCGATTCGTCCCGGTACTTCCGTCGTTTTCGTTTTCAGGACACGTGCTGCCTGCTCGAGTGTCTGCAGGTGACCGTTCATGACATGATAGGCTCCAGCGCCTGTGACGGCTTCGATTCGTCGTGTGCCAGCTCCGATTCCTGATTCGGAAACAATCTTGAACAGACCGATTTCTGCTGTATTGCGGACGTGGATTCCGCCACACAGTTCGATCGAATATGTTCCAGCCGAAACGACACGAACCGTCTCGCCGTATTTTTCACCGAACAGTGCCATTGCCCCTTTTGCTTTTGCATCAGCAATGTTCATTTCTTCAATTTCTACTGCAAGTGATGCCCAAATTGCTTGGTTGACATCCTGTTCGATTGTTGCTAATTCTTCAGCCGTCACTGCTCCGAAGTGCGAGAAGTCAAAGCGCAGACGATCCGCTGAAACAAGTGAACCCGCTTGGTTGACGTGTGTTCCGAGTGTGTCTTTCAACGCTTTATGCAACAAATGGGTTGCCGTATGGTTTTTCGTGATGGCTTGACGCGATGATGCTTCGACCGCGGCATGAACGGATGCATCTGCTAAAGCAATTCCTGTCCGGACCACAACGGTATGCAGATTTTGACCGTTTGGTGCTTTTTGAACATCTTTGACATCGAGGACGAAATCCGGACCCGTGATCGTTCCTGAGTCTGCCACTTCTCCGCCACTCTCTGCATAAAACGGTGTAACATCAAGCAACAATTGTGCTTCTTCGCCGGCAGCGACTTCTGTCACTCGTTCTCCATCATGCAACAAAGCAATGATTTTTGCATCCGCCTCAAGGTCCGTATAACCAACGAATTGACTTGGAACAGTCAAAGTTGCCAATACTTCTGATTGCTGTTGCATCGAACCGCCGTCTTCACGGGCAGCACGGGCACGTTTCCGTTGCTCATCCATCGCCAGTTTAAACCCTTCTTCATCGACGGACATCTGGTGATCTTCTGCGTATTCAACCGTCAGTTCGAGCGGGAAACCGTACGTATCATACAAACGGAAAGCATCTTCTCCGCTGATGACATGTTCGCCGTTATTTTTGGCTGCTTGTGCCACTGTGTTCAGGATGGCAAGACCGTCATGCAGTGTCTCGTGGAATCGCTCTTCCTCGTTTTTGATGACACGTTTGATGAAATCTGCTTTTTCCGGAACTTGCGGATAAAAATCGACCATGACGCTGCCGACTGTATCAACGAGTTCGTACATGAACGGACGTTCGATTCCGAGCATTTTTGCATAACGGACAGCACGACGGAGCAGTCGGCGTAAGACATAACCGCGTCCTTCGTTCGAAGGTAACGCTCCGTCTCCGATGGCAAAGGCAACCGTCCGGATGTGGTCGGCGATGACTTTAAACGCGACATCCAGTTTTGTGTCTTCGCGGTAACGTTTCCCGCTGATTTCTTCCGTTTTGTGGATGATCGGCATGAACAGGTCGGTGTCAAAGTTCGTCGGTACGTCCTGCATGACGCTCGCCATCCGCTCAAGACCCATTCCGGTATCGATGTTTTTACGCGGTAATTCTGTATAGTTGCCATGTCCGTCATGATTATATTGACTGAACACGATATTCCAGATTTCAAGGTATCGTTCGTTTTCGCCGCCCGGATAGAGTTCAGAGTCGTTCGGATCATCTCCGAAAGCCGGTCCACGGTCGAAGAAAATCTCCGTGTTCGGACCTGAAGGACCTTCCCCGATTTCCCAGAAGTTATCTTCAAGCGGGATGATGCGCTCGGCCGGCACACCCAGTTCGAGCCAGATTTGACGTGCCGCGTCGTCTTCCGGATGAATCGTTACGGAAAGACGATCCGGATCAAGACCGTACCACTCGTCACTCGTCAAGAGTTCCCAGCCCCATTTGATCGCATCTTCGCGGAAGTAATCGCCGACCGAAAAGTTTCCGAGCATTTCAAAAAATGTATGGTGACGTGCTGTTTTCCCGACGTTTTCGATATCGTTCGTCCGGATCGATTTCTGTGCGTTGACAATCCGTGGATTTTGCGGAATGACCCGTCCGTCAAAATATTTTTTTAACGTAGCAACACCTGAGTTGATCCAGAGTAACGTCGGATCCTCAATTGGAACGAGTGATGCACTTGGTTCGATTGCGTGCCCTTTAGACTGGAAAAAGTCGAGATACATTTGACGGATTTGTGCACCCGTCAACGGTTTTAATGGTTTCATCGAAAATACCCCCATTGATTAATTTGTCCTGAACGCAAAAAAAACGATACATTCATCCCTGAAAAGGGACGAAAGCATCGCTCTCGTGGTACCACCCTCGTTCGTAAAGACAACTGCTCCCTTTACCTCGAAAAATCCGTTAACGGAGATTACCCGCAAGTGTTTGCACTCGACTCCGGAAGGAGCTTCAATCGAATCGTCATGAAGATGGTTCCAGCAATTCCATCTCTCTCTGGTCATAAAAATTACGATTTACTTATCTTCCATCAACGTTTTGCGTCCATTCATCTACCGTGATTATTACCTATCTGATGCATTCAGTCAAGTCTTTGTCATACCGCCGAGCCGTTCAATGAGCCGTGTCCGCCGGCGCGGCTCTTCCTCTTGTGATGCTTTATGGAAGGCACGGGGATCTCCGAACAACAGCAGACTGGCTTTGGCCCGCGTGACGGCTGTATAGATGAGGTTCCGGGAATGCTTGAAGGCACCGGTGAAAAAGACCGGCATCAACACGATCGGAAACTCCGATCCTTGCGCTTTATGAATCGTAATCGCATAGGCATGCGTAAATTGATCCCAATCACTCCGGTTATATTCAACTTCCGTCTGATCGAACCGGGCAATGATTTTATCCACCTTATCGACATTTTCCTTTGCGAAAAAGATATTGACGATTTCACCGATATCACCGTTGTAGACATTCTCTTCCGCATTGTTGACGAGCTGAAGAATCTTGTCTCCGCTCCGGTAAATCCGTGTCCCTTGTTTGACTTCCCGTTTTTTCGGCGCTTCCGGATTGTAGACTTTTTGCAGAACGATATTCAATTCGTCGATGCCCACCTGTCCCCGGTACGTCGGCGCTAAAATTTGAACGTCAAACTTCGAATATCCTTTTGCCAGTGCTTTTTCGGCAAAAGCCGCGATACCGCGCAACGATTCCTGCGGAGCAAGCGAATAAAAACGACGGTCGGATAAAGGGGCCAGCAAATCAGCCGAAGTGACACGATTTTTTAAATCGTGGGCCAACCGGAGAATCGAGGAATCTTCCGCTTGACGGTGGACGACGTTGAGTCGGACGACTGGAATACCGTCCGTATCCATCAAGTCGGCAAGGACTTGTCCCGGACCGACCGATGGCAGCTGGTCACGGTCGCCGACGAATAAAATCTTCATCCCGTTTGGCACTGCCCGTAACAAACTCGATAACAGATAGATGTCGATCATGGACGATTCATCGATGATCAGTACTTTACCGGCAATCGGTTGGTCTTCGTCCAGTTGGAAGTTCGTTCCGTCATATTTTAATAGGCGGTGAATGGTCATCGCCGGAACATCCGTTGCTTCCGACAGCCGTTTGGCCGCCCGTCCGGTTGGGGCGACGAGCACATACGGATAGACTTCACCTGACTTGACCTGGCTTTTTTCAAGCGGCCAATCATGTATTTCTTGAAGCGCATGCAAAATCCCTTTGATGACCGTCGTCTTCCCGGTTCCGGGTCCACCCGTCAGAACCATCAACGGCGCCTTAACCGCAAGCTCAATCGCCTCCCGTTGCTGAACGGCGTATTCCATACCAAACCGTTCTTCAAGTTGACCGATGGCTGACAAAATCGTCGCTACATCGACTTCCTGCTCGGATCCGTTCGCCATGACACGGGCCAACTCTTTTGCCGCCCGGACTTCCGCATAGAAGATCGTCGGCAGATACAAACAACCTTCTTCGAGTTTGACCTTATCTTCCGTCAGTAACAGCTCGATGGCTTGTTCCAGGCGTTCACCCGGATCCTCGCCAAGTAGACGCGGTGCCCGCTGTAACAGGGATTCGACCGTCGCGAATGCATGCCCTTCTCCCGCTTCCTGTTCGAGGATGTGCATGATGGATGCTGCGACCCGTTCCGGATGCAGTCCGATAAGTCCGAGGTGCGAGGCAATTTGGTCGGCCGTCTTAAAACCGATTCCACTGACCTCATACATCAAGGAATAAGGATTTTCACGAATTCTCGCCATCGCATCCCCTTCGTACGCTGCATAAATCTTTGCTGCGAGTTTTGGGGTGACATCAAACGGTGCTAAAAAAAGCATCAGTTGATCGACACCGTATAAGGTCGCAAGCCGGCTGAAGATGACATCCGCCTGCTTCTGTTTTAACCCGGGGACACGATCGAGTGCTTTACTGTCCTTTAAGATGATGTCAATGGCATCTTCACCGAGCTCATCGACGATATTTTTCGCTGTTTTCGGACCAATGCCGGTAAACGATCCGTTCGTCAAAAAACGGACGGCAGCGTGTTTCGTCATCGGGACCGAACGCCGGATCAACTCTGCTTTTAGTTGTTTGCCAAATCGCGGATGATCAATCAACCGTCCGAACGCTTGATACGTTCCGCCGAGTTCGATTCCGACACCGGTTCCCGTAACGACAAGCTCCGTTTCTTTTAGTTCAAAGTTTTTTTCCTTGATCGCCATCAGGACGATGGAATGGGCTTCTTCTTCGGAGGAAAAAAGCACACGTTTGATACGACCGACTACTTGATGGGGGTGCTCCATCACTCCACCTGCTCTCTTTCTGGACTCCGTTACTCAGTTATTATCATAGCATTCGTTTAAGGGATTTTAAATGAGGGAAACATTCCTTCATATATTATCTGAATGGAGGAACAAACATGGGACGTCTGCCGATTGCAGGATTATGTGAATTAGTTTTAGAAGTGCAGGACATGGACCGGGCCGTCGCCTTTTGGAACGGAACGCTTGGAATTCCAATCGTCGAACAATGGGCACCGGAAGATGCAGAGCCGAGTCATGAACAGGAAAAACAGGATGGGGTTTGGGCGACATGGTTGTACATCGGAGGAAACACCCGTCTCGGTCTTTGGCTCAAACGGGACTTTACGATGGAAGAACGGACCGTCAAAAACCTTCCCGTGACAGAATGGGACAGCTTGTATGATGAAGGCGGCGTTCATGTCCATTGTGCCTTTTATATTGAGAAAGACGAATTTAACGAAGCACTTGATTTGCTTCGGGGTGCATCGATTGACGTCAAGATTCGGGAATGGGATGAACAAGAGACGTCTAATGACAAGGAATACTCGGCTTATTTTAAAGATACAGAAAACAATGTCATTGAGCTCTATACGAAAAATATGGATGAAGCCTATGAGGAATTTTCCGGTCCGCCACTACGCATCGTCCGCGAAGTCGGCCATTAAAAAAAAGACTCTGCTGAATCGATTGCCACAAGCCGTCGACAGCAGAGTCTTTTTCCTGGTTATTTTAGTAAGGCATCCATTTTCGCTTTGGCATCCTGCGCCAGCGTATGGTTTGGCTGATAGGCAAGAACGGTTTCGAGCTCTGTATAACATGCTTCCTGCTGACCTAAAAAGGCCAGTGCAATGGCATAATTATAACGGGCATCGGTGTGTGTCTCTTCGAGCAATAAGACCTGTTCAAAGATTTCAGCCGCTTCTTCAATCTGTTCGTTCTGAGCCAGGGCAAGACCGTACTGGAAGGCGATTTCAACATCCACCCCGTTCAGTTCCGTCGCCTGTTTCAAACGCGGAATCCCCCGAACCGGATCCCCGAGCTTTTGATACGTCAGACCGAGCATGAAATGGAGATCGGCATCATCGAGTCCGTGCAGCAAAGCAAGACGTAACGACTCTTCCGCCTCGACCAATAAATCCGCCGAGAAGTATAAGGCACCTTTGGCATAATGGGCACTGGCGAACGTCGGATCAATCGTCAAGGCTTTATCGTAAAACCGGAGTGCCCGGTCAGCATCGTCCATCGATTGGAGTAATGTCCCCAAGTTGACGTAACCGGTCGGGTCGTTCGGCTGTTCTTCAATGGCATCATTAAAAGCTTGAGCCGCTAATTCATAATTACCGGATTCTAAATGTCGGAATCCGACTTCGTTGTAATTCATCCCAATCTCTCCCTTATGCAAGATACGTTAATGCTTGACCTGCTTTGTAGGCATCGTCAATCGTTGCTCCGCCGAGACAGACATCTCCGTCATAAAAGACGACGGCTTGTCCGGGAGTAATCGCCCGTTGCCGTTCGTCAAATGCGACGTCCAGACGTCCGCCGTCGAGGACACGAACCGTGACCGGTGTATCCGTTTGACGGTAACGGAACTTCGCTGTACAACGGAATTCCGTCCCGATCGGCATAGATGCCGTCCAGCTGATGTCAGACGCATATAAGCCTTCTGAATAAAGCAATTCATTATGGAACCCTTGTTCAACGAACAGGATGTTTTCTTTGAGGTTTTTCCCGACGACGAACCACGGTTCTCCGTCTCCACCAATTCCGAGACCGTGGCGTTGTCCCATCGTGTAATACATCAGACCGTCATGACGCCCCATCGTTGTCCCGTCGAGTGTTCGCATTTCACCCGGTTGCGCCGGCAGATACTGACTGAGGAACTGTTTGAAATTCCGTTCCCCGATAAAACAAATACCGGTCGAATCTTTTTTCTTTGCTGTCGCAAGGTTCGCTTCTTCCGCGATTTTCCGCACTTCTGATTTTTCCATATGCCCAATCGGGAACATCGCTTTCGCAATTTGATCCTGTGACAGTTGGTTCAGGAAATACGTTTGGTCTTTATTTGTATCGACGCCGCGTAATAATTTATGCTCCCCGTCTTCATAGACAGCTCGTGCATAATGGCCCGTCGCAACAAAATCCGCCCCTAAGCGCATCGCATGGTCAAGGAATGCCTTGAACTTGATTTCTTTATTACACATGACATCCGGATTCGGTGTCCGGCCGAGTTTATATTCATCCAAGAAGTACGTAAAGACTTTGTCCCAGTACTCCTTTTCGAAATTGACCGCATAATACGGAATGCCGATTTGATTGGCGACGGCGATGACATCTTCGTAATCTTCCGTTGCCGTACAAAATCCGTTTTCATCTGTATCGTCCCAGTTCTTCATAAATATCCCGATGACGTTGTATCCTTGTTCTTTTAATAAATAAGCCGTAACGGACGAATCGACACCGCCGGACATCCCGACGACGACCGTTGTTTCCTCCGGTGCTTTTGCGCGTGTATTCATTGTTTTCACCTCTTAATTGTTCTGAAACGATTTTACGACATCTATCAGGCCTTGTGCGAGCAGTTCGACTTGCGCCTTGTCGTTTCCACGGCCGAAGCTGATTCGGACCGATTGTTTCGTCCGTGGATTTTCACCGTACATCGCGGACAAGACATGCGACGGTTCGACCGACCCTGCCGTACAGGCACTTCCGCTCGAAACGGCAATGCCCCGCATGTCGAGCATAATCAAAAACGGTTCGATCTCGACGTCCGGGAAATACAGGTTGATGACTTGCGGCAATCCGTCTGTCCCGTTGACTTCAAAATCAATCGTTGAGGAACGAAGCCGTTCGAGCAATGTATGCCGCAACAGTTGATACTGCTTAACCTGTTCTTCGCGTTCCATTGCCGTCAGCCGGACCGCTTCCGCAAATCCGACAATTCCGGCGACATTTTCCGTTCCGGCACGACGCTTTCGTTCCTGTTCCCCGCCATACGACTGAGGAGCCAGTTTGACGGCAGAACGGATATATAATAAGCCGACGCCTTTTGGTCCGTTGATTTTATGACTTGATGCGGACAGCAAATCGATTTGCATCGCTTCCACGTCGATCGGCGACTTTGCAAAGACTTGGACGGCATCGGTATGGAAAATAATCTGTTGTTCCCGGAGGAAACGACCGCATGCCGCAATCGGCTGGACCGTCCCGACTTCATTGTTTCCGAACATGATCGATACTAGAATCGTATCCGGCCGAACAGCTGCCCGTAACGCCTCTTCCGTTATGATACCGGACTCCGGTATTTCGAGATACGTCACGTCGAATCCCCGCTTTTCCAGTTCCTCGAACGCATGAAGCACGGCATGGTGTTCAAACCGTGTCGTGATGACATGACGTCCTTTCGACTGATACTGCATCGCGGCACCGATGATGGCATAGTTATCCGACTCCGTGCCGCCGCTCGTAAAGAGAATTTCCGTCGGTTTGGCGTTCAGTTCCGTTGCCATCATTCGTCGTGCCGTGTCAATCGCAGCCCGCCCCGTCCGTCCGAATGCATGGACGCTTGACGGATTCCCGAATTGTTCGAGCATGTAAGGCGTCATCTTTTCCAAAACTTCCGGCCGCATTGGCGTCGTTGCCGCGTGATCAAAATACATCATCGTTTTTTCACCTCTCATATATAAAACATATAACCCGTGTCATCTTCTTCGGCTAAATCTTTTAATGTCGTCGTATCCAAAACTTGATCGACGGCACTTTGAATTTTATCCCACAATTTTCGTTTCGTCACTTCGTCACAATTATCGCCTTCAACGACGACAAGCGGACCTTCAAGCAGACGGATGATATCTCCTGCTGTGATTTCTTCGGCCGAACGGCCTAATTTATATCCACCGTATGCACCGCGGACACTTTTGACGAGACCGCCGTTTCGGAGCGGGGCAATCAATTGCTCCAGATAATGTTCGGACAGATCATACATCTGGGCAATTTTTTTTAAGGACAACGGCTTGGCTTCGCCTCCTTTGGCGAGTGCAATCATGATTGTCAGACCATAACGGCCTTTTGTCGAGATTTTCATCATGCGAAAAGACATCCTTTCTAGTATAGTAGTAGCTAAAAGTTGAAAGAAGGAACGCTACCTATGGCTAATCTATTTGAATCACATTCTCCGGCCGGTCCGCTCGCCAATCGGATGCGCCCTCAATCACTGGACGAAATCGTTGGCCAACGCCATTTGATCGGAGAATCAACCTTGTTGCGCCGGGCAATTCTCGCCGACCGGCTTGGGACGGTTATTTTTTACGGACCACCGGGAACCGGAAAAACGACGCTTGCCCGTGTCATTTCCAGTTATACGAAATCGGCATTCGAACAGCTGAATGCTGTCACGGCAAAACTGGATCAGTTGCGTGAAGTTTTAAAAGCAGCCGAATCCCGACTGCAGTTTGATCAACAAAAAACGATTTTATTTTTGGATGAAATCCATCGTTTCAATAAAATGCAACAGGATGCTTTACTGCCTGCACTCGAAGCCGGAACGATCACGCTGATTGGCGCGACGACGGAAAATCCGAGTTTTGAAGTCAATGCCGCTCTGTTATCGCGGGCAACCGTCTTCCGGTTTGAAACGCCGACGACAGACGATTTACGGGTCGTCCTCCACCGAACTTTACACGATACGGAGCGTGGTCTCGGCAAATATCCGATTACCGTCACAGAAGAGGCGGTCGATCATTATGTCAAACTGTCGGACGGGGATTACCGGGCATTACTCAACGCACTCGAACTCGCCGTTTTGACGACACCGGAAATTGACGGTGAAATTACGATTGATCTTGCCGTAGCGGAAGAATCGATTCAGCAAAAAGCCTTGAAATACGATAAGGACGGAGACCGGCATTACGATGTCATCTCGGCCTTCATCAAATCAATTCGCGGCTCGGATCCCGATGCTGCCTTGTACTGGCTTGCCGTTATGATTGAGGCCGGGGAAAGCCCCCGCTTCATCGTCCGTCGCCTCTATGTCCACGCGGCAGAAGATATCGGATTATCGGATCCGCAAGCTTTGCTGATTGTGGACGCCTGTGCCCGGGCCTGTGAATATATCGGTTTTCCGGAGGCACGGATCCCGCTCGCCGAAACGGTGCTGTATCTTGCGACGGCACCGAAATCAAACACGGTTATTACCGCGATCGATCAGGCACTCGAACTCGTCCGCCGATCGGACGGCGGTCCGGTTCCACCGCATTTACGGGACGCTCATCATGCCGGTGCTGCAGCACTTGGTAATGGTGTCGAATATCAGTATCCACACCAGTTTCCGCATGCATATGTCAAACAGAACTATTGGCCGGAAAATCTGGCACGAACCAAACCCGTTTTCTACAAGCCAAGTTCCCGCGGGTTCGAAAAACAATTGCAGGCCCGGCTCGACTTTTGGAAAAAACAACCGTAACCGATGAGAAAAAGCGACCTCAGAAGGTCGCTTTTTTTAACGGACACGTTCGATGATGACGCCGGCTTCCCGGACAATCTCATTGATGACATAACTTGCCGCAATCAATCCACCGACCGACGGGACAAACGCGTTTGAACTCGGCGGCATTTTAGCTTTTCGAATCACGGCTTCATCGTTTCCGACGACTTGACGGACTTCTTCGATGATTTTGACCGGTGGTTCATCCGAAAAGACGACCGGGACGCCTTTATGGATTCCTTCCTTACGCAGGCGCGTCCGAATCACTTTTGCGAGTGGATCGTAACTCGTATCTTTAATATCAACGATCTTGATTCGTGTCGGATCCATCTTGTTCGCCATTCCCATACTCGAGATGATCGGAATCTGACGTTGTTTACACTCTTTGATCAAATGAATCTTAAACGAGACGGTATCCGAAGCATCAATGACGTAATCCGGATTTTCTGCAAAAAAGGCTTCATATGTTTCTTCATTGTAGAACATTTTCAAACGGATGATTTCTAAATCCGGGTTGATTTGCATCAGGCGATCCGCCATGGCATCGACTTTCGGCTGACCGACCGTCGGAAGCAACGCATGGATTTGACGGTTGACGTTTGTGATATCAATATCATCTTTATCCACCAGAATCAAACGTCCGACACCGCTGCGCGCCAGGGCTTCCGCCGAAAACGAACCGACGCCGCCGATTCCTAAAATCGCTACAGATTTGGATGCCAATGCGTCAAGTCCGGTCTTACCGATTGCCAGTTCATTACGTGAAAATTGATTTAACATCTCATAACCTCACAATACTCATACTGTTTTACTCGGAATTATATCATAAAAAAAAACGTCATGCGACGTATGGTGTGATTCATCTAAAAAAGAAACGATGGGACCCGAAGTGCCGTGTCGATACCTTATTTTTGAACCTGCTGCGCAGGTGGGTGTCTTATCCGATTCCTATTCGTACGTCCTCCTGCTGTGTTACGAGGCATGTACTACTAGTTGGAACGTCAAACTCCCTATCAAAAAAGAGTGGCTCAAAGATAAAAGGCGGCTCTCGTACATCTCAGGAACCCCATCTGTTGCATTTAATATAGCATTCCCCTTATCGAAATGCAACTGGTTCTGACCCTTAAAATTTGGTCATTTTTCAGTCGTTTCACTTGACATCCAGCGTCGGATAAAGGCTCTGTTCGGATCATATTTTTGTTGCTGAAATTCAGGATTAAACCGTGGTGTCCGGGTCGCATTTCCGACTCCCGCGATATAAGCCCAGTTTCCGTAATTGGAGGCAACATCGTAATCAATCAAATGCTGTTCAAAGTACCGTGCACCGATCCGCCAATCCTGTTTCAAGTCATGAATCAGATAACTGGCTGTAATTTGACGTCCCCGGTTCGACATCCAGCCAGTTTCCTTGATTTCCCGCATGAAAGCATCGACAAACGGTTCTCCCGTCTCGCCAGCTATCCAACGGTCGATTGCCGCCTGATCCGTCTTCCACGTCAAGCGACCGTCCTTCAAACCGTTCGAGCGAAACAGCCGGTGTCCCGTCTCCCGCATCGTCAAATGGAAGAAGTCCCGCCACAATAATTCGAAGTATAACCAGTAGGTCGATTCATTCGCGCCGTGTTCCCATTCCGTCCGTTGCAGTTCCGCCATGACCCTCCGTGGGGACAGTGAACCGTTGGCAAGCCAGGCAGACAGTTTAGAAGAATCATCCACGTCAAAGCCGTTTCGTGTTTCTTTATAGGTAAAAACCGGTCGTTCCAAATACGCGGCTAATCGGTCCAGACCTGCCGACTCGCCTCCCATAAACGGGAACGCGGTTCGCGGGTCGTAGCCAGCTCTCGTTTGAGGTGGTTCGATATACCGAACTTCCCCCGGTGCTTCGATTGGCTCCGCAAAACGCCCGTCATACTCCACTCTTTTCCGGAATGCCGTAAAGACACGTTTCAGTTCGTCACTGCCGATATCTTCCCGGAGATGGAGCGTCTGGGTCTCGTACATCTGCGTGGTAAAATGCTTCTTAACTTCATTTTCCTGCCGTGCTTCGTATTCACCCGTCATCCGGTGAAAATAAACGACATCCTCCGGTTGGACAAGCGATGTCAGCTGTTCGACTGTTTCCTCTTGTAAAATCGTCAGTTCGACGCCGAGTTGTCCTAAGTGTTCCCGCAAGAACCGAAGCGTTTCCTGTTCAAATCTTACTTGCTGTTCGCCACGGTTTCCGGATTCCTGCTGGATAAATACTGCCCGGACTGTATTTTGTTCGTTGCATGCCCGGGTCAACGCCTCGTGATCGTCAACCCGCAAATCGTTTCGGTACCATACGACTCCCGTCATAATCTCAGCTCCTTTCTCTTTTCTACCCGTACTATCTCAATCTTACTTCCTTTCGCAAAGAACCGATGTGCTAGAAAGGTTTTAAGTTTTTGTTTTCGTGGAATATGATTAGTACAACTTACTAAGGAGTGAAACATATCATGGCTGCTAAAAAAGGTAAATTAAGAACATTGATTACGCTTGCTACGACGGTTGGACCGATCGTCTACAAATTCTATAAAAAGCAACAATCTAAAAAATCAATCAACACACCAAAACGATAAAACAGCAACGTGTTTCTCTTTTTAGAGAAACACGTTTTTTGATGTCAGGATGTATCCATCAGCGGTACATCTTTTTTATACGGTTTATTTTTTACTGACCCCATTGCTTTCCCGTTCGTAAAACCGCCATGGATACGCTGTTGCTTCTCCCGCATTCGGAATCCCGATCCTCGTCGTCTGGACGATTTCAGTCGCTTGACCGTTCTCGATCTGAAACCGGTGATCCGTGTAGAGATCAGCACCTGAATCGTCCGTTCTCAATCCGAAGGCCTGACATAATTTAGCGGGACCGTTGACGAGATTTTTTTGCTCGGTTTTGGTCAGTTCCGCATACGGCTTCCCAAAACGGCGGTCAGCAACTAAATCGTGTCCGGTGACGATTTCCGCTCCGCGAAGCAAAATCCCATATCCTTGTCCGACTTCCCCGCAGACAATGTTCAAACAATGATGCATGCCATAGGTGAAATACACATAGATATGACCAGCCTGGCCAAACATCGGCGCGGTCCGTTTCGTCGGTCGTCCACTGTAGGAATGGGCGGCTTGATCGTGCGGACCAAGGTACGCCTCCACTTCGACAATTCGCATCGTGACGTGTTCGACCGTCAACAGACTCCCTAACAATTCCGGTGCCACCTCAACCGGTGACCGTTCAAAAAATGTTCGTTCCATCTTCAGTCCCCCTTATAAAAAAAACAGATTCCCTTCAGGATAGAAGGAAATCTGTTGGTATTATGATTGTTTGACTGCTGTCCGAATCGACAGTTCATTCAATTGTGCGTCTGAAACCGGGCTTGGTGCCGCTGTCAACAGATCGCTCGCAGAAGCTGTTTTCGGGAACGCAATCGTATCGCGTAAGTTCGTCCGACCGGCAAGCAGCATGATCAGGCGGTCAAGACCAAGTGCGATACCGGCGTGTGGCGGTGTGCCGTACTCGAATGCTTCCATCAGGAAACCAAATTGTTCGTTGGCTTCTTCTTCCGTGAAACCAAGCAATTTAAACATCCGCTCTTGAATATCACGTTCGTAAATCCGTTGTGATCCGCCACCGAGCTCATAACCGTTCAAGACAAGGTCATAGGCAACAGCAAGGACACTGCCCGGGTCTGTCTCAAGTTTATCGAGATCTTCCCGGCGTGGCATCGTGAACGGGTGGTGGTTCGCATAAAAACGACCGTCCGCTTCTTCAAACGTCACGAGTGGGAAGTCCGTTACCCACAGGAAGTTGAAGACAGTTTCGTCAATCAAACCAAGCTCTTTCCCGAGTTTTTGACGAAGAGCACCGAGACTGTCGGCAACGATCGACGCTTTTGCCGCGACGAACACAAGTAAGTCACCGGCTTCTGCTGCCGTCGCTTCGACGAGTCGGGCTGTTGCTGCCTCATCAAAGAACTTCGCAATCGGACCGTTCAGTCCGTCAGCGGTTACTTTAACCCATGCAAGACCTTTGGCACCATAAATTGCTGTAAACTCTTGTAATTTATCGATGTCTTTGCGGGAGAACTGATCGGCTGCCCCTTTAACATTCAAGGCTTTGACTTCGCCGCCTGATTCAAGCGCCATTTCGAAGACTTTGAAGCCTGCTCCTGTGACCGCTTCCGCGACATCAATCAATTCAAGACCAAAACGCGTATCCGGTTTATCTGAACCGAACCGGCTCATCGCCTCCGCATATGGCATCCGTGGGAATGGCGTCGTGATGTCTTTTCCGAGTGTTTCTTTCATGACTCGTGTCATCATCGATTCCATCATCGCATACAGGTCTTCGACGTCCATGAAACTTGTTTCGATATCGACTTGTGTGAATTCCGGTTGACGGTCAGCCCGTAAATCTTCATCACGGAAACAACGGGCAATTTGGAAGTACCGCTCAAAGCCTGATACCATCAATAACTGCTTAAACAACTGCGGTGATTGCGGTAAGGCGTAAAACTCACCCGGGTGAACACGACTCGGAACGAGATAGTCGCGCGCGCCTTCCGGTGTCGATTTCGTTAAGATCGGTGTTTCAACTTCGAGGAAGTCCTGTTCGTCGAGGAAGTTCCGCATGATATTCGAAGCTTTCGAACGCAGACGGAATGTTTCCTGTAATGACGGACGACGGAGATCCAGGTAGCGGTATTTCAGACGAAGATCTTCCGATGTCTGTTCCGCTTCTTCACTAATCGGGAACGGCGTCATTTTCGAAGCGTTTAAGATGATGACTTCGTCTGCGACGACTTCGACTTGGCCGGTCGGAATGTTCGGGTTCGGATTTTCACGCTGGACGACTGTTCCTTTGATGTCGAGCACGTATTCCGAGCGAATCGATTCCGCCAGACGGTGCGCCTGTTCGTTTTCCGGTTGGAAGACGACTTGGACGATCCCGGTCCGGTCACGAAGATCGAGGAAAATTAATCCCCCGAGGTCACGTCGTTTTTGGACCCATCCTTTTAGTTGAACGGCTTGGCCGATCGTTTCCTCTGTTACGGTTCCGTTCATATGTGTACGTCCGATCATTGTACTTCCTCCTTTAATTTCGCGACAATCGTATCGGCAACAGCTGATAATGGCACATCAATCTGTTCGCCGGTCGACATGTCTTTTAACGCAGCCGCTCCGCGCTCGACTTCTTCGTCTCCGAGGATGACAGTGAAACGGGCTTTCAAACGGTCAGCCGCTTTGAATTGCCCTTTAAACTTTCGCCCGAGATAATCACGGTCCGCAGCAAGTCCTTCAAGACGCATCAACTGCAACAGGCGTGTCGCCGTTTTTTCAACTTCTTCGTTACCTTGCGCGACGATGAAGACATCAATCGCATCATCGATTTCCGGCAGAACCCCTTCATTTTCAAGCGCCATCAACAGACGTTCGAGTCCGATCCCAAATCCGATTCCCGGTGTGGCCGGTCCACCGATTTGTTCGACGAGTCCGTTATAACGTCCTCCGCCGCAAAGCGTCGTGATCGCGCCGAATCCTTCTGCTTCTGACATGATCTCAAATGACGTGTGATTGTAGTAATCCAGTCCCCGAACAAGAGTCGGATCAATCACGTATTCGATACCAAGCGCATCCAGGTGCAGCAGGACTTGATCGAAATAGTCTTTCGAAGCCGGATTCAAAAAGTCGAGGATCGACGGGGCTGTCGCCATGCTTGGGTGATTGCGGTCGACTTTACAATCGAGTACACGAAGCGGATTCGCTTCAAGACGGTTTTGACAATCCTGGCATAACTCGTGAGCGACCGGCTTAAAGTGATTGACCAGTGCTTCCCGGTGCGCGGCACGGCTTTCGCTGTCTCCGAGCGAGTTGATGACGAGCTTCAGTTTTTTCAGTCCGAATGAGCGGTAAATGCTCATCGCCAGGCTGATGACTTCTGCATCGATGGCTGGCTCTTCACTGCCGAGTGCCTCAACACCGTATTGGTGCAGTTGACGGAAACGTCCGGCTTGCGGGCGCTCATAACGGAACATCGGTCCGATGTAAAAGAGTTTGACGGGCTGATTGGCAGCACCGTACAGTTTATTCGTCACAAATGACCGAACGACCGCTGCTGTTCCTTCCGGACGAAGCGTAAACTGTTCTTTACCGCGTTTTTCAAGCATGAACATCTCTTTTTGAACGATGTCCGTCGTCTCACCGACACCGCGTTTAAACAGCTCGGTTTCTTCGAAAATCGGTGTCCGGATTTCTTTGTAGTTATACCGTTTACTGATCTCCCGCAATTGGTTTTCAATATACTGCCAACGTTCTACTGTACCGGGAAGTACATCAAACGTTCCGCGTGGTAATTTCATCCTAATTCCTCCTTTTGAATACAAAAAAAGCCCTCGTCCGCAAAGGGACGAGAACTTGAAGATCCCGTGGTACCACCCTGGTTGCTGAAAAATCTCAGCCACTCGGTGCAGTTAACGCCTGCCTACGATTTCCCCTACTCTGTTCGTTTCAGGAAAATACCTCAAAAGGGTCTTTCATCTAGTTCGTCTGATCGCTCTTTCAGCCGGGGAGCGACTCTCTATGCAGCCGAGATCTAAATTACTCTTCTTCGTCATTGGTTCTTAATTCGTTCTGTTATCCTTTATATTGCCTCGTCCAAAAGATCCTGTCAAGACTTTGGTCACTTTTCAAGAATCAATGTGACCGGTCCGTCATTGACGAGCGCGACGTCCATCATCGCTCCGAACTGTCCGGTCTCGACGATGATTCCCTGCTGACGTAAACGGGCGTTGAACGCTTCATACAACTCATTTGCAACATCAGGTTTGGCCGCTTCTGTAAAAGCAGGGCGACGGCCCTTTTTGACGTCTCCGTATAAGGTGAACTGGGACACCGATAAAACTTTCCCTTCGACATCCTGAAGCGAAAGGTTCATCCGTTCTTCTTCATCCTCGAACACTCGTAACCCGGCAATCTTGTCCGCCAACCAGTTGACTTGCTCCAGCGTATCGTCATGCGTGACCCCGACGAGTAAAAGAAATCCTTGATCGATTTGACCGGTAACCGCCCCTTCGACCGTCACGCTTGCTTCTTTGACCCGTTGTAATACGACTCGCATTTCTATCCGCTCCTTATGTCATCATGACGCGATGCACGGCATACACGTCTGATATTTGTTTAATCCGATCGACGACCTTTTGCAGGTGATTGACGTTGTCAATTGCAATCGTCATTGAAATCTTGGCCTGTTTACTGTCGTCTCCCTTACCGCTGACAGCCACGATATTCGTGTTCATCGCTGACACCGATTGGAGGACGTCATTCAGCAGCCCTGCCCGGTCAAAACCGGAAATTTCGATTTCGACGTTATAGCTCTTGACCGTCTTACCTTCATGTTCCCATTCGACTTCAAGCAACCGCTCCGGATTCTGTTCATGAATCACATTCAGACAATCGGACCGGTGAATCGAAACACCGCGACCGCGGGTAATATACCCGACAATATCATCACCCGGAACCGGATTACAGCAACGGCTCATACGGACGAGCATGTTGTCGATGCCTTTGACACGAACACCTTCCGGATTTTGTTTCTTCGGCCGGTCAAACGTCTTCATTCCGCTGATCGCTTCGTTTAACTCAAGATTTTTCGACTCTTTATCTTTGCGCAATTTTTCCGTCAATTTATGAGCGACTTGAGCCGCGGTTAATCCATGATAGCCGACTGCCGCATACATATCTTCCTCTTGCGAAAAATTGAACTTCCGCGTGACGTCCTCGAGCGTTTTCTCGTTGATGACTTCTTTTGGTTCAAAACCAAGTTTTTTGACTTCCGCCTCAATCAATTCGCGGCCTTTCGAGACGTTTTCTTCCCGCTGTTGGCGTTTGAACCATTGACGGATTTTGTTTTTCGCCTGACTCGAGACACAAATCTTTAACCAGTCCTTACTTGGGCCGTAACTGTGCTTCGACGTCACGATTTCGATGATGTCACCGGTCTTGAGTTTATAATCGATCGGAACCATCCGTCCATTGACTTTCGCGCCGATCGTGCGGTGCCCGATCTCCGTATGAATCCGGTACGCATAATCAATCGGAACCGAACCTTTCGGCAACTCGATGACGTCGCCTTTCGGTGTGAAGACGTACAGCATATCACTGAAGAAATCGACTTTAACCGACTCCATGAATTCTTCTGCATCCGCCGTATCTTTTTGTAATTCTAAGATTTCACGGAAATGAGCAATCTTATCTTCAAAACCTGATTTTGCTTCCTGCTCTTTCCCTTCTTTGTAAGCCCAGTGCGCGGCAATTCCGTACTCGGCGATGAAATGCATATCGCGTGTCCGAATTTGCACTTCAAGCGGTTCACCCTTCGGCCCGATGACCGTTGTATGCAACGACTGGTACATGTTCGGTTTTGGCATGGCAATATAGTCTTTGAAGCGTCCCGGCATCGGTTTGTACTGCGTATGAATGATTCCGAGGACTGCGTAACAATCCTTGATGGAGTCGACAATGATCCGCACTGCCATCAAGTCATAAATTTCGCTGAACTCTTTTTTCGAGTTTTGCATCTTGTTATAAATGGAATAGATATGCTTCGGACGACCATCGACCTCGGCTGCAATCTCGACTTCTTCCAGGACCTCGTTGACTTCATCGATGACAGACGTAACGAGCGCTTCCCGTTCGGTCCGTTTCTGTTTCATCATCGAGACGATCCGGTAATACTGTTGCGGATTGATATAACGCAGGCTGATGTCTTCCAGTTCCCATTTGATCGTTGAAATCCCGAGACGATGCGCAAGCGGTGCGAAGATTTCAAGTGTTTCTTCCGCCTTTTGAACCTGCTTCTCTTTGACCATATGTTGTAAAGTCCGCATATTGTGCAAACGGTCAGCCAGCTTAATCAAGATGACACGAATATCTTCTGCCATCGCGATAAACATCTTCCGATGATTTTCAGCCAGTTCTTCCCGTTTCGATTTGTATTTGATTTTACCAAGCTTCGTCACACCATCGACAAGCATTGTGACATCTGCTCCAAATTGTTCCGTAAGTTCTTCCAGCGTAATATCGGTGTCCTCGACGACATCATGAAGAAGCGCGGCAATAATCGTTGTCGCATCCAAACCGATATCCACTAGTATCCCCGCTACTTGAACGGGGTGAATGATGTAAGGTTCACCCGATCGACGAAATTGTCCTTCATGCTCGTCTTTTGCGAATTGATAGGCGCGTTCGATATCTTTGACTTCTGCCTCTGTCATGTACTCCGCACATCGAGCGAGAAGGTCTTCTACATTTACGATTTGTTTATTTGTCATCCCTTATCCTCACCCAGTCCCCGGGATTGATTACGCTGAATCCCTAATATATATCCTCTATTATCGTGAAATTTTGATAATATGTCAAAATAAAAAGAAATACCCCCCCGACCACCGTCGAGAAGGTATTGCTTATTCATTAATCTGCGTAACGAATCAAGGATAAAATATCGTATCCTTCTAATTTTTCACGTCCGCCTAAACCGTCAAGTTCGATCAGGAATCCGATTCCAGCAACCGTTCCACCAAGTTGCTCAATCATTTTGATTGTCGCTTCGATCGTACCGCCTGTTGCCAGTAAATCATCGAGAATGACGACGCGTTGTCCTGGTTGGATCGCATCGTGGTGCATCGTCAAGACATCTTTCCCGTACTCAAGACCATACTCGACACGGACTGTCTCACGCGGTAATTTTCCTTCTTTACGAACTGGGACGAATCCGATTTCCATCGCGTATGCTGCTGGGCATCCGACAACGAATCCGCGTGCTTCCGGTCCGGCGATGACGTCCGCGCCTTGCTTACGGGCATAGTCAATCAATGCATCGACTGACTGCTTATAAGCAGGACCGTTCTGCATCAGGGATGTGATATCTTTGAAACTGATTCCTTCTTTCGGCCAGTTTTCGACCTCTTTTATATGCTGTTTGAACTCCATGTCATTTCCTCCTGCTTCGCCGCTTCTACCAAAGTATCAAAACGCTCTTTCAACTGAGCGAGTGACGAATAAATGTATTGTTGCTCAAGACGTTGACGTTCCTCATGACGCTTGTACGTCGCAGCTTCCGTCAAGTCCCGTTTTTCAGCATTCGGGTTTACACCCGGCAGCCCGTCCTCCATTGTAACAAGAAAATCAAGTTCCGAAAACACTGAATGCATAAAGTTAATCGAACGTTTCGACCATTTTCGCGATTTCGACAAACGAACAAGCCCGATTCGGAGCTCATCACGGGGACATTTCGCAAAGTAATTGAAATAATGTTTAAATTCTTCCCGTGACGGAATCGTCTCAAAATAGTACCCTTCGTCCTTAAACGCACAATAAATCCGTTCGGCATCTTTTAAATACGGCAAGAAAGCCGCTTCGTCTTCCGGCAAATCCAAAAAGACAACGTTTGCCTTCGTCCCTCCGTTCAGCGGACGCTCGGCATATTTGGATTGCGTTTCTTCCGAAAATGCAACATACGTCGTCGTGTCGTGCGGAAGTTCAAATAAATCCGTTAACGGTTTTTTCCCGCCGCGGTAATCGAACAATTGATAATCCACGACGGCCAGATCCTGAATCATCAGTTGCGGTTTACGGAAACCGTTCCATTCGTTGATGTTCAGACTCCCCATCAATGAAACTTCAGCGAGCGACGATACTTCGTCAACGGCATCTCCAAACCCGAATCCGATACCATCGAGTTCCGTTTTTCCGTCCGTCACAAGAACCTTCAAATGCGTTAAATCACGTCCGATTCGTTTTAAGTCCCGAATGTTGGCGCCTTCGACGACGACACGCGGCGACGGATTTCCCATACCAAACGGAGACAACCGTCCCATTTCTTCGATCAAGCCGATCGAGACATCCGAGACACGTAAGCGTAAATCAATCTCCGTCGTTGCGACAAACGCTTCGTCCGGCAGACTTACCGCTTGGGCATTCAACCGTTCTCGTAACACCGGGACGTTTTCGGATGACAATGTCATCCCGGCAGCCGCCGGATGTCCTCCGAAGTGCGGTAAGATGTCAGCCGTCTGATTCAACTCGGCAAAAAGGTCAAAGGCTGCAATCGAACGTCCTGATCCTTTAGCCGTTCCTTTTTCTGCATCATGACACAACAGAATGACCGGACGATGGTACTTTTCAACGAGCCGGGATGCGACGATTCCGACGACACCAGGATTCCATTGATCGGAATCAACGACTAAAACACGATCGGACAGATAATGTTGCTCCACCAGTGCCGTCGCTTCTTCGGCAATTTTTTTGACGATATCCTGCCGTTGTTTGTTTTGCTGATCGAGTTGCTCGGCAAGCGGTTCCGCTTCTTCCATCGTTTCCGCAAGCAGCATCTCAAGCGCCGGCATCGCCGAGTCGAGACGTCCGGCCGCATTGATCCGGGGACCGAAGGCAAATCCGACCGATTCTTCCGTCAGTTCGTCTTCAACGAGACTGCAGACTTTCCGTAACGCCAGGATGCCAGGCCGTTCACTCGCATTCAACGCTTCAATTCCTTTTGCTGCAAGCAAACGATTTTCACCGATCAGCGGGACTAAATCGGCAATTGTTCCGAGTACCGCCAAATCAAGCAATTCTTCCGGTACACGCCCGAGCAGCGCGTGGGCAACCTTAAAAGCTACACCGGCTCCAGCGAGCTTCGAATACGGATAGTTGGAATCGACACCCGGATGAATCATGGCAAAAGCGTCCGGCAAGACCTCTTTTGCTTCATGGTGATCGGTAATGATTAAATCGACGCCGAGTTCTTTTAAGACAGCCGCTTCCTCGATGCCGGAAATCCCGCAGTCGACCGTGATGACAAGACCAAATCCTTCTTCCGCTGCCCAGCGGAACGCCGCCTCGTTTGGTCCATAACCTTCCGTAAAACGATTCGGAATATAACATTCCGCCATCGCACCGATTTCAATCAGCGCATGCCATAAAATCGCAGCGGAACTGACACCGTCGACATCGTAGTCGCCGTAAATCAAAATCATTTCACCTTCATCTGCCGCCTGCTGGATCCGGGTGATTACTTTGGTCATATCCTGGAACAAAAAAGGATCATGAAATGCCGTTTGATCCGTTTCCAAAAACGCCTTGGCTTGATCAGCGGTATCAAATCCCCGCTGAACAAGCAAGTGCGCGACTTGCCGGGATACGTTCACCTGGTCGGCTAACTCGTCTATTTTAAGCGAATCGACGTCTTTGTCAATCCATGTTTTCTTTGAATGATACATCTAATCCCTCCAATCAACTCCATCATTATAGAACAAAACCCGCGTTAGCGATAGCTAACGCGGGTCAGGTTATGAGGCTTGTTTAGATGATTTGAGCGTCCGGCCTTTCATGACGAGCCACAATTGGGCTGCAATGAAAATTGAAGAATACATCCCCATGATCAGACCCACCAATAAGGCAAGGCTGAATCCACGGATGGCTTCACTACCGAAGATATAGAGCGCCGCTGCAGTCATGATGACTGTGACGACAGTATTGATCGAACGAATGATTGTCTGTTGAATCGATTCGTTGACGATATGCGACAATTCACTGAATGTCACCTGGCGGCCGCCTTTTTCAGCATGGGCGAGATTTTCCCGAACCCTGTCAAACGTAACAATCGTATCATTGACCGAGTAACCGATAATGGTCAAAATCGCTGCGATGAAGTACAGATTGACTTCAATCTGGAACAGCGAGAAGAACGCGATGATCATCAAGGCGTCATGGAGCAACGCAAGAACAGTCGCAATCCCGTATAACGGTTGGAAACGGAACGAGACGTAGATGACAATCCCAAGCGACGCCAGTAAAACGGCATAAATCGCATTACGGG
Source organism: Exiguobacterium sp. K1 (assembly GCF_033721435.1). NCBI lineage: Bacteria > Bacillati > Bacillota > Bacilli > Caryophanales > Exiguobacterium > Exiguobacterium sp. K1. The sequence goes on along the minus strand of NZ_JAOTIT010000001.1, from coordinate 240,023 downwards.
CAATCTCCTGACCAACCTGGGCAGATACAGTCGAGATGCTTGGTTCTTTCTTGTATTTTGCTTCAATCGCTTGTTTCATTTTCGAGATTTGTTGCTGATTGAATTCTCCGACGAACGTCACGTTCGCGAGCTTTCCGCCTTGCGCAAATTGGACACCGTTAATTTCCGCTGCATCAATTCCCGCATCTTCGATAACGGAACGAACCTCTGATTCCTTGATCGTGTTCGTTGAAGAAATTTCAACCCGTGTTCCTTCTGTAAAGTCGATTCCGAGATTCAAGCCGCGGAATGTGAGCAACAAAACAGAAATGACGACAAGGGCAATCGTGATGATGAAGTAAATGTTCCGGTGTTTTACATAATCAAATTTCGTTGGATTAAAGTTCACGAATTTCATCCTCCTTTACGCCAAACCAGGTTTTCTTCTTATCAAACCATCGGCTGCTGACGAGAAGTTGCATCAGGTAACGCGAGATGAAAACATTCGTGACGAACGTTACGGCAATCGAGACCATCAGCATGATCGCGAATCCTTTGACGGTACTCGTTCCGAAGTAATACAACACGCCTGCAGAAATCAACGTCGTCAAGTTGGCATCAAGAATCGTACCAAATGAGCGGCGGTTACCGGCTTTGAAAGCAGACAAGACAGATTTCCCGCTTCGGAGTTCATCTTTGATCCGTTCTGCCGTGATGATGTTGGCATCTACCGCCATCCCGACTCCAAGGACAAGGGCCGCGATTCCCGGTAAGGTCAGTACGGCATTAATTCCGTTAAAGAAGATCATGACGAGATAGATGTAGAACAACAGGGTAATGATCGATACGAAACCGGATACCCGGTAAAACAGCAACATGAACAAGAAGACGGCTGCGACACCGATCATCGACGCAAACAATGTCTGGTCGAGGGCATCTTGACCAAATGCGGCCGAGACGGACGTCGAGTAAATCTCATCCAGTTTAACCGGAAGTGCTCCGGCGTTTAAGATCGAGGATAGTTGCTTCCCGTATTCTGCTGTAATGTCACCACCTGAGATGATGGCTTTATCCGAGTTGATCGGCTGTTGGACCGATGCATCGGAGACGATTTTAGAGTTTTCTTTTTGAATCTCTTTTTCGTACGTATCGCCTTTCTCATAATCGAGCCAAATGACAAGACGATTGGCGGGCGGTTGCATTTTTGATACTTGTTGTGTCACTTCATAAAATTTTTCTTTCGATTTCATCGTCAGTTCGACGAGCGGTGCATTTGTTTGCGGATCGTATCCGACTTTTGCGCCTTTCGCCTTTAAGTCTGAACCATCAAGTAACACTTTGTCGTTGATGTCCCGGAATGACAATTCGGCTGTCGAGGATAGAATCTGACGGGCTTCACTCTGATTTTTGACACCGGCTAGTTGAACACGAATCCGGTTTTTTCCTTCGATCCGGATATCCGGCTCTGAGACACCGAGTACGTTGACCCGGTTTTCGATTGCCGTCAGTGTCGCGCTCATCGCATTGGCATCGATGACGTCACCTTTTTTCAACGGTTGTACTTCATACAACACTTCAAATCCGCCTTTTAAGTCCAGACCGAGTTTTGTGTCTTTTAAGAGCCAATTCGATGTCGTGCCAATCAAAACGAGCAGCGCGGCAACGATGATGAAGAACGTGGCCAGTTTTCCCTTCTTAATCATGCTACATTGTCCTTTCTCTCAATCCCAGTATATTTTCAGACAACTTTCTTATCCTATCCTAGCTTACATAAGAATTGGTAATCTTAGCAATCGTTTTTCTCATATAAAAACAGAAAAGACGCTTCCGAATTCGGAAAGCGTCTTTTTCTAGCCTTATTCGACGATTTCGTCGTCCATGACAGTCGTAGTTTTTTTCGTAACTTCTGCGACCGCACTACGGTTGAACGTCAATTGAGCGTTACCCGATTTCAATGTGACTGTCGTCTCATCTACTTTTTGTACGACCCCATGAAGGCCACCGATCGTTACGATCGAGTCACCGCGTGATAACTGGGTTTGCATCTCACGCACTTGCTTCTGGCGTTTGTTCTGTGGACGAATCAACAAGAAATAAAACACCACGAAGATCAAGATCATCGGGAGGAATGTCAATAATTGTTGCATCTGAGTCAGCTCCTTTTCATTCAAATCACGTTCATTATACCGTAAAAAGAATAGAATTGTCAGACCATTTATCAGAAATTCTTTGCGTTCGGTAAATTATAACCGTATTCTTCAAAGAATTCGTCTTTGAAATCAAGAAGACGATCTTCGCGAATCGCTTGACGGACGCCTTCCATCAACTTGACGAGGAAGTGAAGATTATGTGTCGAACAGAGGTGAAGACCAAATGTTTCCTGTGCCCGGATCAAGTGATGGATATACGCACGCGAGTAATTCTTACAGGCGTAGCAATCACACTTTTCGTCGAGCGGACGGAAATCACGCGCATATTTGGCATTCCGGACGACGAGACGTCCGCTTGATGTCATCAACGTACCATTACGGGCAATCCGGGTCGGCAAGACACAGTCAAACATATCAATCCCGCGGATGGCTCCTTCAATCAAGGCATCCGGCGAACCGACGCCCATCAAATAACGCGGCTTGTCTTCCGGCATGAGTGGTGTCGTGAAATCAAGAGCACGATACATGACGTCTTTCGGCTCTCCGACCGACAGACCACCGACCGCGTAACCCGGGAAATCAAGCGATGCGAGATCGCGTGCGCTTTGACGGCGTAAATCTTCATACTCGCCACCTTGAATAATCCCGAACAAGGCTTGATCCTGAGGCCGTTCATGGGCTTCAAGGCAACGTTCCGCCCAGCGGCTTGTCCGCTCGACTGACGCTTTCATGTATTCATGAGAAGCCGGGAATGGCGGACACTCATCAAAGGCCATCATGATATCCGAACCGAGGGCATTCTGGATTTCCATCGCTTTTTCCGGTGACAGGAACAGTTTATCCCCGTTCAAGTGGTTGCGGAAGTTAACCCCCTCTTCCGTGATGTTGCGCAAATCAGCGAGTGAAAAGACTTGGAACCCGCCCGAATCGGTTAAAATCGCACCATCCCAGTTCATGAATTTATGCAGACCGCCGGCTTCCTTGATGACATCATGTCCCGGACGGACCCACAAATGATACGTGTTTGACAGAATGATGTTCGCGTTCATGTCTTTGATCTGTTCCGGCGCCATCGTCTTGACCGTCGCTTGTGTCCCGACCGGCATGAAAACAGGAGTCTCGAAACTGCCGTGCGGCGTATGGACGATTCCTAACCGCGCACCAGATTGTTTACAAGTCTTGATATGTTCGTACGTTACTGCATGTTTTGTCATCGGTTTAATTCCTCTCTCGTTAAGAACATTGCGTCTCCGAAACTAAAGAATCGGTAGTTTTGTGCAACAGCTTCTTCATAGGCATGTAATATGTGTTCGCGGGTCGATAAAGCGGATACGAGCATGATCAACGTCGACTTCGGCAAGTGGAAGTTCGTAATCAATCCGTCGATTCCTTTGATTTCCTGACCAGGATAGATGAAAATATCTGTCCAACCGGATGCTTCAACAAAATCTCCGTGATCGCGGATGACGGTCTCAAGCGTTCGTGTCGAAGTCGTTCCGACAGCAATGATCCGACCGCCGTTTTTGCGGGTCTCGCGTAAAATCTTAGCGGAAGACTCCGGCAACTCGTAGTATTCGCTGTGCATCTTGTGGCTGTCGACGTCATCGACAGAGACCGGACGGAATGTCCCGAGTCCGACGTGCAACGTCAACGGCGCAAGCTGAACCCCTTTATCCGTCAAAGCTTGCAACAATTCCGGCGTAAAGTGAAGACCGGCTGTCGGAGCTGCCGCACTTCCCCGTTCCCGGGCGTAAACTGTCTGGTAACGATCCTGATCCTCGAGTTGCTCGTGGATATAGGGCGGCAACGGCATCGTCCCGAGTTGATCGAGTACCTCATAAAAAATTCCTGTATACGAAAACTTCAGGATCCGTCCGCCGTCTTCGAGTGCTTCGACACATTCTGCGCGGAGCAACCCGTCACCAAAGGACAGGACGGTTCCAGGTTTAACGCGTTTTGCCGGTTTCGCCAGCGTCTCCCAGACGTCATCGCTTGTCTGTTTGAGTAACAGCAGTTCGATTTTGCCGCCGGTCTCTTCCTTGACACCGAAGAGGCGTGCCGGCAAAACTTTTGTATCATTGATGACAAGGGTATCTCCCGCATTAAAATACGAGACGATATCATGAAACTTTTCATGCCGAAGGGCGCCGGTTTCCCGATTGACGACCATCAGCTTCGAACTCGTCCGATCGAGCAAGGGAACTTGCGCAATCTGTTCTTCCGGTAAATGAAAATCAAATAAATTTACATCCATCTTTAGTTTCCTTCTTTCAATCCTAAATGTTGCCGCGCAAACGGCGTCAAAACACGACCGCGTGGTGTGCGTTGTAAAAATCCTTGCTGCAGCAAGTATGGTTCATAGACGTCTTCAATCGTCTGAGCATCTTCACCGATCGTCGCAGCAATCGTCTCAAGACCAACCGGACCACCGGCAAACCGTTCGGCAAGCGAACGTAACAACCGGTGATCAACGTCATCGAGTCCGAGTGCATCGACATGCAGACGATCCAGGGCGCTCGTTGCAAGTGTCGCATCGATTGCCGTTTGGTGAGCGACTTGTGCAAAATCACGGACACGCCGTAACAGACGGTTCGCGACACGGGGGGTTCCCCGGGAACGGAGCGCAATTGCTTCCGCTGCCATCCGGTCCGCTTCAAAACCAAACAAGCGGGACGTCCGCGTAACAATCGCCGACAGTTCCGGCATCGTATAGTACTCGAGTTTCAGCGTCACTCCAAACCGGTCACGAAGCGGAGCCGATAACATACCGGCCCGCGTCGTTGCTCCGACGAGGGTAAACGGCGGTAAATCAATCCGCACACTGCGGGCGAGTTCGCCTTGACCTATGACGATATCGAGACAATAGTCTTCCATCGCCGGATAAAGAATTTCCTCAATTGACCGGCTTAATCGATGGATCTCATCGATGAACAAAACATCTCCCGGTTCGAGCGAAGATAAAATGGCAGCCAAATCGCCCGGGCGTTCAATTGCCGGTCCGGCTGTCGTCTTGATGCCGACGCCCATCTCATTGGCAATGATCGTCGCAAGCGTCGTCTTACCAAGACCGGGAGGACCGTATAAAAGGACGTGGTCCAGTGTTTCCTGACGGATTTTTGCCGCTTGGATAAAGACACTCAAGTTGCCTTTCGCCTTTTCCTGACCGATGTATTGATCAAGCGTCTGAGGACGCAAACTCCACTCTTCCTGATCTTCCGCATGTGCGGATTCTGACAAAATCCGTTCTTCCACGTTCTCACCTCACATTCAATAACAACTGCAACGCCCGCTTCACGTATTGATCCGTAGACAGCACTTCACCTTGAAGTGCTTTTTTGACTTTTTCGACTTCCCGTTCACTGTATCCGAGTGCCGTCAACGCTTCACATGCTTCATTTAATTCCGCATTTCCTTGGGCAAACAATCCTTCGCTCGGAATATAATCCGGCGCGAGCTCTGCCAACTTCCCTTTTAAATCAAGGGTCATCTGCTTCGCCGTCTTTTTGCCGACACCGGGGAACTTGATCAAATAACTTTCCTTTTCCTGCTCAATCGCTTCCACAAGCGCATCGACGTCTCCGGACGCCACGATGGCGAGTGATCCTTTAGGACCGATTCCCGTTACGCCAAGCAATTTTGTGAACAGCGCCCGTTCCCGTCTTGAACGGAATCCGAACAAAACTTCCTGGTCTTCTCTGACATAATGATACGTATATACGATAACCTGTTCGTCTCCGGTCCGATAAAAAAACGGGTTCGGTGCTACGATTTTGTAGCCAATCCCCCCGACCTCGATCGTCACGAATTCCGCACAGACATAAGCGACTTCGCCGCGTACGAATTCTATCACTTTAGAACGCTCCCATCCATTAACAAACTCTCGTGTTATTGTAGCATATAACGAGGAGGCTCTTCAAAACGTAATTCTTTATACCGAAGACGTTCACGACGGAAATTCACCTCTTCTAAACTACTCAAAAAAACGAACCAGAAAAACGGAATGCGACATTCCTTTCTCTGGTTCGTAGTGCGTAAATATTTCAGACCGGCTTTTCATTTCGGACGATCAAGGACGTTCAAGCATCCGTTCGAGTGCAAGGACCGCATATCGTGTCGTTTCCGGATCAACGGTGATGATATTAACCGGCTGACCGGCTTCAATTTGTTCGAGCGACCAGGCAAGGTGTCTTAAATCAATCCGGTTCATCGTCAGACAGGGACACATGAAAGGATTCAAGGAGACAATATCGAGTTCCGGATAATCGTTCGCCAGTCGTTGGACTAAGTTCATCTCTGTACCAATCGCCCATTTTGTCCCCGGTTCCGCCCGTTTGATTTGATCAATGATATAGGCTGTCGAACCGTTTAAGTCCGAGGCTGCGACGACCTCAAAGGAACACTCCGGATGAACAAGAATTTTCCGCTCGGGATCCGCTTGACGGAACTGTTCAATTTGTCCGACCGTAAACTTCTCGTGGACGGAACAATGTCCCTTCCACAGGACGACCCGGATGTCCTCATCCGCTCCGTCGAAGATCAGTTGATCCGCAATTGGATCCCAGACCGCCATCTGTTCCAGGGGAATCCCCAAAGCATGTGCCGTATTTCGCCCGAGATGTTGGTCAGGCAGGAAAAAAAGAATCTCGCGTTCCCCGAGTGCCCATTCGACCATCGGAACGGCATTCGAGGACGTGACCGTCGCTCCACCGTGCCGTCCGACAAACGCTTTGATTTCAGCCGTTGAATTGACATAGGTCAGCGGGAGAATCGATCGGCCCAACCGGTTCGTCAATATCTCATATGCCCGTTCCGTCTGAAATCCATTTGCCATATCAGCCATTGAACAACCGGCCCGCATGTCCGGTAAGACGACTGTATGTGTTTGATCCGTCAGCATATCTGCCGTCTCTGCCATGAAATGAACGCCGCAAAAAACAGTATACTCTGCGTCTGTCATCTGTTTCGCCAGTTGGGCGAGCTGGAGTGAATCTCCGGTCGCATCGGCGAACTGAACGACCTCATCTTTTTGATAATGATGTGCCGGTAAAAATAACCGTGAGCCCATCCGTTCTTTGATACCTTTAATGATTGTCACTAATTGTGCATCCGTTTTTTCTGAGTACGTTTTTGGAATCCCCTGCTCTGTAAATAAATCAAGACTCATCTTTTTTTCCTCCCGCAATTTTCATACTGATGTCTAACGCCGGTGCCGAATGGGTCAATGCTCCGAGTGAGATGTAATCTGCCCCGCACTCACTATAGGCTGGCAACGTATCCAGCGTGATCCCGCCGGACAATTCAACGGTGATTGATTTCGGAATCCATGACCGGAACCGCTTGATTTCTTCCGGTGTCCGGTTGTCGAGCATGATAATGTCGACTCCTGCTGCAACTGCTTCCTTGACCTCTTCACCGGTCTCGACTTCGACTTCAATCGGTGTCGTATGACCGACTTGCGCCTTCGCCCGACGGACAGCTGCTGTAATCGAACCGGCGACGGTGATGTGATTATCTTTGATCATGACGGCGTCATCGAGTCGACCGCGGTGATTAAATCCGCCTCCGACTCGAACCGCATGTTTCTCAAGCATCCGGAGTCCCGGTGTTGTTTTACGGGTATCCGCAATCCGGACGTTCCCGGCGACCAGACGGACAGCCTGATGCGTCAATGTCGCGATTCCGGACGTCCGCTGAATCAGATTCAATGCGACCCGCTCTCCCGTTAAAATCGCTTGTAACCGCCCGGTCCACTTCGCAACGACTTGTCCCCGGACTATCGGTTCTCCGTCCCGGACAAGTGTTTCGTGTTCGACTCCGAGCAGTCGTGCTAGTTCGACCAATACCGCTTCGCCGCAAAAAATACCGTCCTCTTTCGCCATGAAGTGACCGGTTCCTAATTCATCGCCGGTCAAACACACCTCACTCGTCACATCCTGATGCCCGATGTCCTCCACCAAAAAATCCTCAAGCTGTCGTCGTAGATACCATCTGTTCATGTTGTCGGTCTCCTTTTAATCGTTGAATTGCACCTTCAAGCAACAGCTTTGCCGTCATCAGATGCAGACGCCTCAGTTCAGCGTCCCGTCCTGTTGCCCGTTCCTCCGGTTGGTTTTTGAAGGTTTCCAAGGTTTGTTTAAGTACGGTTTCATCAAGATGGACGGCCAGCGCTTCTGTCCATGATGGGTCAAGTGCCACCTTCTCTTCATCTTCTTTGAACTGATTTTCAGGCAATGGCAGACGGGGCGGCAACTGGAGTCGTAACGCCAGTTCCTTGCCCATCACAAAACATTCGAGAAGTGAGTTCGAGGCTAATCGATTTTTTCCGTGCAACCCTGTTGAAGCGACCTCTCCGACTGCATACAGTCCCGGAACAGTTGTCCGTCCGAGACGATCCGTTTTAATCCCGCCCATTAAAAAGTGCACACCGGTCGTCACTTCGACGATATCAGGTGATATGTTCAATATTTCACATTTTTCAACAAATGTTGGAAAGTGTGTTTGCAGATGTTCGACAGGCGTCGTATTGAGATAGACCGCTTCCCGTTCTCGTACCGTCGTGATTCTCATCGCCACTTCATCCCGGGCCGCCAAGTCGCCTTGCGGATGATCCGCCATCACGCGCCGACCGTCTGCCGTCATTAAAAAAGCACCGGCGCCCCGTAAAGCTTCCGTAATCAAGCCGTGACTGACGCCGTCATGCAACAGAACGGTCGGGTGATGTTGGATATAACCTAAATCCGATAGACCGGCGCCAACTTGAGCAGCGAGTGCCAGACCGTCACCGGTCAAGCTCGGTTCGTTCGTCGAGGCTGTAAACAATCCGCCGATGCCGCCTGTCGCCAGGATGACAGCCCGGGCTGAAAAGACGACCGGCTTTTGACCCCGATATCCCCGTGCTCCGACGACCTGTTGTCTGTTCGTCAACAATTCTGTAATGACGGTATCCTCGATGACGGGATGAACGAGTTGCTGAAGCAGTTGCGTCATGATACGTTCGCCCGTCCGGTCTCCTCCACTGTGAAAAATACGTGGTCTCGAGTGTGCCCCTTCCTGACCTAAAGCGTATGCTCCTGTCACCTGTCGATCAAACCTAACACCAAACGCTTCGAGTTCCGGAATCACCTGCTTTCCGGTTGCGGTGATAAAAGAAATCATCGTTTCATCGGTCCGCCCTTTTGCCGCCTGCTTCGTATCCGCTTGATGGCTGACATGGTCGGCTTCGAGATACGCTGACGCAATTCCGCCTTGCGCCCGCATCGAATTTGTTTCTGTCCTTGTTCCTTTTGAGACAAGAATGACATTCAGATCAGCCGGAAGATGCAGGGCAACCGAGACGGCGGCTAGTCCTGTCCCGATGATTAAAACATCCACTTCTTCTGTTTTATGTAAAGACATATGAAAAACACCTCTGTACATTTATATTTACTATTGACTTGACAATAAGTTTGGCATATTTTTAGCTGAGTGACAAGATGAAAGGATACGATAATTGATGATTTATTTAGACCATGCGGCAACGACACCTATGCACCCGGATGCCATCGAACAGTATCGGGACACGGCAGAACGGTTCTACGGCAACAGTTCTTCGCTCCATGACACGGGAGAAGACGCCCTTCAACTGCTGGAACAGGCACGGAATAAATTAATGCAATGGCTCGGTGTAACCGAAGGAACGATTATATTTACGGGCAGCGGGTCTGAAGCTAATTACATCGCTTTAAGCCATCTTCTCCGTCAAACCAATAAGACAACTGTCTTGACACTTAAATCGGAACACGATTCTGTTTTACTTCCTTTGCAACGGTGGGCAGTCCATTGGCAGGCACTCGATTTAAAGACGACCGGTGAATTCGACTGGGACTTATTCGAACAAGCGTGTACGGAAGAGGTCGGTGTCGTCTCCATCCAGCAGGTAAACTCAGAAACAGGATTCATCTTTCCGATTGCCGCGATTGCCGCCTTTTGCCGAAAAAAAGGTATTCTGTTCCACTGTGACGGGATTCAAGGCTTTTTGAAGAACCCGGTTGATTTGACTGACGTCGAAGCTTATACGATCAGCAGTCATAAAGTTTATGGACCGAAAGGACTCGGTGCCGTCTATTTGCGTCATCCCCTGTTCAGTCCCTATTATGAGGCGCACCACGAATTCGGAATCCGGCCGGGAACCGTCGATGTCCCGGGAATTGCTGCTTTCATGATGGCATGTCACCGTTATCTTCAGGAAAATCAACAGATCCAGGCATCGAGCAAAAGATTTCGTGGTATGCTAAAAAAAAGACTTCCAGCTGCTTATTATCAAATCATTGAGTCCCCTCAGCAACTTCATTCGATTTGTGCCATTCATACGAAACAACGGGATGGTCAATTCGTCCTCCTCGCCCTGAACCGTGCCGGAATTGCCGTATCGGCGGGAAGCGCTTGTCGTGCAGGTGAAAATGGCCCCAACTCGACTTTACGGGCGATTGGTTTTGATGAGTCGGCGGCTCATGGATTGATTCGACTCAGTTTCGGTCGGATGACAACAGCCGAGGAAGTAGAGCGATGTCTCGATGTTCTCTGTTCTCTGGAGGAATCAGATTAATTGGAAAGGCAGGAATAATCATGGGAAGAAGACAGTCCGGAGAAGAACGCCGGCAAGAGTTGTTAGAAATCATTCAACAAAGCGAACAACCCGTCACAGGAACGAAGTTGGCGAAGCAGGCAGGTGTCAGCCGCCAGGTCATCGTGCAGGATTTATCATTGCTAAAAGCAAAAGGACATCCTGTCGTTGCGACTGCCCGGGGATATCTATTAAATCATCCGGAGCTTGACGAATCCCGCCATATGAGAAAAGTCGTTTGCCGGCACGGTAGTGATCAATTAAAAGCAGAGTGTGACGCCGTCGTCGATGAAGGTGTCATCATCCGTGATGTCATCGTCGAACATCCCGTCTACGGCTTTTTAACAGGAGAATTGATGCTGAAAAGCCGCCGCGATGTCCGGGCGTTGATCGAACAACTGGAAGAAACGCAGGCGACCCCTTTATCCACTTTGACGGATGGTGTCCACATTCATACGCTGGAAGCGGATAACGAAGAAGCGTTAAATGCCGCAATCGATGCGCTCGACCGTTTGGGTATTCTTGTTTCAGAACTCGATGTTTAATCACGAGGATGCCTTTTAAATACATCCTTTCATAACAAAAAGGCCCATTCCTAATCGGAACGGGCCTTTTGTTATGCAGATCAGACGTTTAAATCGTCCGTTCCTTCCGATGGTTCATGTTGTGAGAATACGGCTGAAACGGTTCGGACCCGACGGTTTTCGACGTGCAGGACAGTCAAGGTCAACGGTCCATACACCATCTGAGTCCCCACTTCCGGAATATGACCGACATCTTCCATGATCCAGCCTCCAAGCGACTGCGCTTCCGTTTCCGGCATCGCCAAGTCAAATTGATGACAAAAATCTTCGATGTCGTATTCCGCCAGACATTCATACCGGTTCGGACTCACCTGTTTCGTGTACTCGAGTGATTCATCATGTTCATCCCAAATCTCTCCGACCAGTTCCTCGAGAATATCCTCCAGTGTAATCAAACCGGCTGTTCCTCCGAATTCATCGAGTACAACAGCCATATGTGACTGTTTGACTTTTAATTCCGGCAGCAAATCAATGATATGGGTTTGCGGAACGACAAACGAAACCGGACGGATCAATTCGCGAATCTCGACACGTCCATGCTTGACGAATTCCCGTAAAAAGTCACGTTCTGATAAAACTCCGATGATGTGATCAATCGAATCCTTATAGACCGGCAAGCGCGAGAATCCGCCTTTTTGCACTTCACGTAAAATTTCATCAAAACCGGCATCAATGTCGATTGCCTGAATATTCGTTCGCGGTGTCAGTGCTTCTTCGACCGTGACATTCTTAAAGTCAACCGCTCGATGCACGATTTCCGCTCCCGCTTCGTCCATGACACCTTCTTCTTCACTGATGTCGACTAAAGCCCGTAGTTCCTGTTCGGTGACAAGCGGTCCTTTCGGATCGGCCCCGATCAGCAACAACGCAACCTGTCGCAATTTCAGAAACAGGAAGATGGCCGGTTTGAAGAGACTCAGACAGACATGCAGCGGACCACTGATCCAAAATACGTACGTTTCCGCATGTTCCCGGGCATAGGACTTAGGAATGAGCTCCCCAAATAACAAAATGAACAGAAACGTCAGGAAAACAATACTGATTTGTACCAATAGATCCGTCGATACCGTCATCGCCAACCAGCCGCCGATCATCGCGACACCGAGGTTAGACAGGGTATTTCCGATTAAGATGGCGGTCAGTGTCTCCTCATACCGTTGCAACAGACGAAGAGCCTGGGTCGCACGACGGCTCCCCTCCTCCGACTGATGCAAAATCCGTAACCGGTTTGCACTCGACAAGGCGGTTTCAGACGAGGAGAAAAAGGCCGAGATGACAAGCAGGACGAAAAACCAGATGAACTGAATCGCGGGAAGTGGGTCCACGATGCTCTCACACTCCATTTCTCAAATGAACTTGTTGTATTTTAGAACGAAGACTCGATGAATTCGAATTCGAAGTCGCGGATTCGAACGACGTCGCCGTCAATCGCACCCATCTTACGAAGTTCTTCATCGACACCCATTTGACGCAACGTCCGGGCAAAGCGTTTGATGGATTCTTCACGCATGAAGTTTGTCATCGTAAACAGCTTCTCGATCCGTGGTCCTTTGATGACGAAGCAATCATCTTCATCTTTCGAAACCGTAAATCCGGCTTCCGGTGCTTCATATCCGTAAACGACACGCGGTGTCGCTGTTTTTTCTTCGAGTTCTTCGAGACCGAATTCCGGCGTCGCATCAACAAGGTCGGCGATACGGAACAAGAGATCGCGTAATCCTTGGCGTGTTGCAGCCGAGATGGCAAACACTTCAAGATCCGGGAACGCTTCTTTGAATGCTTCGAGATTCGCTTCCGCATCCGGCATATCCATTTTATTTGCGACAACGACTTGTGGTCGTTCTGTCAGACGAAGGTTGTAGTCCGCAAGCTCCTTGTTGATGATATTGTAATCGTCAATCGGATCGCGTCCTTCCATACCACTCATATCGATGACGTGCACGATGACTTTCGTCCGCTCGACGTGACGGAGGAACTGGTGACCAAGACCTACACCTTCGCTTGCCCCTTCAATCAGACCCGGTAAATCGGCCATGACGAAGCTGCGGCTGTCTTCCGTTTCAACGACACCGATGTTCGGCGTAATCGTCGTGAAGTGATACGCCCCGATTTTCGGACGGGCTGCTGAGACGATCGACAGCATCGTTGATTTCCCGACACTTGGAAAGCCGACAAGTCCGACATCTGCGAGCATTTTCAATTCGAGTTTCAAGTATTTCTCTTCACCGGGTTCACCATTCTCTGCATGTTCCGGAGCCGGGTTCGCTGGTGTTGCGAAACGTGAATTACCACGTCCGCCGCGTCCGCCTTTTGCCACGATGGCTTGTTGTCCGTGGTGGACAAGGTCAGCGATGACTGCATCCGTATCATCGTCATAAACGACTGTGCCTGGCGGGACTTTAACGACCAGGTGCTCGGCTTTACGTCCGTGCATCCCTTTCGACATCCCGTTTTCACCCTGAACGGCCTTAAAATGACGTTTGTAACGGAAATCCATCAACGTCCGAAGTCCTTCATCCACTTCGAGAACGACGTGAGCACCATGCCCACCGTCTCCTCCGGCTGGTCCGCCGTCTGGAACATATTTCTCGCGACGGAACGCTACCTGCCCGCGTCCTCCATCTCCTGCTTTTACATAAATATTTACCTGATCGACAAACATGTCAGATCCCTCCTATTACTTTTCTTCCTCGACAGGAAGACTTTCGATTTCAATCACACACTCATGTTCTGTCTGTGACTCGATCTCCATCGGCGTCACTAGATCTTTAAGGCGCGACATATCTAGTAGATCCCGATAGATCTCGATGGTCACGCCCTCATGGAAGGTCACGGATACTTCTCCATTCCCCACTTCTATCATGTCAAACGCAGCTTCAAGAATAGACGCCAAGCGCGCATCCTCCATCTGCTTTGGTATTTCGATTACATCATATTCGACAGTTAGGCCTGTCCAATCTGCTCGTTGCAGTGCGAGTGCCGTTTTCGGTAGTCCAATCAGGGAAAGTCGTCCTTCTCGCGACGCTTGTTCCCGATACATTGAACAAATCGATTCAACAGCCGCCTCGTCACCCATCGCGCTATATGAACGAACAAGTTGTAACCGATTCAACCATTCGTGACGAAGTGACTTCAAAAGATCCAGTACCTGTTCATCCTTCATCAGTCGTTCCCTCCTAAAAAAACAGACCCTAACCCCTGAAAGTGGCTAGAGTCTGCTTCATCGATCACTTATGCTGGGTAAACGCTGACTTGTTTTTTGTCGCGTCCGAGACGTTCGAAACGAACGACACCAGTTGCAGTTGCGAAAAGTGTATCATCGCCACCACGTCCGACGTTCATACCTGGGTGAATCTTCGTACCGCGTTGGCGGTAGAGGATTGAACCAGCAGAAACAGTTTGACCGTCTGCACGTTTCGCCCCAAGGCGTTTCGATTGCGAGTCACGACCGTTCTTTGTCGAACCTACCCCTTTTTTCGATGCGAAGAACTGAAGATTAAGTTTCAACATGTGGAATCCACCTCCTATATTTGTTCAAGTTGGATAAACTCACCGTAACTGTCGGCGATGGTTCCGAGTTGGACCAACATCGCTTCCAGTAACAATTGGGTGCGTTCACTGACATCCGGTGCTAAGTCAGCATACGTTTCTACGTAAAAGTAGCCACCTTCTTGTTGTTCTGCCATTTCAAGGAGCAGGACCTGCCCGAGCAGTGATTCGATGGCATTATATGCCCCGAAGATCACACTTGATGTGCCGGCACAGACTAAATCCAAACCAGGCTCAGCGAACTCGGCATGTCCTGTCACTTCGATGGAACGGATCAACTCCGCTTCATCTCGTCGAATCTTGACACGTATCATGGCTTACGCTTCGATTTTCTCGATGCGGACCTTCGTGTAAGGTTGACGGTGACCTTGCTTACGACGGTAGTTCTTTTTAGCTTTCATTTTGAAGACTGTGATCTTTTTCGCGCGAGCGTGTTTGATGACCGTTGCTACGACCTTCGCACCTTCTACGAGTGGAGCGCCGACTTTAACATCGTCACCACCAAGGATCAAGACTTCGCCGAATTCTACTGTGCTGTCGACGTCTGCGTTTAATTTCTCAACGTAGATCTCTTGGCCAGCTTCGACTTTAACTTGTTTACCACCAGTTTTAATAATTGCGTACATTACGTGCACCTCCTCTTAGGAACTCAGACTCGCCATCACGGGCAGCGGATGCTTTAAAGACCCGGTCTGTGCGGTTGTAGTCATTTGGGTGCTTCCAAACGAACTAACGTTATTCAGAATACCAAATGAAGTTGACTATTGTCAATAACGTTCTGCCGGATTCTCAATGTCTTTTGACAAAATCGTCACAGTCGGCTTTCGTACCGGTAAACAGAATGCCCGGTTCACCTTCTATCAGAAGTAATTCAAGAGGACTTTCGGCGAGAAGCAACGGACTGAGCAGAGCGAGCGGAGCGCGAACGACCGCCGCTTCCGTATGTGTCGCGAGTTCCATTAACCGCGGCTCGAGTTGCCGGTGGATGGCGATCCGGGACAACTGACCATGATCCCGTGACCGTTCGAACAAAGACTTCCCGTGTCGCTGACGTGTCAGTTCACATAAGCCCATCTTTGTAAATCCGTACACTTCAATCTGTTTTGACTCATGGGCGGCCCGTTCCTTCAACAGTTGTGTCACCCGTGTCTGCCCTTTACTGGAACCCCGTAAAAAATCGACGGCAATCATCCCACTGATATTTCGCAGACGGAGCTGACGCATGATTTCAACAGCCGCCGCTTCATTGATTTGATCGAACGTCCGCTTTTGTTCTTTGACGGAAACCGTTTTTCCGCTGTTGACATCAATCACGGTCATCGTCTCGACTTCTTCAATCAACAGATATGCACCACCGTCAAGCCAAACGACCCGGTCCAGTGCCTTCTCAATCGCCCGGTCGACCTGTTCCATAACCGCCAGACGTCCTTTGATGACCGGACGCTCGACTTGCAGCCCCATCTGCTCGAGCCGTTCTTTCTCCGCTCTGGTCGTGACAAGCGCTTCGGCGACATGACTCAACCGTTTCGCTTCCTGAATGATCAACGGTTCATCCTGTTCCAGCGTCGCCTGCTCCAACATGTGCTGATGACGCGCACGCAATTGCTTCAATTCCGTCATCAATACCCCGACCTCGGCTTGCGCTGCTTCTGTCCGGTATAAAATCCCTTCTTCTTCCGCTACCGGAATCACTTTGGCCAGCTGTTGCTGGACGACGAGATCCAGTTTACGGCTGAAACGTACGCGGCGTCCGTACGGGAAATAGACGAGAAACCTTCCGCCATAGGTGATGTTTTGTGTTACTTTATGCTGTTTCGGCGCAGCCCCTTCTTTCACCACCTGGACGAGTAAGGTTTGACCGACCTGAACGGCTTGTCCGATTGTCGGAACTTCCGGATAACGGCGTAACGTCTCGAGCGTTTCATTGATCGGTAAATAAAGCGGCGTGCCATCCGTCGCAATCAAAAATGCCGCTTCAAGCGTCGGGTGCAACCGGTCGACTTTGGCATGCAGCAACGTACCGACCCGAATCTCATCCCGCATCCGTTCATGGTATTCGACGACACGTCCTCCTTCGACCAATGCCACCCGTTCCAGGGACGGAGTCTGTTCACTAATCCATTTCATCTTCATTCCTCCATGAAAAATAGACTAGAAGCATCAAAACCCTTCTAGTCTATTTTTCCCCATCTTATTTCATGCCAAGCATTTTTTTAAGTTTCACGAAAAATCCTTTTTGCGGCTGTTCCATGATGTCGAGCAACGGAACAGACTCTCCGAGAATCCGGCGGGTGATGTTCCGATAGCCAAGACCAGCCCGGTTATCCGGATTCATCGTCACAGGTACACCACGATGTGAAGCCGCGATGACTTCTTCATCATCGACGATCAGACCAAGCAGATCAATCGACAGAATACGCATGATTTCATCGATATCGAGCATATCTCCAGATGCCATCATATGCGAACGGACACGGTTGACGACGAGCTTCGGTACGATTTGACGTTCCGAACGCTCCAGCATACCGATGATCCGGTCTGCATCCTGAACCGCTGCTTTTTCCGGTGTCGTGACGATGACTGCTTCATCTGCACCGGCAATCGCATTCATGAATCCTTGTTCGATTCCTGCCGGGCAGTCAATCAAAACAAAGTCATACTCGAGTTTCAACGAATCAATGATGCCTTTTACCTGTTCCGGTGTAACGGATGATTTATCCTTGGATTGGGCAGCAGGTAACAGATACATTTCTTCAAAACGTTTATCACGGACGAGGGCTTGATGCAGTTTACATTGTCCGGTCACGACGTCAACGATATTATAGATACTCCGGTTGTCGAGGCCAAGTACGATATCCAGATTCCGAAGACCGATATCTGTATCAACGAGACAAACCGAATGCCCCATCAGCGCAAGTGCCGTCCCGATGTTAGCCGTTGTCGTCGTCTTACCGACGCCACCTTTACCAGATGTGACGACGATGGCACGTCCCACATGCGTTTTCGCATCTTTATGTACCTGTTCTTTCACTTGTTCCATATCTGTCACCCTCTTTCACTATCAATCGCAAATTGATCCATCCGCGCAAGCGGAACGGTTTGAAGACGAGAAAATTCTACTCCTGTTTCCCCGACAAACGCACAGCCCATATCCAGTGCCTGAATCGGCGCATCGTCCGGATCTTCATAAACAAAATCAGAAATTGAAATCCATTTCGGTTGTAAGACACTGGCAGCAATGACAGCTTGATGATTCCCGCCTTTTCCTGCATGAACCGTTCCACGTAACGCTCCCAGGCAATAAATGCTGCCGGTTGCGTGAACGACGGCTCCTGGATTGATGTCGCCAATGACGACGATCGATCCTTCAACGTCTACGACATGCCCACTGCGGGCCGTGCCGCCGAAGTAATGAAACGTTCGTTCCCCGTACATGGCTTTTGCTTCATCCTTCGTCAGACACTCGCTGTCGTACCCATTAAACGAAAATGAATCATGACGTGCAACGATGGATTCGACAGCCGTCACTACGCCTTCGTCGACATAACGGCGACCGAAGAAGAAAGTAATCGGAACGGCGCGTCCGTTCTCGACGGATTTGTCGGCAAGCGTCAATTCTAAATCGTCAAGAAATTCATCCACACTGCACCTTTCATTTACATAGACGGCGAGGCCACCACGATGGCCCTTCATCGTTACATAACGCTTACGCTCAATCATGACTCATCCTCTTTTCTCATCAAATGTGGATTGCACCAGTCGCGTCATCGGGTAATACAGCACGATGATCCCAATCAACTGCGCAATGAGACTCCTTGGAATGATTTGTGTCGCGAGTTCCTTGAAGGGAACACCGACCCCTACGACCGAAGCCGTGAAGAAATAAATATCCAGTTCAAACAAAATAGCGCTGAACGTAAAGGTGACGATAATCGTTAATACGTTCTCCTTTACATATTTTAGCACGAAGCTACTAAAAAGCGGAATGGCAGATAGTGCAAATAAATAAATTCCGATGATATCCGAGTAGACAAAATCATATAACAGACCAAACAGCAGTCCAAAACCAAGCGCCTGTTCGATTTTTCCGTAACGCCCCAAAAACATCAACGCAATCAGCGTGACATGAATGACGTAAGGAGAGCCGTCTCCGAGCGGACCTGCGAACAGTGTTCCTTCCAAGATAAAAAGAAGGAACACGGCGAAAAACAACTTGATGTTATTCACGAGTGTCCCCTCCCTTGTCGGTCTCAGCGAAAGGTTCCTTCGCTTCGCGCTGGATCACGAAAACGTGACCAAACTGTTCGAAGTCTGCTGCCGGTTTGACGTATGCGATTTTCGAAGCACCGTATTGATCCGATTTCACTTGTTCGATCTTACCGACGACGATACCGCTCGGATACTTGCCACCAAGTCCGGATGTCGTAACAATCTGACCTTTTTTCAGTTTGGCGTCGTTCGGAATCTTCGTGAATTTCAAAAGATTCGTCTCTTCGTCAAAGCCTTCAATCGTTCCGAAGACCCCTTTACCTTTTGTATCGTCAGCGACAGCTGAGACATTGTTCGTCCGGCTCGTATCCGATAATAACTGAACGAGTGAAGTGTAGGCACTTGTCTGAATGACACGGCCGACCAACCCATCTGCCGTCACGACGGCCATGTTGGCTTTCACCCCTTGTTCTTTACCGATGTTGACCGTAACGAAGCGTTGCCATTCGGATGACGTCCGACCAATCATTTCTGCCGGTAATAACGTGTAATCACGAATCGACCCTTTTAACTTCAACATGTCTTTTAATTCATTGTTCTCACGTTCCAGGTCGCGGACTTTAACGGAATTTCCGGCATAGTCGCCCAGTCGTGATTTTAAATACTCATTTTCCTTATACACATCGCGCACTTCTTTAACCGAAGTGACCGTATCATCAATCCAGCCAATCGGTGTCGCAAAAAGACGTTGGCCAACCCCGACCGTATCGCGGACAAAGCTTTGATACCAGTGGGTTTGGTTACGTCCTTGAAGCGAGATTCCGATTAAAATCACCAAAAGGAGAAAACTAAGGAGTGTGATGAGCAGTTTTCGATTATTTAAAAATCGCTTCATCGCTCATCCCGTCCTTATCTTTTTTGTGAGATGCCTGATTTCGAACGCAACACATTCATCATCTCCAGTGATTTACCTGTACCGATTGCAACACAGTCGAGCGCATTTTCCGCAACGAGTGTCAGGATGCGTGTTTCATCTTCAATCACAGCATCCAAGTTTTTCAGAAGGGCACCGCCGCCTGTCAGGACGATTCCGCGGTCCATGACGTCTGCTGATAATTCCGGCGGTGTTTGTTCGAGCGTATGCTTGACACCGGCTAAAATCGCATCGACTGTATCAGACAACGCGTCACAAATTTCTGCACTTGTGACTTCGATTTGTTTTGGAAGTCCCGTTACGAGATCACGTCCACGAATTTCCATCGTCTCGTTTTCCGATTCTTCATCAATCCGCGCATAACCAATCGTCATTTTCAACGTTTCAGCCGTCCGCTCACCAATCATCAAGTTGTATTTCGATTTGATGTAACGAATGATCGACTCGTCCATCTCATCTCCACCGACACGAATCGATTGGCTTGTAACGATACCACCGAGTGAAATGACAGCAACTTCAGTCGTTCCGCCACCGATATCGACGACCATGGATCCCGTCGGTTCAGAAACCGGAAGACCTGCTCCGATTGCTGCCGCGAACGGTTCTTCAATCGTATAAGCTTCGCGTGCACCAGCGAGTTTGGCTGCATCTTCAACCGCACGTTTTTCAACGGATGTGATACCGCTTGGTACACAGATCATGACGTTAGTCTTAGACGAGAATAAGCCTTTTTTCTTCGTTGCTTGATCCATGAAGTATTTGATCATCGTAGCCGTTGTTTCATAATCGGCGATAACCCCATCTTTCATCGGGCGTCGTGCCGTCACGTTTCCCGGTGTCCGTCCAATCATGTTTTTCGCTGCATTACCTACTGCTTCAATCTTTCCTGTATCGGTACGGAATGCGACGACAGAAGGTTCGCGCACGACGATGCCTTGCCCCTTCACATAAACGAGCGTATTTGCCGTACCTAAGTCAATGCCGATTTCACGGCTAAATGATCCAAACATTATTCAAAAAACCCCTCTCTGAGAATACACTTCACTAATTATAACGGAAAAGCCTTCCTTGGAAAGCGTTAAAACGTTACAGCTTGTTTACAGTTCAATGGTGGTTATAAAAGTAAAAACGCCTGAGGTCAGGAAGCACAGTTCCCCCTCAGACGTTATTCTTACATAAATCCCCGCTGTTTCATACTAATAAATTGTCCGTGTCCGATGACGAGGTGATCGATGCAACTGATTCCGATCAATCTGCCCGCTTCAACCATTCGTTCCGAGACCTCGATATCTTCCCGGCTCGGTGTCGGGTCACCGGACGGATGATTATGGACGGCGATGAAGCTTGCCGCCGAACAACGGATGGCTTCCCGAAATATGTCGCGCGGGTGAACAATCGATGTATTGAGTCCGCCGATGAACAGTGTTTTCTTCGAGATCACTTCGTTTTTCGTGTTCAGATACAGGCAGATGAAGTGTTCCTGTTGGTACAACCGCATCTCCTCCATCAGCAATTCCGCGGCATCATCCGGTGAGCGGACGACCGGACGGACCCATTTCGGTTCCGTGACGAGCCGGCGGCCGAGTTCCAGTCCCGCCATGATTTGGAGCGCCTTTGCTTTTCCGACGCCCGGTGCCTTCTCCAGTCCGCCGACACCTGCTGCTTCCAGTTCGATCAGCGACGGATAGATTTCAAGTAAGTCTTCGGCGATTTCAAGCGGACTTCGGTTCCGGGTTCCGCTGCGGACGAGACACGCCAATAATTCCACAGTCGTCGCCTGTGCCAACCCTTTTAATTGAATCATATCCTTTGGCCATTCAATCACTTCATCCGACCTTTCTGTACAAGGAATTACGCGAACATCGGCTCGATTCCAAATGCCTCAAGACGGCGGCTGATCGGATTGATCGGCAGACCAACGACGTTATAATAGTCGCCGTCAATCGCTTCGACAAACAGACCGCCTTTCCCCTGAATTCCGTATCCGCCCGCCTTGTCATACGGCTCATCTGTCGCAGCATAGGACAACATCCAACTTTCCGGAATCTCGCAGAACCGGACCGTCGTCGTGACCGTAAACGTCTCCTCCCGTTCATCCTGTAAAAGGGTTACACCGGTCACGACTTCATGTGTCCGTCCGGATAACAGCCGGAACATTTCGAGGGCAGCCGGTTGATCTGCCGGTTTTTCAAGAATCTGCTGATCCAGTGCCACGACGGTATCTGCTGCCAGGACGATTTCACCGGGCTTCGCGACAGCGCGGGCTTTTTTCCGTGATAAATACATCACGTACTCTTCGGCTGCCATCGGATACGGTGCTTCCTCCAGGACATCCGCCGGTCGTATCGTATGCGGCACCCCAATCTGCTGTAACAGTTCCGTCCGTCTCGGAGAGGCAGAAGCCAGAATCAATGAGTGTTGCGTTATCATCAGTATCACGCTCTTTTCCTTCTTTTTCGACCAGTCTTACTGGAATCAACTTTTAGTATAACGAAAAACAAGTGCCGCTCCGAGTAAGAGCAACACTTGTCTTTCGGTTAATTATCTGTAACATCGACAAACGGATCCGATTTTGGTGTCGTCTCTTGAAGAGGCGTCTGTTTATCCGGAATCAACTTCGTTAAATCCGGTCGGTAGTAACTTTCAATCTCGACCGTAAAGGACATCAGTTCGTCTTCGAGGACAATTGTCTGACTGCCGGGACCCGGTTCATCCGGACCGGTCAACTGGATTTGGCGTAAAATCGTAATCCGGTCCGTCCGTTCGATTTGTTTAAGAAAAGCCATCAGTTCGAGATAGGATGGGGCTTCGACCGTCAAAGAAGCAGGCAGTGCCGTCGCCGTCGTGGTCGCAACCGGTGTCTCTGCCGTCTGAGCAGCTTCCGTCTCGGATTCCGTCGCCATTGCACCGTCCACGGCAGGCGTTGACTGGACCGGCGATGCAGGAGCTGCTTCCGTTCCGGTTGCACCAAACGTGATGGCTTGGACTTTCACACCGGCAATTTGACTGGCGGCATTGATCGCATCAATCACATCATCATTCGCCGGTACGACCGGCACCTGTTTTTGGAGGAAGCTGGATTCAGCAACATCGACTTTCTGTTCATTCGCTTTTGCCGCTTCAAGCGCCATCTGTTCCCGTTCAAGCGTTGCTTCGGTTTGCTGTAATTCCTGATACGTCGTGTACGTCGTATAACCGAAGTAGCCGAGCCCCCCGACAATCAAAACAATCGTCAAGGCAAGAAGAATGAGACCACTATACCGTTTCAATTTTCTTCCACCTCCTCTACTTCAGTCGAAACCGGTTCGTCCGCTTCTGTGCCGGCCGCCGGTGGTTCCACCGTTTCCGTCGCTTCCGCTTCCGGGTCGACCACGGCATCCGTCGTTGCATCTTCCTTCGGCGCATCGGGATCCGCCTGGTTCGTTTCCCCTTTGATGACTTCCGCCGGGACAACCGTCAGACCAAATTGCCCGATATAGCGGGGTTCTTCCGTCTCCGTCTCGTCCGTCGGCGTAATGGTCGTCGTCGGAATCTCTTCGCCGGTCGACGGATCGATCGTCGTTGATGTGACGACTTCCGCTTCTTCATTCATCGTTTTCGTCGTGACATTCGTTAACGTCACTCCGGTAAAGGCCGTATCCGTCAACAATTGACGGTAAAAACCGTTTAACTCATCTAACGTCTCGAACTGGGCATTCATTGTGACAACATGATCTGCGCCATAAGCGAACTGCAGGATGTAACCGCGTTCCGGCAAATAACGCGTAATCCGTTCGAGGGCCGGAACAGCCGGACGTGGTGTTGCTTCAAGACCATCCACTGTTTGTTTCAGCTGTGCGACTTCTTGTTTGGCAGATTGGGCCGATTCTGATTGTAGCGCTCGGACGATCTGAATCTGATTATTCGCGGTCTCGATCCGGTCGGCAAATTGATCGGTCTGCCAGTAAAGGTATCCGCCGACCATACCGCCGAATAGCAGCAGGATCAGCGAGGCGACGAGCGGAAACTTTGGTGCGACATCACTGTCCGGCAACAAATTGATCCGCTCTTTATGGCTGGTCGCGAGACCGACGAGCGGCAAATACGGCTTTGGAATCGGTTGACCTGACACGTCAAGGACATCCGGCACCTGTTCCAAACGGACGTCAAAGTTCGTTTCGAACCGGCGGACCAATTCCTCTTGAAACGGAAAATCTCCGGTCAGCATGACGCGACGGATTTCCCGACCGTCCCGTGCCAACGAAAAGCGATAGAAATCGAGCACGCGGGAA
Source organism: Exiguobacterium sp. K1 (assembly GCF_033721435.1). Lineage (NCBI taxonomy): Bacteria > Bacillati > Bacillota > Bacilli > Caryophanales > Exiguobacterium > Exiguobacterium sp. K1. The sequence continues at coordinate 215,745 of NZ_JAOTIT010000001.1, read as the reverse complement.
AACTCCAGTAACATCTCTTCGAGGATGAATTCGACGTTGGCATCGTCCGATTGATACCGGTAATGCAACCGGTCCTCGATGACGTCCACTTCCCAGGCATTCGCGACAAACGTGTCGACCGAACGAATCAGACGCGGGACTTTGTCTTCAATGATGATCAACTGGTGATTCGTTGCATTGACGTTCCAGATCAACAGATTGCTGTCGGCTTCGACCTCATAGAGCGAATCGAGACCATAAAACGTCGCCAGTGGTTGCGGTTCTGCTGCAACAAGGCGGATATGTTTTTTCCGGAACAGCTCCATATACTGTTTTAATGCTTCGTTTGGTGCCGCATACAACATGATTTCCCGTTTGCCGTCTTCTTCGAGCAACGTGTAATCAAAATAAGGTTCTTCAAACGGCAGGACGATACTGTGTCCCAGTTCCATAAACAAATAACCGCGAATCTGATTTGTCTCGACCGTCTCCGGAATTTCGAGTTTCCGGGCCAGGACGAGAGATCCGTCAATCGCGAGGACCGCTTGCGAACCGCGGGGCACCTTCAGCTTTGCCAGTAAGCTGTCAAAGATCAGATCGAGTGATGCTTCCGGCTGGAGCCATCCTCCTTGAAGCGTTCCGGGCGGCAACGAGACGACACCGCGTCGTTTAATGACACCCTTTTTAACGACTGCTCCGAAAATCCCGACATCCGTGAAATTAAAGTAAATATATGTACCTCTGCGCCGAGCTTGCGCCATATGTATGTTCTTCCTTTCCTAGAGGAACAGATCGAGATAAAGCTTCACCCAATCGTCCGCGAAGTAATATGTCAGTAACGTTCCGACGGCAATCGAAGGAACAAACGGAATCGGTTGTTTTCGTTCCACGCGTTTGAGTCCGAGTAACCCGAGACCAATGATTGATCCGACGAATGCGGAAACGAACAACGCGATGACGACGTGTAACGGACCTAAAAAGATTCCGAGCACCCCAAACAGTTTGACATCCCCGGCGCCCATTCCCTGTCGTGACGCAAGAAAAATCACGAACAATAGAAAGAAGCCGACGAATCCGCCAATAATTGGATTATACCAGTTCTCAAGGGGAGAAAGGTAGCGAACAATCAGACTAATCGGTAAAAAGAATAATAAGATTTTGTTCGGAATCAGCATGTAAGCAAGATCCGACATAACGAGGATGCTGAGCAGACTCGTCAGCAGAATCGACAGGACGAATTGCATCGACCAGCCGAACTGATAAAAGGCGTACGCATATAACATACCGCCGAATAATTCGAGTGCCGGATACTTGATTGAGATCGGCAGCTGACACGTCCGGCATTTGCCACCTAATGCGAGATAGCCGATGACCGGAGTCAGCTCAAGCGGACCGAGGACATGCCCGCAGTTCGGACAATGCGAGCGCGGACGGACGATGGATTCCCCGACCGGGACCCGTAAGCCGACGACGTTTGTAAATGAGGTCACGAGCAGCCCAATCAGGAAAAAATAAACGGTAAAGACGACTGTCATCATACAGTTCCCTCCTAAAAAAGTTCAGAAAAAAACCCCCGATATGGGGGTGACAACTAAGAGTTTTATGGCGTTACAGGCGCAGCTTTAGCAATGTTATCACGTTTTAACTCACTAGGATCTTTTGTAACGAAGTAGTCTTTATCGCCTTTTAAAGTAACCTTATAAGTATACTTACCATTCTCTTCTTTCACAGAAACAAAAGCATCTTTATATGCAGTCGGAGAGTTAAATGGATCTTCCATACTATCAATATACTTATCTAATACAACACCATCTGTTGCTGCATAATCCGTACTACCTTTTCTTACTCCCATTTCAACTGTTGCTCCAGGTTTAATTGGATTAGACGAAGTATACAATTTCGCAGCCGAAACCAGTTGTTTCGCATCGGACACAACCGCATCCTTACGTGAGTTCTCAATCAATCCGCCGATGGCGACGACAGCGATTGCTGCAATGATACCTAAGATAACGACAACTACGAGTAACTCGATCAATGTCAAGCCGCGCTCATCGCGCATTTGTTTTGCATCTAACCAGATTTCTTTCAGACGTTCTAACATGTTTACTATTCCTCCCTAGTACTTTTTTACTGTTCCTGACGTATAGGTCATACTGTCCAGATGAATACTATTATAGTAGCACCATATTTTTTGTAGAAAATGTATTTTTTGTACGATAGGTAAATGTTTTTACAGTTGTCAACTGGCCTGAATATCGGAATAGATTTTAAACATCGGAACAACAACCGCGATGACAATGACACCGACGATAACAGCGAGTACGACAATCAATAACGGTTCGATGATGGACTTCAAGCGATCCGTCGTCGTCTCGACTTCCGTTTCGTAAAAATCGGCGACTTCCGTCAGCATCGAGTCAAGTCGTCCTGACTCTTCCCCGATCGCAATCATCTGTGTGACAAGCGGTGGAAAATATTTGTTTTTCGCCAACGGTTCGTGCATCGGAATCCCGCGTGCCATCGCTTCGTTCGCTGCGGCAATGCCTTTGCGGATAACCCGGTTCGTGACAATCCGTTCCGTGATATCAAGTGATGAAAGAATCGGGACCGACGCATTCAACAGGACAGCCAGTCCCCGTGTCATCAACGCAATTTGTGACTTTTGTATCAACGGACCAAAAACCGGAATCATCAATAACAACCGGTCGAAGACAACCCGTTGCCGTTCGTTCTTCAAGTTAAAATACAATAATCCGAGTAAACCAAACACAATTAAGAGTAAGACCCACCAATAGGCAACAAAAAAGTCAGAGACCGCCACGACGATTTTGGTAATCAACGGCAGTTCACTGCCGAGCTGATCGAAAATCGAGGCGAATGTCGGGACGACGTTCAGCATTAAGAAAACGACAACACCAACTGCGACGATTGAAACGACCGCCGGATAAATCAGCGCTGAGATGACTTTGCGTTTGATTTCATATTGTTTCTGTAGCTGGGTGACGATATTATCCAGTGCTTCTTCCAAGTTTCCGCTTGCTTCCCCCGCCATCGCCATACTGACGAAAAACGTATCGAAGACACGAGGATGTTTTTCAATTGCTTGCGAGAATTGAATTCCGCTCCGTAAATCATCTTCGACCTCGACAAGTGCCCGCTCAAGCGGTTTTGAATCGGTCTGCTTCCGTAAGATTTCCGTTGCTTTGACAATTGAAACACCGGACCGGACGAGTGTCGCGAACTGCCGGGCGTACATGACCAAATGCTCGATTTTCGGTTTCGCGGTTAAAAATGTGATCTCCGTATTTAATCCTTTAGACTCTTGTTTCTCAAGTAACGTCACGGCAATTTGATCAGTCCGTAAACGTTCTGCTGCTTCCCGTTTCGTCAGTGCTGTAATCTTGCCTTTTTTCCGTTTACCGGTCATCGTGCGACCTTCATATTTGAAGACTGTCATTAATTCACCCCGATATGTAAGGTGTCGCGGCTGATGCTGGAATCAAACCTCGACTCACTAAGTCTTGTAATGCCATCTGCATCGTCTGCATCCCGTACTGTTTCCCTGTCTGCAGGACAGATTGAATCTGATATTCTTTTCCGGTCCGGATCAAGTTGGATACTGCGGGTGTTTCAACCATGATTTCAAGCGCGGCGACACGACCGGACCCGTCCGTTCGCGGCATTAGCCGTTGCGAGACGACTCCGGCCAGGACGTTTGCGAGTTGAGCCCGAATTTGATCTTGTTGCTCCGACGGAAAGACATCGATGATCCGGCTGACCGTCGAGGCCGCCGTCGACGTATGGACGGTTGCAAAGACTAAGTGTCCGGTTTCTGCTGCTGTCACGGCCGTCGAAATTGTTTCGAGATCCCGCATCTCCCCTAACAGAATGACATCCGGATCCTGCCGGAGAGCAGACCGTAACCCAGTCGCAAACCGTGGGGCATCAATACCGATTTCCCGCTGGTCAATCAAACTCTTCTGGTGACTGTGCAGATACTCGATCGGATCTTCGAGGGTGATGATCCGTTTATACATCGTCTGATTGATTTCATTAATCATCGCTGCGAGTGTTGTCGATTTCCCGGAACCGGTCGGACCGGTCACGAGAATCAAACCGTGTGGCTTTGTCAGGAAACGTTTTAAGACCGGCGGCAACGATAATTGGTCGAGTGTCGGAACTTCAGTCGGAATCGTTCGAAAGGCCATCGACAATGCACCGCGTTGGTAAAAACAGTTGACGCGGTAGCGTGCCACTCCTGTCACACCAAACGAAAAATCGATATCCCGGTCTTGTTTTAGCTGTAAAAACATTTCCTCGGTAATTAGCGAGCGTACGAATCCTTCGATGACGATTGGTTTCATTTTTTCTGTTCCGAACGGAGTTAACATCCCGTTGATTCGAAAGACCGGCGGTGAGCCGGCTGTCAGATGGACATCGGATGCTTCTTTTTCTTTTGACGATCGTAAAATATCTTCAATTTGGGCGCGTTCCATCGTACTCATTCGGAAATCACCGTCCGGAGAATTTCTTCGGTTGTCGTGATGCCTTGTGCGACTTTGGATAGTCCATCGGCCAACAACAATCGTTGTCCTTGTGATTTTACATACATCGTGATTTCACTCTCCGTTGATTGATTCATGATCATCCGTCGTAAGCTTTCATCAACCATGACGACTTCTTGAATCGCCAGACGTCCACGATAACCGGTCATGTTACACGATGAACAACCGCGTCCCCTCATGACGGTCGTCGCCGCAATGCCTTCTTGCGCAAATAATTCTTCTTCCCGCTTCGACAACGGCTGGACTTCCCCGCAGTCACGGCATACCCGCCGGACGAGACGCTGGGCAATCAATCCGGTAACTGAGGCCGCAACAAGGAATGGTTCAACCCCCATATCGATCAATCGGGTAATCGAACTGACGGCCGAATTCGTGTGCAAGGTCGACAGGACCAGGTGACCGGTTAATGAAGCCCGGATTGAAATCTCGGCTGTTTCAATGTCCCGAATCTCCCCGACCATGACGACGTTTGGATCCTGTCGCAGAATCGAACGGAGACCACTGGCAAACGTCAAGCCGATTTTTGAGTTGACCTGAACCTGATTGATACCGTCGACTTGATACTCGACCGGATCTTCGACGGTAATGATATTACGTGTTTCATCGTTCAATTCATTTAAAGCGGCATACAATGTCGAGGATTTCCCGGATCCGGTTGGTCCCGTGATTAAGATAATCCCGTTTGGCCGTTTGAGCATCTCACGGAATTGTTGTTCGTTCCGTTCACTGAAACCGATTTTTGCAATCGAGATGTTGGAATTGGAACTGTCGAGAATCCGAATGACGACTTTTTCGCCGTAGACAGTCGGTAATGTCGAGACCCGGAAATCATACGCAACGCCATTATGTAGGAATTTAATTCGTCCATCCTGTGGTAACCGGGATTCCGTAATGTCAAGTTCGCTCATGACTTTAATCCGGGTCGTCAAAATATTTTGAATCTGTTTCGGATAATTGTTTTCTGTCCGTAATTCACCATCAATCCGAATTCGGATTGAAAGCGATGTTTCTTGTGGATCCATATGAATATCGGATGCCCGCTGGGAAATTCCGTTTTCGAGTATTTGATTGACCAGACGGATAATGGGAGCATCTTCACGTGTCACGGTATCACGTGATGTATCCGAAATCGTCATCTCGTCGGACTCGAGTAATTCTCGTAGGGATGAATCGATATCGTAATACTTTAAAATCGTCCGCCGGATTTCGTCGCGTGTCGCAAGTCCCACCTCAATCATCAATCCGGTCTGCAACCGCAAATCATCAATTGCAATTAAATCCATCGGATCGGCCATCGCGATGAACAGCCGATTTCCTTCTCGATAAACCGGCACTAATGTATGCCGCTGTGCCAGTTCTTTTGAAATCAATTTCGTTACCGCGACATCGACCGGATAGTTATACAGTTGAATGACAGGAATTTTTAATTGATGATGCAACGCTTCAATCAATTGTTGTTCGGTTAAATGACCGAGTCGTAGTAAGGTATCCCCTAATTTTTCCGATGTCCGTTTGACGGATAAAGCCTCTTCAATCTGTGCTTCCGTCACGACACTTTCTTCCAACAGCATTTCGCCTAAACGTTTTCGTTTCATCGCCATTTACGTTGTCATCCTTCCGCGTGCCATGTTTCTTCTTCGTCAAGTGGTGTCAGTTTTTGTTTTTTTTCATCCACGACACTCGTAATTGCCGTTACAACGAGAATCAATACGATATAACCGGCAATGACCAAAGGATTCGAAATCCAGTCAAACTTGACGATTAAATAGAGGGAAGTGACCAAGACGAGCGCCGTCAATGAAAGAATCACTTTTGCTGCTGTAGTCGTGACAAAAGGAATTTGAATCGCAAACATCAAACCACAAATGATGGTCGCAAGACCGATAATGATACCAAGTTCAATTGCTAAGTCCGTCCAGTTCATGTTCATCCTCTTTTCTTTTAGGAAAATCAGCCGACAGCGCCTTCTGTCGAATCATCTTCGACTGGAGATGCCGGGTCCCCTGTTGTTGGTGTATCCGGAGTATCTGGTGTTGTCGGTTGCTCCGGTGTTACAGGTTCTTCTGGTGTCGTCGTTCCGTCTGTTGTTCCATCCGTTGAGTCGGTTGTTGAGTTATCTGTCGAGTCATTGGTTGTTTCATCATTCGTCGTCTCGTCCGTCGAGTCGGTTGACGGTTCTTCTGCCGGTGGTGTGACGACAGGCGGTAACTCTTCTTGACTGCTCTTCGTCACAATGGCTGGTGTGGCTGCATAAAAATCAAGGGCCAGTAATCGTTTGACTTCTCCTTGATTTGATTTCGTGACACGATACAACTCAATTGATTTTCCTTCAATGCCTGATTGCGTATCACTGCTTGTTCCCGCAGATAGCGTTGCAGAATAGCGTGTGATTGTCCGGTACGGAATTGTTTTTTCCGCTTCCAGTACGGCAGAAACCGTTTCTTTGAACGGTGTCCCGCGTAATTCAAGTGTGACATCGCTCCCATTCTTCGTCGCTACGACTTGGTAGTTGACCGCTTGTGTGTTCCGAACGGCAAAATCGGTTTTTTCGTCAATCTTGACATCATAACCAAGCGTGATATCGTCCGGTAACTGCGCATGTGGCATCCGTTCGACAATCTCAAATGGCGTTTTCGCAAATAATTCATACAGTTTACTGCCAATGAAAGAGGCCGCAATCGGATCCATCCCATATGTCTTCACATTCATCAATTGACCGGCCTTGATGTCGACTTGAGCCATCGCGTCAATCATCTGTTCTTCTGCTGCCGAACGGGTCATGAACGTGACACTCGAAACGACTTCACCCGCCGGATCAATCGCTGCTGCCGTTTCAGACGGATCAAAGTTTCCTTCTTCCAATTTTTCACTTGTTTTGATTAACCAGGTGTTGAACGTCTTCACCTGCTCTTCTGTATATGTAATCGGTTGTGAGGCGAGATAGGCTTCCATCGCTGTTTGATCAACAGTTACCTCTAAAGATCCACCTTTTTTTAAGGACGCTTGTTTGATTGATTCCTCAATTTTAAATGTCACCAGTTCAGTCGGAATTGGCAATGTTTCTTCTCCTGTCCCGACGGTCAATGGTGTTTTTTTAGACCAGGACGTGACTGCTTCCTGCACTTTCGGTTTTGCTTCTTTCCGTGTCAATCCGCTGACGGGAACAGAACCGATTCGGGCGGTATCGGAAAAATTTTCGACGACCGTTGCTTTGCCGGTAAAAGAAATCAAAGCAAATGAAGGAACATAAATCAGAGCAATTAAGGCGACTAACAACAGCGTATGTACGGCAAAACGTTTTAAATTTATCATCATCTGTTTCCTTTCCGTATGAAATAACCATTTCAGGTGTCTAGTATTTCCATTATAATGAATATTATGATGAAACATAAGTCCTACCTGACAAATACTTTCTCTACGTGTGAATACATACCTTTTTTTAATTTTTAGTCCAGAAATCCTATTGATTTAGACATGAGGTGAATCCGTGCCAAACAAGCAAGCTGGTTTTTCATTAATTGAGGTATTAGTCAGCATTACGATTTTATCGATTATTTCTGTATCGTTAATCAGTATCTTTTCCCAATCCCTCGCCGCATCCCGGGATAGCACTAAATTGACGTTTGCCAATTATCTCGCCAAAAATGCTGCCTCCTATATCGAGCGGGAAGCCGTCGAAGCAGAGTCCGGTCCTTTTGTTTTTAATGACTTGAAAACCAAAGCCCAACAGGCAACCTATCAGAATGGAGCTTTTGTAATGCCGACGCCGAACACGCCGTCATGTGGTGTATCGGCTATTTGTGACTCAATCTTCAATGACGCCGAAATAAATAATTTACCGTTCGATGTGAAGTTCAGTGTCACTCCACGTAAAATCAACGGACAAACGGATCCCAATCTGCTCGATTTGTATGTTTATGTCTATCCAGACGGACAATCAGAGCCCATTACTTCCTTGAAAGGATCGATTACGAATGCGACGCTTAATCAAAGTTTTCCATCAACGAAGTGACGGGTTTTCACTCGTTGAATTACTGGTCGCAATCGTCATTGCTGCGATTTTTAGTGCGGTCATCCTAACGGTGTTTATTTCGGGAACAAAAAGCTTTCAGGCAACCGGCATTATCAGTGAGTTGCGGAGTGAAGCCGACAGTTCGGTTGGTTTGATTTTAAATGAAATCACCGGGTTTGATGCTATTCGAATTGACGAACTCAATCAATTGTCATTTTATAAAAAAACACTGCCAAGTATTAGTCAATCAACAGGGCTGCTTGAACGGTCGGCCGGTTTTGTACCGTATAACGCCAATCAAGACCAAACAGACGAGACGGTCAATCCGATCACTTATACATTTGCTGAGCAACAAACCGAACAGACGACTTTGATTTATAAAGGACCGCCCGAAAGCATCAATGACCAGACACGCGTTGAAAAAACATTTACCCTATCGCGTCCGGAAACGGTCACGATTACCACAGGCGACCATCCAGGTGTCTATGTCATTCATGGCATCTTGACGATTACCTTAACCATCCGGTCCGTTGATCAAGAAGAAACACAAACCCTGACGAGTACGATCGGCTTTTAAGGGAGAAAGGACGACCTATGCGAAAATCTGAAGAAGGTTACACCCTACTATTTGTATTAGTGACATTAACCGTTCTGTCCGTACTGGCGGTGGCGACAATCGGTATCAGTCTACAATCCACCCGGTTGACGGAAATCCGGGGCACGAACATCGAAGTCGAATCAGCGACACAAAATGAATTGAATCAAGCCATCGCTGCCCTGCAACAAATCGTTGCGACGACAGCCGGCACCAATCCCACCAGTTCTTCCACCGAATTATTTAAGGATCCAACCAATCAAATCATTTTAAAGCTTGCGGCTTCCGCACCGAATGTCAAAATCATCTTAAACGAGGCGGCCTCGAACATCCGGGTCAAGGCATTTGATTTGACCGCAGAGGTCGAAGAAACAAAAGGCGATCAGCCGACAGTCCGGAAAACGTATTCGCAACGCGTTTATCTGTCTGCGATTCCAAGTTTTTTATACTACATCTTAGGTTCGGACAATCAAGTGATTTTAAATGGCGCCCCGCGGATTCAGGGAAATATCTTTTCCCGGGAACCGTTGCAAGTATCAGCGTCACCTAACTTTATCTACAATGGTGTTTCGGGGAAGTATACGGATAAAACGGCCCGTTCTTACATCGATGGTCAAGTCAAGGTATTCCAGCCAAAGGACCAAACGTTATTGAGCTGTCGTGATTTTTTACCTTGTGATTCAAGTGTATTCGACTCGACCGTCAAAACGGACTTGTTGGCCACAAAAGACGCCTTGGTCCCGTTTGATTTTGAATTCTCCTTAAACGATTTTTTAGATATTCCGAGTACCACGCCACTCGCCACGTTATCGAGTTACTTACGAGATCAACCGATCAAACAGGCTGTCTTATCAGGTCCATTTTTAAACGAACTAAGTACAGACAAACAACTGATTCGACCGGCACCAACAGAAAACAACACGGTGACCATTACCGACGACATCGTCAAAGCTTCCACTGAACCCCTTATCATCGACGGAAACTTGACGATTTCTTCCCTCAACCCCATCGATCGACCACTTGAAATCAAACGGCCGATGATTGTTCTCGGTAATTTACTGATCCGCGGTAACGTCAGCTTTGCGACGACGATGTTTTCGACGGGCTCGAGCCGCCTGGACGATGCGAACATTCAAGGAATTGCCAGTTCAGTCAGTCAGAATACCTTGATCCTTCTCAGCAAAGGAAGTTTGACGATTAACCGCGTCAATAAATTTTCAACACCAAAAACCGCAACACCCGATATGAGTGCTTTTTTATACAGCGATGATCCAAAGCTAAACCGAATCTATTCCGTTGGTTCGACGATGAACCTGCAAGGTGGAATCTTTACGAAAGGCAGTCTCGAAGTCAATGCCTACCGCGGAACGCTTGATTTACCGGAAAATAGTTTCCCGCAAGATGTAACAGCACTCGAGACCTTGATGAAGGCCAAGCAATCCGCTGATGCTGAAAAATCCCGTCTTCGTTTAACTTACGATGCGAGTGTTCTTCAAAATCCAACAGCGATGCTTCCGCTCAGCCGGGCCGTTCAACTCTATGTCGAGACGCCGAAACGGCTTCCATGACAAACAAAAACACGACACCCGTCAACAGCGGATGTCGTGTTTTTCAGTTACTCAAAAGATGCTGCACCATACGTTTCAGCCAGTTGTTTCACTTGTTTACGTGTTGCTGAGGCGCCGCTTTTTTCTAACACTTGATAAAGGTCTTTCCGGTTTTGTTTGACGGTCTCGTAAATCGGGCGATCTTTCCCTTTGTCCGGCGAAGCACCCGCTGCCAGTAACAGCTCCATCGCTTCTTGGTTTTGATCGACGGTTGCATAATATAGTGGGGTATGACCGGATCGATCCTGCTGGTTCAATTCGCGTTTCGTTGCTTGTTTGACGAGTAACGCGTAGGCATCGACCGAACGATTGACACTTGTTGCGACATGTAACACATTTTGTCGTTCCTTGTTCACTTGTCGGACGGACGCGCCTGCTTGCAACCAATCCGCTACGACATTCGTCGGAGCAAACTGTGCGACATAAAACCAATTGGTTTGATTTTTAGCACTTGTCCGGTCCAACAGGACGAGTGCTTTGTCGTACTCGAGTGTTTCTTGAAACTGCCGGATATACCGGTTTCGTTCTTTTGTCGATAAATTGACAGCTTCTGCTGCTTGTTGCAACTTAGTGGCATCACTTGCCTTGAGGCTTGCTTCAAAGGTTTGTTGATTTCGATAATCGATTAACAGATACGTCGTTCCTCCGATTCCAATCAAGAACAGGAGAACGACGATCATGATTTTTTTTCGTGTCACGTCGTTGGCTCCTCTTTAATACACATCCGTATCACTTTCTCCCGCCGATCCCTCAGATGAAATCGTGACTTTAAACGTTGTCGTCAACGGTTGCTTTTCTTTTTCTCCGTCTTTCAATACTTCAAAAACAGTCTTGTCTTCTTTTAAGGCAGTGACCTTGACGCGGGCAACACCCGGACGAAGTGCCTTCAGCGTCTGAGCAGTCGCATCCGTCTTGACGTATTCTTTTCCTTGCAAGACTTCGAGACGATAGAAACGTTCCGTCGTCGTAACGGGTAGCCAATTGAGAAGCGGGCGTTTTTGATCATCTTGTAATGTCATCGTCAAATCATTCGCCGTCAATGTCAGTGGATTTTCACGCACATTGATTTTAGTGATCGCTTGCGTATCTGGGAAATCTTTTAACTGTAACAGTACATCAATCGGACCGTTTGGAGTCCCGGTCAATCCTTTGACGGTGTATCCGGTACCGGCCGCAGTCAGTTCAATGGCATCACTGATTTTAGAAAGAACAAACGGTAAACGGATATCCGGTGAAAATATTGCCGTCACATCCTTTGTCGTCCCGACCCATAGTTCCAAGTTGCTTGGATTCACAGTTAGTTCCGGAACCTTGACTTCGATCGTATAGACTTGTGATTGCGCCAAGTAGGTCGTTGCGCCTGCAGTTGCTGGCACGACCGCTTGAACGGTCAGCATACCGGGTTTAATGCCCGTTAAGCTCAACGTATCGGTGTCTTTTCCTTTTGATTCAACAAATCCAGGATTCGTCACGATCCATTTGATTGGGGCGTCTGTTCCGGACAACATGATGGCATCCCCTGTCATCGCTTTCGTTTGCCCCACGTACAACACATTTGGCACATCACGGACAATCAATCCGCCAAATACATCATTGATGGTCAATTTGGATGTTGCGACAAGTTCTTTGCCATTTGCGACAGGTACAATCAACTTGATATCCGTCGTACCGATTTTTTTCGGTACAATGATTCCCTCTTGGTTGATCGTCGCAATACTCGTATCTGCAATCGACCATTTCAACGTCCCGTATTGACTGCCTGCCGGATTGATGTCAGGCAAGACTTTATAAGACGGGGTATTGATATCGATACGGACTGATGGGATTTTGGCTTCTGTCGCATAACGTGTCGACAGTGCATACCCTAACGTCGGAAAAGCTTGCGCGTCATTTGCAACGGACTTTGATTTATCGACTCCATTTTTCTTATCACGGTAGACCGTTTTCGTTGAAGTCATCGAATTATCTTTTTTATCAAACAGATGAACACCGGCTGCATCTTTTGCCCGGACCTTCACGGTAAAGGTCAGCTCAGATGGTTTGGCAATCCACAATCCTTTTTGAACACCTGCAATTGCTTCGTCATATTCGATATCCGGCACGTTTCCCGTCAACTTTTGATTGACGATCTTCACGTTACCGAGCCCTGTCGCTGAGATCACCTCGACATTCCCCGGGAAATCTTCACTGAATAGGATATCTTCCATCGTGACAGAGAATTGACCCATGATATATCCATTATTTCCGATGGCATCTTTTTGAAGCATCGGACTCGTTTTGACGGTATAGGTGATGTCTGCTGTTTCCCCTTGTGGAATCGTCGCCGGATCAATCGAACGTGACAACGTAAACGGAGATGAGGCGGACGGCTGAACGACTTGAATCGTCCGTGTTTCAATCGTCTTCGCGCCACGTTGATCTTCCGCTTCAATCCGAATTACTGCTGACGTCTTACCAGCTAATTTCCCGGTAAACGTCTCACTGACAAAGGAATTGTTTTTCAATTTATCATTCTCATACACTTTTTCATTGTCGATATAAATACGTGTTTTTAATTCACGGTCCCGTAAGTCATAGTCGTTCACTTTGTATGAGATAGTGAGTGGTTCGTTGTCTAAATAACTCGCCTGATTTTCCGGCAAAATATTTTTCAGAAGCGGTTTGTGGTTGGCACCAATGAAAGCACGGTACATCGTGTTCGAGAACAACTCTTTTTCCTGTTGCTGGTTGAAGGTCGAAGTATGTCCCGCTCCGGAATAGGTGACATTCCCTTTTGTATACATATAATAATGATTTCGGGCATCACCGATCGTACGTCCAGCATCCTGATTTGTCGAAGCAAGGTTATTTTCACGAATGTTATACCATGGAATCAAGTCCGGTTGTTCTAAGTCCAAACCAAAATATTGGTTGTGGGTCGTCGCAATCTGAACACTATTACCTAACGTAAAGGGATACGACGTCATGACACCATCGTTTTGTTTAACAGCTTGACCTGACGTCCGTGGTGCTGCGTATCCCATGTTGGTAAAGTTTTTCTGTCCGGCGAGTCCGGCAAACTTCTTCTCCCAAAACAGTTCAGGACTTGCTGATTGATTCGGTCTAAAAATCGTATCGTGGGACAACATCAGACCTTGTCCCGTGTTCGTAAACCCAAGGATCGCGTTCGATGCAGCGTCACTCAAAGATGCGGCACCATAAGAATCTTGAAAACCAAAAATCAACATATCGTAAGCCGTATTTAAATTCTTAGTCGAATACGTTTGATTAAATGTGTCTGCAGTGATGACTTCGACATTAAAGTCATAAAATCCATCCTGCTTCAGTAACGTTCCAGTATTCATAAATCCATTGATGGATCCGGTCGTTCCTGTCCGTGTCACTTGAAGAATTTTCGCTTCCGCGACCTGATCTTTCATTAAAAAACTGCCGGTTTTATAATCCGTCAAACCGTCACTACTAGAAACGCGAATCATCCAATTCCTTGGACCGGTATAACTTGGCGCATCAAAATTATAGCTTAGTGTACCCGTTTTCCCTGCCGGTTTTTCATCGACTTTTTCCGACTCTTCAAATTGATCATTGCTGTCAAAATCAATGTACAGTCGAACAAGTTGATTCGTATTTTCAGCGCTCGTCGTGTACGTAAAATCAATCGGGACGTTTGGAACGGCTGTCGTTCCTTTATCGACGCCCGTCAAAGCCGTTCCTTTTTGTTGAACAGATACGCCTTCCAAACGAGGGCGTACAACCTTTTGCAGTTTCAATTTTGAAATGACGGTAGAAAGATCCGTATACACCGGTGTCTCTTTAAAAATTCCCGTAAAGTTACTCGACGAATGCGTCAGAACATCTTGATGCAAAAAGACAGGTAGTCCTTTTTTTACATATGCATTTTGAATCTCGTTTGCTTTCAGCTTTGTAATATCATTTTCAATCTTGTTCGTATTATGATTTTTTTTCGTATCTGAAACAGTCATCGAATAACGGTCTGTTCCCGAAAAAGCTGACGGATCAAAAACAATCGCATCAAATGCTCCATCAAGCGGGAAACGCGACGCATTCAGTTCCTTGACTGTCATCATCTTAATCTCGTACCGGTTCGTATCCAGTCCTGTCAACATGGATGTGATGACAGTATTCGGATCAATCCGATTTGTTGCTGACCAGGCATCCCGGATTTCTAAAATCTTAAACTTTTCTCCGGCTGCAGCCTTTGTATGTGGTGGTTGTATATACGTAATACTGGTAAAAATCAACAGACTGACTAAAAACAGACGTACCCAACGTTGCATCTCCATCGTCTCCTCGTCGTAAGATCATAAAATCTAGGACTATATTACCCCACCATTAGTATACAAGTTCTTTCAGTGTTTCCCCTTTTTTGTAAAAGACTGTGCCTTAAGTAATGTGCGAACCGTGCTGATAAAATAAAGGGAACCCGTGACAATAAGTGTCTTGTCGGCCGTATCCACTTCCTTGAAAAAGCGGTTGAGTTCCATCGCCTTCGCTCCGTCCATCTCCAATTCTTCCAGTGTTCGCGCCCTTGGAAAATCAAACGTCGTCTCGTAAATATCAGGTGTCACTTCCCGTAACTGCCTGAGCATCGCTTTGCGGTCCTTGTCCCGTAAGATCGAACAGAGGACGACGACCGGTTTTGACTCTTCCTTCAAACGTTCGACAAGTGCCGTCACCCCTTCCGGATTATGGGCACCGTCCAAAATGATCCTCGGCTTACGGGAGATGATTTCAAACCGACCCGGATGCGTTGCATTCCGCAGTCCACGCCGGATTGCGGTCTTCGACCATCCGAGTTGTTTGGCACAGACGACGGCATTGGCCGCGTTGTGGACTTGATGCATCCCTTCCAGTCCAAGCCGTGTCTCGGGAATGCCTTCATAGGTTGTCCATGTTCCTGTCTCACTCAGCCGGTAATGCCGGATGACTTCCTGACTCCAGGACAGACTCGCTTGCCGATCGCCACAATAGGCCATCAACGGCACCGTCAATTCTTCCTGCAGTTTCCCGGCAATGACTCGTGTGCCTTGTTTGATGATCCCGAATTTCTGTAGGGCGATCTCTTGAAGCGTATCTCCGAGGATAGCCTGATGGTCGTGCCCAATCGAAGTAATAATGGCGGCTTTCGGTTGCTTCAGGACATTCGTCGAATCGTACAAACCACCGAGTCCGACTTCATAAATCACAAAATCAGGACGAATTTGATAAAAATGATAAAAAGCGAGCACCGTTAAGGCTTCAAATTCCGTCAATGCCCCAATTACCGGTTCTAATTTCAGGATTGCAGCTTGAACCACATTAGCCGCCTCGACCAGATCCGCTTCACTGATTGGTACACCGTTCAACATGATCCGTTCCTCGAACTGAATGATATACGGTGACGTAAAGGTTCCGACTTGCAATCCTTCGGCTACACCCATCTCCCGCAAAAAAGCGACCGTTGACCCCTTTCCGTTTGTTCCCGCGACATGAATCGTCGGAATCGCATCCGGATCAATCATAAGTTCCGCCAGTACTGCTTCCATCCGACTCAGTCCCGGTTTGATGCCAAATGCCAGTAACGCCGATAACCATTCCAACACATCTTCTCGTGTTCTCACGCTTGGTTCACTCCTTCAAAAAAAGTGACTCAAGAAAACTTGAGCCACTGTTAAGATTATTTTGCGAGTTCGCTGATTCGGACTTCAACTGCCGCCCGCTTCTCTTTATAGTCTTGTGCTTTTGCTTGTTCTTCTTCAATGACATGTGCCGGTGCTTTCCCGACAAATCCCGGGTTGTTGAGTTTTTTCTCGACCCGTTCGACTTCTTTTGTATACTTGACGAGTTCTTTGTTCAGACGAGCGATTTCTTCTTCGATGTTGATCAAGTCAGCAAGTGGAATGAACAATTCTGCTCCCGTCACGATGGCACTCATCGCCTTTTCCGGTGCTGTCATATTGCGTTCAACGAGCAATTCTGACGCATTCGTGAACTTTTTCAAGTACGACAGATTTGTTTCTAAATCATGCTGGACTTGATCGTCACTCGTTGCAATCATCAACTGAATTTGTTTCGACATCGGTGCGTTCACTTCCGCCCGGATGTTCCGGACTGAACGGATGACGTTCTGAACGGCTTCGAAAGCCGGGACAGATGCTTTGAAGTCGAGTGCATCATTGCGTGTCGGCCAAGCGGCACGTGTAACTGTTTCGCCTTCGTGCGGTAAGTGCTGCCAGATTTCTTCCGTGATGAACGGCATGAACGGATGCATCAGACGCATGATTTGATCAAGCGTATAGGCAAGAATCGAACGTGTCGTCAATTTGGCTGCTTCGTCCTCACCATTCAACGGCAACTTCGCCATCTCGATGTACCAGTTACAGAAGTCTTCCCAGATGAAGTGATAGAGGACACGACCGGCTTCCCCAAACTCATACTTATCCGACAGACGAGTGACATCATCAATCGTCGTGTTCAGACGTGTCAGAATCCATTGGTCAGCCAGTGATTTTTCACCTGACAGATCAATCTGGTCGTACGTCAGTCCGTCCATGTTCATCAACGCAAACCTGCTTGCATTCCATAACTTGTTCGAGAAGTTCCATGTCGCTTCGATTTTCTCCCAGTAGAAACGTAAATCGTTCCCCGGTGTGGAACCGGTCGTTAAGAACCAACGCAGTGAATCGGCGCCGTATTTCTCGATGACATCCATCGGATCAATTCCGTTCCCGAGTGACTTGGACATTTTCCGTCCTTCCGAGTCACGGATCAAACCGTGAATCAAGACATCGTTGAATGGACGTTCGCCTGTAAATTCATACGACTGGAAGATCATCCGTGAGACCCAGAACGCGATGATGTCGTAACCTGTGACAAGTGTTGATGTCGGGAAGTACTTTTGATAATCGGCTGCGCCTTCGTTCGGCCATCCCATTGTCGAGAACGGCCAGAGGGCAGAAGAGAACCACGTATCCAGCACATCATTGTCTTGTTCCCAGTTTTCGAGATCAGCTGGTGCTTCTTTACCGACGTACACTTCGCCTGTTTCTTTGTGGTACCAGGCCGGAATCCGGTGACCCCACCAGAGCTGACGGCTGACACACCAGTCACGGATATTTTCCATCCAGCGGACATAGGTGTTTTCAAAACGTTGCGGGATGAAGTTGATTTTGTCTTCGCCTTGTTGCTCTTGTAATGCTTTTTCAGCGAGCGGTTCCATTTTGACGAACCATTGGAGTGACAAGTACGGCTCAACAATCGCGTCCGACCGTTCCGAGTGACCGACGGAATGCAGGTGTGGTTCGACTTTGATCAAGACACCTGACTCTTTGAGATCTTCGACAATCTGCTTACGGCATTCAAAACG
The DNA here is from genome assembly GCF_033721435.1 of Exiguobacterium sp. K1. Classification (NCBI taxonomy): domain Bacteria; kingdom Bacillati; phylum Bacillota; class Bacilli; order Caryophanales; genus Exiguobacterium; species Exiguobacterium sp. K1. The sequence continues at coordinate 197,624 of NZ_JAOTIT010000001.1, read as the reverse complement.
ATCCATGCCTTCATATTTCCCCGCATTTTCATTCATCGTGCCGTCTTCGTTCATGACGAGGACACGCGGTAAGTCATGACGGTTTCCGACTTCAAAGTCGTTCGGGTCGTGTGCCGGTGTGATTTTAACGACACCTGTTCCAAACTCCATGTCGACGTATTCATCGGCAACGATTGGGATTTCCCGCCCGACGATTGGTAACGTGATCGTTTTTCCGACGAGATGTGCATAACGCTCGTCTTTCGGGTTAACGGCAATCGCTGTATCGCCGAGCATCGTTTCCGGACGTGTCGTCGCCAGTTCAACGTGACCGGATCCGTCCGTCAACGGATAACTGAAGTGGTAAAACGCACCTTCGATGTCTTTATAAATAACTTCGATGTCCGAGATGGCTGTTTTCGTTGCCGGATCCCAGTTGACGATGTATTCGCCGCGGTAGATCAAACCCTTTTCATACAGTTTGACGAATACTTCCTGAACCGCCTCTGACAGTCCTTCGTCAAGCGTAAACCGTTCCCGTGAATAATCGAGTCCGAGTCCGAGTTTTGACCACTGCTCGCGGATCGTTGAAGCATATTCTTCTTTCCATGCCCATGATTGTTCGAGGAACTTCTCACGTCCCATTTCAAGACGTGATTTACCTTCCGCGCGGAGTTTCTGTTCGACTTTTGCCTGCGTCGCGATTCCGGCATGGTCCATTCCCGGCAGGTACAAGACGTCAAAGCCCTGCATCCGCTTCATCCGTGTCAGCATATCCTGAAGTGTCGTATCCCAGGCATGACCAAGGTGTAATTTACCGGTAACGTTCGGCGGTGGGATGACGATCGTATACGGTGCTTTTTCCGGATCCTGATCGGCTTTAAAATATTCCCCTTTTATCCAAAAGTCGTACCATTTTTCTTCCGTCGCCTGCGGATCATATTTTGTCGGCATTGATAATTCCTGCATCTGAATCGCTCCTTTAATCCATAATAAAAACGGCTTCTCTCGTCCTCATCTAAGGACGAAAGAAGCCGTTGCTCTTCCGCGGTACCACCTTAGTTCACTCTTGACAGAGTGCCCTCTAGTCCGCGTAACGTGCGGCAATCCGGATTCTGCTTGCTGTCGCTTACAGAACCAGCTCGTGGGGTGACCTTCGTCAGCACGTCCTGTCACATCTCTCAGCCAGTGGATGTGTTCTCTCATACAGTCCGGTTGTTGACTACTCTTCCCGTCATCGCTGTTTTCCAAATTATTCTTTCCTTATTTTATCCGAGACCTCTACGGCTCGTCAAGAACTGCTTAACGATTAAATTCGAGTTGTAATTCCTTGAATGTCAGCTCGACTGCTGCAATCGTCTGCTCGATGTCGTCGTCCGTATGAACGGTCGATAAGAAGAGTCCTTCAAATTGTGACGGCGGTAAGAAGATACCGCGTGCCGCCATTTTTTGATAATACGAGCGGAACATGTCGAGGTTCGATGATTTCGCCTCTTCGAAATTCGTCACCGGCTGATCCGTGAAGAAGACACCGAACATCGCACCGGCGCGGTTCGTCGTCAATGGAATGTTGTATTTCGCAGCTGCTGCGAGATATCCTTCCGACAAACGGTTGGCTTTCCGGTCAAACTCTTCGTAGTGTTCCGGTTTCAGTTGCGTTAATGTCGCAAGGCCTGCCGCCATCGCAAGCGGGTTACCTGATAATGTACCGGCTTGATAAATCGGACCTTGCGGCGCGATTTGTTCCATGATGTCGCGACGTCCGCCGTAGGCACCGACCGGCATACCGCCACCGATGACCTTACCGAGACACGTGATATCCGGTGTGACACCGAAATGTCCTTGGGCACAATTGAAGCCGACGCGGAAACCGGTCATGACTTCATCAAAGATCAAGAGTGTGCCATGCTGTTCCGTAATTTCGCGCAGTCCTTCGAGGAAGCCCGGTTGCGGTGGCACGAAGCCCATGTTGCCCGCTGCCGGTTCGACGATGACACCGGCGATATCGTCGCCGTGTTTTTCAAATGCAATCCGGACCGCATCCATGTCATTGTACGGCACTGTCAATGTCATACTCGCAATTTGTGCCGGTACACCCGGTGAATCCGGAAGTCCAAGTGTTGCAACACCTGATCCGGCTTTAATCAACAGTGAATCGCCGTGACCGTGATAACAGCCTTCGAATTTCAGAATTTTTGTTTTTCCTGTATAGCCGCGTGCGAGACGAAGCGCCGCCATCGTTGCTTCTGTTCCCGAGTTGACCATCCGGACGACTTCAACCGATGGGACACGGCTGATGACGACTTCCGCCATCGCCGACTCGATTTCAGTTGGTGTGCCGTAACTCCATCCACGTGTCGCCTGCTCTTGAATGGCAGCCGTCACGATCGGATCAGCATGACCAAGAATCATCGGTCCCCATGATAAAACATAGTCGATGTATTCTTTTCCATCGATATCGTACAGACGTGATCCTTGCGCACGTTCTGCAAAAATCGGTGTCATACCGACTGATTTATACGCGCGAACCGGGCTGTTGACGCCGCCCGGCATGAGCGGTAAGGCCCGTTCAAACGCGGCTTTTGATTTTGAGTTTTGATTCGTTAAGCTCATTTCGACCCCTCCAAGTAACGGCAAATGTCTTTCGCGAAATAGGTGATGATTAAATCGGCTCCGGCCCGTTTAAAGCCGAGCATCGTTTCCATGACAATACGTTCTTCGTCAATCCAACCGTTTAAGGCAGCAGCCTTGACCATCGCATATTCACCCGATACGTTATAGGCGACGATTGGTAAGTCTACCCGTTCCCGGACATCGCGAATGATATCCATAAAGGCGAGAGCCGGTTTGACGATCATGAAGTCGGCACCCTGCTCGACATCTGCCGTCGCTTCACGGAATGCTTCCCGACGGTTGGCCGGATCCATTTGATACCCTTTGCGGTCCCCTTCACCAGGTGCCGAGTTTGCCGCATCACGGAACGGTCCGTAATAAGCGGAAGCATACTTGACGCCGTAGCTCATGACCGGGATGTGGCTGAATCCATTCTCATCGAGTCCTTGGCGGATCGCCGCGACGAATCCGTCCATCATGGAAGATGGCGCGATGATGTCGGCACCGGCACGCGCTTGAGACACCGCTGTTCGGACGTGCAACGGAAGTGACGCATCGTTATCAACCGTTCCGTCAGCAACGATGCCGCAGTGTCCGGTTGACGTATATTCGCATAAACACGTATCAGCGATGACTGTCAGTTGCGGTGCGATTTTTTTAACGAGTCGCGTCGCTTCTTGAACGATCCCGTGATCGTGAAACGCGCCGGTCCCTTGTTCATCTTTTAAGTGATCGTGCGGAACACCAAACAGGATGACCGATTCAATACCGAGTGAAACGACTTCCTTGATTTCTGCTTCAAGATGGTCGAGTGAAAGGTTGAATACGCCGGGCATCGAGCTGACTTCCCGTTTGATGTCTTCTCCTTCTGCGACAAACAACGGATAAATCAAATCCGTTTTGTGGAGATGATTTTCCCGGACGAGTGAGCGCAATGATGCTGTATTCCGCAAGCGGCGATGACGTGCGAATTCTAATGTGTTCATAACAGTTCCTCCTCTAAAATACAGTCAATCAGTCCGTCGAGTGTATAAACGGCAGCGACCAAAAGTGGTGTCAAACCGAAACGTCGAGCGGCTTGCTCTGTAATCGGTCCGATGGTCACGTAAGTCGCCGTCGTCTCTTGACGTAGTGGAGCAATCGCTTCGACAGCTGAAGGACTTTGTAAACCAATATACGTAGCCTGTTGCAACAGATCAGGTGGAATCACCCGTAACTTTGTTTCGTACGTGATGACTTCCAACACTTCAGCCGCAACGGCATTCTTTAATCGTTCGAGCGGTTCTTGACGTGACCGGTTCCCGCGGGCAAAACAGATGCGTTGTCCTGTCCGGAGAAGCGGCCGTAATTCTTCAACCAGTACATCCCCTGTAAAAGCGGACGGTATGAAATCAGGTGTTCGTCCCTGCTTGATTAACGCCGCCGCCGTTTTTGATCCGACGACTGCAATCTTCGTATAGTGCAAGGACGGAAGCTCTGACTGGATGCGTTCGACACCAGTCGGACTCGTCACAATCAGCCAATCGAGTTCCGTCGGCAATTGAAAATCGACCGGAATCGTTTCGATGACCGGATGATGGACGACTTCAATCCGCTGTGCTGTCAAACGCTCCACCTGCTCCGCAGTCGGTCGACGGCTTCCCGTCAAAACCAGTCGTTTACAGGTCATCCGGTAAAGATGCGAGAATTTCACGACCCCCTGCATCAAGAAGACGCGTCGCAACCGTTTGACCGAGTTGCATCGGATCAAGTGACGTTTCCCGTTCAAGCAGGATTTGCTGTCCGTCTACTGAACCGAGGAATCCGACGAGTGTCGTCGACAAATCTTCGTTGATCGTCGCAAATCCACCGACAGGTACATGACAGCTTCCTTCGATTGCTGCTAAGAATGAACGTTCGGCGAAGGCTACTTTCTCTGTCATCTGGTCATGAATCAAATTCAACAAGTCGCGGACTTCCTGATCGTCTGCCCGGCATTCAATCGCTAAGATTCCTTGACCGACTGCAGGAATCATGTCATCCGTTGAAATGTATTCCGACACGGTTTCATCCGACCAACCCATCCGTTGCAGACCGGCAGCCGCAAGCAAAATGCCGTCAAACGGACCTGTCTTCAGCTTTTCAAGACGTGTATCGATGTTTCCGCGGATTGATTCGATTTTTAGATCCGGGCGTAATTTGAGTAATTGTGAGCCACGGCGTAAGCTGCTTGTCCCAACGACTGCACCTTCCGGAAGCGAGTCCAGTCCGCCGCCTGTTTTCGTAATCAAAGCATCACGCGCATCGACCCGTGCAGGTGTCGCCCCAATGATGAGTCCTGTCGGCAACTCAGACGGGAGATCTTTCATGCTATGCACTGCAAAATCAATATCTTCGTCAATCATCTGTTGTTCGATTTCTTTAACGAACAATCCTTTACCACCGACTTTAGATAGTGTCACGTCAAGGATGCGGTCACCCTTCGTGATGATATTCTTGATTTCGAATTCGTATGGTGCACCTGCCTGTTTCAATTGTTCGATGACCCACTTTGTTTGTGTCATCGCAAGTTTTGAACTTCGTGAACCTACTATGATTTTTCGCATGCTGAAATCCCCCTGTACAATAATAAAGGGGCGGCACAAGTCCGCCCCATGCTTTTCTATTGTAACACAATTCGGTCTATGTTCACCGATTCACAGCTTTCCGTTCTGCTGCTGTTTCTTCTTGTAATACGATTTCTTCGGCCGCACCGTCAAACAATTCTTCGTCCAATGCAAACGTATCCATGAACTGAGCAATCCGTTGCTCGGCATCCGGTTTTGCTGCCGCATCTTTGATGTACGACAACGGTTCACGCAACAGTTGGTTGATGATCGATTTCATGTGTTTACCGATTACGGTTTTTTCCCGATTCGTCATGTTCGGAAGTTTCCGTTCCAGACTCTGCATCGTCTCTTGCTGGATTTTAAGCGACTGATCGCGGAGTTCCGTAATAATCGGAACGACACCAAGTGTCGTCATCCATCCTTCGAACTCGGCAATCGCAGCTTCAATCCGCTGTTCGATTTTTGCTGCTTCCTTCAATCGTTCCGCCATGTTTTGCTGAACGATTGACGTTAAATCATCGACATCATACAGGTGGACACCTGGCAAGTCACCCGCCGTCGGCTCGATATCACGGGGAACCGCAATGTCGATCAACAGGAACGGACGGTCACTTCGGAACAATTGGGCTGCGGCAATGTCTTCACGTTTGATGATTGCTCGTTTTGCTCCGGTTGAAGAAATAACGATGTCAGCCCGAAGCAGACCGCATTGCATTTCGTTTATCGAATGTGCGGATCCTTCGAAACGATTCGCCACTTCTTCCGCTTTTGCCAGCGTCCGGTTGAAAACAGTGATATCACGGGCACCTGCTTCATATAAGTTCAGGGTCGTTAATTCTCCTGTTTCTCCGGCACCGATGACGACAATCGATTTATCTTCAAGCGATCCAAGTAACTGTTCCGCTAACGTGACAGCAGCTGCGCTGACCGACACGGCATTTTCACCGATTCCCGTTTCCGCATGCGCGCGTTTCGCAAGCGTGACTGCTTCTTTAAACAATTTATTGAAAACCGTTCCGGTCGTCTCGAGTTTTTGTGCCGTAAAGAAACTTGTCTTCACTTGCCCGAGAATCTGTGTTTCGCCGACAATCATCGAATCGAGTCCGCTCGTCACCCGGAAAAGATGCTTCATCGCGTCAAATCCCTCGTGAATGAACAAATACGGCTCCAGTTCTTCCATCGTCAAACCGAACCAGTTCGCCAGAAAACGTTTTGTATAATAACGTCCTGTATGCGGTTGATCCGTAACAACATATAATTCCGTCCGGTTGCACGTCGAAACGATGACGCTCTCGAAAATACTTTTTTCGTCACGTAGCGCAACGACCGCTCCCTTCATCTCATGTTCCCCAAATGAGACTTGTTCGCGGATTGATACAGGCGCCGTCTTATTATTTAACCCGACAACTACGATATGCATGCGCTCTACCCCTTACGTCCAAAGATTTCATTCTCATCTATCTTTCGTTCTCTACTCTACATTATAACCATTATAAAAAAGATTCCAATCAATTTATAAACTAAAATGAGTCGAAGTTGTGAAAACTTATCTTCTTACCATATCCCTCTCAGCGCCAAAGTACAAACCCTCTGCTTTCATCATTCAGCAGAGGGTTTGTCTTTCTTATTTCGTTGAATCGGTAATGATCCGTGACTCATCAATCTGAACATCCAACTTTTGTTGGCGCAGACGATAAATCCGGGCAATGTTTTGAACGACGACTTTCGTCACGGCATAAGTCGGGACCGCTAAGATGACACCGATGATTCCACCAATTTTTCCGGCAACAAGCAAGACGATGATGATCGTCAAAGGATGGACCTTCAGCGTCTTTCCTTGAACATACGGCGAAATCAGATTTGATTCAATCTGTTGGGCGACGACAATCGTAATGATAGCGTAGAGTGCTTTGATCGGATCATCGATGAATCCGACGATGACGGCAGGAACAGCCCCGATATACGGTCCAAGATACGGAATGATGTTCGTAACCGTACAGAACAATGCCAGCAGCAACGCATATTGAATATCCGAGATGAAAAATCCGATCAACGACATCAGACCGACGCACAACGAGACGATGACTTGACCGTTCACGTAGTGTTTAACCGTCACATGCATATCGTGAAGAATTTTCCGCGTTTCCGTTTCATAGCTTTTCGGTAACAGTTTGACGACTGAGTTCGGAAACTTATAGCCGTCGAGTAACATGTAGACCAAAATGAACGGTACAAGCACGATGATCAAGACGGTCGAAGAGATGACCCCGAAGATCGTTCCGACAGACGTCGAGACCGACTTGAATAACGTGCCGATATAAGATGTCGCTTCATTCGTCCAGGAATCAAACATGGCGGTATTTTCATGCACCCAGTTGGAGATAAAACGATTGTTCATCAACTGGTCCCGGAGATTCAGTGTCTGGTCCCGCAGTTCGACGACCAGGTTCGGAATGCTTGTCACAAAATCCGACACTTGCTCGACCAAAATCGGACCAATCGAAGCGACGGCAATCGTGATGATACCAAGAAATCCGAGCAAGACGATCAGAACCGCGAGTCCTCGTTTCTTGACGCGTTTTTGAAGCGTGTCAACAATTCCGAGGGTGAAGTAATAAAAGATACCGGCGATAATCAGCGGTGGGAAAATCAATGCTAACATCACTTTAATCGGTTGGAATAAAAATGAGATTTTTGTTCCGACCCAGATAACCAAGAAAATCGTCAAAATCCAAAGTAAGGCTTTAAACCATTTGTTTCGAAGTAAATCCACGAACAGTCCTCCTACGAGTTTACAATCAACTTGTTTTTTCTTTCACTTCGTCTGTTACGACATCGTCCAGTCGCTGTCGTTCCATCTTACCCCATTGACCGCGTCCCGTCATGAACTGAATTAATCCACCGAGCTTAAAGAAGACCAGGATCGGACGGTACCAAAACGATTCTGTCAATGACCATAAGTATAGACGGATCAACTCTTTGACGTTCTTGAATCGGTGCATCGTCCACTCTTCAAGCAGAACGGCTCCGGCGGATAACAAAGACCCGTACAGTAAAGCAACAGTCAATAGGACAACACCGAACTCAAAATTAAGTGTTCCAACCAACAGGTTAAGCGGAATGATGAAGTACCCGATCAACTCGACAATCGGTCCTAGTAATTCGATTAAAAAGAAGTACAGCATCGAGACGCTTCCGACGAAACCGTAACGCGGATTCCCAATCATCCGTTTATGTGTCCATAACGTTTCTGCCAGTCCCCGATGCCAACGGCTCCGTTGCGAGCGTAAGACTTCCATCGTATCCGGTGCCTGTGTCCAGCAGACCGGTGAAGGGACGTACTCAATCCGTTTATCAATCTTATTTTCTTTCATGTAACGATGCAGCCGAACGACTAACTCCATGTCCTCGCCGACAAGCCCCTCTTTGTATCCGCCCGCCTGAACGACGATTGCTTTTTGGAATAATCCGAAAGCACCGGACACAATCAGTAACATATTAAAACGGCTGAGTCCGAGGCGTCCGAACAAAAAGGCACGGAAGTACTCAATCATCTGCATCAATACAATCCGTTGTTTCGGGGTCCGAATCTCAACAATTTCGCCGCCTTCGATCGTACAACCGTTGACGAGGAAAATCGATCCGCATGTCGCAATGACGTCTTCATCGGACTCAACAATCGGTTTCATGACTTTCAGGAGAGCATCCCGTTCAAGAATCGAGTCGGCATCCAGCGAACAGAAATACGGATAACTGGAGTAGTCGATGCCGGCATTCAAGGCATCCGCCTTTCCGCCGTTCTCTTTATCAATGACAATCAAACGAGCATCGATTCGGGAACGGTACACCTGTTTGACGGGTTGTGATCCGATCAGAATCCGGGGAAATCGCAATTCCTTTTCCAACTCGTACGTCTTAAACAGTTCATCCATCGTCCCGTCACTCGATCCATCATTGATGACGATAACTTCATGTTCCGGATAGTCGAGCGCAAGCAACGCCTGGACACTGGTGACGATCGTATACTCTTCATTGTAAGCCGGAACAAGAATACTGACCGGTCGCGTATAAAGGGAACGCATTAACGGAAGATAAGAGCTTTCCTTTCGTCGGAACCGTTGTTTTCGGACCATTTGCGCTGAAATTAGATACAGCGTTGAATAAAAAATGATGACGAGAATCATATAAATCAGGACAGTCCAGGATAAAACGTTAATGATATTTTGAATCGTTTCAGATGACAACATGTTGTTTCATCTCCTTTGCTAACCGTTCCGTCGCTTTTTGTTTGGCATAACGGTCAGGATGATCTTTTGCGACGAGCGCCAGCTGTTCGAGACCACCACAGGCAAGCAGGGCATCAAAGGCTGCGGTCCGCACCCACCAGGAACGGCTGCCGACGAACGGCAGGATGTAGTCGACAGAATCCTTTGGTGTCACGTTTTCTAAAAAGCGCAATGCTAACATCTGCTCGACCCAACTTGTCTCATCCTCGAGATAAGGCGTATAAAGTTGCCAGTCTTCTTCGAGCCCGACACGCGTCAACGCGCGGAGTGCCCGCTTCCGGATTTCCGGATTGGCATCTGTCGTCTTCGTTCGGACCAGCTCTGTATACTGCGTTTCATCACGATCATAAATCAGCTGGAGAATCGCCATCTGAAAGGGTTCTGTCAAATTCTCAAATGCCTGGATCCACAATGTTAAGTCTTTGCTGCGTCCGACTGCGAGAACAGCTCCAAAGAAACTGATGTGGCTTTTTTGTTTTGCTTCTTCAATCGCCAGTTCCGGAGCAATCGAGACCAACGTCCGGATGATGACGTCTTCTTCTTCCTGCGATAAGGATTTATGCAGTTTTTGATGCAATTCAGTCGCAACCGGCTTTAAGTGGAACTGCGCAATCGCTTCGTAGGCATTTAAACGGCGGTCAATCCGACGGTGCCGGATCTGTTTATGATAGTATGGCAACAGCTTCGCCTCGACGTATTGGTAGATACGCTCCTGATGGGAAACCGTCGCTGTCAGATTCGTAAAGGCAAACAGCTCAAGCTCAACCAGATCTTCGTTTCCGGATACGATTTTCGGCATAGCGGGTTGTTCTCCTGTCGCAAAATCATACAATTCATCCCGGAAATTCAACTGCCACGTTAAACGATTTTCTTCCTGTTTCGCGCGTTTGTTTTTTTGAATGACCAGGTAAACGAGTGCTCCGATTTGCAGGACGACCAGAAGGAAGATGAAACCTAAAATCCACTTCATCCGCGGACCCCCTCTAGTCTGCTGACCCAGGCCCGAAACTCTTCGACTTTAAGCGGTAAAGTCATGATACCGTCGACTCCGCGCTCAATCGCGAGTACATGATCTCTTTCCCGGTTGTACATCGAAATCATGATGGCATGAAACGGAACGATGGTTTCCTGCTTCGCACGTAATAATAACTCCAGTCCGTCAGCTCGCGGGAGTGCGGATGAAAAGACCAACAGATACGGGCGTGTCGCCACATGCTGCTCTAAAAATACTTCTGCCCGTTCATACAGGGAGAGGGTTTCAAAGCTTTTCGTCAATTCGCGTTCCAGCAATCGTCTGAGATGCGGATCGTCTGTGACGATTACCGCATCGACGACACGCTGAACACGTTTATACCGGACAATTCGATCCAACAAGACATCCTTGGCCAGATCAGCTGGTACGATTTCCCGGGCATTCTCCAGTAAATAGAACGAGGCATCGTTCATATCCGGATTCAGGTAAACGACAGGAATCCGTTCCTCCTCTACCGGTCGACTGGCGAGAATAACATCCGCATAAGACAAATCCGTTCTTGCACAACGCCCTTCTTCAATCAAGTCATTGACCGTTTCCGGCATGACACCAATTGTATGAACAAAAATGACTCCCGATGTTGATTCGTTCACATCCTGTTCGGACAAGATATGTGATGAGCTTGTTTCTGTATCAATCGGTTCGATTGTTGCATTGATTAATTTCCACATCTCTTCCCGACGCATTTATCTCACTCCTTCTTTAAACGCCTGTTGCATCGTTTGATACACCGGCTTTAGCGCCTCGCGCTGTTGCGGATTCGTCCATTCCGACCAATTATAAAAACCGCGGTCTTTTTCCGGAATCCGCGTTGTTCCAATCTGGCCGGTCACTTCAATCCCTTCCGTGATCATCTTCGCCTCAAGCCCATCTTTCCAAAAATCTCCGATGATTTCATGTTTGCTTGGGTCCCGCATATTTAATAACATCCATGGAATCCGAAGTTCGATCTGCTTTTGCTTGATGTCAGAGATATCGGTCAAAATACTTTCCGGCGGTCCTTCATGTAAGATGCCGGTGTCCCACTTCACGGCCGGCTTGATGATTTTTTTAGTGACCGGGTCCCGTCTTGCATAGTCGAGCATTTGGTAAATCGGATTAAAGCTTCCGCTGTTTTGTTGATCGGATGGTGGTTTGACCATCTCAAACGGTTTTTTCAATCCGTAATGGTAACGGAAGATGTCATACCGTTCATCGACGTCCAGCCGAGCTTGATCGGCAATCGTTAAACGATATTCGGCTCCTTCTTCCAGTTTCAACGGTCCGACTTGTAAGTTGCCATCGTTCGGCTTCGTCGACAAGGCAAGCGTCGTCGGTTCCACTTTTTTCCGGTCAATCCGGACATACAGATAGGCTTCATCCGATGTCATGTAAATGGCTTGACCGTCGTTTTTCGCTACTGGCGCGTAGCCTTTCCAGTCATCCATTTTTCCGTCAATCGTAATATCGGCTCTTAAGAAACCGAGCATTCCGAAATGCTGCTCGCTCGTTTGGACATTCGACCAGCGCGGACGTGTGTTGGCGTCATCATAGTCCATCGTATTCCACGTCCGTTTGAACCATTCGTCCTGCCAGATAAAGACCAGTCCACCGGCCATCTTCGTTTTGACGATGTCTTGATATAACTTGGCTACGAGTTTTCCTTGATTTTCTTCACTGACATGCCCTTGATCAAATCCATTCGGCCCCAGGTGGGTTTTCCCACGCGAACTCGGAATGCCGAATTCGGAAACGAGTAACGGCATATCATGATAGTCTTTCATCCGCTTCAGATAACGGCTGTACGACTCTGATCCGGTATCCCCTTTGCGTCCAAACTCTTCCTTAATGAACGATGGATAGTAGGGATAAATATGATACGAGGCAAAGACGCCGCCTGCAAAGTCTTTTGTGGCCTGGATATGATTAAAATCAATCGATACCAAGTCCTGTTCTTCCTCCACTTCCTTCGGATGCGCAAGCGGATCCGTTGTCGGCCAGTTCGTCGCTCCGATCGGTCGGGTCGTTTTGTAGGTATCGAGCTCATGTTGTGTCGCACTGTCCATCCGCCCGGCTAACCATGATTCAAATGGCGAGGCGTCTTTGGTCGTCGTCACATATTCGCCGTCGTACCGGAGACCCTTATTCTTTTTATTCGTTCCGATGACAGCGTCCGGTAACCATTCGATCCCGAACACAAATGCCGAGACGTACTGCGAAACGTCAGATGTATACGTACCGGAAGCATGACCGACAACTTCTTTGACGACAGCATTCCCGTGAATCACATCGACCATCCGTTTGGCTTCCGTATCCGTCATCTTTAAAAACTCCGGTTCGAAGGCATTTTTTAATTCTTCAAACGGTTTTTCTTCAACCCACATACCCTGCATTAAGTAAATCGGTGTTTTTGCCGTTTCATTGTACGCTTTTAACGCATCATAAAAAGCGGGAGGATGAAGTGTATAAATCCGGATCGTATTGACACCCATCTCACCCATCTGCTTCAACCAGCGGTCGTATTCATTACGGCTGATGGCGTGTTCTCCCGGAAAAGCACCGGGACGGCCGAGTCCAACATTCACCCCTTTAACGAAGTACGGTTTCCATTTTCCGTCTTGATACATCTCAAGCGTATCTTGACCAGAACGTGCCCGTGTCCGGACCGTTTGATTGTTGATTTTTGTTTGGGCCAGCGGTTGAACTTGCGCCGCCTGCTGTTTGACGACTTTCGTTTCCTTTAAGATCCGGCTGATGGTCGGTGCATAGACCTTCCAAAAGAATGCCGTCTCGCTGTCTGCGCTGTCGAGAATAAATTGTTTGCGGAACCATTCGAGTCCGGCATAACGATAGTAGCGTGGAATATCAGCGACATCGGTAAAATCGCCCGCAAAGTAATGTCCGCTTCCTTGTGTAACATAGGCGGGAAATTCGAGAGGAAGTTGCCGCTCACGTAACATGGCTTGTGTTTTCTTGGAAGGTTTCCAGGAAAAATGGGCCTGTTGTTCGCCCCCGTCGAGTTCCAATATTTCAAACCAATAGTTGTACCGGACTTCATCCTTTGCGGATCCTTGATTTTTATCCCATTTGTACAAAAGAGGCGTCTCATCATTGACGAAAAAGACTTCTTCCGTCGAGTCATTGATGAAAACATATCCGGGTCCGGATAATTTAAACGCTTTATCCTTAGCCTGAAGCTTTAATTTATCGATGACGGTTTGATCGAGACCCTGTAATTTCGTCAAGTCCGGAAAAAAACGTCCGATCCAGCCCGTCCATGCCGTTCCGAACAATTGCCGGAACGCATTCGAACGATCGGATGGTGTCGGACTGGCTGCCGTATTGAACTCTGCGACGACAGGCTTCCCTTTTGAGACAGCATCTGTCGCAAGCGCCACATCCTCAGCCGTCAATCCGCCACGGTGTTGTTGCTTCCCGTCAATCGTATAGGATTTTCCGTACGTATCCGTAAACAGCAAGACATCAGCTTTGGAAGCTTGTTTCAACATCGCTTCACCTTGCGTCCCGTCATAACGGTTGATGTAATCGGTGTATGTATATTCTTTCCCTTCCTCTTTTCTAATCTTCAAATGATTTAACAGCCACGTCGTTCCTGCATGTTCCCGCTGTTGTTTCCCTACGGTGTAATCAAACAGGATGACATTGAGCGTCCGTTCCTTTTGGATGAACCAAACCAATAGCGGTGTCAGCATCAGAAGAACAACGATCGCAGCAATCCATTTATATCGTTTCATCTTTACACGTCCCTTTCCGTCACTTTTGTTTTTTCTATTGTAACGTGAAAACAATCTATCGCATATATGGGAAGCGTTTATTTCTGAAAGGGATATTTTGGATATAAAAAGAAGCAACTGCCTGTCGGCGGTTGCTTCTTTTTATCTGAATCATAAATGACGATAGATGGCTTCCCATGCTGCGTCGACACCTTCACCTGTTTCTGAAGAAAACGGAATGAATGTGTCCTGCCCGTCAAACTGTAATTTCCGTTTGATCGCCGCAATCTGTTTATCGCGTTGACCACGCTTGATTTTATCCAGTTTCGTCGCTACGACAATGACCGATAAATCATAGTATTTTAAGAAGTCATACATGATGACATCATCCGCTGAAGGTTCGTGACGGATATCGACGAGCAGGACGACTCCCTTTAGTATTTCACGTGTCGTGAAATACTTTTCCATCATCTTGCCCCATGCCTCACGTTCGGTTTTCGAAACTTTCGCATAACCATAACCCGGTACATCAACAAACATGACTTCATCATTGATGTTAAAGAAGTTTAACGTTTGTGTTTTACCCGGTTTTGAGGATGTGCGGGCGAGTGCTTTTCGCTGAACAAGTTTGTTGATGAACGACGACTTTCCGACGTTCGAACGTCCGGCGAGTGCCACCTCAGGAAGGAGCGGTTCCGGATAATGTTCCGGATTGACACCACTCGTAATAAAATCTGCTTTATAAATTTTCATGTTACTCTCCTTTTAATGCATGTTCGAGCACTTGATCCATTGTCGCGACCGGTATGAAGCGAATGCCATCCCGAACCGTTTCCGGAATGTCATCGATATCACGTGTATTGTCTTGCGGCATCAAAATCGTCGTCAAACCCGCACGATGGGCTGCCAATGACTTCTCTTTCAGACCGCCGATCGGCAAGACCCGTCCCCGTAACGTAATTTCTCCGGTCATACCGACATCTCGCCGTACCGGACGTTTCGTCAACGCGGAAATCAATGCTGTCGCGATTGTAATCCCCGCCGAAGGACCGTCTTTTGGCACGGCGCCTTCCGGAACGTGAATGTGGATATCTTGTGTCTCATAGAAATTCGGATCGATCTTAAACGCTTCTGCATTCGCCCGAACGAAGCTGTGTGCCGTTTGAGCGGATTCCTGCATGACGTCTCCTAATTTCCCCGTTAACTGCAGTTTTCCTTTACCTGGAGCGAGACTCACTTCAATCGTCAGTGTATCGCCCCCAAATGCAGTATACGCTAAACCAGTCACCGCGCCAATCGTATCTTCAAGTTCACTTTGACCATAACGGTAAATCGGTTTACCTAAGAAGTCCGGTAAATTACGTTTTGTGACCGTAACCCGTTTCTTTTCACCCATAGCGATTTGTTTCGCCGCTTTTCGGCATAACGCACCGATGACACGCTCGAGACTCCGCACACCAGCTTCTCGTGTATAGCGCCGTACGACCTCTTGTAAGGCATCCGGTTTAACCGTCAGCTGACTTTTTTTCAGGCCGTGCTCTTTTAATTGTTTTGACAATAAATGCCGGATGGCAATCTCTGTTTTTTCCTGTTCTGTATAGCCGCCGATTTGAATCAGTTCCATCCGGTCAAGCAGTGGTCCCGGAATATTGGAAACATCATTTGCCGTCGCAATGAATAAGACATTTGATAAATCAAACGGCTCTTCGATGTAGTGGTCGGAAAAACTGTTGTTTTGTTCCGGATCAAGTACTTCAAGCATCGCGGAAGACGGATCGCCCCGGAAATCGTTTGCCATCTTGTCGATTTCATCGAGCAGGAATACCGGGTTGTTTGTTCCGGCCTGTTTCAATCCGCGAATGATCCGGCCGGGCATCGCTCCGATATAAGTCCGGCGGTGTCCTCGGATTTCTGCTTCGTCACGCACGCCACCGAGCGAAACACGAACGAATTTGCGTTCAAGCGCCGTCGCAATTGACCGGGCGAGTGACGTTTTCCCGACTCCCGGAGGGCCTGCCAGGCATAAAATCGGACCGCGTAACGAGTCCGTCAGTTGTCTGACCGCTAAGTACTCAAGAATCCGTTCCTTTACTTTCTCGAGACCGTAATGATCTTCATCCAACTGTTCCGATGCGGCTTCGACGTTCAAGAAGTCGTCCGTCGCTTCGTTCCATGGAAGGGAAAAGAACCATTCGAGATAGTTCCGGATTACACCGTGTTCCGGACTCGTTGCCGGCACGACGGAAAGACGATTGATTTCTTTTTCGATATTGATGACTGCCGTTTCTGACAAATCAAGCAGTGCCAGTTTTTCTTTATACTTCACGGCGTCACTTTCTGCCGAGACTGCTTCTCCGCCAAGTTCCTGTTGAATCGTCTTCAGTTGTTCACGAAGATAGTATTCACGTTGCGACTGTTCAATCGTCTTTTTCGTCCGTTCCCGCATTTCGCGTTCGAGTTCGACGACTTCATATTCATGTTTCATGACATCAAGCAGCATGACTCCGCGTTCAACCGGATCATTTTCTTCAAGGAATTCCTGTTTCTTCGCGATGTCGATCGGCAATTTCGACGCGATGTAATCCGTCAACGAATCGAGTCGTTCGTATGTCTCAAAACGACGTCGTTCGTCCGTTCCGATTCCTTTGATGCGTGACACCAGTTGTCCGAACTGTTCCTTGATCAGACGGACGAGCGCTTCCTGCTTCGCTCCCTTGATGTCTGCTTTTTCAATCGGTTCGATACTCGCTTGATAACCTTCATCTGTTTCCGTCACCTGATCAATCCGGACACGTTCTTTACCAATGACCCGGACACGAACCGTATCGTTGCCCAGTTCACTCATTTTCGCAATCTGGACGAGCGTCCCGATTGTATGCAGGCCATCCACGGATGGTTCTACTTCCGGATCACGTTGCGTGACGACAACCAAATCAATTTCATGCTCTTTCGACGCCAGCAGTGCTTTGAGCGAGACGGGACGCCCGACATCAATCGTCAGACCGATTAAAGGGTAGGCGACGACACCACGTAATGGCAATAATGGATATTGTTTTGTCTTCATCAAAAATCTCCTCCTAAACAAAAAGACTCGGAAAGGCGTACAAGTAGCCTCCGAGCCGATTTGTCACGGTGTTACGCCGTTTCTTTTTCTTTACCATGTTCAATTGTGCCATCCTTCAACTCGAGCGTTGGACCGCGTTTTCCAGTCAACGTTTCTGCTGTGATGATGACTTTTGCAATATCTTCACGTGATGGAATTTCAAACATGATATCGAGCATCGTTTCTTCAATGATTGAACGAAGACCACGTGCTCCTGTTTTCCGTTCGATCGCAAGTTTCGCAATCTCAACGAGTGCATCTTCTGTGAAGTCGAGTTCGACATCGTCCAGTTGAAGCATTTTTTTGTATTGTTTGACGAGTGCATTTTTCGGTTTTGTTAAGATTTGGACGAGCGCTTCTTCGTCAAGCGGCTCAAGTGTCGCCATGACTGGTAAACGTCCGATGAATTCCGGAATCAATCCGAACTTCTGTAAATCTTCCGGTAAAGCAGCCGCAAGAATTTCTTTTTGCGTCAGGTTGCGGTTCTCGGAATCATTTCCGAATCCGATGACCTTTTTCCCAAGACGACGTTTGATCGATTGGTCGATCCCGTCAAAGGCACCACCGACGATGAACAAGATGTTCGTCGTATCGATCTGAATGAATTCTTGATGCGGATGTTTCCGGCCGCCTTGTGGCGGAACGCTTGCAACAGTACCTTCTAAGATTTTCAGAAGTGCTTGTTGCACCCCTTCACCTGAAACGTCACGTGTAATCGACGGGTTCTCAGATTTACGGGCGATTTTATCGATTTCATCGATGTAGATGATACCTTTTTCTGCTTTTTCGACATCATAGTCAGCAGCTTGAATGAGTTTTAGGAGAATGTTTTCAACATCTTCCCCGACATATCCGGCTTCCGTCAGACTTGTTGCATCCGCGATTGCGAACGGAACATTCAGAATACGGGCCATCGTTTGTGCGAGGAGTGTTTTACCACTACCAGTCGGTCCAATCATGACGATGTTTGATTTAGACAATTCCACGTCGTCGGCACGTCCACCGGCATTGATCCGTTTATAATGATTGTACATCGCGACAGATAACGATTTTTTCGCTTTTTCCTGTCCGATGACGTAGTCATTTAAAGTCGCACGGATTTCATGCGGTTTCGGTACGTTTTTCAGTTCGACTTCTTCTTCTGTACCAAGCTCTTCTTCGACGATCTCATTACAGAGTTCGATACATTCATCGCAAATGTAAACGCCAGGTCCAGCAACAAGTTTGCGCACTTGCTCTTGTGTCTTTCCGCAGAAAGAACATTTTAGCTGACCTTTTTCTTCGTTAAATTTAAACATAAAGGTCCACCCCTTTAACGTGGAATTTGTATAGATCCGTTTCGCATCTATTCTCACGTTTTACTATTTATGATTGTAGCATGAACAAGGAAACTCTTTCAAATCTTGGATGAGCGTTTTACAGTTTGATTTGAAAAATATATTTTTGTTTGTCCTTGTTTGACCTATCGTACAAAAAAATCGACTCCAAGACCAGAAATTGGTCTTGAAGTCGATCCTGTTCGGTT
The DNA here is from genome assembly GCF_033721435.1 of Exiguobacterium sp. K1. NCBI lineage: Bacteria > Bacillati > Bacillota > Bacilli > Caryophanales > Exiguobacterium > Exiguobacterium sp. K1. The sequence goes on along the minus strand of NZ_JAOTIT010000001.1, from coordinate 178,784 downwards.
GTTTGCTTATTTTGCTTTTGCGTTGTCAACGAGAACGTCGATCGCTTTACGGAACTGAAGATCACCTTTAAGTGTATCAAGTCCGCCTTGTGGTGCAAGCATCGTTTCAAGCTGATCTGCAGGAATGTTGTAGAGTTCAGACATCGATTGAAGTTCAGCTTGCGCTTCTTCTTCAGTAACTTCGATTTTTTCGTCTGCAACGATTTGTTTAAGAACGAGACGAGCTTTAACGCGCTCTTCTGCTTGTTCTTTCATTTCAGTACGCATTGCCTCTTCAGTCGTTCCAGTTAACTGGAAGTACATGTTAAGGTCAATTCCTTGTGACTGAATGCGTTGTGTGAATTCTTGGACCATACGTTCAACTTCGTTTTCAACCATAACTTCTGGAAGATCAACTGTTGCGTTTTTAGTCGCAGCTTCAACCAACTCATCACGCATTGAAGCATCAGCTTCTTGTTTGCGTGTGTTTTCAAGACGTGTACGGATTTTTGTTTTCAACTCATCAAGAGAAGAAACTTCTTCGTCCATTTCTTTAGCGAACTCATCTGTCAATTCAGGAAGTTCTTGTGCTTTGATTTCGTGGATTGTTACTTTGAACACGACTGGTTTTCCAGCGAGTGATGCTTCATGGTACTCTTCTGGGAATGTGACGTCGATATCTTTTTGCTCGCCTGATTTAAGACCAACCATCTGCTCTTCAAATCCTGGAATGAAGTTTCCAGATCCGATGACGAGTGAGTAGTTTTCTGCAGTACCACCGTCGAATTGGTTTTCACCATCGAAACCTGCGAAGTCGAATACGACTGTATCGCCATTTTCGATCGCGCCGTCTTCTTTAACGACGAGCTCTGCACCGCGCTCTTGCATTGTTTTGAGTTCAGCATCGACATCTTCGTCTGTAACGTCTGTTTCGACTGCTGTGTACTCAAGACCTTTGTACTCACCGAGTGTTGCGTCCGGCTCAATCACGAATGTGATTTTGAACTCAACTGGTTTTCCTTTTTCGAGTGTTTCGACGTCGATGTTGTCAAGCGCGATTGGCTCGATTCCTGATTCGACGACAGCACCTTCGATTGTGTCTTGATATAAGATATCAAGTGCATCTTGGTAAAGTGCTTCTTCGCCGTACATTTTGTTAAACATTGCGCGTGGCATTTTTCCTTTACGGAAACCTGGTGTGTTCAATGTCTTAACGACTTTTTTGAACGCTTGGTCTACCGCTTTATCAAATGCTTCAGCAGGCGCTTCATACGTGAGAACGCCGAGGCTACCTGATTGTTTTTCCCATTTTGCAGTCATGCTGAGTCCCTCCAAAAATGTCAATTAGCGTACGTGTGTGTACAACAAGTCACATTATAGCACAATCGTTCCGAGGATTACCACTGTTGAACGAGCCATTCCCTTGAATTAAAGAAGCAAGGCCTGCTCGTACTGTTTTCCTTCCGGTAACAGGAAATGGACAGCCTGATAAATCCTTTGCGCTTGTCCGCTCAAGTCAGGTGGCGGAGTTTCCGATGTAAAGTCGGATTCCGCCAATTCTTCGACCGCATCCACCCATTCCTGCCATCTGTCTCCCTGTTCCAGCACTTCGGTCGGAAAGACGATTTGATACCAGTTCATGAACAACAGCGCCTTAAATGGATCCATGCGCTTCAGCCTGAAGGTTTCGTTACTGAAAGACTGAAGCTCAAGCGCCTGTCTCGTCACATGTCTCTCGAGTTGCTCCGGACTTTCAAATTCATGATCCAGCCCAATCGATGGAATCCGGATCCGGACGGGGAAAAGTGCACGATCCGCCGGAAGTTGCGGAAGCAATGTCTGGATGACAAGAGCACTCTGTTCGTTAACATCTTCTCCCGTGAAATAATCCTCGATGAGATAACGGACGAACGAAGGATCTGCCTGTAAATCGAATTGCCCGATCAAACGAAACTGTTCGTCCATCGTCCCGAGCCGGTAACAATCGACCCGGTCCCCTGGTACTAGCCGTAAATGGGATTGTTCCCGTACCTTCACATATGAGGAATCATCCGTCTGCCCGATGTTACCTTTCTTACGTGAAAGCGACTGGGTCATTTCGTCTAATTTCAAGGCGAGACCGTAAGGAAGATAGGGAGAGGCTGTCCGCAGGGCCAGATCAAAGGAATACCTCTCTCCCTTCTCGTACATGAAGAGTGCGATCAGTTGCTCGACACCGTCCACTTCAAGGAAAGGGTTCACCACTTGCAGATAGGCTTCCACCTCTTGATCGTTTGTCAAAAAAGCTTCCTGAATTGTATAGAGCACATAAAGAATATCCTCTTCTGTTTCTAAACTTTTCAGTCGTTCCAGCTCAGTTGCCAATTCGTCCTGACTCAATCTTGCGAGCCGCTTCCGCTCATCTGACAACGGTTGTTCCATCCAACGTGATTGCGACTGCTTCACGGTCATCCCACCTTTTTCATATCTGTCTTACTTCCTTACTTCGTGAACGGATCCAGTAAAGACGTCCAGTTCGTAATCGCTTCCTGTAACTGTCCTGCCTGTTCGATTCCCATTTTATTCAATGTGTCCAGGGAAACATCGGTTTCCAGCAACCGTGTGATATCTTCCGATTGATTCACGTACTGCTCCAATTTTTCACTTAAGTTCTTCAGTTCCGCCGGCGGAGTGTCTAAATTAGCAAGCCGTTCGTCAATTTTGTTTAATTCTTCGTTCAACTGTTGAACTGTTCCGTCAGTCTGGAGTTTTTCAATTTGCTGATCAAGAGCCTGTTCCGGATTTGCGGCATCCCGCGCTTCAGTCGCTGCTTGATCGAGTTTCGTCGACAATTCAGATGTCACCTTGGACGTGTCCTGGGCAATATCTTGCAACTGACCTGCATAATCAACGCTGTTTTTTACGTCCGTCACTTGCTGTTTCGCCTGATCGACTGTATCTGTAACCTCGCTGCATCCGGCTAAAGCCACGGTCAGTACGAGGATTCCACTCATTTTCTTTAACATTTTCATCATCCCTTTCAAGTTCATGATACCTTAAGTATACTCGAAAAAACGGATAAAAAAAAGAGACCTCCCTCATAAGGGAAGTCTCTATTTTAATTATAGTGTCCCAAGAGGGATTCGAACCCCCGACCGACGCCTTAGAAGGGCGTTGCTCTATCCAGCTGAGCTATTGAGACGTGTCAACACGAATAAACTATACTAAAACAATTCTTTCGTGTCAATCACATTTGGTAAAACTCTTTTTAAAGTGTACCGTCGAGGTACAAAGCATTGATTTTTTCACCTGTCAGATCATAAAAATCGACTGTGAATTGATCATTTTCAACCGTCAACAACGCATACGTCTTTTCCGGGCGATGGCGCGGCATCCGGATCGAGCCCGGATTGATGAACAGTTTCCCGTCCCGTTGCTCGGCTTTTGCAACATGCGAATGACCGTACAGAACGATTGCTGCCGCTTTTTGATCGGCATGATGCACCAGCTGGTCGAGGCTGTACTTGACGTCTTGCCGGTGTCCATGGACACATAAGACACGAAACGATCCAAATTCCTCGATGACTTCATCCGGGAAGTCATTCCCGTAATCACAGTTCCCTTTGACAACACGATAGGGATATAACGATTCAGTAGTTCCTGTCAGTTGGGAGTCCCCGCAATGAAAGGCGAAATCTGCTTCTTGGTGGCGGTTGAATATCGTCAATAGTTCCTGATCGAGACCATGGCTGTCACTTACGATTAACGCTTTCATCTAAAATCACTCTCCCAAAAAAGTAGTTAATGCCGCTTCAAGTTTTTTCAAAGCCTGCCCACGATGACTGATGGCTGCTTTTTCACTTTTCGTGAGTTCAGCCGCTGTCTGATTCAACGATGGAATCAGGAATAACGGATCGTAACCGAAACCGTTTGTCCCCTTCTGCTCAAATCCGATTTGACCTTCCATTGTTCCCCGGACGGTCAGTGTTTCACCGGACGGTTTTGCCAGTGACAAGGCACAGACAAAACGGGCTGTCCGTCGATCGGCCGGTGTGTCCGCTAATTTTTCCAGCAACAATGCGTTATTGGCAGCATCTGATTTGTCCTCTCCCGCAAACCGGGCAGAGTAGACGCCCGGTGCGCCGTCCAGTGCATCGACTTCAAGTCCGGAGTCGTCCGACAATACGGCGTGGCCAAAATAAGCTGCTGCTTCTTTCGATTTCAGTTCCGCATTTTCTTCAAAGGTTGATCCGGTTTCTTCCGTTTCCGGTGCCGTCTCATAATCGAGTAACGATTCGACGTCGTATCCGAGTCGTCCAAGCATCGCTTGAAACTCACCGACTTTACCAGCATTTCTTGTCGCTACGATGATTTTCATTTGTGCTCCACCTCTTCTCCGACATACCACCACGAAGCCCCTAACGATTGTTCCGCCGCGTGAAGGAGTTCTTCAATACCCTTTTCCCCAAGTTCAAGCATATCGAGCATCTCTTTACGAGAAAAGGTTGCTTCTTCCCCTGTCGCTTGCAGTTCGACGATTTTTCCGGATGAGGTCATGACAAGATTTAAATCGACATCGGCTGCCGCGTCTTCTTCATAACAAAGATCAAGCAATAACTCCGAACCGACTTTCCCGACTGATACTGCTGCAATTCCTTCTTTGATGGGGGTATCCGTCAGCTTACCGCTTTGAATCAATCCGTCGACTGCCAAGACAAGTGCCAGGAAACCGCCTGTAATAGCCGCTGTACGCGTTCCACCATCTGCTTGCAGCACATCACAATCAATCCAAACCGTCCGTTCACCCAATTTTTCGAGATTGACGACGGACCGTAAAGCCCGGCTGATCAATCGTTGAATTTCCATCGTTCGTCCCGTCTGCTTTCCCCGGACGGCTTCCCGTCCTATCCGTTGTGCTGTCGCCCGCGGCAACATCGCATATTCGGCATTGATCCATCCGTGACGTTTCCCCCGTAAAAACGGCGGCACTTTTTCTTCCACCGTCGCGGTGCATAAGACACGTGTATCTCCGACCGATATCAGTACCGATCCTTCTGCATGCTTATTGACATCGGTCTCGAGCTGAATTTTCCGCATGTCCGATTGTGCCCGTTGATCTAAACGCATTTTTCTTCCTCCGTTCCTAACACTAACCGTTTCGCTTGGACCGGATGATGTAACCAGTCACTGGCGATTCGTTCAAAAGAGCGTGTATCGCCGGTCGCATGATAGACATGTTCCGGAATACGATCAAGATCTGCCGTGATGCCGTTATAATCAAGCAAGGCACTGACTTCAAGCGCCGTCTCGTCTCCTGAAGAAATCAGCTGGACGTTTGGTCCGATGACTCGTCCAATGACTTCTGCCAGTAACGGATAATGTGTACATCCTAAAATCAATGTATCCATATCATAGGAAAGCAACGGCTTTAACGTGTTGGCGACGACACGTTCAACATATGGTCCACTTGTCTGAGACGATTCAACGAGCGGAACAAACGGTGGACAGGCAAGCGACTCAACGACGACCTGCCCTTCGACGTGACGCAAGGCTTTCTCATACGAATTGCTTTCAATCGTCATTTTCGTACCAATGACGCCGATCCGTTTCGAGCGTGTAACCTTGACTGCCGCCCGTGCTCCAGGATCGATGACACCGATGACGGGAATCGACAGTTTTTGCCGGGCTTCTTTTAGGACAACTGCTGTCGCCGTATTACAGGCGATGACAATCAATTTCACACCTTGAGCGACTAGAAAATCAATCATCTCCCATGTAAATTGACGAATTTCTTCTTCCGGCCGGGGACCGTACGGACACCGTAACGTATCTCCGACATATATGATTTGTTCATGGGGCAGCTGACGCATCAATTCACGCGCGACCGTCAATCCACCAACCCCAGAATCTAATACTCCAATTGATCTATTCACGATTTCCCCTCACTTTCCTCTCATCTAATATGGTAACAAAAAAGGACGACGGTGCAAGACCGGCGTCCAAGAATGTACGATAAAGGATTACTGAGCAAGACCTTCGCTTGTCAGCATATCTGAAAGAGTCGTGATAGCTTCAGAAGCATCGTCACCGTTTGCAACGATTTTGATGTCTGAGTCTTTTGCGATTCCGAGTGAAAGAACACCCATGATCGACTTGAGGTTTACAGTCTTTCCGTTGTATTCCAAGTTGATGTCTGATTGGAATTTAGAAGCTGTGTTGACGAGTTGTGTTGCCGGACGAGCATGAATGCCTGAATCCGCGATGACTTTGAATGTTTTTTCCATGATTAAGAAATCTCCCTCCACTAATAACGTACTAGTGAGTCGTTTTCGAATATGTGAACTCATTATCAAATGATAACGGATTCGAATCGATTCTGCAAGGAATTTTTATAGGCTTCATTCCACGGAAACGCATTTCCGGAACGATCGATTTGGACCATCGAGGTCCGACCTGTAAACATCAATTCCTCTTGTTCGCTGAACGCCGCGTAATGGACATCACACGAAGCCGTTCCGACCTGCACCGGATACGCATAGACGGCAAGACGGGCCCGCGGATAGACTTGGCGGATGTAGTTACATTGCGCATCTGCTACGACGACGATTCCGTCGTCAGCAAGCGAATAGCCTGTTTCTTCGAGCATCAGCGTCCGGACATCTTCAAAATAAACGAACGGGACTCGATTATTCATATGACCGTAAGCATCGGTTTCAGCGAAGCGGACCGCGACATCCAGCCGCGTGCCGTGCTTCATCTGTTCCAACCACTGGTCTAAATCATTGATATAACTGGGTACACGCACAACCATTGCCTCCTTAAAATATAAAAAGAAGGAGCATCGCCCCTTCTTTAATTTTACGTTTTCGTCTTAACGACTGACTGCTTCTCCCGTACGTCCTTCGTCACTGCCGAAGAATTTCTTAAAGGAATGCAATGTCGTCTGACGGTTCATCGCTGCGATGGATGTCGTCAATGGAATGCCTTTCGGACATACTTCCACACAGTTTTGTGCGTTTCCGCACTGCATGATTCCACCGTCTTCCATCAAGGCTTCAAGACGCTCTTCCTTGTGGAACGCACCGGTCGGATGCGAATTGAAGAGACGGACTTGCGAAATCGATGCCGGTCCGATGAAGTTCGACCGGTCGTTGACGTTCGGACATGCTTCGAGACAGACACCGCATGTCATACATTTTGAAAGCTCGTATGCCCATTGGCGTTTATTTTCCGGCATCCGCGGTCCCGGGCCTAAGTCGTACGTACCATCGATCGGTACCCAGGCTTTGACTTTCTTCAAGGCGTCAAACATGCGTTGACGGTCCACTTGAAGGTCACGGACAATAGGGAACGTTTGCATCGGTTGCAGACGAATCGGTTGCTCGAGCTTGTCGACAAGTGCCGTACACGACTGACGGGGTGTTCCGTTGATGACCATTGAACACGCCCCGCAGACTTCCTCGAGACATCCCATGTCCCAGTTGATCGGCGTCGTTTTTTCTCCGGCTGCATTGACCGGGTTACGACGAATCTCCATCAAGGCCGAGATGACGTTCATATTCGGGCGGTAAGGGACTTCAAATGCTTCATCATAGGCTTTACCGTCCGGTCCATCCTGACGTTGCACGATGAACTGAACCGGTTTTTGATTCGTTTTCTGTTCGAGTGGTGTCGCCATTATGCCTTCACCTCTTTCTTCGACTTCTTGCTGTAGTCGCGCTTACGCGGTGGAATCAATGATGTATCGACTTCTTCGTAATAGATTTCCGGATGACCGTTCGTATAGCGGGCCATCGTTGTTTTCAAGAATCGTTCGTCATCACGTTCCGGGAAGTCCGGTTTGTAATGGGCGCCACGGCTCTCGTCGCGTTTCAAGGCTCCAAGTGTGATCGCTTCCGCAAGATCCAGCATATGATCGAGCTGACGGATGAATGATGCACCCTGGTTGCTCCAACGCGCTGTGTCCGTCGCTGAAATGCGTGTGAAGCGGTCGCGGAGTTCCTTGATTTTCTCAAGCGTCTGCTCGAGTTTATCGTTGTAACGAACGACTGTGACGTTATCCGTCATGACTTCACCGAGTTCGCGGTGGATTTGATACGCATTTTCTGTACCTTCCATTGCGAGGATGTCGTTGAAACGGTTGATCTCAGCAATTTTGTGTGCTTCCACGACTTCTTCCGGCATCTCATGAACGGATTGATCGAGATCGTTCATGTAGGCGATCGCTGCCGGTCCTGCGACCATTCCGCCGTAGACGGCAGACAGCAACGAGTTCGCTCCCAGACGGTTCCCGCCGTGCATCGAGTAGTCACATTCGCCGGATGCAAATAATCCCGGGATATTCGTCATTTGATCATAATCGACCCATAGTCCACCCATTGAGTAATGAACTGCCGGGAAGATTTTCATCGGTACTTTTCGTGGATCGTCTCCGACGAATTTCTCGTAAATTTCAAGAATACCGCCAAGTTTGACGTCCAGTTCTTTCGCATCTTTGTGAGAAAGGTCAAGATAGACCATGTTTTCCCCGTTGACACCAAGCTTCTGATTGACACAAACATCAAAGATTTCGCGCGTCGCGATATCACGTGGCACAAGATTTCCGTAAGCCGGATATTTTTCTTCGAGGAAGTACCATGGTTTACCGTCTTTATACGTCCAGACACGTCCACCTTCACCGCGGGCCGATTCACTCATGAGACGGAGTTTATCGTCTCCCGGAATCGCTGTCGGGTGAATCTGAATGAACTCCCCGTTCGCGTAAATGGCACCTTGGCGGTAAACCGCTGCTGCTGCCTGTCCTGTGTTGATGACCGAGTTGGTTGATTTTCCGAAAATAACACCCGGACCGCCTGTTGCTAAAATGACTGAGTCAGCTGCAAACGCTTCGATTTCCATCGAACGTAAGTTTTGACATACCGCACCACGACAAATCCCTTCTTCATCAATGATCGCACGAAGGAATTCCCATCCTTCATATTTTTCTACCAAACCTTGCGCTTCAAATTTACGGACCTGTTCATCAAGTGCATACAACAATTGTTGTCCTGTCGTTGCACCGGCATAAGCCGTCCGGTGATGCAATGTTCCTCCGAAACGACGGAAATCAAGTAATCCTTCCGGTGTCCGGTTAAACATGACGCCCATCCGGTCGAACATGTGGATGATTTTAGGTGCCGCTTCCGTCATTTTTTGAACCGGTGGCTGGTTGGCTAAGAAATCGCCGCCATACACCGTATCGTCCAAATGCTGGTAAGGTGAGTCACCTTCTCCTTTTGTATTGACGGCCCCGTTGATTCCCCCTTGTGCACAAACGGAGTGTGAACGTTTGACTGGCACGAGAGAAAATAATTTGACGGGTACACCTTGTTCTGCTGCTTTTATCGTAGCCATCAAACCGGCAAGTCCTCCGCCGATGATGACAAGATTCTTATTCGCCATGTTGTTAGTTCCCCTTTCCTTACAACACGCCTGCAAACGTCAAGATCGAGCGTACGCCTACAAACGATAATCCGATGAATACGAGGGCTGCCACATAAGACATCGCTTTTTGAGAAGCGGGTGACTGTGTGATTCCCCATGTGATGCAGAACGTCCAGAGTCCGTTTGCCAAGTGGAACGTCGTCGCCAGGATCCCGACGATGTAGAAGGCAAGCATGAATCCGTTATCGACGATATTTTGCATCATGCTCGCATCAACTTCCGTACCCATTGCTGCGGCAATCCGTGTTTCCCAAACGTGCCATGTGATGAACACGACAAGGAAAATACCTGAGAAGCGTTGTAGCACATACATCCAGTTCCGGAAGTATGTATAACGACCTGTGTTCGCGGAACCTGTAAACGCGATGTAAACACCGTAGATACCGTGTAGGATGATTGGAATGAAGATGACAAACACTTCCAAGAACAACCGATACGGAACGCTCCCCACGACTTCCGCAGCCTTATTAAAGTCTTCCTCCCCACGAACGATGAAATAGTTCGTCGTAAAATGAGAAAGTAAAAATAACCCGATTGGAATGACGCCGAGCAGTGAGTGTATTTTACGCCCCACGAAATCACGATGATTCGCCATCCAAATCCCCCCTTTTGTTTGCCAATCAAACGTTGGCGCATTTTGGTAGAAAAGCGCTTTCATAAGGAAATTCGTCTTTTCATCACTTATTCTACTCCTGTCCTTTTTATAAGACAACCCGAGCTGTTGCATTTAACTGCAAATAACTGCAAATTTTTTTAGGAAAACAATGACCGAGGAGAATTACCCCGCTATAATAGTTTCAGAGATAGGAGTGATTGTTGATGGATTCAGTACCAACCCCCTCTTCCACATTCGGAATCGAACTGATTCGTGACTATGTGCTGATGGATTTATTAGGAACAGATTACCGCCATGTCATCTATTGGGCAGGAAAGCGACTGGCACGTGAATTTCCGGTCTTGAGTGCCGAAGAAGCACCTCCCTTTTTCCATGAAGCTGGTTGGGGACATCTCGAACTAAAAAAACAAAAAGGGAACTCTTTGAGTTTTTTATTAACCCCACCTGAATCAACGCGTCTCGACCGACCGGCAGGCTACTTCCAGTTAGAAGCCGGGTTTTTAGCGGAACAATTCTCCAGACTGAACGGTTGTGTCGCTGAAGGATACGCGGAATTGAATAAAACTCATGTCCAGATTTTGATTGAGATCGATCCGAAAGATCCGATTGAACGCTCCATTTGAAATCCATACAGGAGTTTTAAGACAGACCTCGAATTCTTGAAACATGAAACCTTTTCGTTTGATTGCCGTATCAGTATTCAGTCGCATCTACCAAAGGAGGAATTTTTATGTTCAAGAAACTAGCAGCCGATTTAACAGGATTCAGTGATATTGGGCAAGTGATTCACCCGGACGATTTTGACAAGGCCGCCGCGGATGACTACGTGTTACACGAAGACGGCGAAAAAATTTATTTTTTAATCAAATCGAAAACAGATGAGTACTGCTTTACGAATCTGGCGCTCGTTCACCTGGACGGCGAAAGTGCGGTCAGTTCAAAACGTGTTCTCTACCGTTATCCATATGCACATTATCCGATTCGTCATGTCATGTTTGAAACAGCCGGCACCGTCGATCTTGATGTCGAAATCAAGTTCGAAATCGGCGGGAAACATTATTCGATTGATGTCGATAAAAAACAGCTCGAGCATGTGAAGGATCTCTACAAAGCACTTCTTGCCATTGCCGAAAAGCAATATGAAGGACAAAAAATGCTTGAGTTCGCCAACAGTTCCCTGAATCATTCCGTCACGATTCTCGGTGGTTTGCGCCAAGGCGATATGAACGTCCCGCAAACGTTCAAAGATTTGTCCCAAGAGTCATTCGACTGGTTACAAGGTCATTATTACAAATGGAATCAAAAAGACTTTGGTTCGTTCTACGAAAAATATATCAATAACTAAAACTAAGGTATTCACCTATTCTAAAAAATTACTATAAAAAATGCGTTGTCCTCTCGGTTTCTATTAGAAAATCGAGAGAACGACGCGTTTTTTTATTCTTCATTTGTCTGACTGAGATATTCCGCCACGGTTTCTGCCAATTTGACCGGTAAACCGGCCTCCGTCAGCTGTTCGATGTTCGCTTTTTTTAAGCTCCGCATCGATCCGAAATGACGGATCAGTTGTTGACGACGTTTCGGTCCCACTCCAGGAATGTCGTCAAGCAGCGAGCGGGTCATTCCTTTTGAGCGCAGTGAACGGTGGAACGTGATGGCAAACCGGTGGACCTCGTCCTGCATACGTTGCAGCAAATAAAATGCACTCGAACGCGGATGGAGCTCAATCAACTGCCCGCCTTCCCCGAATAAGAGTTGACTTGTCCGGTGTTTATCGTCTTTTTTCAGTGAACCGACCGGCAGGGATAACCCTAATTCATCTTGAATGACTTCAAGTGCCGCATTTAATTGACCGAGCCCGCCGTCAATCAGGACAAGATCCGGCAATCGTGCGCCTTCGAGCAATAAACGCCGGTAGCGCCGTCTGACGATTTCCCGCATCGATTCATAGTCGTCCGGCCCTTTGACGGTTTTGATTTTAAATTTCCGGTATTCTTTTTTGAGCGGTTTCCCGTCTTCGAACACGACAAGGGCCGAGACGGCATCCGCTCCTTGAATGTTGGCATTATCAATGATTTCGATCCGCGATAGCGGATGAACGTCAATCGCATCAGCGAGTTCCTGAACGGCTTGAACGGTTTTCTTTTCATCCCGGGCGATCAATTCGAAACGTTCCCCGATTGCATTTTCGGCATTTTTCGTCGCAAGATCGAGCAACTTGCGTTTTGATCCGCGTACCGGCACATGGACACGTACATTAAGCGCCTCTTTGAGCAGCATCTGATTGACGAGGGGCGGTACATAAATCTCGCTTGGCTTGATATTTTTTTCATAGAACTGGACGATAAAACTCTCGAGTTCTTCGGCCGGCGTCCCGTAAATCGGAAACAGCGAGACATCACGCTCAATCATTTTTCCGCCGCGCAGGAAAAAGACCTGCACACACATCCATCCCTTGTCGACATAAATTCCGAAGACATCCCGCGAGGTCAGATCTGCCGTAATCATATTCTGTTTGTTCATGATCGATTCAATCGCCCGAATTTGATCGCGCAGTTCCCCTGCCCGTTCGAATTCCATCGCTTCCGCTGCACCACTCATCTTGTGTTGCAACGACTGGATCAAGTCTTTGGTTTCCCCCGATAAGAAACGACGGATTTCCGAGACAATCTCTTTTTGGTCCCCTTCGAGATTGGGGATTTCACAAGGTCCGAGACACTGGCCGATGTGGTAGTACAAACACAGTTTCTTCGGCATCGGCTGGCATTTCCGGAGCGGATACAGCCGGTCGAGTAGACGTTTGGTTTCATTGGCAGCATAAGCGTTCGGATAAGGACCGAAGTAATGTCCGCCGTCTTTTTTTAATTTCCGTGTCGTAATCAGACGCGGATACGTCTCATTCGTAATTTTGAGATACGGATAGGATTTGTCATCCTTGAGCATGATGTTGTATTTCGGATCATGTTTTTTAATGAGGGTCATCTCAAGAAGCAGTGCTTCGAGCTCACTTCCGGTGATGATGTATTCAAAGTCCCGAATATCGGCGACAAGTCGTTCTGTCTTTAAATCGTGTGCCCCGGTAAAATAAGACCGGACACGGTTCTTTAAATTTTTAGCTTTTCCGACATAAATGACCTCGTCGAATTGATTTTTATGCAGATAACAACCTGGTTCGTCAGGTAAAAGGGATAATTTCGCCTTAATATGTTCTTGATGACTCACAAAAATGTCTCCTTCCACCGTTTCTAGTTTTACGTTATAGGGTAAATATCATACATTGATTATGACACATGGGGGATAAAAAATGCGTACATACGATTGCATTGTAATAGGTACAGGGTCAGCCGGTAACCAAGCGGCTTATAAATTTGCTGAAAAAGGACTGAACGTTGCCATTATCGAAAATTTCACGCCGGGCGGAACATGCGCTCAGCGCGGTTGTGATGCCAAAAAGATTCTGTTGACCGGCAGCGAAGCGAAGGATGCCGTTGAACGTTTACTCGGTTACGGGCTGAAAGGGCTTGTCTCCATCGACTGGCGTCAACTGATGGAACGGAAAAATGAATATACGCGGGCGATTCCGGAACAAACCCGAAATCGGTACGATGAGTTGGGGATTGACTATTACCATGGGGAACCCCGTTTCCTATCCAATAAAAGACTTGTGGTCGACGACATCGAACTGGAAGCCGAACAATTTTTAATTGCGACAGGACTTCGTCCACGCGAGTTATCTGTTCCCGGAAGCGAACGTTTCCTCAACAGCAATGAATTTTTGGAATTGCGTGATGTGCCCCGTCGTTTGGTCTGTATCGGTGGAGGCTATATTTCTTTTGAATTCGCTCACCTGGCACGAATCGCCGGTGCTGAAGTGACGATTCTTCTTCGTTCCAATGCCCTGAAACAATTTGAGCAGGAACTGGTTTCTGTCTTGCTTGAAGCGACACAAGCACTCGGCATTGAGATTCTTCATGAAACAGAAGCGGTTTCCTACTCGGATACGACATTGACGCTTTCCGACGGGACACGCCTGGAAGCCGATGTCGTCTTGAATGCGACAGGCCGTATCGCAAGCATCAAACATTTGCAACTTGAAAAAGCAGGCGTTGTTTACGAAGAAAAAGGAATCCATGTGAATGACTATCTGCAGTCTTCCGCTCCGAACATTTATGCAGCGGGCGACGTCGCCGTCAGCGGAAACCCTGCCTTGACTCCTTTTGCGGGGACGGAAGGACGTCTTGCGGCTTGTAATATGTTGGAGGGTAATACACGACGACTCGAGTTATTGCCTGTGCCGAGCATCGTCTTTACGACGCCGAATCTTGCAAAAGTCGGACAGACGGAAGCCAGTCTAAAACAAAACAATACAAAATACCGCGGAAAATTAATTGATACTTCGGGTTGGCAAACAAATGTCCGGATTAAAGATCCGTTTGCCCGGGCCAAAGTATTGATCGGCGAAGACGATCAGATTCTCGGGGCGCACTTCATCGGCGTCCATGCCGCAGAATTGGCCAATTACTTTTCGTTCGCGATGCAACACCGGATTCCAAGCTCCGCCCTGCAAAAAACAAGTTTTGCCTACCCGACACCGGCATCCGACATTGCTTCATTACTTGAAGACTGATTAAGGAAAGTGAGGTTTCGACATGGTTCACTACGGCTATACGATTCTTTATATTACGGATCCCGTGAAGACCCGTCGGTTTTACAACGGTCTGCTCGGGTTGCCGATTAAAGCGGAGCACGGAAGTTATACGGAGTTTGATACCGGATCGACAATTCTTGCCTTCAACACAAAAGAAGACGTTCGTTCCATGATTCCCTATGAAATCCCGGATAAAACCGTTCAACAATCGATCGAACTCGGTTTTGTGACGGAAGATGTCGCTCATTTGTATGAGCAGATCAAAAATGCCGGTCACCAGACCGTTTTGCCTCCGACTGAAAAACCATGGGGGCAAACAGTCGCCTATGTGCTTGACCCGGACGGTCACTTGATTGAACTTTGTTCACCGATAGATTGATTCAATACAAAAAAGGCATTCCGTCGATTGACGGAATGCCTTTTGAATAGCGTTTAGAATTAGTTAGATGTTTCAACGAATTCTTTTAAAGCATCTTTAGGCATGAAGCCCATTGTTTTGTTGACCGGTTGACCGTCTTTGAATAAGACGAGTGTCGGAATGCTTTGGACTTGGAAAGCTCCAGCGACTTCCGGGTTAGCGTCAACGTCGACTTTAACGATTTTAACGTTTTCCATGTCTGCATCAAGTTCTTCGAGAACCGGAGCAAGCATGCGACAAGGTCCGCACCATGTTGCCCAGAAATCAACGAGAACGAGACCTTCTTGTGTATCTTCTTTAAACGATTGGCTAGTTGCGTGTACGATTGCCATTGAGAAAAACCTCCTATTTTTAGACGGGATCGACTTGTGAATCCAACCCATCTTTTTACTGACTTGAGTATAGCACAGCCCTACCTTACAGCAAACGAAACTGCTCAGACAAGTTATACGCAAAAAAAGAAGCAAAGAAGTTGCTCTTTGCTTCTTCCCCCGCTTCTTAATGGACAAGCATTTTTTTGAATTCTGCCGTTAGTAACGGCACGACATCAAACAAATCGCCGACGATTCCGTAATCTGCGACCGAGAAGATGTTCGCTTCCGGATCTTTGTTGATGGCGACGATGACTTTCGCATTCGACATCCCGGCTAAATGTTGAATCGCACCGGAAATACCGCAAGCGATGTATAAGTCCGGTGTGACCACTTTCCCCGTCTGACCGATTTGCAACGCGTAATCGCAATAGTCTGCGTCACACGCTCCACGTGATGCACCTACTGCACCACCGAGCAAATCCGCCAACTCTTGAAGGGGTGCAAAACCGTCTGAACTCTTGACACCACGACCGCCTGCGACAATGACTTTCGCTTCCGACAGATCGACACCACCCGTTGCTTTTCGGACGACTTCTGAAACGATAGTACGCAGATCCTTCAACTCAACGGTTACGGATTCAACCGTTCCTTCTGAAGTTCCTTCCGCCAACGGCTCGATATTGTTCGGGCGGACGGTGAAGAGCGTTTTTCCTTCTGAAACTTTTACTTTTTCAAAGGCTTTTCCGGAATAGATCGGTCGGATGAAAGAAGCATCTGCTCCGCTGCCTTCGATCGACGTCACATCACTGATTAATCCTGCCTGCAGTTTCGCTGCGATTTTCGGTGATAGATCTTTACCGAGTGACGTATGACCAAAGACGATGACGTCCGGCGCGACACGTTCCAACAACTGCATGAAGACTTGTCCGTATCCGTCCGGTGTATAATGCTGCAATCGTTCGTCTTCAACGACAAGAACCTGATGTGCTCCTCGTGTCGCGAGTTGTGCGGCATCTGCCGCCACATTTTGTCCGATTAAGGCAACTACGACTTCATCTGCAACGAGATTTGCCGCTGCGATGGCTTCAAATGACACATTTCGTAAATTCCCGTCCCGTGATTCTGCAAGTACAAGTGCTTTTGACATATCGTTTCTTCCCCCTTAAACAACTTTTGCTTCGTTGCGTAATAATGAAGCGAGTTCCTGGACTTGTGTCGACAAATCACCTTCTAGAATTTTACCGGCTGCTTTATTTGGCGGCAAAAAGCGTTCAATCGTCTCAAGACGCGGTGCCAACTCATCCTCGTCTAATTCCAGATCCGATAATTCAAGTTCCTCGAGTGGTTTCTTTTTCGCCTTCATGATACCCGGCAGGCTTGGATAACGAGGTTCATTTAATCCTTGTTGGGCTGTGACGAGCAACGGCAACGATGTTTTAATGACTTCCGTATCCCCTTCCGAGTCACGTGTCACGACGGCATCCGTTCCGTTCAACTCAAGCTTCGTGATTGTTGTGACGTACGGAATATCAAGCAGTTCTGCGACACGCGGAGCGACTTGTCCGCTTCCGCCGTCAACGGCGACGTTTCCGGCGATGATTAAATCGACTGTCTGTTCCTTGAGATATCCGGCCAATACTTCTGAAATCGAATAATGATCGGCTTCCTCAATATCGTCTTCAATTGAGATTCGGACTGCTTGATCGGCTCCCATCGCGAGCGCTGTCCGGAGTTCTTTGTCTGCATCTTCCGGTCCGACCGTTACGACCGTCACGGTTCCAGATTGGGCATCCCGTACACGGATCGCTTCTTCGACTGCATATTCATCATAAGGATTGATGATGAATTCTGCACCATCCTCTTCGATTTGACCATTTTCGAGCTGAATTGCTTCTTCCGTATCAAATGTTCGTTTTAACAAGACGTAGATTTCCATTCTTCGTTCCCCCTCGTATCAACTTCTATTGACCACCATCATTTTTGTATCCGCTTACAAAAAATTTTTCATGAAAAGGGCTTAACTCAGCCCTTTAATTAACATGCGATGAATCCCGTGACGCGTTTCGAGCAACTCGTATTTAAATCCGCTCGCCATCCAGCTCGTCACGACCTCGTCAATCGTGCCGAACACCATTTGCCGCGCCAAACGATAATCCAGCTCGTTTGAGAACTCTCCCGATTCCATCCCGTTTCGAATCACACGATCAATCAGATGAAGATACGGTTTTAAAACCGTTGCGATATTATGCCGCATCTCTTGATTCGATTGGCGTAACTCGATTTGCGTGACGACGGCCAAATCATAATCAACCGATAACTGTTCAAGGTGTGCTTCGATGAGCCCTGCCAGTTGTTGTGTCGCTGACTGATGATGTGCGATCTGTGCTTCCGAATACTCGATGAAACTGCCCATCTTGGCTTGGAACAAAGAAATTAATAAGTGCTCCTTGTTCTTAAAGTAAAGATAAATCGTTCCATCCGCTACGCCTGCTTCTTTTGCGATAGCTGTCACTTTGGCACCGTGGTAGCCGTTTTTCGCAATCACCTTTACTGCCGCATCAATGATGCGATCACTCTTAGACATCGTTCTTTTCATAAGGCTATCTCCTAACACATAAAATGAATGATGGTTCATTCATATTTATTCTAACATGTCATTTTGAGCTGTCAACTGCTTTCTTCCAGTTGTTTTGCCCGTTCTTCCTCGACTAAGACACGACGCAGGATTTTCCCGACAAACGTTTTCGGCAACTCTTGTCTGAACTCATATTGTTTCGGCACTTTGAATGATGCTAAACTTTTCCGGCAAAACTGATCCAGTTCCTCTTCCGTCGTCTGCACGTCATCTTTCAGAACGATGAAGGCTTTGACGGTTTCACCCCGGTAAGCATCCGGTACACCGATGACGACCGCTTCTTTGACCGCCGGATGTTCGTACAAAATCTCTTCGACTTCCCGTGGATAGATATTGAATCCCGATGCGATAATTAAATCTTTTTTCCGATCGACAATCCGGAAATAATGATCCTCGCCGACATATCCAAGATCTCCCGTATGCAACCATCCGTCACGCAGAACAGCCTGTGTATCTTCAGGACGTTTCCAATATCCTTTCATAACTTGCGGGCCACGGACAAGAATCTCTCCGATCTCTCCAGGTGCAGCAGGCGTCTCTCCGTCCGGTTGAACGATTTTAGCGATTGTATCCGGAACCGGAATCCCGACTGTTCCCGGAACACGTTTATCCCAGATACAGTTCGTATGCGTCACGGGACTTGTTTCCGACAAGCCATACCCTTCGACGATCCGTCCGCCTGTCACCTGTTCAAACTTCTCTTGTACTTCGACCGGAAGCGGTGCTGATCCGGAAATACATGCTTCGATCGAGGATAAATCATATTTCTTTAGTTTCGGATGATTTAACAGTCCGACATACATCGTCGGAGCGCCGGGAAACAGACTCGGTTTTTCTTTATCAATCGTCTTCAGGACCTGTTCCAAGTCGAATTTCGGCAAAATAATTTGTTCGTACGCATTGAACATACCGAAGTTCAAGTTACATGTCATACCGTAGACATGGAAGTATGGGACGACTGCCAACAATTTCCGCCCGTCTCCCCGAGAATATTTATAGAACCAATGACTGATCTGCTCGACATTGGCACTGAGATTAAAGTGCGTCAACATAACACCTTTAGGCGCACCGGTCGTTCCACCTGTATATTGTAACACTGCGATATCTTCTTTTGGGTTGATGTTCACCGGTTCAATCATCGTACTTCCGCGATGAGAAAGAAACGGAATGGATCCCGTCGTATCAATGATGATGTTATTGTCTTTACGGGACTTGATCGGATACAGTTTATTTTTAGGAAATGAAAGGTAGTCAGCAATGCTTGTCGTGACAACGGTTTTTAAAGACGTCTTTGCTTTGACACGCGATGCTTTCGGATACAGCAAATCGAGTGTGACGAGCATCTTCGCCCCCGAATCGTCCAAAATCTGTTCCAGTTCGCGGTCGGTATACAACGGATTGACCTGAACGACGATTCCACCGGCGTACAACACCGCGTAGTAACTGATCATATACTGTGGACAGTTCGGCAACATCAAACCGACCCGGTCGCCCTTCTCAAGACCGGCATCCTGCAGGACTTTTGCAAAGCTCCGCGCTTCATGGCGCACTTCCTGGAACGTCATTCGTTTCCCGAGAAAACTAAGCGCTCTCCGCTCCGGAAATTCATTTGCCGCCTCTTCAAGTGCTTGATAAAGCGGTACTTCACGATAGTTGATCGATGCAGGTACTTGTTCTGGATAATCCTTTAACCATGCTGAATCCATTCCATTCCCTCCCTGTAACTGAATTACTATTCATTTTTATTATACGTGTATTTCAGCTAACACGGCTAGTCTTCTGTTAAAATAAATTTCATTTTTTCCAAATAATAGATATTTGAAACTCATCAAAAAGACCACTTGCGCTGTTTCACAAGTGGTCTTTTGAATCGGTTTAACGGGATGGATAGGTAAACCCTTCCCCGATGACTTCCCGTACTTTATGAATGACGACAAAGGCACGCGGATCCGCCGCTTCGACGATTTGTTTCAATGGCGCGAGCTGGCGCTTATCGACAATCATATATAACATATCGTTTTTCTGTTTTGTGAAATGACCGTGGCTGTGGATGACGGTCGCACTGCGTCCGAGTGTTTCGGTCAAAATCGTAGCGATTTCTTCCTGGCGATGACTGATGATCGTCACGGCTTCACGGACATTCAATCCTTCGCTGACCAAATCAATTAAATACGAACCAATGATGATTGCAATCAGCGTATAAAGCATCGTTTCTTCCCCAAACAAAAATCCGGAGGCTCCGACGACTGTCACGTCGATGATGAACATCGACACGGCAATCCCTAAGTTCAGGTATTTGTTCATTAACCGGGCGATGATGACACCACCGCCGGTCGTCCCGCCTGCCCGGATGACAAGACCGATTCCAAGACCGATCAAGATTCCGGCATACACCGTCCCGATCAGCCGGCTGTCGGAAGTCGTCGCGAGCGACGCTGTCGACGACAGGACAAAGGATGTCGTTGCGACGGAAATGACGGAATAGATCATCGTTTTCCGACTTAAGAAACGGTAGCCGACGACAAACAGCAGTGCATTGGCAATTAACGAGACTAAGCCGGTATCCCATCCGTACAGGTAGTAGAAGATGACCGTAATCCCGATCAATCCTCCTTCTGACAAATCATTCGGAATCGTAAAGTAGTTGATGCCGAACGCCAAGATAGCTGAGCCGATGATCACCCAAAAAATATCTTTCCAGGAAATCAATTGCATCGCTTCAAAGGCGCGGCGCCGTATTTCATTGGTATTGGTTTTTTTGACGTTCATAGTCGTCTCCTCCTTCATTTTTTTGTGTCCTGCCAATAAAAATTCCGTACTGAATCGATCTCAGTACGGAATAATCACTTAGCAGAGCCAGTTCTTTTAATTCATAAAAACCCACAGCAGACCGACGACCAAAAAGGCAATCGATACGCCAAACATGATTTTCGCTAATCGTTCTAACACCTGTTCACCCCACTAACGCTGAACCGATCACATAAGACATCCCGATCGATAACGAACAGGAGATGATGCCGACAGCGATATTTCCTTTTTCGATCTCCCGGTCGACCGGAAGATTCGGAGTTAAAAATTCAAAAATCCAATAGGTCGAAATCAACAGTAAAAATCCGAAGGCACTTTCTAAAAAAATCGCCCCGACACGCTGTTCACTTTGGACGGCAAAATGGACGATATTTGCCAAACCGATGATTTTCCCGCCGGTCGCGAGAGCAACAGCAATGTTTCCACTCTTGATATGTTCCCAGTTCCGGTACCGGGTTGTCAACTCAAAAAGTGCCAACCCCATGATGATCAACAGTCCCGCAACCGAATATAAAGCGGTCGTGTAGACATAGACGTTTTCAAAAATATTCACCTATCCGCGCCTCATTTCAATTCGATGATCGTTACACCATGTCCACCTTCACCCTGACCGCCTAAGCGATGGGTTTTGACATGACGGTTTCCACGAAGGTATTCTTGTACTCCTTGACGCATCGCTCCTGTTCCAAGACCATGGATGACACGAATCTGTTCGTAGTTGGACAGCAGTGCCTGATCCATGAACCGATCGAGTTTTGCCAGTCCTTCCTCGACCCGGACACCGCGTAAATCCAACTCGGCTGAAGCAGCAGACTGCTTCGTGATACTTGTTCCGCCGGATCGTTTTTTGGTTTTCGAAGCCGATTTGACTTCCCCGACCTTGGCTAAATCACTCGGCTTGACGTTTACTTTCATGATTCCAACCTGTACTGTATATTCACCATTTGAATTTTGATTGATGATATATCCTTTTTGGTTAAAGGTCGTTACTTTTACTTCTTCGCCTTTGGCAAAGACCGGAGCCTGATTGGTTTTTGCTTTGACCTTGGCAATCCGTTGATCTTGTAACGAAGGTTTCGCTTGCTCGAGCTGTTTCCGGGCTTCAATCAGTTCGTGCTCTTTGACAGCTCCCGCGTCCCGTAATTCTTTCAGACGCTTAATGACAGCTTCTGCTTCTTTTTGTGCCCGTTCGACGGCACGCGTTGCTTTTTCTTCTGCTTTGGCGAGAATTTCATTTTTCTCTTGATGAATCTCCGCCTGTTCCCGCTCGAACTCTTCCCGTTCTTCCACCAATCGTTGTTGTTCCTGCAGCAATTCCCGTTCCAAGGATTCAGCACGTTGTTTCGCTTCTTCCAGCCGTCCGATCATCGTTTCGACGGACTGCGCATCCGTTCCAACTTGATCACGGGCCGCATCGATGACACGATCCTCTAGCCCAAGCCGTTTCGAAATTTCAAAGGCATTGGAACGTCCAGGTACACCAATCAGTAACCGGTACGTTGGACTAAGCGACTCGACATCAAACTCCATCGAGGCGTTCACGACACCTTCCCGGTTGTAGCCGTATGCTTTCAGCTCCGAATAGTGAGTCGTCGCAGCGACACGTGCGCCGCGTCGTTTCACTTCATCCAAGATGGCAATCGCAAGCGCCGCCCCTTCTGTCGGATCCGTTCCCGCACCGAGTTCATCAAACAGGACAAGACTCATGAAATCAATTTTCCCCATCATTGAAACGATGTTCGTCATATGAGAACTAAACGTCGACAAGTTTTGTTCAATGGACTGTTCATCTCCGATGTCGGCATAAATCGCATCAAAGACACTCAACTCCGTCTCGTCCGCTGCCGGAACGTATAAACCGGATTGAACCATCAATTGCAGTAGTCCAATCGTTTTCAACGTGACGGTTTTCCCGCCGGTGTTCGGTCCGGTGATGACGAGTGAGGTGAATTCCCCGCCAAGCGACACGGTAATCGGAACGACCTCATCATCCGGAATGAACGGATGACGCGCTTCTTTCAAGACGATGTGGCGGTTTTCATTTAAACGTGGTTCGACGGCACGAATCGTGTGTCCGTATAACGCTTTTGCCATGATGAAATCGAGCTCCGCCAGGACGTCGACGTTGATGCGGAGCGAATCGCCGACTGAGCCGACAAGCGCTGAAAGTTGAGCTAAAATCCGTTCGATTTCCGCCCGCTCTTTGAGGCGTGCTTCCTGGATTTCATTGTTGGCCGCAACGACGGCTTGCGGTTCGATGAACAGTGTCGCACCGGATGCCGATTGGTCATGGACGATTCCGCCAAAGGCTTGACGGTACTCCTGCTTGACCGGCACACAGTAACGGTCATTTCGCATCGTGACGATGGCATCGGACAACATCTTCGACTTACTGCGTAAGACGCCGTCGATTTTCGACCGGACTTGACCTTCGAGTGAGCGAAGCTGACTCCGTAAAGCCCGAAGTTTGTCGCTTGCCGAGTCTTGAACCGTTCCCTGGTCATCAATCGCATGACGAATACCCTGTTCGATTTCCACCAGCTTTGTAATCTGCTCAATCCGGCTGTCAAGCGCCGGTAAGCGGAGATCCGGATGATCTTCATGCAGACGTTCCTGGAAAGCCTTGACTTGACGTCCGGAATAGACGACGTCTGCCACTGCAAGTAACTCACTGGTTGAGAGAACAGATCCGATTTCCGCCCGCTTGACTTCACTGCGGACATCCGTCAGTCCGCCAAATGGATAACGGTCGCGCAATCGGTAAACGGTCGTCGCTTCTGTCGTCAAAGCGAGTAACGCTTTCACCTGCTCAAAATCTTCCGCCGGCTCCATTTTCCGCACGAACTGAGCCCCCAGTGAACTGGCGGTTTGTTTGGCGAGTAGTTC
Organism: Exiguobacterium sp. K1; assembly: GCF_033721435.1. NCBI lineage: Bacteria > Bacillati > Bacillota > Bacilli > Caryophanales > Exiguobacterium > Exiguobacterium sp. K1. Next base: position 155,018 of record NZ_JAOTIT010000001.1, on the reverse strand, counting down.
TTTTAATTTATCGTATTCTAATACACGTAGTGCATTGGCATTCATTTACTTCACTCCTAAACGTTTTCGGTCAAAAAAGGCACGTGCTTCTTTGGCAGTCCACGTATTGATGACATCAGATGGTTCCAAATATGCTTTACGTGCATGAAGGACCCCAAGTTTCATATCTTCCAACATTTCCGGACGATGGGTATCGGTGTTGATCATCAGTTTGACTCCAGCTGCCTTCGCTTTCGCCAGTGACGAGGCGGTTAAATCAAACCGTCCGGGATTCGCATTCATTTCCAGTGCCGTCCCGGTTTCAGCCGCCAGTTCGACCAGTCGATCGATGTTGACTGCATATCCATCCCGGCGTCCGATAATGCGTCCGGTCGGATGGGCAATCAAAGAGACATACGGATTGCGGCAGGCATTTTCAAGACGTTGCATGATTTCCTCTTCCGTCTGATCAAACTTCGAATGGATCGAAGCGATGACGTAATCCATTTCTTTTAAGAAGTCATCCTCATAATCGAGTGATCCGTCCGGTAGAATATCCATCTCAACACCGCATAAAATCGTCATCTCCGGATGTTTCTTTCGTGCCGCTTCAATTTCGACGCGCTGTTTCCGCAATCGTTCTTCCGTCAATCCATTGACGAACTTCATATATTTACTGTGATCGGTAATGGCCATCCAGGAGTATCCCCGTGCCGCACAGGCATCAACCAGTTCATCAACGGATAACGTACCGTCCGACCACGTTGTATGCATATGGACATCTGCTTGAATGTCCTTTTCCTGAATCAACATATTTAAATCCGCTTCGAACTCCTGACGTCCTGCCCGCAGTTCCGGCGGGATGAACGGCAGGTCATAACGGGCAAACAGTTCCTGTTCCGTTTTCGGTTGGAACAGTCCGTCTTTCGTTTCGACTCCGTATTCCGAGATACTTTCACCGCGTTCTTTCGCCAGTTGCCGCATCCGGACATTATGATCTTTTGATCCCGTAAAGTGATGTAACGTCGAAGCAAATGCCAAGTCGTCCACCAATCGGAAATCAACTGCGATGTAAGCATCATCCCGCTTCAAAACGATTGAGACTTTGGTGTCCCCGGCAGCAATGATTTCATCGATTTGTTCAATTTCAAGTAATTGCGCCTTCACTTCTTTTGGATGGTCCGTCGAGATGATGAAATCGAGATCCTTACACGTCTCTTCCGCGCGCCGGAAACTGCCCCCGACTTCAAAACGGATGATTTGATCGATCCCGGCTAACGTCCGCTCCAGCTCACTGACACTCTTTCGCATGACACCGTACGGTAACCGTTCCGGCCGTGTCTCAAATGTTTCCAGTGCCTTACTGTATTTTTCCACGGTCTTTTTCCCGAAGCCCGGCATTGCTTCCACTGTACCATCTGCCAGTTTCTCAGCGAAGGAATCTGCATCAATGACACCGACTTCATGCAGTTTCGCGAGTTTCTTTCCACCAAGTCCCGGAATCTTCAGTAAGGCAATCAATCCTTCCGGGACCTGTTGCTCAAGTTCCGTCAATGCGGTACTCGTTCCGGTTTCACGGAATTCTTCAAGGACCGTTGCCGTTCCTTTTCCGATTCCTTTCATCGCTGTAAAGTCTTCGATCGCCATGAAATCAAGTTCCGCTGCTTCGAGCAGACTTGCTGCCTTTCGAAACGCATTGATCTTAAACGGGTTTTCACCTTTTACTTCGAGATAAACTGAAATTCGTTCCAAATGTCGAATCGCATCTTGTGTCGTCCGCATGTTCAATTCTCCCCTCAAAAAAAGCTCCCATTCAACGGGAGCACGTTATTTTATCAAACCGACTTTTTGCATTAACCAATCTGCGAGGACCGGTGTATGTTGAATCATAAATGACGCTAAACTTGAATCTGCAATGGCATCTTGAATGGACTGAACCGGTGCAAAGGCTGCCAGGAACAAAACCAAGAAGATGAAGATATACATCTCGATGAATCCGAAGATACCTCCCAAGAGACCTTTGACCTGCTTGAGAACCGGAATGTTCGTCAGTGAATCAAACATTGCGATGATAATCGATAACACGATTTTCGTCGCAAAAAACAAGACGATGAACCAAAAGGCTTTATAAAACACTTCATCCAAACCAACCGAACTCGGGATGGAGAACATCGTTAAATCAATTCCAGCATCATCCAGCGTTGATGGGTAGGGAATCCATAACTTGAACTTCTCGGCCAACTCATCGTAAAACGACAAAGCTACAATAAACGAGATGATCAGGCTTAATAAATGACCTGCCTGTAACACAACACCCCGACGGACACCCGTCATCGTGCCTAAAGCTAAAAACAGTAAGATAACAAGAGAAATCATGTTTAAAGTTCACCCAAATTCTTTTTGATTTTGACATAGTCACTACCGATATTGAGAGCTGCTAGAACAGCAATTTGTCGCACGTCGAGTTGTGGTGCCTGGTCTCTGATTTCACGAATTTTTGTATCCACGAGGAGACCCACTTCGCGAACATGTTCAGGTGACTCCGTTCCGACAATCGTATAATCATTTCCTGCAATATGAATCGTCGTCCGGTTCAACCCTTCTGAATCAGCCATTTTCCTGTCCTCCTCATACTTTGCTTCTTTCATATAGTACCATCATTTTTGAAATAGGAAAAGAAGTCCACCATCCGACTTAAGGATGGTATGCTTATTTTCGAAAGGGTGATCATGTCATGGGAACAGTCGTTTTAAAGCTAACAAAAGAAAAACAGGAAACCGTCATTTCCGATTTCACGCGCCATCAAGTTTCTCCTCCGCCTTATGCACGATTCGCCGCACGAACGGCCGGATGTATCGTGACCGTCTATAACTCGGGAAAAGTCATGTTTCAAGGACAGGAAGCTGAAACTGTCGCTGTACGTTACGGTTCGCCGATAGCAAAAAAAACCGTTTCTCCGGCAAGCGGCTCTTTACCAGAAGGATTTGCCAACTGGTCGGTCGTCGGCAGTGACGAAGTCGGAAAAGGTGACTTTTTTGGTCCTTTAGTCGTCGTTGCCGCTTACGTCGACAAAACGAAAATCGAACTGGTCCGGGAGCTCGGAGTCCGCGACTCTAAAAACGTCTCCGATCCGGAAATCCGAACGATTGCTCGTGATTTGCATGCTGTGATTCCTTATGAATACCGGATCCTGCACAATCCGGATTACAATCGAATGCAACGGACGATGACACAGGGCAAGATGACCGCCCTGCTTCATAATTCGGCGCTCAATGGATTACTCACTCGACTGGATGAACCGCCGCAAGCCATCCTGATTGATCAATTCGCTGAAAAAGCTGTCTACTACAAACATCTTTCCGGAGAGACAAACCAGGTCAAGGACAACGTCTACTTTTCGACGAAGGCGGAAGGAATCCACGTCGCCGTCGCCGCCGCCTCAATTTTGGCACGGGCCATCTTCTTAAAAGAGATGGATCAGTTGAGCCGCCAGACCGGGACGGAGATCCCGAAAGGTGCCGGTGCAAAAGTCGATCAGGTCGCTGCTTCGCTCTTATTAAGATACGGTCCTGAACGTTTACAGGAATGGACAAAATATCATTTCGCCAATACTAAAAAAGCGGAAGCTTTAGCTAAGAAAAGAAACCGACCATAATGAAAAATGGTCGGTTTTTTACATGGCCGTCTCCTGACCGGATAACCGAATCAGTTCATCGGTTAAAATCTTGACTTCATCGAACGGCACGTGCTCCGTCCCAATCTGTTCGAACCGTTCATGCCCTTTCCCGACAATGACCATCCGCTTCCCGGTCAATGCAACCTTTGCTGCAATCTGGAGTGCTTCTTTTCGCGACTCATGACAGGTGATGATTTTTCGAGGCGGTATCTCTACCAGAAGCTCTTTAATGATTTGTTGCGGCTGTTCCCGCCTCGGATCATGTACCGTCACGATGATTCCCTCGCAATACTGACCGGCAATCCGTCCCATCACCGCTCGTTTGGAACGATCTCGTTCCCCTGCTGCACTCAGCACCATATATAAAGGTTCGCCCGGAACAGACAATGCTTTCAAACACTTCTCCAATCCGTCCGGTGTGTGCGCATAATCAATGTATACTTCGCACCCTTCAAACGGAATCTGTTCCAAACGTCCTTTCGGAAGACGAAGTTCCGGTATATGGCGGATCAGCTGATACATATTAACGTTACCTGCCTGCATCAGTCCGATGGCTGCCGCAAGATTCGCAGCATTGAAATCGCCGAGAAGAAAGACAGGAACTTCCGTCACTGTCCCGTCAATCCGGACACTGACAGTCTCCTCTTTCCACTCCACTGTGATTGGTGCTTCAGACAGCGCTTTTGTTGCGTACCAGATGACAGGCACGCCTTCTGCCGCTTTTTCCATGACTCGACTCTTCGGATCAGCCTCATTTAGAATGACCGCTTGCCCTCCGCTCGTTGCCACTTGTTTGAACAACAAGGCTTTTGCCTGCGCGTATTCTTCCATCGAGGCATGGTAATCAAGGTGATCGTGTGTCAGGTTCGTAAACGCTGCGGCATGAAACTTTACCCCTTCCACGCGACCTTCCATTAAAGCGTGCGAAGAAACCTCGAGTACACAATCGGTGACCCCCTGCTCGACCATCTGGTATAACAGACGATGCAAAATGATAGCTTCCGGTGTTGTATTCGGTGTATCGATCATTTCTCCGTCAATCATCGCTCCGATTGTGCTGATCATCCCTGCCTTCTGTCCGGCAGCACGAAATAAATCGTATGTCAGTTTGGTCGTCGTCGTTTTTCCGTTTGTACCTGTTATGCCGTAAACCTTCAACTTGTGACTCGGATGATCGTAAAATAAATCCGCCACTTTTCCGGCAGTATGTTTTGTATCCTGTAATAGGACGACGGGAACTTCCACTCCGTCGATGGGTTCTTCCGCTAAAATCGCAACGGCTCCGTTTGCAACGGCCTCTTCAGCGTACTGGTGTCCATCAACGGTATAGCCGCGGACACAAATAAACAGACAGCCTTTTGTCACTTCACGCGAGTCTGTTGCGATGCCCGTGATGGAAGGATTTACTTCGCATGTGAGATGAAATGGCGCAATTAATTCGGACAGGTGTTTATCTAAACGATTCATGATGTATGTTCTCTCCTCCTGAGTTTAAACGAACAGCGACAGTATTCTGACGGGCTTTACCGGTGAACTACTCACCACTTATTTGCTTCGCAAATTGAAGTTTCCTTTTGATTCGTTACACTGATTGTATCCAACAATCTCAGTCTTGAAAAACAGGGCGATTCATCTCCCACCTATGCCGGGCTTCGCCCTGAGACGCTTAGAGGTGGGAGAATTCTCGCTAAATTCAGTTAAACTTCAGATAATGATGGTACAACTAAGTATGAGGTGAAAAAAATGACACATATTTTAATTGCGGAAGATGAATTTGATATCCGCGAACTCTTAACTGAACTGCTTGAATCGAGCGGCTATCATGTCACAAGTGCCGCTAACGGAATGGAGGCACTTAAGCTGCATCAGTCAGCGACATTCGATTTGATGATACTGGATATCATGATGCCTTATCTGGACGGTTTTGAAGTCGCGCAACAGGTTCGAAAAACGTCTCAAACGCCGATTATCTTTTTGACCGCTTTACAAGATGAAGACAATCAAGTAAAAGGGTTTGACCTTGGGATCGATGACTATATTGCCAAACCCTTTTCCTTACGCATTTTATTGCGCAGAATCGAAGCCGTCATTCGACGAATCCGGACGAATGACGAAGAACAGCTCTCTTTCCGTGAAATTACCCTATTTCCGGCAAGCTATAACGTTTTAATTTCTGGTAACGCTGTTATTTTGACGTTAAAAGAGTTTCAAATCCTTCATTTATTGTTGGAAAATCCAGGTCGAGTACTGGAACGAGAACAACTGATTCAACAATTATGGGGATTTGACGCTTTTGGGGATACACGTTTTTTAGATACACACATTAAAAACCTTCGCAAAAAAATCAACGTTCCCTACATTCAGACCGTAAAAGGAGTCGGATATAAACTTGAAGCGACTAATTAAACGCCATCGGATAACGTGGAAGTTGTTTTCATTAACGGTTAGTTTGCTGATGATTGCCGTCCTGTCGACTGTCGGCTTTCTATATGCAACATTACCGTCTTATTATCAAAGCTACCGGGAAGATCAGTTTCATACAACGATGTTAACGATCCAACAGACCGCTCAAAAAAAATCCAGTGCCCAATTGATTACGGAGCTCGACCGTCTATCGGATCAAGGAATTCGTTTTTCTCTTTGGACGGAAACCAATCAGTTGTATTATGCACCCGGCTTTGAACGGAGTCCTCTCCGGCAAGCGCGTCCTGTTTCTGACAATGCGCCAAAAGGTATGATTCAAGAATCCTTGACGCTCGACCTGACTGACCAGACTTTGATTTTAGAGGCCAATCAAATGATTCAACCGATTGATGAAGTGAAAAGTGTGATTTTGAATCTTGCCCCCTATATCGTTCTTCCGTTGCTGTTACTTGCTGCTTTAGCCGCTTTTTTGTATTCTCGAACCATTTCACGCCCTTTACTGACGATCAATCAAGCTACAAAAGAACTCGCCCACTTGAATTTTTCGGTACGGACACACCATACTTCGTCCGATGAATTAGGCGATTTATCAGAAAACATCAATCGTCTGGCAACAAAACTGGAATCGACGATGCAGTCGCTGCATACTTCGAACGAACGCTTGCGTCTCGAATCTGAAAAAGATCGGCAACGTGATGCGGAACGGCGTAATTTATTTTTAGCCATCTCACATGAGCTGAAGACACCGTTAACAATCATAAAAGGACAGGTTGAAGGGATGTCACTCAATTTAGGAGCTTACCGGGATCGCGATTATTATTTAGAACGCGCCGGACAAGTCATTGAAAATATGGAGCGATTGGTTGCAGAACTTCTTGAAGTCGCCCGCGTCGAACAAATAGAAGTCAAAAAACATGATATCTCCCTGCATGAAATCCTACAGCAACAACTACGACCACTTGAGAACCTGATTACGGAGCGTCGACTGGACGTCACAGTAACCGGAAATGATGCTTGGATTCAGAGTGATCCTTCTTTGTTGGGTCGTGCCCTTCATAATGTACTCATGAACGCCGTCTCTTACACCGCTGTCACGGGAAACATCCAAATTTCGACAGACACAACGGATACAGCTGTCGTCTTGACGATTACCAATGAACCAACCGTTCAAGATACAAGTGAAACCGCAAACTGGTTTGATCCTCTCGTTCGTTCGGAGCAATCCAGAAATCGGATTCATGGCGGGAGCGGTTTGGGTCTGTTCCTCGTTCGTCAAATCATGGACCGGCTCGAAATCATGACTCAAATCAACGGCTCAATCAATCAGGTCACGTTTCAAGCCGTCTTTCCGCTTCCTTCCGAAAAATAACTTGTCATCGTGTTACCGATTCGGTATACTCCTTTAAGTTAACTAGTTAACTTAAAGGAGTTTTTTATATGACCACGTTTCAAGAAGATCTGTTAGGACAGTTATCCAAAGTAGCACGCCTCGCAAAGCGGGATATCGATGCGGCGCTTCTGCCTTTTTCGTTACACACCGGACAATGGGGGTTAATCAAAGCAGTCGCCATTCTCGAACCCGTCTCGCAAGTTGCCTTATCCAAATACTTAGTCATTGAAAAACCCGCCGTCACCAAGACGGTTGCACGTCTTGAAGAGTTAGGCTACATCACGCGAACGGGTTCTGGACGTAAACGCCTGATTACTTTAACGCCTTCCGCCCGTCACGCTTATCGTGAAATCGATCAGGCCGTCCAGTCGGCTCATCATGCATTTCTGCAATCTGTATCATTCGACGATCAAAGCATCATTGCGGCAGTCATGACACAGTTACTCGCAACACACCGTCCAGATGAACAGGAGGATTCACTTTGAAAAACCGTTTATTTCATCGTCATTACGTACTGACTTTATTGATCAATCTGTTGTTATTCATTACGTTTTATTTACTCAATGCTTCACTTCCTTTACTTGCCGCTAAACAATTTGATGTTTCACAGGCTGCACTGGGTTGGGTCGTCACCAGCTTTATTTTAGCAACCGTTTGTTCCCGACCCTTGATTGGTCATTGGCTTGATCGCCACGATGTCAAACGGATGCTGTTGATTTCTGCATCATTGTTCACGATGATGAGTGTTTTGTATCTGTTGGTTCTTCCCTTGAATTCTTTTTTGTATCTCATCATCGTCCGTATTTTTCATGGTTTTAGCTTCGGAATGTTGTCTTCATCCATCAGCTTGGCCGTAACGACACTTATTCCGAAAACCCGTCAAGGTGAAGGGATGGGGTATTTTGTTTTATCCATGAATCTTGCCTCCGTTCTCGGACCGGTCATCGGACTTAGTTTGATTCAACATGATGCCTTTTTCCTTTATTTCATCACGGTCGCATCGCTCGCATTCGTCTCATTCGTTCTGATGATTCGCTTACCGTTAACGAGTCAACATGTACCGAATACGCGTGTCTTCCGGCTTCATCAATCACTTTTCTTATCCCGTCCGTTATTATTGTTTGCCACTGTTTTAGCCGGTGTCGCCATCTCCAGTACAGCGGCTTTCATTTCATTGTATACGGATTCAATTGGTCACATTTCCTACGCGTCTTACTTTTATGCCCTCGTCGCACTTGGCATGGTAGCAATCCGTCCGCTTGCCGGCAGATGGTTTGACCAAAAAGGACCGGGTTTCGTTTTATTTCCTTCTTTCCTGCTGTATAGTCTAGGTTTTATTCTCTTAGGCGTTTTCCCTTCGTTACCCGGGTTACTTTTGGCTGCACTCATCATCGGAATCGGATCTGCTTCGATTTTCCCCGGACTCCAGACGGTCATGCTGACCTACGCTGCACCACATCAAAAAGGAAAAGCCATTTCTACCTTTTTCTTGGCTTATGACAGCGGATTTGGTCTTGGCGCATTATTACTGTCGGGCCTTGCTGCCAAAATCGGTTACTCGAACATGTTTTTGTTTTGCAGTATCATCGTTCTTACAAGTGGTTTCATCTACTTCATTTTCAATCGTCGAAACGAACCACCGCATGAGCAGGAACTTGCTTCATGATGTTTAGATTTTATCCGGAAAGAAGATCGGTGGTTCACCTCCCACTTTCTTTTCGTTTAGAATCGGCAGTCCTCTCACCTAATTGGGGTAGATACAAAAAAGCACCGGCTGCCTTCCTGTTCTGTCAAGAACAAGAAGATGGCCGGTGTATTCTGTCTCCCGGAATAATGGTCATACCGTCTGAGGCTCGGCATTTGTTCTGATTCGGAAGTGTTGTTGTTTCAATTCGATGATATGATCTGCTGCACGGGCAACTTCCGCTGAATGTGTCACGGTAATAATACAACGATTCGATTCATGTGCAAGTCGTTTAAACAGTTCAATGATATCGGCAGCTGTTTTTTCATCCAGAGCACCGGTCGGCTCATCTGCCAAAATGATCGGCGCCTCCGTTGCCAGTGCACGGGCAATAGCTACACGTTGCTGTTGACCGCCACTTAGTTGAAGCACTTTTTTCTCGGCATGTGTTTCATCTAGTCCGACTTGAGCGAGCAGATCTAAAGCGTGACTTCTTTTCGATTTGACCTTTCTCCCACTCAATTCCAGCGCCACGATGATATTGTCAATCGCATTCAGATACGTCAGTAAATTAAAGGCTTGAAATACGGTTGCAGCATGACGTGAGCGGTATCTTGTTAAACCAATTTTTCGCAAGTCTCGTCCATCATACTCAATTTGTCCTTCAGTAGGTGAATCGAGACCACTCAGCAAACTGAGTGCAGTCGTTTTCCCAGATCCCGATTCGCCAAGAACCGCGTAAAAGTGACCGGATTTAAATTCAATCGATACATTTTTTAAGATATGTTGAATTTTACTTCCCGATGTATAGGCATACGAGACATCATTCATTTTTAAGATAGTCATTGGATTAATCCTCCCGTAATAAAATTTCTTTTGGATTCATACGCAGTAAGGCGACTGATGGGAACAGAACGGACAAGAAGACGATCAAGCTTCCGATTTCCATTACCTGAATCAGTGTCACCCAGTCGATATTAGTCGTCATTTCGGTGATTTGCGGGATACTGTTCAGCATTTGTTGTCCGGGACCGCCCGGACCTCCAAATCCGGTTTGTGTCGCAACCGTACTTGTTGCTTCCGTCACTTCTCGGCTGAGCAGTTGATCTGTCATAAACTGAGAGGTCATGCCGCCTGTTGCATATGTGATCAGGAAAGCAAACGCTGCAACCGCAAACGTCTCAATCAACAATTGTCCCATTAATTTGGAACGTTTTTCACCCATCGCAAGTAAAATCCCCATTTCTTTCCGGCGTTCACGAACAGACAATAAAATCAACAATGCTAAAATCAATCCTCCTGCAATGCTGACGAGATATACAACCGATTTAGAAAACGAAGCAACCTGTTCGATTGGTCCGACCATCTTTTGATAAGCCGCATCATTGGCATCAAGCATATACGTATCCCAGTCCAAATCACTTGCTGCAAGTTGCGCTTCTTTTTTAAAGGTCGCAATCGTTGCCGGATCTTTTAATGTATACACAACACTCGATACACTGACTTCTCCATCTTCTGTCGCAAAATCAGCTAACGTATCATTCGAGACATACATCTGGTTCATCGGATCCATGAAACCGGCGGCCTGGAAACCAGCATCGGATGTCGCTTCCGTCGATGACGACAGACCGATAATCGTCAATTTTTGAGATTGTTTTGTAGTCGTTGCTTTTAATTTAATCGTATCCCCGACCTTTAAATCGTTTTCTGATGCTAAGTTTTCATCAATGACGACACTGTTTTCAGGTGAATCGGTGGTCAACGCTTCCCCCTCGACTACTGTTAAGGTCCCTTCCGTGTAGGCATTTATCAGTTCCATACTCGTGACACCGTTCAGGGAAAAGTCAGGTGTTGTCATCCCTTCCGGCATCTCCATCGTACCAGGACCTTTTTGTTCGGAATCAGACGTTTCCGTCGATTCACTGGTTACTGGATCGACACTACTGGAAGTGGCGGTTGCTTGTGATAAGTAATTGACAGATTTGACTTCGCTGAGATTAGCAACCGCTTCAATCTCTTTCAGACTAATCGCCTGTTGTTCAGGTCGTCCCCGTTCTCCTGATGCTTGTCGTTCCTGCATCTGTTTTTGTCGGTCGACTTGAAGGGTGACGGTCGCTCCGAGTTCTTTTCGTGCTTCTTCCCCTGCATTTTTTGCAGCTGCCTGGATGGCAAATCCGGATAGCACAAGTGACCCAATCACTGTCAAGATGATCAGCATGATCAGCGTCTTTCCTTTTCGTGCAATAATACTTTTTCCTGCCCGTTTTAAAAAATTCATATATAAGCCTCCCTTTTTCTTCTGACTTCATCTTATCGAGCGGACCTGTAGCCAACCTGTAGTCCGACTGTATCTCAAGCGAAGAAAAAAATAGTTTATAGACATATCAAAAAGGGAGCTGGATTTTGATTCATCCAGCTCCCTTTTCCGGGTAATCATTCACTTTTAAAAAGGTATAAACGATTAAGAACGCAATTCGGCTTTAAACGATGATTGAAGGGCTTCAATGACTTGTTGATGAGCTGTCGTGACCTCTTCATCGACGAGTGTCCGTTCTTTATTTTGATAACGGAGCGAGAAGGCAAACGACTTCTGATCCGCTCCAACATTATCACCGGTATAGACATCAAACAGTTCCACTTGCTTCAATAATGGTCCTGCAGCTTGCATGATGACGGCTTCGACTTCGCTCGCAGATACAGAACGGTCGAGAACAATCGCGACGTCACGCGTCATTGACGGGAAACGTGAAATTTCCTGATAGACACGGGCTGCTTTAGAGTGCAGTGCCATCGCATCGAGTTCGAAGACATAGACTTCCTTCAGACCGTATTCTTCTTTCGATAAGCCGGGGTGAACTTGTCCGACAAATCCAATCGCTTCCCCGTCAAGGAGAATTCGTGCCGTCCGGCCCGGGTGCATCGACTGCATTGCTGCCGCTTCATACGTTAACGGCACATCAAGCGCCTCAGCCAGCGTCTCGACGATTCCTTTTATGACAAAGAAGTCCGTTTTGACGTGCGTTCCGTGAACACGATGTTGCTCTGCCAGACCGACCATGATGCCTGCGAGCATTTCCTGTTCAAGCGGTAATGTCTCAAGTGAGGCATCACGTTGCAGATAAACACTTCCGAGTTCGTAGTAGGCAAGATCAGCATGTTGTCGTGCCACATTATGTTGTGCGACTTCCAGCAGTCCCGGAATCAAGGATGTCCGAAGCGTGGAACGGGCTTCACTGATCGGCATCGCCAATTTAACCGGATGCAAATCTTGCTGTTCATTGAATTGCATTGCACGTTGCTCACTCGTCAACGAGTATGTGATGGCTTGTGACAGACCAGCACCTTGAAGAAGGTGACGCATCTTACGGCGGTGTTGATTACGTTTTGGTAAGAAACCGCGGCTTGCTTCGCGCGGCAGGCTCGACGTCAGCGCATCATATCCGTAAAGACGGGCAACCTCTTCCGCTAAATCGGCCGGAATCATCAAGTCTTGACGACGTGTCGGGACACTGACTGTCAATGCATCTGCCGACAATTCGACTTCAAGACCAAGACGCTCGAGCAGATCTTTCATGACCGTTCCTTCGATTTCCATACCAAGGCGGTGATTGATGTAAGAAACACTGCCTTCAATCAGATGATCCTCCAGTTGAAGCGTACCGGCTTCAGCCGTTCCGAATAATACTGTACCTCCTGCCAGTTCAGCAATCAGCATCGCGGCCCGGTCCAGCGCTAACACGACACGACGCGGATCGACACCTTTTTCAAAACGCGAGCTCGAATCTGATCGAAGACCGAGAACACGGCTTGTTTTCCGAACCGATGTCGGTGCAAAATAGGCAGACTCAAGGACGATGGACGTCGTCGCAGAATCCACTTCCGTATTCGCGCCCCCCATGACACCGGCAAGCGCCACTGGACGTTCACCGTCTGTGATGACGAGCATCGACGGATCAAGTGTCCGTTCGACTTCATCAAGAGTTTGGAACGTTTCACCGGCTTTTGCCTGGCGAACGACGATTTGTTGCCCCAGTTTGTTGGCATCAAACGCATGCAACGGCTGTCCCGTCTCCAGCAAAACGAAGTTCGTGATGTCGACGACGTTGTTGATCGGGCGGATTCCGTTCGCGATTAGACGATTTTTTAACCAAAGCGGCGATTCCCCGATTGTAATATCGCGAATTTCACGGGCCGCATAAAACGTACAGGCTTCCGAATCCAGTTGAACAGTTACTGCAGTCGACGATGCTGCTTCCGGTACTTCGACAGACGGAAAAACAGGTGTAGTGTTCAAGATGCCGGCTACTTCATGCGCTACACCATACATGCTCAAACAATCAGAACGGTTTGGCGTCAACCCGAGTTCCAGTACTTCATCGTGGAGTCCAAGCAATTCGAGGACATCTTGCCCGGGTGTGACCGGTTCACGGAACGTATGAATGCCGTCCTGTTCATCTTCCCGGATGTACTTCTTCTCGAAACCGAGTTCTTCAAGGGAACAAATCATTCCTTCCGAAACAACACCACGCAGTTTGGCACGCTTGATTTTAATGCCCGGCAGACGGGCTCCGACGCGGGCAACGATGACATCTTGTCCGGCATCGACATTCGGTGCACCGCAAACGATTTGAACCGGCTCTTCTTGTCCGATATCGACTGTCGTGACATTTAATTTATCCGCTTCCGGATGTTTTTCTTTCGTCAGGACACGACCGACGACGATATTGTTCAAGTCAGCGTCCCGAACCTCGACACCTTCGACTTCAATACCGCTTTTTGTAATCAAGTCAGCCAATTCCTGACCTGTCTTATGACGAACATCAACAAATTCCTGCAACCATTGTTTTGAGACTAACATCTGTTTTCCCCCTTAAAACTGTTCGCTGAAGCGAACGTCATTCGTATAGAAGTGGCGAATATCATCAACACCATATTTCAACATGGCGATTCGTTCAATCCCCATTCCGAAGGCGAAACCAGACATTTTCGTACTGTCATATTCCGCCATTTCAAGCACGTGCGGGTGAACCATTCCTGCGCCCAAGATTTCAATCCAACCTGTCTGTTTACAGATGTTGCATCCTTTACCACCACATTTGAAGCACGATACATCGACTTCGACCGATGGTTCCGTGAACGGGAAGAAGCTCGGACGTAACCGGATTTCGCGTGCTTCACCGAACATTTGTTTAACGAATGCTTCAAGTGTTCCTTTTAAGTCTGCCATTGAAATCTCTTCACCGACGACCAGTCCTTCCACCTGCATGAATTGGTGCGAGTGTGTCGCATCATCTTCGTCTCGGCGGTACACTTTTCCGGGACAAAGAATCCGGATCGGTTCACCTTTTGAAGCGAGCATCGTCCGGGCTTGTACCGGTGAAGTATGCGTCCGCATCAAAATCTCATCCGTGATGTAAAACGAATCCTGCATATCGCGGGCCGGGTGATCTTTCGGTAAGTTCAACATTTCGAAGTTGAACAGATCCTGTTCGACTTCCGGACCTTCGGCAATCGTATAACCGAGACCGACAAAGATATCTTCGATTTCATCTGTCACTTGTTGCAGTAAATGGGCTTGACCGACCTGTTTCGGACGACCGGGAAGGGTCACATCAATCGCTTCAAGTGCTAATTTTGCGTCCATTTCCTGTTGTTTGACATCAACAAGACGCTGTTCGAGTTCAGTTTGAATGACACTGCGGACGGCATTCGCAATTTCTCCGACGACTGGTCGTTCTTCAGCTGAAAGTTTTCCCATTCCCCGAAGCACTTCTGTAATCGGTCCCTTTTTCCCAAGGTATTTTACCCGGACATCGTTTAATTCTTTTTGTGTACTTGCTTGATTAACGAGTTGCAACGCTTCATCACGTAAAGCTTCTAATTGTTCCCGCATGTTCCTCACTCCTTTTCCAAATAAAAAAATCGTCCCTCCGGCAAATGCCGAAGGGACGATTTAATATAATCGTGGTACCACCCTTGTTCAACTTGAAATTCTCAAGTCCTCAAGCGGCGCGGTAACGGGCGCCTCCCGTCACGATTTCTCGTGCGACTCCGGAGTGAATTCAGCTAGCAGATTCGTAAAAAAGCTCTCAGTCTAAGGCTTTTTCTCCCTGATCGAATCGTTTTCTAACCTACTCTGTTCCATCTTTGTCTAGTTAAATATGATGCTGTAACTCACTTTAGCACGAACTTTCCTTGGATTCAATCAGCCGGAGCAAAATGATACAGTAAAATTCCGGCAGCAACTGCCGCATTTAAAGATTCTGCTTTTCCGCGAATCGGGATGTATGCCCGACCATCACATTGGTCGAGTAACTCCGGAGCAACACCTTGTGCTTCATTTCCGATAATCAGACCGATTGCCCCAAGGTTCTCAACGTCTGTGTACGGTTGAGCGCCACGTAAGGCAGTCCCTAAAATGAAGACTCCAAGCTCATGTAAGTCTTGAATGGCTTCGTCAAGTGACATCATGATGACAGGTAAGTGGAAAATCGAACCTTGTGTCGCCCGAAGGACTTTACTGTTATAGACATCCACTGTCCCATGACCAATGATGACACCGTCAAAACCGGCAGCATCCGCTGTCCGAATCATCGTTCCGACATTTCCCGGATCCTGGAGACGATCGAGTAAAAGATAACGCCCGCGTTCCAAACGTTCTGTCTGCTGTTTCATTTCACAGACAGCAAAAATACCTTGTGTCGTTTCTGTCTCAGAAAGTACTTTTGCGACGGATTCATCAATCGTGATCAAATCAGCGGCATTCTTTTTCCAAGAACCCGGTACTTGAACGTCCTCGCGCACGATCAATTCTTTAATGATTCCGGCACGAACGGCTTCTTCCACTAAATGTTCCCCTTCAATCAGGAAACGTTTTGTTTGCAAGCGTCCTTTTTTAGTCAGTAATTTCTTCCATTGTTTAACGATTTCGTTTTTTGGAGATGAAATGTGTTTCATGGTTTACCCCTCGTAAATCGCTTGGACCGTCTCTGCATCTAAACGTTTTGTCACCGCGACAATCAAGTCGACGGCAGCTTCGAAATCTGCTTTATGCATGATTGAAACGTTTGTATGCAGGTAGCGGATCGGAACAGTCAAGGCAAGTGAAGGAACACCCGTATGAGACAGGTGGAACTTCGCTGCATCTGTTCCGCCACCCGGTGTCAGATCCAATTGATATTTAATGTTTTCTTCTTTAGCAACCGTTGTTACAAAATCAATCAATCCGCGATGCGCAATCATCGTCGCATCAAACAGGATGACTTGAACGCCTTCTCCAAGTTTGGATAAGGCTTCACGATCCGTCATACCTGGTGTATCACCCGGAATTCCTGTATCGACTGCAAAAGCAATCGTCGGACGAAGCAGATTCGCAATCGTTTGAGCACCACGTAAACCGACTTCTTCCTGTACCGTAGCACCGGCAAAAATCGTATTCGGGTGACCCTCTTCTTTTAAGCGTTTGATCGCTTCGATTGCAATGGCGCAACCGATACGGTTATCCCACGCTTTTGCCATCAGGAAATTATCATTTTTCATCACAGTAAATTCGCAATGCGGAACAACCGTATCTCCCGGTCGGATTCCCCACCCTTCCACTTCTTCTTTCGAAGTGGCACCGATATCGATGAACATCTCTTTGATATCGACTGGTTTATTGCGCGCTTCCGGTGGTAAAACATGAGGCGGTTTCGCACCGATGACACCTGGAATGACTTCACCAGATGATGTGACAATATTCATACGCTGTGCAAGAAGAACCTGTCCCCACCATCCACCGAGTGGCTGGAAGCGAAGGAATCCTTTCTCATCAATCTTCGTGACCATGAATCCGACCTCGTCCATATGCCCGGCAATCAAAATCCGTGGTGCATCTTCTCCCGCTCCTTGACGTTCGGCAAATAAACTGCCTAATCCATCTTGATGGAAGTTTTCTGCATGCGGTTCAAGATATTCGCGCATTAATTGACGTACTTCTTTCTCATTTCCGGGAACACCCGTTGCGTCCGTAAGACGTTTCAGCATATGTAATTGTTCATTCATCTGATTTCCTCCTCAGTAACCGTTGTCTTGGCGAACGTGATTCGCCTCGTTTTTTGCGACATAAGCTTTGAAAATCATTTCTTGTGTAAAACCAAGTGTAGCACCTAATGCGAGATAAGCACCAATTAGAACGTCATAACTTTGTTCGGTCCGCGAAATCGCAAACACGTTTGTCTTATTATAGACATCCAAAAACGCATCTGTCGCTGTCAGATAGTAATCCCCTTCGACAAAGTCGTTTTTACGATAGTCTAAAGAAAGTCCTAAAGAAAGTAGAAAATGGACACCGTCGACATACTCTTCAAGAATCGTGACTTGCGCCGATGGTCCTTTTGTCGACCAGAATTTAAAACAACGCGTTTCGTTCGCAAGTTCACCAAGCTCCACTAATAGCGCCAGCAAACGTTCATCAAATTGATTTCCCGTCAAATTATGTTCTGACTGAATCCGTTTATCCAATTGTTCCTGCATTTCAAAAAGTGTCAACCAGTCCATCTTAATTCTCCTTTTAATCTAAAAAAATTGCCCCAGCCCATAAAAATGCGCTTTTTTATTTTACCATGAATCCAAAAAAAACGTCGGAGAATTAAATTCCCCGACGAATTGTAGAACTTAAGCGTTCAATTTTGCTTTTGCTGTATCAGCAAGTGAAGCAAATGCAGTTGCATCTGTAACTGCGAGGTCAGCGAGCATCTTACGGTTAACGTCGATACCTGCTAATTTAAGACCATGCATCATGCGGCTGTAAGAAAGACCGTTGATACGTGCAGCCGCATTGATCCGAGTGATCCAGAGGCGACGGAAGTCACGTTTCTTTTGACGACGGTCACGGTAAGCATACATGAGAGATTTCATGACCTGCTGTTTTGCAACCTTGAAGAGTGTATGTTTCGAGCCGTAGTAGCCCTTAGCTAATTTGAGTTGTTTTTTACGACGTTGACGAGTCGTATATCCGCCTTTTACGCGTGGCATATAAATTCCCTCCTAAATCTGTGTACGATTGGGTAAATTACTTAGCGATCATGTGACGGATACGTTTAAAGTCACCCGATGATACCATGCTAGCTTTACGTAATTTACGTTTCGCTTTAGTTGATTTGTTACCGAATAAGTGGCTTGTGTAAGCACGACCACGTTTCAATTTACCAGAAGCAGTACGTTTGAAACGCTTAGAAGCACCGCGGTGCGATTTCATTTTAGGCATGAGAGATTCCCTCCTACTTCGATTCGATTAGTCTTCTTTCTTTGGAGCAAGCACTAGGAACATGCTGCGTCCTTCCATCTTCGGTCTCTGTTCAATGACACCGAACTCGCTTAATTCTGTAGCGAGACGTTCTAGGACACGTCTACCGATTTCTGAGTGAGTGATGGCACGTCCGCGGAAACGAATACTCGCTTTCACTTTGTTGCCGTTCTCCAAGAATTTCTTCGCATTACGGAATTTCGTTTGGAAGTCATTCTCCTCGATCGTCGGGCTGAGACGGACTTCTTTCATCTGAATCACTTTCTGATTCTTCCGAGTTTCTTTGTCCTTTTTTTGCAACTCAAAACGGTATTTACCGTAGTCCATGATTTTACATACAGGCGGTGTCGCTTGTGGTGCGACCATGACGAGGTCAAGGTCAGCTTCCTCAGCAAGACGTAACGCTTCCGTACGTGATTGGACTCCAAGTTGAGCGCCATCCGCTCCGATAAGACGAACTTCTCGAGCGCGAATGCCTTCATTGATTAACAGATCTTTGCTAATGGTTAGCACCTCCATCGTGCAGAGCACGAAAAATGAATGATATAAAACGCTATAAAAAAAGCGTCGGCAGTTTTTCCCGCCCACACTCATAAAGTATACAATAGTCAGAGAACACTCTACTATCACATATCATCATGATGGACCAGCATAGCTTGCTATACGTGGTGAGAAGCGGGATGCTTCTGCTTTGTTGTCATTTCACTTTGCTATCATAGCACTTGTTTTCCCTCGATGTCAAGCCGCTATATCTGTTCGGTTAGAACGTTGCTCAGATACTTGATTATAATAGCAATCCTCTGTCCGTTTAGCAAGAAGTTTCTAAGTTTGTTCGTCTGGGTAAATAAAAAAAGTCAAAACAAGTTTTCAGAATTTGCAGAGCATTATTCTTTATTTAGAATAATTATTGTTTTATAATCAATGTAATCTTATACATAAGGGGGAGTTATTAATGAGTGAAAAACGATTAACCACAAACCAGGGTGTCCCGATTGGTGACAATCAGAATTCGCGTACGGCCGGTCGTCGCGGTCCAACACTGCTTGAAGACTATCAACTGATTGAGAAAATGGCCCATTTCGACCGGGAACGTGTTCCTGAGCGTGTTGTACACGCCCGTGGTTTTGGTGCACACGGCGTCTTCACGGTAAAAAATTCGATGAAGAAATATACAAAAGCGGCATTCCTTCAAAACGAAGGGACCGAGGTTCCTGTATTCGCCCGTTTCTCAACCGTTATTCACGGTACACATTCTCCTGAAACGTTACGTGATCCACGTGGCTTCTCGGTTAAGTTCTATACAGAAGAAGGAAACTGGGATTTCGTCGGAAATAACTTACCGGTCTTCTTTATTCGCGATGCGATGAAGTTCCCGGATATGGTCCACTCGCTGAAACCGGATCCACGCACGAATATTCAAGACCCTGACCGCTACTGGGACTTCATGACATTACGCCCGGAATCGACAAATATGTTGATGCACCTCTTTACGGATGAGGGAATTCCGGCAAGCTACCGTAAAATGCGCGGTTCGTCCGTCCATGCTTTTAAATGGGTGAACGCTCACGGCAATACGGTTTATATCAAGTTACGTTGGGTGCCAAAAGTCGGTGTTCATAACCTGTCAGCAGATGAAGCGACAGAGATTCAAGGAAAAGACTTTAACCATGCATCAAACGATACGTATCAGGCGATTGAAGACGGAGAATTCCCGGAGTGGGATTTGTTCGTCCAAGTTCTTGATCCGGCTGATGTCGACAACTTCGACTTCGATCCACTCGATGCAACAAAAGATTGGTTTGAAGATGTCATCCCGTTCCAACACGTCGGAACGATGGTATTAAACAAAAACGTCGACAACTACTTTGCTGAAACGGAATCGGTCGGCTTTAACCCGGGTGTACTGATCCCAGGCATGTTGCCGTCAGAAGATAAATTGCTCCAAGGGCGTCTCTTCTCGTATTCCGATACACAGCGTTACCGTATCGGAACGAACTATCAACAGTTGCCGATTAACTGCCCGTTCGCTCAGGTCAACAACTATCAACGTGACGGTGCAATGCCGGTCGGACAACAAACAAGCCCGGTCAACTACGAACCAAACCGTTACCAGGACGAGCCGAAACAAACGCCGGAATACACGGAAGAAAACCAGCCGTTGTATGATGACATTCACGGTCGTCTTGAAATCGAAAAAACAAATAACTTCGGTCAAGCCGGTGAAGTATACCGTCGTATGACAGAAGAAGAACAAACGGCACTCCTGAACAACTTAGTGGATGACTTAAAACAAGTCCGCCATGAAAACACTGTCTTGCTTGCCATCTGCAACTTCTACCGTGCGGACGAATCGCTCGGCAAGAAATTATCAGAAGCGTTACAAGTCGATATCCAACCGTTCTTGCAACAGATGCAAAAATAATCTTTTCTATAAAAAAAGTCTATTCCGCAAAGGAATAGGCTTTTTTTAAGGAATAAAATTAAAGCGTTCTGATGTTTCCGCCGAGTAGACACCTAGCTTGGAAAACAATACGACTTGATTTACCGTTGCTTGATTTACTTCATTCTGACGGAAGCTCAGTTTTTCTTTATCTGTGAATCGATTGTAGAGCGGCTTGAATCCATAGTTGACGTGAGGCTGGAATTGAATTGCCCGGTCGACCTTTTCCAGTCGATTATGTTTAATGCTCCCACCGACTACTCCACGTCCTAAAATAGCAATCGCTTTCCCGTCTGCCCGATGTACGTTTCGAATCGTATTGTATTGAATGACGGGTTGGTTCCAGTTCATCATTGAAATCGCATAGTCTTTTGTCCCGTCAATTACATTATTCAAAATGCGCACAGCCGTATGCGGACGATCTTGAGAGTATTGATGTGTTCCGATTGCGACATTGATATTAGTGAAGTCATTGTTTCGAATCGTAATATCATGGTTTGGTGTCCGGTCTTGGGCTGACCATTTCCACTGGAATCCCTTTGTGACCGGATCCGGCGTATCAAGGTTAATCGATTCATTTGGTCCTGTCCCGGCAATCATCTTGGCATCGACAAAATGCATGTTTTCAATGAGAGCTGTTTTGGTCGCATCCAGTTCAATCGCATGTGATCCTTGCTGATGACGAATCGTAATTCCTCCAAGATACAGATTTTCATTATGTGCGATGGCGAAAGCCGAACCACGCGGAAAATAATTTAAATCGATTTGAGCATTTCCCTGCCCGATGATTTTAATATTTTTGGACCCGCTGTATGTCCCGACTGTTTTATTCAATCGTAAAACGGATGGCGGTACCAAATCAAAGATACTCGTCGTCGCTTGAAGTTTTGGTGTGCCGGTCTCATTCGTCTTTTTGATGATGACGCCATCCTCTAAAATGATGGTTGTATTGGAAGGAACGCCGACACGTAACGGAGATTGATACATCCCTTTCGACAAGACCAATGTTCCTCCGCCTTCCGCTTCAATTTTTTCAAGATATGACCGGAGTGTGTAATGATTTCTAGTTTGGGCATTATATGTGGAGTAAGCGCGAAGTACAGGATCGATCGGTTCTGTCTGCGGCGTAATCCGGTAACTTTTCATACTGACTGCATGTTCCGTATCAGGCAGGAGCAGAAAAGCAACAATCAGACATACTGCAAGCATCATTCTTGTTTTCATTCTTTCGTCTCCCTTCTCTGTTCCTATTATCGGTACTTCCATACAAAATCTGTAGAAGACACAAAAAGAGGATGGCTGTCAGCCATCCTCTTTTTACTGGTAAGACATGCTTATTTTGAACGGTTCGCGATTTCTTGTTCCAAATCGCTGACGAACTGTTCGAGTGATGCGTTACTTGAATCTTTTGAACCGTAACGGCGGATATTGACTTCGCGCGCTTCAATTTCTTTGTCGCCGAGGACCAACATGACCGGTACTTTATTGACTTGTGCTTCACGGATCCGGTAACCGAGTTTTTCATCACGGAAGTCCGTTTCGACACGAATTCCTTTTTTCAAAAGCATCGTTTTGATTTCACGTGCGTAGTCTTCATGTACGCTTGAGACCGGAATCAACTTGACTTGAACCGGTGCGAGCCACGTCGGGAACGCTCCTTTGTACTCTTCGATCAAGTAAGCGACAAATCGTTCCATTGTCGAGACGACACCACGGTGTAAGACAACAGGACGGTGATCTTGTCCGTCGTTTCCTTTGTATGTCAGCTCAAAGCGTTCAGGCAAGAGGAAGTCGAGTTGAACGGTCGACAGCGTTTCATCTTTACCAAGCGCTGTGCGGACTTGTACGTCAAGCTTTGGTCCGTAGAATGCAGC
Source organism: Exiguobacterium sp. K1 (assembly GCF_033721435.1). Lineage (NCBI taxonomy): Bacteria > Bacillati > Bacillota > Bacilli > Caryophanales > Exiguobacterium > Exiguobacterium sp. K1. Next base: position 132,265 of record NZ_JAOTIT010000001.1, on the reverse strand, counting down.
TTCGCCTTCCGCTTCAAAGTACGGCAGCTCGAGCTCATCCATTGTCTCTTTCAACTCACGTTGCGCCATTTCCCAAATCGCATCGTTGTCGAAGTATTTTTCTTTATCCGCCGGATCACGATACGAAAGACGGAATTTATAGTCCGTGATACCAAAGTCGGCATACACTTCTTGAATCAAGTGAACGATGGCTTTAAATTCTTCCTTCATCTGATCCGGACGAACAAACGTATGACCGTCGTTTAAGACCATGTAACGGACACGCTGAAGACCTGTTAACGCACCCGACATCTCATACCGGTGCATACCACCGAGTTCTGCGACACGGAGCGGTAAGTCACGGTACGACCGCGGTTCATTTTTATAAATCATCATATGGTGCGGACAGTTCATCGGACGGAGAACCAACTCTTCATTGTCCATTTCCATTTTCGGGAACATATCATCTTGATAGTGATCCCAGTGTCCTGATGTTTTGTACAGTTCAACAGAACCAAGAACCGGCGTATAGACGTGCTCGTATCCGAGTTCAAGCTCTTTATCGACGATATAACGCTCGACCGTCCGGCGGATGGCCGCTCCTTTTGGTAACCACATCGGCAGACCTTGTCCGACATCTTGGGATGTGAAGAACAAGTCGAGTTCTTTCCCGAGTTTCCGGTGATCGCGCTCTTTGGCTTCCGCCAAGAAGTGCAGGTGTTGTTTTAACTGATCTTTGTTTGCCCATGCTGTTCCGTAAATCCGTTGCAACATCTTGTTTTTTGAATCACCGCGCCAGTAAGCACCGGCGATGCTCATCAGTTTAAAGACTTGGAGTTTCGCTGTCGCCGGTACGTGCGGTCCGCGGCATAAGTCGAAGAACTCGCCTTGACGGTAGAACGTTAAATCCTGATCGGCAGGAATCGATTCAATCAATTCGATTTTGAGCGGATCGTTTAATTCCTGATAAACAGCTAATGCTTCATCGCGTGAAACGACTTCCCGTTCGATCGGTAAGTTTTCACCGGCAATCTTATTCATCATCTTTTCGATTTCCGGCAGGTCTTCCTCTGTCAGACGACGCTCCATATCAATGTCGTAGTAAAACCCGTTTTCGATCGTCGGTCCGATTCCGAGATGAATCGTCTCGTCCGGGTACAGACGTTTAATCGCTTGTGCCATCAAGTGGGCAGATGAGTGACGGATTAAATCCAGTCCTTCTTCCGAATCCGGCATGACGAGTTCAATTGAACCGTCTTCCTCAATCGGACGACGATAATCGATGACTTGACCGTTTAATTTTGCGGCAAATGCTTTTTTCCGTAATCCCGGACTGATTGAAGCGGCAACTTCCTCAGCTGTTGTTCCGGCTGCAAATTCTTTTACTGCGCCATCTGGAAATGTAAGAGCAATGTTTGACATGACTGCTTCCCCCTCAAATTAAAATAAAAAGACCCATCCCTCAAAAAGGGACGAGTCTCAATCTCGTGGTACCACCCTCGTTCCCGAACATGTTTCCATGCACCGGCTCGAACACGCGCTAACGGGCGTGACACGCAAGCGGATTATCCCCGCCTGGGCTATGAGGGAGTAAAGAAATGACGGAATTCCATGAGAAGCTTTCACCATCCTTCTCTCGCTTGTCTGGTCCCTGTTCATTTTTCATATCCTCAATCGTAGCTGACATCTATACAGATTGTGTCCTTAGTATAGCGAAAGTCGAACTTCTTTGACAAGAGAAATTAATACCGGCGTCGGTTTTCGCCTAAAAACTCAACCGGATTCGTCGTCGTCCGAATCCGCTCCATCAGACGCATGGCTTTCAGTTTGTCTCCCTGGTCATTCGTAATCCCGAAATGCAGCTCCAGTTCGTCGTACGACAGGTTGGAACTGAACAGGGTCGGCAAACGATGCATCATCCGGTACTGCAGGATGATGCCGAATAATTCGTCACGGACCCATGGACTGATCGACTCTGCTCCGATGTCGTCAATCAACAAAATCGGGACGGTCTGAAAACTTTCCAAAAACGTATCGAAACTATCCGACCGGATCCGCCGCTTCGCTTCCGAGACGAAACCGGGTGCGTGAACCAAAATCGTCGCAACCCGTTCTTTTTTCAACGCATTACCGATCGCTGCGAGCAGATACGTTTTCCCGACACCAAAACTGCCGTGCAGGTACAATCCTTTGACTTGTTGTTTGGAACGGACTGTATTTAAAAACTGTGAAGCGGCACGTAAAGCGAGCTTTCGGTCCGTCGTCGTTAAATCAAAGTCACTGAAGTTCGCATCCCGGACTTCATCCGGTAAGAAGAGACTTTTAAATTTCTTTTCGAGAGCCCGCTCGTTCTCACGGTCCCGTAACGCTTGGGTTTTTTCATAAGCGACCATGATCTGGCCTTTTTCTAAGTGCAGGACAGGCTGATAACCTTCGATGACGGCTTTCTTTTCAATGATTTGATTTCCGTTCATCTGTTCCGCATACTCGTTTAGTTTCAGCATGCCGCGTTCAATCATCCGTTGATCGATTTCAGGATGTGTCCGCAAAAACATGATGACTCCCGGGTGTGACAAGACACGCTGATGAATGGCCCGAACTGATTCTGCCACGTCCGGCCGGTTTAAAATCTTTTCAATCGATGATTGGATATGTTCCATCTCACTACTCCTTTATTTGCCTTTGAGTTCCCGCAGAATCCGTTCCATTTCTTCATCATCCGGCACCTCAGCTTCAAAATCGGCTTTTTTTGTCGCTTCATATTGCTGCTGTTTTTCTTTTTCTTCCTGCAACCATTTCGGATTTGGTCCGGTCGCATTGGAACGGCCTCTTCGTCCTCCGACGGTCTGCCGCGAACGTTCCTGTTTTTGATCCTGTTTTTTTGAAATCAGTTCGTCCTGCTCTTTCGTTTTGGCCAACGCTTCGGCTGCCGTTACGTATCCTTTTTGTTTCCAGTCATCGACGATCGACAACAGGAAGTTTTTACTGAAACGGTTATCCTTTTTAATGACCAACGCATAATAATAAGCGGCGTTGACGATTCCGGACGACATTTCATAGTCGATAATCAATTGCTGAATCAACTCTTCATCACGTTCCGACAACGCTTTAACTTTTCTTAACTTCGCGACGTAATGCTTCGGATGGGTTCCTTCCATCGTCTCGGTTTCACTGAGTTCCCCGACTTCCACCTCTTCGAGAACCGCAACTTTGGCTTTCTTTTCCCGACTGAGCTTTTGCTTCGCCGATAACATCATCTGTTTACATCGTTCCTGCTTTTCACTGTCTGTCATCGGCAGGTAGGCTTCATGACGGAAACGGGCGTTCAGGAGTTCTGCCATGAGTGCTTCATTTGATTGTGTGACGTAAGCGAGTTTCAACAGCAGATGATCAATCGATTTCGTATAAAAGCTCCGCGGCAGGAATCGATCGGTTTGACGTTTCATTTCTTCAAGGTCAAACGAATAATCAAATTCATAAGCTGCCCGTTCTTGTTTCGCATATGATTTCGGCTGATGGGCGGAGGCGAGTCCCGCCTTGACGTCAAATACTTGATCAAACCGGACGGTCCGGTCGACGACGTTTTTCGGTAACGGGTCGGTCCGGAACCGATTCTGTAAAGCCCGGAAACGAATCTCCCCGACGCGGTAGAAGAGTAAGCTCGACAACACCCCGTCATTTAAAAATGTATTCGGTGCTAACGGTACACGGATTTGATAGACATAGCGGTAAGCGGCCTGTTTTGCTTCAAACGTCCGAATCAAACCGATTCCTTCGAGCTTAAACAGTTCTTCTTTAAATTCATCGACTGAAAATCCGAGCAGCGTTCCGAGTTCTGCATGCGAGATGTATTGTGATTTCGTCTTCCCCGGAATCATCTCACTCCAAAACGTTTGATACAGCCCAAGGGCCTTTACACCGATGATTGGTTGATACAGATAATAAAGCGATTGATACGCTTCCCGGTCGACGACACCATTACTCATGATCAAGCAGAGATCGGTCCCTGACAATTCACGTTCCATCATTTGCTTCATCCCTTCTTTCGTGAGAAAAAGAGAGGGCGCTCTGAACAGTCAGACGACCTCTCCTTCATTAGGTTTGATTTTCCCGTTCGGTGTCTTGATGACGTTCCATCAATTCGGATAATTCTTGGAAAAAGACATTGATGTCTTTAAATTGTTTGTAGACACTGGCGAACCGGACATATGCCACTTCATCGACAGACGCCAGTTCATTCAGCACGAGCCGTCCGACCTGTTCGCTCGGAATTTCATGTTGCGCCGTCGCCCGCAATGTTTTTTCGACCCGGCTGACGACTGTTTCCAATTGTTCGATGGAAATCGGGCGTTTTTCACATGCCCGGACTAATCCGCGCAAGATTTTGTCCCGATTGAATTCATCACGGGTCCCATCTTTTTTGACGATGATGAGCGGGGTTTGTTCGACCATCTCAAATGTCGTAAACCGGTAGCCACATGATTCACATTCCCGACGTCTGCGAATCGAACCAAAATCTTGCACGGGTCTCGAATCTAATACTTTTGTCCCGTTATAGTTGCAGGCTGGACAACGCATGTCGTACCTCCATTCACGTAATTTCTTTAGTGCCGATCATTTTTAAACGGTATGTCGAATCAAGATCCTGATAAATCAATTCAATCCACTTTTCTAAGTCCGGACCGAGCAGGCCGTCCCGGTGCAGGAACAGATCCACCGCCGTGCGACCGGATCCGACCATGATGACCGTCGCAAGACCGTCTAAGCCAGGCGCACTAAACGCAAGTTCTCCGCGCCCCTGATCGATTCGCTTGACCGTTCCTTGTTGCTTCGTTACCGTCGCCTCTAAACCCGTAAACAGCATCTCTACCGTTGCTGCATAGTAATGGGTCCGTAACTTTTCATTTTTATGTGTATCCGACGTTTCCATTTGCTTTTGTAATCGTTCTTTCAGTCCCATTCCGTCATCACCTTTTTCTGTTTTCTTCTACTATTAAGAATAACAGACGTCAGACATATTAAAAAGCCCTCGCCATAAGACGAGAGCTTGTTCATTCGTGTTTTTGTCAGTTAACGTGCTGAACCGTAGCAGCTGGAACTTCAACAGGTCCCATACCACGTGGAATTTCGACATTTTCACGGATTTTCGCATCGAGTCCGTCAGCGATATAATGCGCTGCGATGGCTGGATCGATTCGATCGCCACATGTAAATACATCAACCGATGCATAACCATGCTCTGGGAAACTGTGAATCGTTAAGTGCGATTCAGAAATAATGACGACGCCGCTGACGCCGTGTGGAGCAAACTTGTGGAATGCGACTTCGCGTACTTCCGCACCTGCTTGAAGTGCTGCATCAACAAAAAGTCGTTCTACGTATTCCATGTCGTTCAATTTTTCAGGATTACAATCCCAAAGTTCTGCAATAATGTGTCTTCCCATAGTATCCATTTGTGGATCCCCCCTACATTCAATGGTCTTCAAAGTAGTTGATCACTTACTTTGCGCCTGAGTCGTTCGCACCCACGGGGGAAAGTTAGTCCAGAGAGGTCCTAACCCTTTAAGCTGCGATTGCCAGACCGATTGAAGTTCACGATTTGAATTATAGCGAGTATCAAAAAGATACACAAGGATAAATTTCGAATTTTATTATATTTTCTTGAAGAAAACGCTCTACACGTTGATGTAGAGCGATTCTTTGACATTATTTTATTTTAACTCCAGTTGTTTCGCTTCATTTCCAGTCGCTTCAATGTGTGCTCCGACGAGATGAACAAGATCGACGACACGGCAAGAGTAACCCCACTCGTTGTCGTACCAGGCGAGGACTTTGACTTGCCGTCCTCCCATGACCATCGTCGATAGGCCATCGACAACAGTCGACTTCTCTTCCCCGTTAAAGTCAATCGAGACGAGCGGTTCCATCGTTAAGCCGAGGATGCCGTCAAGCGCTCCGTCCGCTGCCTTGACGAACGCTTCATTGACTTCAGCGACCGTCGTATCACGACTGACCTCGACGACGAGATCGACCAGTGAGACGTTTGGTGTCGGAACACGCAGTGCCAGTCCATTGAGTTTTCCTTCGAGATGCGGCAAGACGAGTGAAATCGCTTTGGCTGCTCCGGTCGAAGTCGGAATGATGGACGATCCGCATGCCCGCGCCCGTCGTAAATCCTTATGCGGATTATCGATATTGTTCTGGTCATTCGTAAAAGCATGAATCGTCGTCACAAGACCTGACTCAATCCCGAATGCCCGGTCGATGACCTGGACGACAGGTGCAAGACAGTTTGTCGTACATGAAGCGTTCGAGACAATCGCATCCGTCTCATGGTCATACATCTCGTCATTGACCCCCATGACGATTGTACGTAAATCACCTTTTGCCGGAGCTGTAATGACGACTTTTTTTGCACCGGCCGTCAAGTGTTTTTCAGCACCCGTTTTCGAATTAAATTTCCCCGTTGCTTCAACGACGATATCAATCCCCAGTTGTCCCCACGGCAATTGTTCCGGATCACGTTCGCTGACGATTTGAATTTGTCGTCCATTCACCATCAATGCCCCATCAATGATGTCGACTGGATATGCAAATTTCCCGTGAACCGTGTCATATTTGATGAGGTGTGCCAATGTTTCCACCGGATAACTTGCATTAATCGCGACGACCTCACTTTTCCCTTCAGCGATCAGACGTCGAAATACCATTCGACCAATTCGACCAAACCCGTTAACTGCCACCTTGACTCCCATTTGCGGATCCCCCTTCAATGTGACGGATAATGCTCCGTTTACAGATAGAACTATATCATGAAATGTAAGCGATTTCATTACGTAATCTAAAAAAAGTGAGAGAAGTTGGTAACTTTTTCCCACTTTGATTCCGAAAATACTTTTGCCGACAGAAAACGGTCATAAGAAAACGGCGTTAGACTGAACGAAGCGTTTTTAACCAGCTATCAATTTGCCGGTATAATGCTTCCCGTGTACTTTCATTGGTCAGAACGTAGTCTGCCAATTGCTTTTTCTGTTCGATATCGAGTTGCGAATTCATACGGGCCTGTGCCTCTTCCGCAGTCAGATGATTTCGTTCCATCAGACGCTGCTTTTGCAATTCGGCAGGACAATAGACGACTACGACTTGATCGACGAGTTGTTTCCAGTCTCCTTCTAACAATAAAGGGATATCAAAAACGATGATCGATTGTCCGGCCTGTTCCTGTCGACTTGCCATTTCTAACATCTGTTGCCGAATTTTCGGATGCATTAATTCATTCAGGACAGTCCGCTTTTCATTATCGTAAAAAATGATATCGCCAAGCTTTGACCGGACGAGCGCACCGTCGGAAAAAGCAGTCGGAAAAGCCGCTTTGACTTCCTCGTATGCCAATCCACCCGGTTCGATGACCTGCCGGGCGACCAGATCCGCATCGATGACGTCAATCCCTTGATGTTGTAAATAGGCGGATACCGTACTTTTTCCGGTTGCAATCCCTCCGGTCAGTCCGATTCTCATAAAGCCACCTGTTGACAGGTTGGGCAGAAGTGCGTTCCTCGTCCGCCGACTTTAATTTTTTCGATTGCCGTCCCGCATCTCGGGCAAGGTGCCCCGGTTTGACCGTATACAGCAAGCTGTAATTGAAACTCCCCTTTTCCGGTCGGAGAGACATAACTGCGAATCGTACTTCCGCCGCTTTCAACGGCTTTGGCGAGTACATCAACACCTGCCGCATGAATCCGGGAGATATCATCAAGCGTCAGTGCCCCGGCTTTCGTTAACGGATGGACCCGGGCGGTAAACAATGTCTCATCGACATAAATATTCCCCAACCCCAAAAAAATCGATTGATCTAGCAGAGCCGTTTTGATTGGACTGCGCTTTTTCCGGATCAGGTTCTCAGCCAAGACTTCAGCCGTAAACGTCGGATCAAACGGCTCACGTTCAAGCTGGGCCAGTGGAGGAACCGACATCGCCGTCTCCTTCTCACGCAACTCCATCGTCCCGAATTTCCGGACATCGTTGTAATGCAGTTCCGAGCCATCTGTAAAGCGGAAGATGACATGGGTGTGTTTATCTTTTTCAATCGCCTGCGGATAAGGGAAATACTTTCCTTCCATCCGCAAATGACTGACGAGATAAAATCGGTCAAATGTGAACAATAAAAATTTCCCCCGACGCTCCACTCGTTCAATCCGCTCCTGTTTCAAGGCATCAACAAATGGTGCGACTTCCATTCCCCGAATCATCTTCGGATGAAATACTTTAACGGAAGAAATCGTTTTTCCAGAGACCGTCCGTTCCAAGCTTCGTCTGACGGTCTCGACTTCAGGTAATTCAGGCAACTGTTTTCCTCCTCTGACAACTTGTTATTTGGTTTCATACCACGAATGACCGGCATCGCCGTCGACACGAAGCGGAACGGATAATTGAACCGTCTGTTCCATCGCTTGTTTGACCAGCGTCTTGAGGGCATCCAATTCTTCATCCGGCGCTTCGAAAATCAGTTCATCGTGTACTTGGAGCAACAGGCGGGCACGCAACGGTGACTGTTCAAGCGCCGCATGGACATCAAGCATGGCTTTTTTGATGATGTCAGCTGCCGAGCCTTGGATCGGTGTATTGATGGCCGTCCGTTCTGCAAAACCACGTAAGTTAAAGTTTTTCGAATTGATATCCGGGATGTTCCGGCGACGGTTCATTAACGTCTCGACAAAACCGTTCATCCGCGCCTTCTCGATGGCAGCATCCATAAACAACTTGATTTGCGGGAACAATTCAAAGTAACGATCAATGAAGTCCTGTGCCTCTTTGCGGGAGATATTTAGGTTCTGTGACAAACCGTAGTCACTGATGCCGTAAATGATTCCGAAGTTGACCGCTTTGGCCTGACGGCGCATATTGCCGGTCACATCATTTGGTGCGACACCAAACACGCTGCTGGCTGTCTGCGTGTGGATATCGGCATCATCCAAGAACGCCTGGACAAGCGTCTTGTCTTCCGACATATGGGCCATGACCCGCAATTCGATTTGTGAATAATCGGCAGCGTATAACGACCAGCCCGGTTCGCTCGGAACAAACGCCTTCCGGATTTTTCGTCCTTCCTCGATCCGGACCGGAATGTTTTGCAAGTTCGGGTTAACGGAACTGAGCCGGCCTGTTTGGGCAATGGTCTGCGCAAATCGGGTATGGATTTTCCCGTCTTCTTTAATAACCTTCTGCAAGCCTTCAACATACGTGGATTGCAGTTTTTGAAGCTCCCGGTACAACATGATATGGTCGATGACCGGATGCAGCGGACGGAGTTTTTCCAATACGTCGGCGGCCGTCGAATAACCGGTCTTCGTTTTCTTAAAGGCAGGCAGTTCCATTTTCTCGAACAGGATGACCCCCAGCTGTTTCGGTGAGTTGATATTGAATTCCTCGCCGACTTCCCCGTAAATCAATTGTTCCAAATCGTGCAGACGTCCGGCTAAATCGTGTTGCATCTCCTGGAGCGTTTCGACATCGACACGGATGCCGGTCCATTCCATTTCAGCCAGAACACCCGACAACGGACGTTCAAGTGTTTCATATAACTCAAACTGTTGGTTGGCTTTCAGTTCTTCTTTGACCTTCGGGAACAACAGCTCAATCATGCGGGCTTTTTCCGCCAAGTATGGATGCAGCACATCGTCTGCCGGAGCAAGACGTTTCGCACCTTTACCTAAGACGGCTTCTTCGTTCGGTGCCATCAGCATATAATGACCGGCAATCGACGCGAGAGTCGTCCCGCCGCTCAGATTCAATAAATAACCGGCGAGCAGTAAATCATCGAATGCCGTTAATTTCAAACCGTGTTTCCGCAAAGCAAACGCAGCTTGTTTCGCATCCAGACAGATTTTCTGATGGTCCGATTCAATCCAGTCACGAAATGCCGGATCCTCGACGAGTTCAGATGAAGCGACGTAAATTTGATCGGGTGTCGCGATACCAAATCCGATGATATCTTCTTCCATATAGTCTTCCCGAAGTTGTTCCACAACGAGAACGGCATTGGTCACATCATCCGGAAGCGAAGTAATCGTTTGGACATTCAACTGTTCTTTATCCGCTTCTTCAACGACAGGTGCAAACCGGTTCGTCAAAGACTTAAAACCAAGCGACTGGAATAACGAATACGGAACTTGTGTATCGACGTCGCTGATCTGTAAGTCGTCGAGCGTGACATCAAGCGGGACATCGAGTTTGATGGTCGCCAGTTCCTTTGACAACCGTGCCAATTCTTCATTCGCAATCACTTTTTCTTTTTGTTTCCCTTTTAAGTCTTCGACATGCTCATACAAACCTTCGACAGACCCGTAAGCAGAAATCAATTTGATTGCTGTTTTTTCACCGATTCCCGGAACCCCTGGAATGTTATCGGATTTATCACCCATCAATCCTTTAAGGTCAATCATTTGAATCGGTTTTAATCCGCCGTATGTCTCGGCAAACAGTTCTTCTGTCATACAGAGGACATCGGTGATGCCGCGTTTTGTAATCAACACTTCGACCTGATTCGTCACGAGTTGAAGTAAATCCTTATCTCCCGTCACGATCCGGATTCGATCCGCCGGTATCGTTTGTGCCAATGTCCCAATCAAATCATCTGCTTCATAACGGTGCAGTTCCATCATTTGAATGCCTAACGCTTCACAGATGTCCCGCACAATCGGAAACTGTTCCCGAAGCTCGGAAGGTGTCTTTTCACGACTGCCTTTATATTCCTGATAGACGTCATGCCGGAACGTTTCGCTCGAGGCATCAAATGCGACAAGCATGTGTGTCGGCTGTTCCTCTTCAAGCAGTTTGAGCAGCATCATCGTGAAACCGTAAGCTGCGTTCGTATTGCGTCCTTGCGCATCCGTCATTGGTGGTAACGCAAAAAAAGCACGATACGTCAGTGAGTTTCCATCAATCAATAAAAGTTTGTTTTCCATCATCTACGCCCCTTTGGAAGATTTTCTGTTCTTATTGTATCACTCTACACACATTTGTTCGCTAAAAAAGCATACAAAAAAAGACGACCGGCTAAAAAGCCAGTCGTCCCTGTGTATCCCGACATGGGAGCTGAACCAGTCGAGGCACAGATGATGAAGAAGGTACTTTAAGCATACGATTCTTCTGTAAAGGAAATATGAAGTCTTATCCCTTTTTCGGTAAACGTATCGTAAAAGTCGTTCCTTGATTTTCTTCGGATTCCACGTCAATCGTTCCGTGATGCAGATCGATGATATGTTTGACGATTGCGAGACCAAGACCTGTCCCGCCCGAGTTCCGGCTCCGGGCTTTGTCGACCCGGTAAAAACGTTCAAAAATCCGTTGCATCTCTTTCGGATGAATTCCGATTCCGTCATCTTTAATCCGCAGCATGACGGCCTCTTCTCCGTCCTCAAGACTAATCCAGACATTTCCGCCGTTCGGAGTATAATTCAAAGCGTTCGCCACCAGATTGACGACGACTTGCTTCAGACGATTTAAATCTGCCCGGATGAAGACTTCCTCTTCCGTTTCAAGGTGAATCGTCATCTGTTTTTCCGTTGCTTTTCGCTGGAGCAGCGTGGCTGTTTCGTGGAGTAAACTCGTGACATCGACAATTGTCGTCTCCAGTTGGTAATTATCCTGTTCAAGACGGGATAATTCGAGTAAATCTTCGACCAGCGTCTGCATCCGCTCGGATTCATCATGAATGATGTTCAGGAACTGCTCCCTGATTTCCGGGACGTCCTGGGCACCATCGAGCAGCGTTTCGGCAAATCCTTTGATTGACGTCAGCGGTGTCTTCAGCTCATGGCTGACATTGGCGACGAAGTCCTTCCGCATCTGTTCAAGCTTTTTGATTTCCGTAATATCGTTAAATACGACTGTCGTCCCCTGAACGCGTCCGTTTTTCCCAAAAATCGGTGCCGCACTGACCATGAAAGTCCGACTGTTCAATCCAAACCGGACACTCGATTGTTTCCGGTTCGGTTTTTCCGTCAGATAGACATCTTCGATGACCTGACTCATCTTTTCATTCGGTAAAACCCGGTAGTACAATTGTCCATTCGACTGACCGTAGATATTAAACATTTCCCGGTATGTCCGGTTAACCAGAAGAACATACCCTTTCTCATCAATCAGCATCAAGCCGGCACCCATGTATTCAATCAATGACTCGAGCCGTGCCCGTTGCATCGCTTCGCCGGAAGACGCATTTTCTAAATTCCGGGCTAACAGATTGATTGATTTCCCGAGATCACGCGACTCGTCCGGTGCCGTCAATTCATAGACACGGGATTTATAGTTCCCGTGTGACAATTCGTGTAAGACTTCTGTCGCTTCCGCAATCGGACGCAGAAAACGTTTTGTCGAACTGTAGACAGCAAAGAAAATAATACAAAACGAAATCAGCAGCGATAAGATGATAACGGTCCAAATCCGCGAATAAATCAGATTCAAATCTTTGGTATAACGGATGAAACTGATATAAACTTCTCTGCCGTCAGCTGTCTGGACGGGTTTTGTGTATTGCAGACTCGTCTCATCCACTTTCGATTCGAACGTTCCATCATTCGGAATGGCGGAAAAATTAATCGCCCGAACGTTTAACTTCGTGACATCGACCGGAGTTCCGGCAATGATTTCACCGCGTCCGTTAAATAAAATCATATCGAAATTAGATTCGGCATACATTTTGTCGACGTATGCCGCCATATCCGGAACCGTCCGTTCCCGTAAAATCGTCTCTACCAGTGACGTCTCGTCCACCAATTTTTCTTTTTCATTATTGATATAAAAATCTTTAAATGATTGTCCAAGCAAAAAGCCCAGTGCGATTAAGACCAGGCTGATGAAAGACAACATTTTCAGAATGAATCGTTTGCGGTATTTGCTCATTCCGCTTTCGGCTCCTCCATCTTGTAACCTAATCCTCGAATCGTTTTGATGTAGATCGGCTTTTTCGTATTCGGTTCAATTTTTTCCCGGACATGACTGATATGGACGTCAACGATTCGTGTATCCCCGACAAAGTCGTAATTCCAAATTGCAGACAACAGTTGATCCCGCGTCAAGACACGTCCCTTGTTTTTTGCGAGATACACCAACAGTTCAAATTCCTTCGGTGTTAATTCAAGTCGTTCTTCCGCCTTGAAGGCTTCGTAGTTATCCGGTACGATTTTGACGTCTCCAATCAAGATCGTTCCGTCCGTCACTTCTTCCGCGACAGTTTGCTGGTTCATCCGCCGCAGGATGGCTTTGACACGGGCGACGACCTCACGGGGACTGAACGGCTTCGTCAAATAATCATCTGCTCCGAGTTCCAGTCCAAGCACTTTATCGAACTCATCATCTTTTGCCGTCAGCATTAAAATCGGAGTATTGATTTTTTGTTGACGCAGTCGTTTACAGACTTCCAGTCCATCGAGTTCCGGTAACATAAGATCCAGGACAATCAAAGCTGCATCTTGTTTCTCTGCTAACTTCAATCCTGTCATTCCGTCATGGGCCGTTTCAACAACAAAACCGGCTTGTTCTAAATTAAACTTTAAGAGTGTGGCAATCGAGAGTTCATCATCGACAACGATTATTTTATCTTTCAAGACAGTTAGCCTCCTCAGCACATTTCATCTTTGAATGAGGAATTCCGTGGAATCCGCTTCTTCTGTCTTCATCTTACCGACTTTCGCTACTAAACCACAAATCTTTCTGGTCTTTCTTTACATAATCTTTAAGGTCGGACACTTTCTTCCAGTAGTTTCCCGTGTTGAAACAACGGAATTGGGGAAACAGTTACATATCGTGATCATGTGGAGGAATGGATATGGAATGGAATCACCCGTTATTTGCGGCGATTACGGCCTGGTTTATCGCACAAGCCGCCAAACTCGTCACCGGTTTAATCAAAACAAAGAAATTTGATCTTGAAATCATGTTTGCTTCAGGCGGCATGCCGAGTTCACATAGTTCGACTGTCGTCGCACTGGCTGTCGTAATCGGTTTTCAAGAAGGCTTCGGCTCTTCTCTGTTCGCACTCGCTACGATTTTCGCCGTCATCATCATGTATGATGCGACGGGTGTCCGTCAGGCTGTCGGGCTTCAAGCCAAGCTGTTAAATGATTATTTTAAAGGAATCCGGCATAAAACGCCTCTGCTCAATGAGCTGGTCGGACACACCGAGTTTCAAGTCTTCGTTGGTCTGTTACTTGGTTTAGCGGTCGGTTTTCTATGGCCCGTCTTATTCTTCTAGTCCGTTATGCTCAAGCGGATAAATTTGATAAATTTTCTTCATACAAAAGACCGCTTCAGATGTCTGAAGCGGTCTTTTGTTGATTTCATTATGGTTTTAAAATGACTTTGATACACCCGTCCTCATGATCATTAAACGTTTGATAAGCATGGGCAGCTTGTTCCAAATCAATTTTATGGGTGATGATATCGGTTGGATCAAACTCTTGATTGATGATTTTTTGAAACAATTCGGGCATCAGATGAACGACCGGAGCCTGTCCCATCTTCAATGTGATGTTTCGGGTAAAGAAATCACCGAGCGGGAACTGGTTATACTTTTCAGCATAAACGCCGGTCAATTGAACCGTCCCGAATTTTCGGACGGCATCTTTTGCGATATTGATGGCACTCAACGTGCCGCCTTGTAAGCCAATTTTTTGTTCCACTTTTTCAACGGCCGACATTTTCCCGTCGAGACCCACACAATCAATAACGACATCTGCACCGCCTTGTGTCAATTCCTTGATGTACTGTCCGGTCTCCTTGTGATCCTGCAAATTGACCGTTTCGACCCGGTTCGTCATTTTCGCATGATTTAACCGGTAGACTTGTTGATCGACGGCAATGACCCGTTTTGCCCCTTGCATCCAGGCGAACTTCTGTGTCATCAATCCGACCGGACCGGATCCGAGAACCACGACGGTATCCCCTTTCTTGACCCCTGAATTGATAACGCTCCAGTACGCTGTCGGGATGACATCGGACAGAAACAGTAACGCTTCGTCTTCGAGCTCACACGATTCGGGAATAACTAGCGGCATGAAATTGCCGAATGGTACCTTTAAGTACTCTGCCTGACCGCCCGGATGACCGCCGAATTCTTCCGTAAATCCGAAGTATCCGCCCGTATCGACGTGCGGATTGCCGTTTGAATTATCGCACTGGCTCTCCATATCATGTTCGCAAAAGAAACAATGTCCACACGCGACGTTAAACGGCAGGACGACGCGGTCTCCCCGTTTCACCTTCGTTACATCCGGCCCTACTTCTTCAACGATTCCCATCGGTTCATGTCCAATGACATAATCCTTTTTCGCCGGCATGTTCCCTTGATAAATGTGCAAATCTGACCCACAGATAGCAGTTGATGTGATTTTGACGATGATATCGTCATTTTTTTCAATCGACGGATCTTGGACATCTTTTACTTCAATTTTTTTTGTCCCTTGGTACGTAACGGCGCGCATGAAGATTCCCCCTTTAGAATTTTAAAAACAGGTGTACTGTAAAGGTTTACCCTAAAGAACAGGTATTCATGTTACATGTTTCTTACAAAAGAAGGAATCTATCGGTGTATTGATCAAAAAGGCACCCCGCCAAATGACGGAGTGCCTTTTCGTTGCGCTAGTTACAATATTTCAAGAACAGAACGGACGGTCGAAACCGACTGATCGAGTGCCTGCTTCTCTTCCGAAGTCAAGTCCAGTTCAAGCACCTGTTCCACGCCGTTCCCACCAAGAATGGTCGGAACACCCAGATACAGATCCTGATAGCCGTACTCTCCTTCGAGATAAGCAATCGCCGGTAAAATCCGCCGTTGATCTTTTAGGATCGCTTCCACCATCTCGACGATGGCGGCTGCCGGCGCATAGTACGCTGAACCGTTTCCGAGCAACTGAACGATCTCACCGCCGCCTTTGCGTGTCCGCTCAACGATGGCTGACAGTCGCTCCGGTGAAATCAGTTTTTCAAGCGGAATCCCGCCGGCATAGGAATAGCGTAACAAGGGAACCATATCATCCCCGTGTCCGCCGAGCACGAAACCGGAGATATCCTTAACGGAGACATTGAGTTCCATTGCGACGAACGCCCGGAAGCGCGCCGTATCGAGTACACCGGACTGACCGATGACCCGTTCTTTCGGAAAACCGGATGCTTGAAAGACGGTGTACGTCATCGCATCGACAGGGTTCGTCAAGACGATGATGATGGATTCCGGTGCATGGGTCACGATTTCTTTCGTGACGGCTTTCATGACGTTTGCATTCGTGCTGACCAGATCTTCACGACTCATTCCAGGTTTTCTGGCAATCCCCGCCGTAATGACGACAATGTCAGATCCTTTAATGTCTTGATAATCGGACGTGCCCGTAATCCAGGCGTCAAAACCTTGAATCGGTGCTGTTTCCTGCATATCAAGTGCTTTTCCTTTAGTCGCGTTTTCCTGTTGCGGCATATCGACGAGCACGATATCCCCTAACTCTTTTTGAGCGAGATACAGTGCCGTCGTCGCTCCAGTAAATCCGCTACCAATCACCGAAATCTTTTTCCGTCGATTCATTGTCCCGTCCCCCTATGCAAGATTACATATTCTTGATGAGTTCATCTGCGAATTCAGAACATTTCACTTCTGTTGCGCCATCCATGAGACGTGCGAAATCATATGTGACGACTTTGCCTTCAATTGATTTTTCCATTGACTGAATGATTAAGTCTGCGACTTCATTCCATCCGAGGTGACGGAACATCATTTCTCCTGAAAGAATGACAGAAGATGGGTTTACTTTATCAAGTCCTGCATACTTCGGTGCTGTACCGTGAGTCGCTTCAAAGATTGCGTGGCCCGTCATGTAGTTGATGTTGGCACCCGGTGCAATCCCGATTCCGCCGACTTGTGCTGCAAGCGCATCTGAAATGTAGTCTCCGTTTAAGTTCATTGTTGCAACGACATCGAATTCTTTTGGACGCGTCAAGATTTGTTGTAAGAAGATATCAGCAATCGAGTCTTTAACGATCAATTTGCCGGCTGCTTCTGCTTCAGACTGTGCTTTGTTCGCTGCATCAGCACCTTCTTCATCTTTGATACGGTCATACTGGTTCCATGTGAAGACGTGTTCTGCATATTCACGTTCTGCGAGTTCATAACCCCAGTTTTTGAATGCGCCTTCCGTGAACTTCATGATGTTTCCTTTGTGGACGAGCGTCAATGAAGCGCGTTTGTTTTCAAGTGCATATTCGATTGCTGCACGGACAAGACGTTCTGTTCCTTCTTTTGAAATCGGCTTGATTCCGAGACCAGATGTTTCAGGGAAACGGATCTTGTTGACACCCATCTCTGTTTGCAGGAAGTTAAGTAATTTTTGTGCTTCTTCGCTGCCTGATGCGTACTCGATTCCAGCATAGATATCTTCTGTGTTTTCGCGGAAGATGACCATGTCTGTATCTTCTGGGCGTTTAACCGGTGAAGGAACACCTGTGAAGTAACGGACCGGGCGAAGACATGTATACAAATCAAGTTCTTGACGAAGCGCAACGTTTAACGACCGGATTCCGCCGCCGACCGGTGTCGTGAGTGGTCCTTTGATCGCGATGATGTGTTCGCGGATCAGGTCAAGTGTTTCTTCTGGAAGCCAGTTGCCTGTTTTGTTAAAGGCTTTTTCTCCGGCGTAGACTTCTTTCCACTCAATTTTCTTCTCGCCGTTATATGCTTTTTCGACAGCAGCGTCGAAGACACGAACTGCAGCATTCCAGATATCAGGTCCAGTGCCATCACCGATGATGAATGGAATGATTGGTGAATTTGGTACGTTAAGTGTTCCGTCTGTTACTGTAATGTTTTCGCCTTGAATTGTAGCCATTTGTAAAATCCCCCTTGAATATGATTGATGTCATCAAAAAGCAGGAGAGGATTTCTCCTCTCCGCCTTTTTAACGTTCGTTCATGGACACGTATGTCCGGTGTGTTTCACCAATATAATCGGCGCGTGGACGAATGAGGCGGTTGTCGCTATACTGCTCTAAAATGTGCGCTAACCAACCTGACATACGACTAACGGCAAAGATTGGTGTAAACAATTCCGTATCAAGTCCAAGTGCATGGTACGTCGAAGCCGAATAGAAATCAACATTTGGTTTCAATCCTTTTTCCGATTGGACGATTTCGTCAATCTTCACTGACATCTCATACCATTTCGGTTCTCCGATTTGTGCTGTCAATTGACGGCTCATCTCTTGGAGATGCTTCGCACGCGGGTCGCCGTCCTTATAGACACGGTGACCGAAGCCCATGATTTTTTCCTTGTTCTTAAACTTATTATGAACATACTCGTCAACCTTTTCAACTGAATCAATTTCAACCAACATCTTCATGACGGCTTCGTTCGCTCCACCGTGAAGCGGACCTTTTAAAGCACCCATGGCAGCCGTGACACCTGAATAGATGTCAGACAACGTCGCGACACAGACACGCGCCGTAAATGTTGAAGCGTTCAGCTCATGATCCGCATGCAAGACAAGCGCCTGGTTAAAGGCTTTTTCTGCTACTTCTGTCGGCTCTTCGCCTGTCAGCATGTAGAGGAAATTCGCTGCATATGAAAGTCCAGCTTTCGGTGCAACCGGCTCTTGACCTTTTTTGATTCGTGCATATGCAGTCACGAGTGTCGCAATCTGCGCTTGGAGTTTGATGGCTTTAGCGTAATTCGCCTCTGTCGACATATCTTCCGCCGATTCATCATATAATGCAAGTTGTGACAAAGCCGTTCGGATGGCTGACATCGCGTTAGCGGTTTTTGGCGCCACTTTTAATGTCTCAAGGACTGCCGGTGCAACCGTCGCTTCAGAAATCAAAGCTTCTGACAATTGCTTCAGTTCGTCTTCTTTTGGTAAGCGGTCATTCCAAAGTAAAAAGACCACTTCTTCAAATGAGGCGTGCTCCGCCAAATCATCAATTGTATACCCACCATACGTCAACTGACCATCGATGATCGAACTGATCTTCGATGATGTTGCGACGATTCCTTCTAAACCTTTTGTTTGTGTCATACAAAAATCCCCCTTTTTTTCCCCCAGAAATTTAAAACGCTTTCATTTCCGTATTGAAAAAAAGACGTCTAAGCAAGAGTCGTTCCCCACATCGAACCGTTTGCTCCTGAATAGACCATCTTGTTTCTGTTCTTAGTATAAACAAAATTAACCAAAAAGTGAACGAACTTGCATACTATTATCAAAAAATTAATTCTGTTCCCTATTACAACATCCCTTAGCCGCTGATTGCTTTGACGATGATGTCCCACATCCCGATGACAAGAGCCGCGATTCCAGCGCCGATTAAAGGACCGACCGGCACACCCCGAAACAATCCGACTGCAAGAATTGTTCCGGCAAGCAACGCTGTCGTGACCAGGGGATCTTCCTTCATCAGACCCACACCGTGGGCCGCAATGATTGCGACAAAAATTCCCGCTAAAAACGAAATGATACCGATATGTCCCCGTACGCTGTTGAACAGTTCCCTGAATCCGATGTCTCCCGTAGCAATCGGTACCAGGATGGCCGCTGTGATCAACGTGACTCCCCAGGTGATGCCTTTCGCCTGTAAAGACGGAAACAGACGTCCGTCGAGACCAATCGCCTTAATGATTAGCAAAAAAGCAGCTGCAATGATCAATGATTTGTTTTGAGCGATGACACCGATCAACACGAGACCGATCAAAAACAGATAGGCTTCCATGTTAAAACCCCCGATTTGAAAAAACGGATATGGCTTTCGCCACATCCGTTTCAGTGATTATGCGTTGTACAATTTACCTGTTAACGGATCGATTGAAATACGTTGACCATCCGTGAAGATTGTCATGGCGTTTTCAACACCGACGATAACCGGTTTACCGAGTGAAGGACCAACGATTCCAGCATGGCTAGTCAATCCGCCGTCTACTGTGACCATTGCTGCAGCCATCTCGATTGCAGGCATCATGTCGCGATCCGTTGAGTTCGTGACAAGAATCATGCCTGGTTTTGCTTTTGCGTTTGCTTCTTCAGCTGTATGCGCGATGACGACTTCGCCAACGACACCACGTTCACCGATTCCGCGACCGTTTGTGATCTCTTTACCGACGATGTGAATTTTCAACATGTTTGTTGTACCTGCTGTAAGAGCCGGGATACCTGCAGAGATGACGACGAGGTCACCGTCTGTGACGAATCCTGCTTCTTTTGCTGTATCAGCAGCAAGTGTCAACATGTCATCCGTGTTGTCTGAGAGGTGATCGACAACGATCGGATAAACACCCCAAACGATGTTGAGTTGACGTGCAACACGCGCGCTCGGTGTGACGGCAACAATGTTTGGCTCTGGACGGTATTTTGAAATCCGGGCAGCTGTGTAACCAGACTGTGTCGGTGTCAAGATTGCTTTTGCGTCCAGGTTGATGGCTGTATGCGTAACCGCTTGAGCGATCGCATCCGTCACAGTGTGCTCACTGCGTGTTTGACGATCTTTCAAGAGCATTTTGTAGTCGAGCATTTTCTCCGTACGCTTCGCAATCGTGTGCATCATTTGAACAGATTCAATCGGGTAGTCCCCGGCTGCTGTTTCACCTGAAAGCATGATGGCATCTGTTCCATCAAGAATTGCGTTGGCGACGTCTGATGCTTCCGCACGTGTCGGACGCGGGAAACGTTGCATCGAGTCAAGCATCTGCGTTGCTGTGATGACCGGTTTACCGTAATCATTACAGATTTTGATGAGATCTTTTTGTGTCGGCGTGACTTCTTCAGTCGGAATTTCGATCCCGAGATCACCACGTGCGACCATCAAACCGTCAGAAATCGCGATGATTTCTTCGATGTTGTCGACACCTTCCTGGTTTTCGATTTTCGGGAAGATTTTGATGTGGCTGGCATTGTGTTTTTCGAGCAATTGACGAATCGCAACAACGTCAGACGCACGACGCACGAATGAAGCAGCGATCAAATCGATGTCGCTCTTAATTCCGAACTCGATGTCTGCGATGTCTTTGTCTGTCAAAGCAGGCAAGTTAACTTTTACATTTGGTAAGTTAACCCCTTTTTTCGTTTTAATGATTCCTTCGTTTTCGATGTCGCAAAGAAGTTCACGGTTGTCGAGTTTTTCTGCGACACGGAGTCCGATTAACCCGTCATCAAGCATAATCATTGAACCGACTTCGACATCATCGTATAAACCGTCGTATGTGACAGAGAACTTGTCAGCTGTACCTACGATTTCGTTTGCGTCACCGCTGACGACGATAACTTGTTTGCCGCGTGCGAGGAGGGCTTTACCTTCTTCAAACGTATGCGTGCGGATTTCCGGACCTTTTGTATCTAAAAGAATCGTAACTAATTTGTTTGCTTCTTCTGCTGCACGACGGATAT
Source organism: Exiguobacterium sp. K1 (assembly GCF_033721435.1). Lineage (NCBI taxonomy): Bacteria > Bacillati > Bacillota > Bacilli > Caryophanales > Exiguobacterium > Exiguobacterium sp. K1. Next base: position 110,876 of record NZ_JAOTIT010000001.1, on the reverse strand, counting down.
CCGTGATGCGGGCACCATGTTCTTCATAGTCACCGTGTGAGAAGTTAAGACGAGCAACGTTCATACCCGCTTCAATCATTTCTGGAAGACGTTTTTCTGACGCCGGTCCAATCGTACATACAATTTTAGTTCTGCGCATATTCCATAAACCTCCTACAGTGTTTGGCTGTTCGATCACAATGCCAATAAAAAACCTATACCAATACGACGAATGTCAGTCTACCTTAGATGGATAGTTGTTTTGACAACTCTAAGATTTCGAGATCCAGTTCGTGTTTGTTTTCATCCAATGCTTCGTCGATATCAAGATCGACCATCTTACCGCCGCGTACACCTACGACACGTCCTTGCTTACCTTCAAGCAGGATGTCAATCGCATAGGCACCCATCCGGCTTGCCAGTACACGGTCAGCAGCTGTCGGCGCACCGCCACGTTGAACATGACCTAATACCGTGACACGAGTATCAAGTCCTGTTTCCTTGGCAATCTCGTCTCCAACATCCTGCGCACGTCCGGCACCTTCCGCTACGATAACGATCGAGTGTTTCTTACCACGATTGACACCGCTTTGAATCCGGTTCAAGACTTCTTTTAAATCTTCCGGACGTTCCGGAACCAGGATTGATTCCGCTCCGCCGGCTAATCCAGCATATAGTGCGATATCCCCTGCGTCGCGTCCCATGACTTCGATGACATATGTCCGTTCATGTGACGACGCCGTGTCACGGATCTTATCGATGGCTTCGAGGGCCGTATTGAGGGCTGTATCGAAACCAATCGTGTAATCCGTACCCGGAATGTCGTTATCAATCGTTCCCGGAAGACCGATCGTCGGGAAACCGAGTCCCGTCAATTTTTGAGCACCACGATAAGACCCGTCACCACCAACGACGACGAGTGCATCGATTTCGAATTTCTTCAGATTGACGACAGCTTTCGCGCGTCCTTCTTCAGTCCGGAATTCCGGGCAACGTGCAGAACGCAGGAACGTTCCACCCCGTTGGATGATGTCACCGACTGAACCAAGGTTCAATTGGACGAGATCTCCGTTAATCAGACCTTGGTATCCGTTGTAGACACCAAACACTTCCAGTCCATGAAAAATCGCCTTACGTGTTACAGCACGCACTGCGGCATTCATGCCGGGTGCATCGCCACCACTTGTTAAAACAGCAATCCGTTTCAAACTCACGTTAATCACCTCTCTATTAATCTTAGTCTAAAATAGCACGTAGTTTTGTTGTTTTACAACAGGGCAGACTGCATAAACTTTCTACAGCAGTTTGTTCATCCTCTCACGAAATAAGGACTGCCAATCATGATAGCGATTACATGCAGGTTATGTGCCAATTTGGTGATATTTTTCTGTACGCTTCTCGATTAACTGTTCTGGTGTCAAACGGGTCAGCTGGGCAAGCTTTTGTTCTAGAACAGATTTTAGTTTGTCCGCCTGTAATGAAACATCTAAATGCGCTCCACCGATGACTTCTGAGATGATGCCGTCCGCAATCCCGAGTCGCAGTAAATCAGGCGCCGTGATTTGCATCGATTCCGCCGCTTTCTCCGCGAGACTGGCGTCTTTCCAAAGAAGGGCAGCTGCACCTTCAGGTGAAATGACGGAGTACGTGGAGTTCTCCAACATCAACAGCTGATCGCAGACACCGATTCCGAGTGCTCCGCCCGATCCGCCTTCGCCGATGACGATTGAAATAATCGGGACCGGCATTCCGGCCATTTCAAACAGGTTTTTCGCAATGGCTTCACTTTGTCCGCGCTCTTCCGCTGCACGGCCGGGATATGCGCCTTTTGTATCAATGAATGTAATGATGGGACGATTGAACTTCACTGCTTGTTGCATCAACCGTAAAGCTTTCCGGTACCCTTCAGGATGCGGCATACCAAAGTTACGGCGGATATTTTCCTTCGTATCTTTCCCCCGCTGATGACCAATCACCGTTACGGCTTGTCCATTCAGCATTGCAATACCTCCGACGATGGCTGCATCGTCATATCCATGCCGATCACCATGCAATTCAATGAAGTCGTCACAAATCAAGCGCACATAATCGAGTGTCGTCGGACGTTCCGGGTGCCGTGCCAGTTGCACACGGTTCCACGCTTTCATATTCCCGTAAATATCGAGTTCTAACCGACGCAGCCGCTCTTCCAATAAATTCAGTTCTTCTTTGAAATCAAGGCCTTGCGTCTCTGCCATATCGTGCAGTTCTAATATTTTTTCGCGCAATGCGATTACTGGTTGATCAAATGGTTGCATGATTGGTTCCCTCCGAGTGCATCATCAGAATTCGTGTGTAGTAGGTTTTCAAGTCGTGTCGCGATACGACATCGTCGAGTTGTCCCGCCTGCAGTAAGAACTCTGACGTTTGGAAGTCTTCCGGTAATTTTTCACGAATCGTCTGTTCAATGATCCGCCGGCCGGCAAAGCCGATCAAAGCGCCGGGTTCTGCGATATTAAAATCGCCTAACATGGCAAAACTTGCCGATACTCCACCTGTCGTCGGATGCGTCATACATGAAACGTACAGCAATCCGGCATCAGAATGCTGTTTCAGGAATAAGCTCGATTTCGCCATCTGCATCAGGCTGACCATTCCTTCCTGCATCCGTGCTCCACCTGAAGCTGAAAAAATCGTTACGGGTAATCTTTCTTTTGTCGCGTAACGGATTGCTTCCGAAATCGCTGCTCCGACTGCTGCTCCCATTGAGCCCATCCGGAAACGGGCGTCCATGACACAGGCGACGAGCGGATATCCATTGACTTGACCGACACCGCAGACAATCGCTTCTTCAAGTCCTGTCCGCACTTGATCACCTTTCAGCTTTTCAGGATAATCCTGAAAATCGAGTGGATCGGCCTTGACTGCCGGTAAATCAAAATACGTAATCGTTCCCGCATCAAATAATTGTTCAAATCGTTCAGTCGCTGTTAACGGATGATGGTATCCACAGACACAGACTTTTAAGTTCGCTTCGAGTTGTTTCGTATATTGGATCAGTTTGCACTTCGGACATTTTGTCATTAAACCAACCGGTACATCGACCCGCTGTTCCTTTGACGTCAGAGTGACAAATTTTTTAGGTTTTCGAAAAAATGCTTGCACGTTAGTTCCCCCTTGTGGTTCCTACGAGCGTTTTAGAAAAGCTTCCCGTTCCGCTCGCGTATAGAGCTCCCCTTGACCAAAACTTTGATAGAAGGCATTCACTTGCCGCCAGATTCGCTCAAACAAATCATTGTCGATTGTAGCGATCAGCGTTTCCCGAAATGCCGCATCGGAATCGACGTGCGCTTCTAGAATGGACGCGTCTGCGAGTTGAACAAACGCTGCCTGTTCAAGCAAACGAAGTGTTCCTGCCAAATCTTCAAATTTTGAATCGCCGGTCACTAAAAATTGTGCGATGATCTGAATGTAGGTATGGTCATCCCGGTTTAAAAGAAAACTGCCTCCCCCGTGCCTTGTCTCGATGATTCCGAGATAAGCGAGCGTCCGAAGTGCTTCCCGCACCGAAGGACGGCTGATCGACAGTCGTTCTGCCAATTCACGTTCTGATGGAATTCGATCTCCCGGCACAAAGCCGTCCTGTTCGATCATCGTTTTGATTGCTGAAATATTCGTTTCAAAAGCATTCCGCTTTTTCTCCATTTTGTACAGCACCACCTTCCTGACGCATGCGTCATTTCCTTATTCCGGCGGTCATTGGTCAGACCAATTACCCCTTATTATAACAAATCTTATTACCTACTACTAGTTCGAACGCGGCACATTTTTCAGAATGATATTCGCTTCCCCGAAGCGAATCCGGAGTTGGGCCATCAATTCCTCTTCCTGTTGAACGGCATAAATTCCCGGCAGCGGCTTGGTTTCATTCGTATCGGCATAACGAACGACGACCGGAATGTCACCCGGGGCCGATTCGAGCATCCGTTCCAGAACAGCGAGATCATTTTTAGACGGCAGTTTGACGAATAGGACGTCCTGCCCCAAAGGACGCAAGCGCTCGAGGACGAATTGACGATCTCCCTCACGTTCCTGCACCTTCACTTCAATTAACAGAACGTTTCCGATATACAACGAACGTTTAAACGCGGCATACTGTTGCGGAAAGACAACGACTTCCTCCGTCGTATACCCGTCGACGGCATGAATGACTGCCATTGTCTGGGCACGCTTCGTTTTGAATTCACGGATTTGCTCGATATAACAAACCAGATAGTTAGTTTGATTCCCTTCAAGGGAGATGGTTTGGAAATGTGTCGTCTCAACAGGCGGCTTCATCGCGGTCATCAATGGAGAATAGGTCAGCCAAAATCCAAGTGACTCGCGCTCAAGACGTGCCCAATCGGTCGCTGTCCGGTTCGTTTGTGTTGTTGTTTTTCTCCGTCCAAGGCTTGCGAGTTCGTCCGGAAGCAGCGTATTTGAAGCCATCGTAAAGTAGTCGAGGACCTCCTGCTCTGCAAGCCCCCGGTCTCCATGAGTCGAACGATCGAATGCCCCGCTGTACAACAACAGTTCAATCTTCGCCCGTTCCTTTTTCCCCCACCCGACTGCCGACAATAACTGTGTGATCGTCTGCGAGGTTTTCGCGGCTTCACGTAACGTATGAAAGTCTTTTTCCGTAATTCCCCGAAGCGTCTGAATTCCGAGCCGGATTCCTTTGCCTTCTAATGTCGAACGGAAATCCGACATCCAAATATCGGGCGGCAATACCGGAAGCCGTTTTTCCCGCATGACGCGGACGAGACGTTCCGGTTGATCAATCGATACCAATGAAAAGATTTGCGGATAATGAGCTTTCATATATCCGAGTGCATAACTGATTTTGGTATAGGCAACAGCATGACTGCGGTTAAATCCATAACCGGCAAACCGTTCGATTTGATCGTACAACGTTTCGGCAACCGTTAAATCAAAACCGTTTTGCAATGCCCCTTCGATAAAACGTTTCTTTTCCGCTTCTACAGACTGACTGCTTTTTTTCGAAATCGCCCGCCGCAGCAAATCGGCTTGAGCCAGCGTAAATCCGGCAACCCGGCGTGTAATCTCCATGATTTGTTCCTGATAGACAATGACGCCGTAGGTCGCGGTTAAAATTTCTTCTAAAATCGGATGAACCATTTGATAAGGTTGACCGGCTTTTCGTTTCGCATAGAGATCGATGAACTTCATCGGTCCCGGACGGAACAGTGACATCGTTGCGACTAAATCTTCAAATCGGTTCGGCTTGACTTCGCGCAGCGTCTGTTTCATCCCTGCCGATTCAAATTGGAAGATTTGATCCGTCTCTCCTTTGGCAAACAACCGTAACGTCGCTTTGTCCTCGTCCGGTATCCGTTCGACCGAGAAATCAGGGTACGCATGCTGAATCAACTGCTCCATCTGCCGTAACCGTGTTAAATTACGTAATCCGAGCAAGTCGATCTTCAGCAAACCTTGTTGTTCGATTGCTTTCATTAAATATTGTGTGACGAACCGTCCACTTGCATGTAAGTCAACCGGTGTCGTCTCGATCAGTTCCTCTGAACCGATGATGACGCCGGCAGCATGAATCGAACGTTGTCTCGGTAATCCTTCGATCGCTTGAGCCAACTGTAACAATTGACGTCGTTTTTCACTGCCCGAGAACCAACGGTAAATGGATGCTTGTTGCTCGAGCCCTTGCAGCGTCGTCACTTTTCCCAATTGTTTTGCCGCCGCATCGGTTTCATCTTTCGAAAATTCCAATACCCGTGCCACATCACGCAGGGCGGCTTTCGCTCCAAGAGTCGATAACGTTCCGATTTGACCGACGTGTTGCTTGCCGTACCGCTCGACCAGGTACTCAAGCACTTCCTCCCGCCGCGCATCTTCAATGTCAATATCGATATCAGGCATCGAGATCCGTTCCGGATTCAGGAACCGTTCAAATAACAAACCGTACTTCAGCGGATCGACAGTCGTAATCCCGAGGGCATAACTGACAAGTGATCCGGCAGCCGATCCACGCCCCGGTCCGACACGGATTCCTTCACTTTTCGCATGGCGAACTAAATCTTCAACAATCAGGAAATAGTCCGCAAACCCTGTTTTTTCAATGACTTCGAGTTCATACTGCAGCCTTTTCGTCGCTTCTTCCCCGACATGTCCATGTGCGAGTAACCCATCGTGTGCCAACCGGTTCAGGGCGTGATTCGAATCATCTGTCACCTGCGGAAGAGGACGCGATTGAAACGGTAACGTCAACGTATCCTGCGACTCCGCCCACCGTTTTAACAACCGCAGTTCCCGGTCCGTAAATTGATCGTGTAATTCTTCCGTCAGTTTAAAATGAGCCGACCGGCTGATTTTTTGTTCAGCGAACGTCGTACCCTCGTCAATGGCACGCAGGGCTTGAAACGCATCTGCCTCTTCACGAAAGAGGTAACGGACGGGATCAATCGGAATCGTTTCAATTCCCAGGGCATTTGCCGCTTGACGGTATCGTTCCCTGCTGTCGCGTTCAACAGTCGAGCGGACTGCCTTGACACCAAGTAAAATCTTGGCTTTGTGTGCTGATCCCATCCACTGGGCGACGAGACGACGCAAGCGTGCTTCATCTTCCGGTGCCTGACGTTTCGGTTCGAGGACCGCAATCAGCTCCGAGTAATCTTCAACCGGCATTTCACTGGCCAGCCGGTAAAGTACTTTTAATCCACGGCTTGTTTTCGCATACCATAGAATCGTAAGTTCATCCGGTTCTATGACTTGTTCGAATCCGACGATCGGAATCAGTTCCCGTTGCTTACAGCCTGCCATAAATGCCGGAACGCCTGTCAAAGAAGTCTCACAAATCGCCGCAGCCGGAAAGCCGCGTCGTTTCACTTCATCGAGATAACGATCCATCCGAATCGTACTTTGCAACGGACTGTATGCTGTACGGACATTTAGTTGGACCATCCTGTCTCCTCCATCCTCACTTGATTATATTTCGCCTGTAAAATGAAACGTTTTCAGAAGTTTCATATCTATGTGTTTCTCAGTCTCGCCATCCCCATCATTTTTCGCTACAATAAAAAGAGAACATCATGACTTGCACGGAAGGAGAGTTTGCCATGATTTTAAACCGTAGCCAAATCGCTCGTGAAAAAGTGGAACAACTGAAATTAGGGGTCACCGCTTTTACCGAGACTGAAGAAATCGCTGAAAAAATTCGTAAGTCCGTCAAAGAACTTGAATTGAATGTCATTGAAGATCATACAGAACGGGGAACTTGGTTCATCCCCCAGGAAGAGGCTTCCACTCATTGATGCAAAAAAGGCTGTTCGCCATGTATCCGAAACAGGATGATGGCGAGCAGCCCTTTTTTATTCGAAAGTAAAGGCTTCTGCCACTTCATTTAAACGGGATACAACCTTATCAACTTCCGTTAAATCCTTGATTGTCGCACCCGATGCCATCGGATGTCCGCCCCCGTTGAATTCTTTAGCCACCTCATTGATGACGGGCCCTTTCGAGCGCAAACGGACACGCACTTCCTTATCTGTTTCGAGGAACAAGGCCCATGCTTTTAAGCCTTTCAAGCCTGCAAAACTGTTGACAAGAAGGGAGGCCTGTTCAACGGTCGCATCAAACGTCGCCAGCGTATCTTGCGTCAACACGACGTAACCGACGCCTGCTTCCGTCAACTGGATGTGTTGCAACACGTAACCTTGTAACTGTAAAGCGACCAGTTCCGTCTGATACATGTTTCGATAGAGCCAATCCGTATCAATCCCTGTATCCAGCAGTTGCGCCGCGACGGAAAACGTCCGGCTTGTCGTCCCTCTGAATTGGAAACGACCTGTATCTCCAACAATCCCTGCATAAAATTGAATCGCTGCAACGGCCGGGATGTCGTACTCCCATTCATTTAAAAGATGGACCAACAGCTCCGACGTCGAACTGACGGTTGTATCGACAATCTGAACGTCTGCGTAAGGGTCTTCATCCGGATGGTGATCGATTTTAATCGTGTGTTGCCCGTTTAAGGCTTCCGCTCCATCAATCCGACCTTGATTGGCTGTATCCAGTACAATGACAAGCGCCTGTTGATATTCTGTTGCGTCCACTGAATCAAGTTCTCCCATAAAGGAAATCGAAGCCGCCATTTCTCCCACGGCCTTTATTTTTTTATCGGGAAATCGATTTTGTAAAACCCGTTGCAATCCAAACTGACTGCCTAACGCATCCGGATCCGGACGTTCATGGCGGTGAATGATGATCGTGGATGCTTGTTCAATCAATTGTCTGATTTGTTCTTTCACAGTGCACAGCTCCTCTAAATATTGATATGATACAAACAGATACAGAAAGAAAAGGAGGTCATCCATATGCAGTTTGTTCTCATTCTGTTAATCGTTTTGTCACTCGGCGGATATCTGCTTGCTAAACGACGTGCATTTCATACGAAAAGCACGAACCGAAAATTTTTATTTAATACGCAAGCGAGCATCTGGCTCAGCTTGTTCGTCATCTTGTTTGCCGTCAACCAATTCGTCTCCGGTGACGGATTGACGACGACGATCGGAAAAGTCGTCTGTTCGATTTTGATCGTCATCGGTGTCGCTTCGTTCATCGCCGGCTTCATCCGCTATAAAAAAATCTATCCGTATGTCGTCCGTGAAATGGAACAGACGGAACAGTCCTAAAAAAGACGGTAGATACCGTCTTTTTTTGTGTCCTGTTACGTTATCGATCAATCAGTTGTGAGGTCACGAGGGCTTTCGCAACGATTTGTGTGCCTTGATACATTTCGACATCCACTTTTCCAAACTTTCGCCCGACATCAAAGACATTTGCCCGGATCGTAATCGTACTCTCGATTTGGACGGGTTTGATGAAATAGATACTGACGTTTTCGATAACGAGATCGCCCTTTTTCATATGACGCAACATCCGGGTCGCCCCTTCGACGAGCAGAGTCGTCAACACACCACTCGAAGCCGTACCCATGAAGTTCGTCATTTGCGGCGAGACTTCCAGTGAAAGGTAAGGTCCTCTCGCATCTTCCGCCGCCTTGATTTGTCCGGTGATCAAATCATCAAACGTTTCACCGACTTGCGGCTGGCGGTTCGCAAGTTGCAGGGCTTTCAGTACATCCTGTCGGCTGATGATCCCGAGCAACCGACCGTATTGATCGATGACCGGTAACATCTCAATTCCTTCCCACACCATCTGATGCGCGGAATTCGTCACACTCGTCCGGATTCCGACCGTAATCGGATGACGGGTCATGACTTTTTCAACAGGCCAATCGTGCGGGCGGTCAATGATATCCTTCGCCGTCACGACGCCGACAACCTTCATCTGTTCATCGATGACCGGATAACGATTGTGTTTCGTCTGTTCATTGAGTTCATGCCATCTGGAAATCGGATCGTTCGTTTGTAGATAAAACGTATCGTGTAAAGGAATCAGGATATCGGAGACAAGCAGGATTTCTTTTTTGATCAATCGGTCATAGATTGCCCGGTTGATCATCGTCGCGACAGTGAACGTGTCGTAAGACGTTGAAATGATCGGCAGTTCCATTTCGTCCGCCAACCGTTTTGCGTCTTCCGTCGTATCGAATCCGCCGGTGATCAGGACCGCTGCTCCTGCATCGAGGACCAGTTCATGTGCTTTTTCCCGATTTCCGATAATGACGAGACTGTCGACATCAATGTAACGCATCATCGCCTCCAGCTTCATGGCGCCGATGACGAATTTCGTCAACGTCTTATGCAGTCCGTCACGTCCTCCGAGAACTTGTCCGTCGACGATATTGACGACTTCCGCAAACGTCAGCTTTTCAATATTTTCTTTTTGTTTCTTTTTAATGCGGATCGTTCCGACGCGTTCAATCGTTGAGACGAACCCTAAATTTTCCGCTTCTTTAATGGCACGGTAGGCCGTACCTTCGGATACCGTTAAGTCCTTTGCGATTTGCCGGACGGATATTTTGGCGCCCACATCGAGATCCTCAATGTGCCGGATGATCTGTTCATGTTTTGTAGGCATGCTGTATCCCTTCTTTTTCCTATATTCTACTCTTCTGTCATTATACTGTACTACTCCAATGAATGAAAAGTGTACTAGTCCCGATTTACGAGAAATGTTTTCCATTTCCAACGATGGTATACTGAATCATGAAACGAACAGAGAGGTGGAAACGATATGTTAGAACGGACAAACCAGATTAGTCGTGTATTACAAGAATCAGGAATTGACGTTGCCTTAATTACGTCAAAAGCGAGTGTCTTTTATTTTTCAGGTGTCTATGCGGAACCCCATGAACGCGTAATGGCCGTCATCGTTGATGCAAACGGGAAACGCGCTCTTTTCTGCCCTGCGCTCGAAGCAAACATTGTTGCCGCAAGTCCATGGGACGGTGAAGTCATTACGTATGCAGACCATGAACATCCCTTTGATAAAATCAGCGAAGCCCTGAAGACATTTTCGATTTCCAATAACCGAATCGGGATCGAGGGTGAACATATGACGTTCAGCCGGTTCAGAGAGTTGGAAGCCCGCCAGGAAAATGCGGCCATCCTTGATATTGGTCAACCTGTACAAGCATTACGCCTTAAAAAAGATGCTCAAGAAATTGAAATTCTCCGCGAAGCGGCCGCACTCGCGGACGAAGCAATCGAAATCGGCAAACAGGCGATTCGTCCAGGTGTCTCGGAAATGGAAGTCATTTCAACAATCGAGTTCGAAATGAAAAAGAAAGGTGTCCGCGAGATGTCGTTCGACACACTCGTTCTATTCGGAGCGAACAGCGCTGATCCGCACGGCGTCCCAGGTGACCGTGTCATTCAAGAAGGCGATTTCGTCCTGTTCGACCTCGGTGTCGTATGGAAAGGATATTGTTCAGACATCACCCGGACTTTTGTTTACGGAGAGGCCAGTGAAGAACAACAAACCATCTATCAAACCGTTCTCCAGGCACTTGAAGCTGCAACAGAAGCCAGCCAGGTCGGCGTGACCCTCGGCACATTGGATCAAGCAGCCCGGAACGTGATTGATCAAGCCGGTTACGGAGACTACTTCACGCATCGTGTCGGACACGGTCTCGGCATCGACGTCCACGAATTCCCGTCACTCGCATCAAACAACTTGCTGTCAGCAGAAGCCGGCATCGTCTATACACTCGAACCGGGCATCTATGTTCCAAACGTCGGCGGAGTACGAATCGAAGACGATATTCATCTGACAGAAAACGGTCCTGAAGCTTTGACACATTATCCGAAACATCTTCAGTCCATCCCGTCCCACTAAAAAAAGAGATCAATTCCGGAATCAGTCGGAATTGATCTCTTTTTTTGCCTTCCTCTTCTTCAAGGACGTGATTGATGGACGACATTGACGCCGCCGGTCACATCTAAAACTGCGCCTGTAATCAGACCGGACTCTTCCGCCAGTAAAAACGAAATGGCTCGGGCGATATCTTCTCCGACACCCGTTCGTCCGATAGGTGTCTGATCATCCGCTGCCGCTTCTTCAATCCGTTTCGATTTATTGTCCCCTACAATATTGCCGGGATTGACCATATTTACTGTGATGCCGTGTTCGGCCTCTTCAAGGGCAACACTTTTCGTCAGACTGACCATACCGCTTTTCGCAGCGGCGAAGGCAGCCCGTTCCACCCACCCGGGTGCAGAAGCGCTCTCCGGAAAACCGTATGTAACGATACGTCCGTATTGTTGGTCGCGCATGATTGGAAGGATTTTTCTTAACAACCAAAAACTGGCTGTCAGGTTACCGGTTACTACTTCATTCCATTCTTCATCCGAATAGTCGACGAGCGATTTCCGTTCGAAGATATACGGCCCCGCATTTAAAATCAACGCGTCAATCCGACCGTGGACAGCCATCGTCTGTTCGACCGCATCCATCAACTGATCTTGACTTGTCACGTCTGCTTGAATCAAATGGAGCCGTTCATGGGAAAATGTCGGTTCCGAGCGATGTAGTGCCGTAACGTGCCAACCTTCTTCAAGCAAACGGCGGGTCACCATCTCACCTAATCCTTTTGTTCCTGCTGTAATTAATGCGTGCCTCATCTTGGCATCGCCTCCTTTCATCTCTTTCCATCTTACGGGTTCCGCTGTCGAAGAACAATTTTAAAATCTCCTTAAATGTTCCTCACCTTCTATTTAAGGGAATGGTATAATAAGGGTGTAAAATCAGACGAACACGAAGGGATGGATACATGATGGCAATCGTATATCACAACATTTTAGTAGCAGTCGACGGATCAAAAGAGGCAGAACGTGCTTTTGAAACGGCGATTGACGTCTCACTTCGAAACAATGCCAAACTCGTCATTGCTCACGTCATTGATACACGGACTTTCGCGACTGTCGAAGCGTATGATCGGACGATCACCGAACGCGCCGAATCCTATGCGAAAGAACTGCTCGATGATTACGTCAAGACGGCTCAAGAACGTGGTGTCAAGGATGTTGAAGTTGCTATTGAATACGGTTCTCCTAAAGTAACCATCGCCAAAAAGCTTGCACCGAATCATAACGTGGATTTGATCATCTGTGGTGCAACCGGTTTAAATGCTGTCGAACGTTTCTTCATCGGTAGTGTCTCTGAAAGTATTACCCGTTATGCGAAATGCGATGTCTTAATCGTCCGCCTTTAATTGAACTTATTTTCAGCACTCCCTCTAAAAAAAGAGGGGGTGCTTTTTTAAGACAAAAAAATCAATCGCACCGATGTACGATTGATTGAAAAAACTTATTTGTATTTAACAGTGACGTTACGACGACCCCAGTTAAAGGCTTCGGCACGTGAGTAGTACAGAATATCCATCTTCTTGCCTTTGATGGCACCGCCTGTATCTGCTGCTGTATACGTCCCTTTTAATTTCCCTTTGTAATACACTTTTACTGTTGAGCGAAGCGGGATCACACGTGGATCAACTGCTACGACTTTCTTTTTCGAACTCTTGATGTTCCAACCGATAGCTGTTAAGTTACCGCTGCCTGGATCATATGGTGTATAAGCTGTCGCACTGACGTTTGTGATTGTTTTCCATCCGCCTGTTGATTGTTTCTTCGAACCGCTTGATGTAACGACTTTAGAATAACGGGCACTGAGGTAAGCTGTTTTTCCTTTATAGCTGACTTTATACCAGTTTCCTGTTTTTGCTTTGTACGGCAATGTTTGATTCTTATATAGAAGACCGAGTTTCTTGGACGCTGTTGTGGCTTTCTGGCGAACAATCAGACTATCGACCGACGACTTGACATTTTTTTTAGTTGCAGCTTCCGCTTGAAGACCTGCAAACGAACTGAGTGCTAACAAGACTGCTAAAACACTAGCGATTATTCGTTTCATCATCATGTAATCTCTCCTCCATAATTGTTCCTGTTTTGTAACTTACATTAATATACATGACAAAATGGAGCAGTGCCGTTACATATAGACCACAAAAAGATGACGCGATTGTTACTTTTATGTTACAAAAGACTCATTTTTAACGGTTCCAAACCATTTTTACGACAATAACCGGTTCAACTTTCGTTTTCACGTTTTTTATATGACAACTGTTGTAACAAACGTTTTTAACAACAGGGGCAAGCCTTCTGTTTTTAGTCTGTTCAGATGATTTTTTTCAAACAAAAAACGCCTGAACACAACTTTCGTTGTCATCCAGACGTTTGATTTACTTATGCGTTTTGTTCAACCAATCCACCTACACGAACTGTATCGCGGGCAATCATCAATTCTTCATTCGTTGGAATGATAATGACTTTGACCGGTGAATGCGGATAGTTGATGAATAATTCTTCGCCGCGTGCACCGTTGTTGAGTGATGGATCCCAGTAAACGCCCATGAACTCAAGACCGCGTAAGACGCGCTCGCGGATCGAATCCGAGTTTTCACCGACACCTGCTGTAAAGATGATCGCATCGACTCCGTTCATCTCGGCTGCATATTGTCCGATGTAGCCGTGGATCCGGTTCGCAAAGATGCGAAGCGCCATTTCTGAACGGTGATTTCCTTCTTTTGCAGCTGTTTGGACATCACGCAAATCGCTTGAAAGACCAGACAGACCGTAAATACCAGATTCTTTATTCATGACGTTCAAGACGTCTTCTGCTGTTTTCCCTGTCTTCTCCATTAAGAACGGAATCAGAGCCGGGTCAAGTGAACCAGACCGCGTACCCATTGTAATTCCTTCAAGTGGTGTGAAGCCCATCGTTGTGTCAATCGATTCACCGCCGGCAACGGCTGCGATTGACGCTCCGCTTCCGAGGTGACATGAGATCAGACGCAAGTCTTGTAACGGACGGCCGAGCAGTTCAGAGGCACGTTCTGTGACGTACTTATGGCTTGTTCCGTGGAAACCGTATTTGCGGATGCCGTACTCTGTATAGTACTCATACGGCAGACTGTAAAGGAAGTTTTCTTCCGGCATTGTTTGGTGGAACGCTGTATCGAAGACTGCGACTTGCGGTACGTTTGGCAAGATCGCTTGGAATGCGCGAATCCCGATCAAGTTTGGTGGAATGTGCAACGGACCGAGCTCCGTGTACGATTCGATATCTTGCATGACGTCTTCTGTAATGATGACAGAGTCCGCGTATTTTTCCTTCCCGTGTAAGACACGGTGTCCGACACCTTTAATCTCATCATATGATGAGATGATGCCGAATTCCATCAGCTTCTCAAGTGACAATTCAACTGCTTCTTTATGTGTTGCAAGTGGAAGAACGTCTGTGAATTTCTGTCCTTCTCCGTATTTAATCGTAAAGATGGCATCGTCTTTTCCGACGCGCTCTACTAAACCGACTGCAATCATCGTTTCGTTCGGCATCTCAAGTAACTGGAACTTCAGTGACGAACTACCGGCGTTTACTGCCATAATCTTTGCCATGATTTATTTCCCCTTTTCCATTCAAATCGATCGACATTCACATCTGTATGAGTCTTGCTCTTTTTCTGTTCTACACTAGAATAGTCAAATTAACGACAGATTTCAATCACTTTGCGCATTTCATTTTAATTCTGTGTTAATCCATTCATCAATCTGTTTCACCATTCCGCCAAACGCACGGGCATCCGTAAACGACGGTAACTCGGCCAGTAATGCTTGTTTCGGCATCGTCATACCCGCCAAGTGGTTCCGGACTATCAGATAACTTTTAGCCGCTTGCTCCTGTTTAAACATCGTCAATGGTAATTGGAGGATTCCGACGACATGTGCTTTCGTTTCGAAATACTGCTTCAGTTTACCTTCTGTATCATGTTGAAAAAGTCCATTCGGAATGACGAACACACCAAACCCGCCCGGCTTGACATAATTCATCGCTTGTTCAATCAACAGGAAGTGACTGTAACTCATGCCTTCGTCCCGTTTTAAAACATACGTTTCTGAAACTTCCTCATCCGGATAGTAGCCAATCGGCAAGTCTGCCATCGCCAAATCGACCGGATCAAGCAGGAGCGGACGTAATGCATCCTGATGCGTATAGTTGACCGGATAATCCATTAATTCCGAAACCGATGCCGATAATCGAATCAATGTTTCATCCACCTCGACGGCTTCGGCAACCGTATCTTTTGGAAGTTGACTGAGGACAGCATGCAACATGCCGCCGGTTCCGCTTCCGAGATCAAGTAGACGGACATCCTCCTTCTTGATTAATTTCCCGATTAAATAACCCGCAAACAATGCAACGCTGTCCGGTGTCGGCAAATGATTCGGTTGCGCTTGTTTCATTCCTTCAAGAATTGCGAGGGAAACCGCTTTGCGGACTGTTTCCGGTTCCACGTTTTCCGTATGCCGCTCATTTAAGCGGTCAATGACTTCCGTTAATCCTTCAAGATAAGGCATGTCCAAATCACGTTCTAACTTACGTGCTTGTTGCGTCAGTTCTTTATATAATTTTTCTAACGATTCCATATGTTTCCCACCCTTTCCAAAACGAAACGGCCCCCGCACTTCTTGGGAGCCGTTTTTTCTCATTACTTTCATTGTAGCGGTTTTACGCCGTTTGTAAACTATTCTTACTTCGTTGCTTTTGCGCCTTTAGCAGCTGCAAGTGCCGAATCGAAATCAACTTCGTTCGTTGACTCTTCTAAATATTCCGCGTAGACGACTTCATTTGACGCATCGATGACGAATACGGCACGGGCGAGCAAACGAAGTTCTTCGATTGCTACTCCGTATTGTGTACCGAATGAAAGATCGCGGTGATCGGACAGTGTGACGACATTATCGAGGCCGCTTGCTGCACACCAGCGACGTTGTGCAAACGGTAAGTCGTTTGAAATCGTCAAGACCGTCACACCTTCGATCGCCGCTGCCTCTTCGTTGAATTTACGTGTTTGGGCATCACAGACACCTGTATCGATTGACGGCACGACACTGATGATGCGGACTCCTTCATACGTATCGCGTGTCACCGGTGAAAGGTCGTTTGCTAGAACCTCAAAATCCGGTGCCTCTTGTCCGATTTCAACAGGTGTTCCGATTAATGTGATTGCGTTGCCTTTAAATGTTGCCATGTAAATTCCCCATTTCCCAATAGATTCATATGTCGTTTTCCATTCTACTATAAAAATGCTGCCACGATAACACAAGATTTCTGCCCGTGCTTTAAGCTATCAGTACCGATTTTTGTCAAAGACAGGTATAATAAAAGAGTTCATGAAACGCTTTCAAGGGGGAATTGACCATGGCTCGAAACAATGTCTACCTGTATTACCGTAATAAACAAAGACACGAGACGCAGGTACGTAAACTGATTGAAGTAGGAAATCGGTATGGATTGAACGTCGTCCAGGATCACAAACAAGCCAACATCATTGTCTCTGTCGGCGGAGACGGTGCCTTTCTTCAGGCGGCCCGCTTCACGGGATTCCGGGAAGATGCCATTTATGTCGGGTTCGGTGAAGGACAAAATTCATTTTACTGTGATTTCGACATCAACGATCTGTCTTCAGTCGAAGCGATTTTCAAAGAAACCGGCAGCCGCGCTTCAGAAGGCGAAATTGAAGTCCGCCGCTATCCGTTGCTTGAAGCTTCGATCAACGGTGGTCCAGCCATGCTGTGTCTGAACGAATGTTCCGTTAAATCGAGCATCATCAAGTCACTGGCAATCGAAGTTTACATTGACGGTTTCCTGTTTGAGACATTCCGCGGGGACGGTATGGTCATCTCGACACCTACCGGTTCAACGGCGTACAACAAATCATTGTCAGGTGCCATCGTCGATCCATTGATCCATTGTCTGCAAGTCAGTGAGATTGCGTCCGTCAACAACAACCGTTACCGGACACTCGGTTCGGCGTTCCTCTTAAACCGCGGTCGGAAATTGTCTTTACGTATCATCGAAGACGGCAACGACTATCCGATCATCGGAATGGATAATGAGGCGCTCAGCTTAAAACGGACTGATTCCGTCGATATTCAATTATCGGAAAAAGAACTGAAGACTGTTAAATTAACGAATAATACATTTTGGCATAAAATCCAACGTTCTTTCTTATAAAATAAAAAAACTGCCGATTGGCAGTTTTTTTATTTTATTTCATGACCGGTGCCGCCTCAAAGACTGTTTTACCTGCTTGAACGGTTTCGAGCAAACGGTTATGCAAGACAGCGTCCCCGCGTAACGTATAAAAATCCTGTTCGAAAATGACGAAGTCCGCGTCGTAACCCGGAAGCAACATCCCTTTTCGTCCGTGGGTCTCCGTCGCGATATGCGGATTTTTCGTAAACAATAATAACGCTTCATACATCGACAAAACTTCATTCGTTTTATTGATGTTCCCTGCTGTTCCGGTTGTCGCGGCATACAAGGCCCGCCGGACATCCGGATTCGAGATCGGCGCATCCGATCCGCCACAGAGAAGTGCTCCCGTTTCCGCCAGTGACTTCAATCGATACGCCCAATCGAGACGGTTCAGACCAAGACGTTCCTGCGCAAAATCTGCATCATCGAGCAGGAAGACCGGTTGGACGTCAATCAAGACCGGCAATTTACGAATCCGTGCCAATAATTCCGGACGGACGACCGTCGCATGAATGATCCGGTCCCGTGTTCCTTTTGGCGCTGGATATTTTTCGAGGACGGCGACAAAACGTTCGACCGCCAAATCGCCGATGACATGTGCCGCCACCGTGAAGCCGTAACTCCGGGCTCGTTTGACGAGTTGTTCCAATTGTTCCGGCGAATGGACTTCGATGCCGCGTGTCGTCGCATCATCCGAATATCCTCTGCCAAGCAGTGCCGTTCGTCCGCCAAGCGCTCCGTCAACAAAAAGTTTCATTGCGCCGGTCGACAGGGTCGATGGCAACACGGGATTCATCTGAATGAGTTGATCGATGACTAAATGATGAACAAGCAGATGGGCATGGAAGCCTGTTTCTTCCGTCACCTCCCGGTATGCCTGCAGGACTTCTTCTAAATCACCGTGATACGCTAAATCTTCCGTATGCGCAGCAATAATTCCGTGACGGTACAAGTCTTTGATTGCCGACCGCAACGAGGATTTATTCCGCTCGACCGATCCGGATTGTAAGGCGTACAGCGGTTCAATCGCTGCATCGTAAAGGAATCCGTCTGCTTCTCCTGATTCAAGTAATCCGATTTTCCCGCCTTCGACGACAGTTGAGGCTTTATACCCCAGCTGTTTGAATAACACATCATTAACGAGGACTGTATGCCGATCCGTCCGCTTTAAGAGCGCTGGTTCTGTCGGGAACAGTTGGTTTAACCATGCTTTCGTCGGTGCCCGGTCAAGCTTCGTTTCATCGTACCCTTCCGCCACATGTAACCCGTTGATTGCCTCTGCCTCAACAAATGCTTTTCCTAATTCCTCAAGTGTCGCATAGTTTGATGCATCGACCCGCCCGATCGCTTCTCCGTATCCGATTAAATGAATGTGCGCATCCGTGAAGGCCGGGTAAACAGCTTTCCCGTTCAGGTCAACGATTGACAGAATCCGTCTTCCGAACCGTCGGCGTAACTTTCCTTCTTCCCCCATTGCAATGATACGCGTTCCTTCAACGAACATCGCCGAATGAATGTCTGTTTCATGCGACATCGTTCGAATGATTCCGTTCACATACAGTTTCCCCATCTCAATCGCTCCTTTTTTTACAAAAACAGGGTGACCTGGACGGCCACCCTGAATTGTCAGTGATGATTATGCATGCATCGTTTCCGGTTGACCGCATGCTTTTCGAATACGTTCAATCGAATTAGGATCAAACTGTTGTAACACTTGTTCCCCTAATGCAATCGTCCGTTCATAGTCTCCTGCAAGGAACTTCGTCTCAGCAATCGTCAACGACATATGTATCTCGTTATCTTGTCGACGGAATCGATTGGCGTATTGGACGAGTCGCTCTGCATACGTGACTTCGAATACTACTTTATCTATCCGTTCTTGCAATGTTTTAAACGTTCCGTTGACATCTTCACTTTGCGAAACGATGTAATGGACGTTAAACGGTAACTCTTCCAACCGCATCTCAAGTGTCTGCAGTGAACGGCTTGATGCCTGCAAAGCCTCTTCGACGTCTGCCGGAATTTTCGGGAGACCGAGTCGTTTTAAGCGTAATCGGATGGTCGATAACAGTTGACGCCACTCGGCAACACGTTGACGGACTTCCGTTTCTTCCTTCCGTAATGCCTGCAGTTCAACAGCGAACCGTTCATATTGAAGTATCAGCTGTTCTTCCAAACGGACCGCATCCCGCATTTGATCTTCAAGCATGCTGAAAGGAATGATCCGGCTCGCAATCGATTCATCTAAATCTTTTGCTGCTCCGAACAACATTTCTTCATCGCGCTGAATCGATTCGTAATGTTCCCCTAAATCTGCTGAAATCTCGTAATTCTCACGGAGCATGCTGAATTCCTGTGCCAGTTGATGGACCTTTTCCCGCATCCGTAATGCTTTTTGTTTCAATGATTGATTTTCTTTTTTGACATGATGTCTTGCATCGACTTCCCGCCGGAATGTATCGTACATTTGATCGATATCCGAAGCGAGTTGTTGCACCTGCTCTTCAAGTCCCGCGATTTCCAGGAATTCGAGCTTTTTGACGAGGCTCAGACGTTGTTCTTCAAACCGTTTGATATCCGACTGCATTCCGAGCGGTTCAAGCGGATAACCGTCAAGCGTCATTTCTTTGTATCCGGCACTGAGCTGGTCAATCCGTTGACGTAATTCATGCGCAAGTGTCTTCCATTGTTGCGGAATCACTTCGACGAGTTGGCGTGTTTCTTCTACTTTTGCTTCCAGTAACAGACTGGTCTCATAAGCTTTCGTCACTTCGCCCGCCTCTTCAAAGGCAACCATCTCGACGCGTAACCGGTCGATTTGTTCCGCCTGCTCTTCTAGATTAGGTAATGCAGGTCCGAATGACGTCGCCTGCAACAACAGCGACTTACGAACTTGGCTCGAATTTGTTTCGCCTTGCGCCTTGAGTTCCGCCAAGACCGACTGATTCGTTTTGAATGTTGACATCTCTGCCAGCATTTCATCAATTAATCCTTCCAGTTCGGCAATTAATTGTTCTGTCACTTCCAGATCATTTTTGACCGCAACAAACCGGTAACGATCCAATCCTTCTTCCGCTCGATATAATGTCTCGTCGATTTGTGCGACGTGGACTGTCACGAGTTCCTCCCATGCTTGATGCCAGGAAGTGAATTTCGTCTCCGTCTCACCCGCCATCGGGAGTTCCTTCAGTTCTTGCAACTCCTTCGGAATCGACGCGCTGATGATTCCTTGTTTCCGAAGATCAAGTTCATCGATTTTCGTATAATATTTTTTCCGACTGACCATGCTGAACAGCATGACGAGTAATACGATGACGATGACGCCAATCACCCATGCCCACATTTGCTACGACCTCCACCCTATCAAGCGACTTTATATTTTGAGAAATTCGCTTTAATCTTATCCTTATAATAGTATAGCGCAACCGATTTGCATAGATTTACTCGGGCTTTTACTAATTTCTTCCGGATTTTTAAGTCGGAATTCCTGAAATCAATTGTTTGTCAGTCACGGGAAAACCCGATAAGATGAATGAAATATGATTTTTCAGGAGGAATTCTATATGTTTGAGACAACGACTTATGATGGTGACCGTACAAAACAATACGAGATGTTGAATAAACAGCTTGATGCTTTGCTGACGGGAGAAACAAACCAGATTGCCAATCTGTCAAATGCAAGTGCACTCCTCGGTCAATTTCTCGACCGAACAAACTGGGTCGGTTTTTATCTGATGGATCAAGAACAAAATGAATTGGTGCTCGGACCATTCCAAGGATTACCGGCATGTGTCCGGATTCCGCTTGGTCGTGGCGTTTGCGGTACAGCGGCACAAGATCAGACGACACAACTCGTCATGGATGTTCATGCGTTCCCGGGACACATCGCCTGTGACGCGGCCACGAATTCGGAAATCGTCGTCCCGTTGATTAAAGACGGAAAAACGATTGGTGTCCTCGATATCGACAGTCCTGAACTCAGCCGTTTCGATGAGACGGATCAAGCCGGTCTCGAAGCATTCAGCGAAATTCTTCTTCGTCATATTTGATTGACAGCACGAATCAGCAGACGTATACTTGTAAAAGTGCAGAAATGATAACGATAGCGGTCAAATCGCTTGCGTATCACATTTCATGACTCGGCTTTGCCGGAGGGGCATCGTGTAACTTTGCTATCAAGCGAGGGTGCCACATCATGAAATGGGCGTAACGTGGGTTTGATGGCGTTATTATTTTTATGCAAATAATAACGAACACTAAGGAGGAGTCTTATTATGGCTCGCTATACAGGTCCAGCTTGGAAACTTTCACGTCGTCTCGGTATCTCACTTACTGAAACAGGAAAAGAAATCGCAAAACGTCCGTACGCTCCAGGACAACACGGTAACAGCCGTCGTAAAATGTCTGAGTACGGTCTTCAACTTCAAGCGAAGCAAACGCTTCGTCACATGTACGGAGTAAACGAACGCCAATTCAACCGTATCTTCAACGATGCTGGCAAAATGCCTGGTATCCACGGTGAGAACTTCATGTTCTTACTTGAAGCACGTCTTGACAACGTCGTTTACCGTATGGGTATGGCTCGTACACGTCGTGCTGCTCGTCAGCTCGTCAACCACGGTCACATCCAAGTTGATGGCGCTCGCGTCGACATCCCGTCGTTCCGCGTGAAACCAGGTCAAACGATCTCAGTTCGCGAAAAATCGAAGAACTTTGTCGTTATCAAAGAAGCACTCGAAGTTGCACCAGCAACTAAAGACTTCGTTACTTTCGATGCTGAGAAGCTCGAAGGAACGTTCGTCCGTCTTCCAGAGCGTTCTGAATTGAACGATCAAATCCAAGAACAACTCGTCGTTGAGTACTACTCACGTTAATCAGTTGTTTCAAGCATCCACTCCGGTGGGTGCTTTTTTTATGTTTCCCTTTTGCTTTTTTTGTGTTAACCTTTATTTTATATTGGTTAACACAAAAACATAGAGGACGTGTCATCTTATGAAAACAAAAGACCTTACATTTATTGCGTTAGGTGCTGCCATCATTTCTGCGGTCAGTCTGTTGCCGCAACTTCAACTCGTCGGTCCTGTGCCGATCACACTGCAAATGCTGGCCATCATGACGGTCAGCGCCATTCTCGGCGCGAAACGCGGCGGACTGGCTGTCTTGATTTTCTTATTGCTTGCCGCTGCCGGTCTCCCATTGCTCGGTGGAAAAGGAGGACTTGCCCCGTTCGTCGGTCCGACTGTCGGTTATCTGATTGCTTTTCCGATTGCCGGTTTCTTCATCGGTCTGGTCGCTGAAAAGACCCGCCGTTTCCTACCGTTGTTCATCGGGATGATTGTGTTTGGACTTGGTCTTGTCTATGTCCTTGGTACATTCGGATTAATGCTGGTTCTCCACCTTTCCTTCATGGATGCCCTTGTCATCAACACACCGTTTATTTTGGGGGATGTCCTGAAAGCATTGCTTGCAACGACAATCGCGGTTCGACTGCTTCCGCTCCGGTTGTTCCGTGTCGCTTAAACCAAAAAAACAACGCTGACGAAATCGTCAGCGTTGTTTTTCATTCTATTTAAGCATGTTCAAGCACGAAGTATTTCTTTTTCCCGCGGCGGATAATTGTAAAATCACCGATCGCATCTTGTTTTGTGATCTCTTTTGTTAATTCTTGTTCACGATCTCCATTGATGTAAATCGCACCGTTCGTTACATCTTCACGTGCTTGACGTTTTGACGGGCTGATTTTGGCTTCAACAAGGATATCGACCAGATTGGTTGCTTCACCGAGTGTGAAACGCGGCATTCCTTTAAAGGCATCGGCAATATCTTCTGCTTTCAACGATTTGATTTCCCCGCTGAAAAGTGCTTTTGTAATGCGTTCCGATTGTTCAAGCGCCTCTGCTCCGTGAACAAGAACCGTCATCTCTTCAGCCAACCGGCGTTGCGCGACGCGTTTTTCCGGTGCCGTTTCGACTTCCTGTTGGAGTGCGTTGATTTCGTCAGGTGTCAGGAACGTAAAGTATTTTAAGAACTTGATGACATCGAGATCGTCGACGTTGAACCAGAACTGGTAAAATTCGTACGGCGTCGTTTTATCGGCATCGAGCCAGACTGCTCCGCCGGCTGTTTTCCCGAACTTTTGTCCATCCGATTTCGTCACAAGCGGTACGGTAATCCCGAATGCCTTTTGATCGTGACCGACACGGCGGATCAATTCCATTCCAGCTGTGATGTTCCCCCACTGGTCACTTCCTCCGACCTGCAGGCGGCATCCTTCATTTTCATACAGCTTCAGGAAATCGAATGACTGAAGCAACATGTAAGAAAACTCCGTGAATGAAATCCCATTTTGCAGACGCGAGTCAACGGAATCTTTCGCGAGCATGTAGCTGATCGGGAAATGTTTTCCGATATCACGTAAGAAATCAATGATCGTCAAATCCTTTGTCCAGTCAAGATTGTTCGCAATCGTCACCGGATTTTCACCATCAAGCGGTAAAAAGCGGGATAACTGCCCTTTAATCCGGTTAGCAAATTCTTCAACGATATCTGATGTATTCAATGAGCGTTCCGTCGAACGACCGCTTGGATCCCCGATCATCCCTGTCGCTCCGCCAACTAATCCAATCGCATGATGTCCTGCTTCCTGGAAGCGTCGTAAGACAAGAATCGGCAGTAAATGTCCGATGTGGAGCGAATCAGCTGTCGGATCGAATCCCGTGTAAAGTGTCGTCGGACTGGAAAGTAACTCCTTAATTCCTTCTTCATCCGTCATCTGGCTGATCAATCCGCGAAACTCTAAATCTTCAAGTAACGTCATCTGTCTTCCCCCTAAAATAGTCTAAAAAAAAACCGTCCCCTCGTCTGAAACGAAGGGACGGAATATTCCGTGGTACCACCCTAATTGCATGAAAATCATGCCACTTAGATTGCCGATAACGGGGCAGTCCGCTTGATTTCTCAAGAAGCTCCTGGAAGCGTAATTCATGAAGCGCTATGTCCTAGTTCGCAGCACCACTAGGTCTCTGATACAGGGAGCGGTTCATTACTTTTTTCCAATCACAGCTGATTTTACTATACATTTGATGAAGCTGTTTCCATGATACGTTGAAGCAGAATCCACTGTCAAGCCATTTTCTAATACTTCAGTTATGGTATAATACGTCTATCTGTGATTTAATGTTAATTTACACCCAAGTTTAAGATGTAAAGGAGATCATTTATGCGCGAGAACTGGTTCAAGTTTTGGAATCATCCCCGGACGAAAGCCGTTCGGCACTGGTCAAATATCACATATGATGTGTCTTGGAATATCATTTTATTCCTCATTATAGGGGTCCTGTTGGTCGGAAGTTTTTCTGTCGGAGCAGCTGGCGGCTATTTCGCTTCGCTCGTCAAAGATACAAAAGCTCCGAAACTAACAGAAATGAAACAACAAGTAAACAGTTACGCCGTTACGAGTGAGATCTACTGGGGAAGTGGCGAAAAGCTGACGAACATCGCCACAGACGAAGAACGTCAACCTGTCAATATCAAAGAAATTTCTCCTTATCTGCTCGATGCTGTTTTATCAACGGAAGATGTTGATTTCTATGAGCATGATGGAGTCGTTCCAAAAGCCACTTTACGTGCCGTCTTACAGGAATTGACGAACTCGTCTTCTCGGACGGGCGGAAGTACGTTAACACAACAATTGATTAAAAACCAAATTTTGACGAATGAAGTATCTTTTGAAAGAAAAGCGAAAGAAATCATTTTGGCACTTCGTCTCGAAAATGCAATGACTAAAGATGAAATTCTTCAAGCATATCTGAACGTCGTTTCATTCGGACGGAATTCACTCGGGCGAAATATCGCCGGAATCGAAGCTGCGTCACGCGGTGTATTCAATAAACCCGCTAAAAAACTGACATTACCGCAAGCAGCATTCCTGGCCGGTATTCCAAAAAAACCTTACTACTATACGCCTTACCTTCAAGGTGGGGTCGTCAAAAAAGATTTGACGCCGAGTACCAATCGGATGAAAACCGTCTTGAAGCGGATGTATGTCGCAAAAAGTATTACAAAAGCCCAATATGAAAAAGCTGTAAAATACGATATTACAAAGGACTTTGCCAAAACCTCAAAACGTTCCCGCGATACGTATCCTTACGTCTATGATTTAGCCGAAAAAGAAGCGCTTAAAATCATGACCAGCTATTTCATGAAACAGGACGGGATTAAAGAGGATGAAGTCAAACCTTCTGAACTGGCCGAAGTCAAAGCCAACTACCGGGATCAGGCGATGATTGCCATGAAACAAGGTGGATATAAAATTCATTTGACGCTCGATAAAAAGATTCACGAAGCGATGCAGGCACCGGCTAAAAATGCGGCCAACTTCCCAAGTGCGCCGCAATACAAACAAGTCGTTAATCCAAAAACGAAAAAGACCGTCACGAAAAAAGATCCGGAAGAGACCGCTGCGGTCATGGTTCAAAATGAAACCGGCCGGATACTGGGATTTGTAGGTGGACGTTACACGGATGGGACAGCGGATGACTTCAACCGCGCATTCCAGGCAAAACGCCAGATCGGTTCTACCGCTAAACCGATTCTTGTTTATTCAAACGGAATCGAAAACGGATTGATCACACCGGCATCCACCATTAATGACGAAGAATATTATTACCAGACCGTCCCGCGTCAACCCGGTGATAACCCGATCAACAACGAAGGCGGACGTTACCGCGGAAACGTCACTGTCCGGGAAGCACTGGAACTCTCGCTTAACGTTCCTGCCGTTAAAACGTATGAAAAGATGAACATGTCGAACTCGATTCAAAAGTTAGTGGATATGGGAATTGAAATTCCCGATAACATCCGCTATGCACCATCTGCCGCGTTAGGAACGATGGAAATCACACCGGTCGAACTGGCCGGCGCCTATGCGACACTTGCCAACTACGGACAATACGTCAAACCGTATGTCATCTCGAAGATTACGAAAGACGGCAAAAACATCTATAAAGCAAAATCAAAGAAAAAACGGATTTACCAGGATCGGACGGCTTATTTAACGCTTGATATGATGCGAGGTGTCTTTGATAAAGGAACGGCGCAATATGCCAATTCATTACTCAAGGCACCTGGTGATTGGGCAGGTAAAACCGGGACGACGAATGAAATCAAAGACTCATATCTTGTCGGTTCAACACCTGGTGTCACGCTTGCCGTCTGGACTGGACATGACCAAAACAACTCCTTGATGGGTGCGACGACGTACTATCAACGGACACAAAATCTTTGGGCTCAAATGGCGAATCTGACATATAACGCAAACAGCAGTTACTTCAAGTCAGGTGCCCGATTCAATCAGCCAGCCTCTGTCAGTGCAGACGACTTCAAAAATACCGGTCGTTTCAAAGAGGAAGATCAAAAGAAAAAAGAAGCGGAAGCGAAGAAAAAAGCGGAAGCAGAAAAGAAAAAACAAGCGGAACAAGATAAAAAGAAAGCAGATGAAGCAAAAGCCAAAGCCGACGCTGATGCGAAACAGAAAGCGGACGACTCAAAAGCCAAAGCCGATGCTGACGCCAAACGTAAAGCAGACGAAGCAAAAGCCAAGGCCGATGCTGACGCCAAACGTAAAGCGGACGAAGCAAAAGCCAAGGCCGATGCTGATGCCAAACGTAAAGCGGATGAAGCAAAAGCCAAGGCCGATGCTGACGCCAAACGTAAAGCGGATGAAGCAAAAGCCAAAGCTGATGCTGATGCCAAACGTAAAGCGGATGAAGCAAAAGCCAAAGCTGATGCTGATGCCAAACGTAAAGCGGATGAAGCAAAAGCCAAGGCTGATGCCAAAAAGAAAGCCGATGAGAATCGGAAAAATGCAGAGTAATCCAAGTTCCGTCACTCAAACACCGACTCTAAACAAGTCGGTGTTTTTTTAGGTTTCCTTTTAAAATTAAAAAATAAAACCACCTACTTCCGATTTTTCCGGAAATAGATGGTCTCGTTTTATGATGTTTCCTCAGTCTTCCATCGTCGACAAATCTCCCGTTTCAAGATTCAGCTCCCACGCCTTTAAAACACGACGCATGATTTTACCACTACGTGTTTTCGGTAATTTATCGCGGAAATCAATTTCACGCGGAGCAGCATGTGCGGCTAATCCTTCTTTGACAAACTTTTGAATTTCTTGTTTGAGCTCTTCTGTCGGCTCATAACCGTCTCTCAGCGAAATGAAGGCTTTAATGATTTCACCGCGAACCGGATCCGGTTTCCCGATGACACCCGCTTCTGCAACAGCCGGATGCTCGACTAAGCGGCTTTCCACTTCGAATGGTCCAACACGTTCTCCGGCAGTCATGATGACATCATCGACACGACCCTGGAACCAGAAGTATCCTTCATCGTCCATATAGGCCGAGTCCCCTGATACATACCACCCTTTAAAGAAATACGACTCGTACTTTTGCGGATTGTTCCAAATTTGGCGCATCATCGACGGCCAAGGTGTTTTTAATGCCAAATTTCCCATCCGGAACGGAGGTAACTCATTTCCCTGATCATCTACAATAGCCGCTTTTGTTCCCGGAATCGGTTTCCCCATCGATCCCGGTTTGATATCCATGGATTTGTAGTTACAGATCATCATGGCCCCTGTCTCCGTCATCCACCACGTATCATGAATCCGTTGATCAAAAGCTTCTTTCCCCCAGCGGATGACTTCCGGATTAAGAGGTTCTCCTACGGAAAGGACATGCCGTAAACTGGACAAATCATGTGTATTGGCGACTTCCGCCCCTGCTCCCATCAGCATTCGGAAAGCGGTTGGTGCGCTGTACCACACAGTTACTTTATATTTCTCGATGACACTGTACCAGAAGTCCGGGTTAAAACGACCGCCTACGACAACATTCGTCGCACCGTTTAAGAAAGGTGCAAAGATACCGTAGCTTGTCCCCGTGACCCATCCCGGATCTGCCGTACACCAGTAGACGTCGTCTTCCTGTAGATCAAGCACCCATCGTCCTGTCATCATATGTTGGATCATGGCATTTTGAACATGTAAAACGCCTTTCGGTTTACCCGTCGATCCCGATGTATAATGAAGAATCAAACCATCTTCCCGGTCCAGCCAGACAGGCTCAAACGATTCAGATGCTTGTTGGAACGCTTGTCGGAAGTCCTTGATTTTATCGTCTTCCCCTACGTCTTCATCAACTAGGAAAATCTGTTCGAGTGATGTCAGCTCATCAACAGGAACACGCGGCAATAAGGCCTTTGTCGTAATCAGCATTTTTGCTTCCGAATCCAGCAGGCGATCCCGAACTGCCTGCTCCATGAAGGCTTCAAATAACGGGCCGACAATCGCGCCGACTTTCAACGCACCGAGTAAGGCAAAATACAATTCCGGTGAACGTGGCATGAAAATGAAAATCCGATCTCCCGCTTCGATTCCTGCGTCTTTCAGGACGTTCGCCGCTTTATTCGTCAGTCTTTTCATATCGGCATACGTAAACGTCTGTTCCGTTGTCCCATCAAAATAAATCAATGCCGTCTTATTGGCACGTTCACCTTCTGCATGACGATCGATTGCTTCGTAGGCCATGTTGACTTTCCCCGTCGTCGACCACGAAAAATACTGTTCCGCTTCTTGCCAATCATATGAATCTGAACCATCATATTCGGATAACCAATGCTTCCCCGGAAGCGCTTTCAAAACTTTCATGTCTCGTTCCTCCCCTTCACTGTTCTCTACTACATTATAAGCTAGTTATCGTGTAGTTCAATCCATTTGCCGTCAATTTGTTAAAAAATCCCTCTCTTTCTTTTGCTGCTTTCGATTATAATGAACAAGAAGGTGGTGACGCTTACATGTTTGAAAAACAATTCAATCATCGTACTCTTGAAACATCGCTTGGTCCGGTGGAAATCGAAGGACCAGTCACAAGCCAGATCCTTGCTACTTACACACTCGATCCCGGGCTGACAGCTTTTCGACAACCAGCGGAGCAACACGAAGCACTCGTTGAGATCGCTGCGCTGGAAGAAGGACGCATCATCATCGCCCGACAAGGAAATGATATCATCGGCTACGTAACATTCCTGTATCCCGATCCGTATGAGACATGGAGCGAAGGGAACAATCCGTATATTTTAGAACTGGGTGCCATCGAAGTGGCAGCCCGTTTTCGGGGACAACAAATCGGTAAGAAACTCCTCGAAGTTTCGATGCTCGATCCGGCGATGGAACATTATTTGATTTTAACGACAGAATATTATTGGCACTGGGATTTAAAAGGAAGTGGTTTATCCGTTTGGGACTACCGCAAAATCATGGAAAAGATGATGAATCACGGTGGTTTGGTGTTTTTCCCGACGGACGATCCAGAAATCGCCTCGCATCCTGCCAATTGTTTAATGGCACGGATCGGTAAACATGTCGCACCTGAAGTCGTAGCGCATTTCGATGCCTTACGGCTCCGCCGTCGCTTCATGTACGATTAAGGAGGGATCGCATGTTAATCGAACAAATCATGAAGACACACTGTATCACCATCCAACCTACGAATTCAATTGCTCATGCGGCTGAGTTGATGCGCCGTCACAAAATCCGTCACTTGCCTGTGACGAACGCCCGTCAGGAACTGCTCGGGCTGATTGGTCTTCAGGAGATGCAAAGCGCAAGCAGCGTCTTTCACCCGGAAACTTTTTTGAAGGATCAGCAAAATGCTGTTTCAAGCATCATGCAACGAACACCCATCACCGCTCACCCGCTCGATTTCATCGAAGATGCGGCGGTCTTATTTTACGAACACCGTCTCTCCTGTCTTCCGATTGTGCGGGGACGAAGATTGGTCGGCTTAGTGACAGAGACGGATTTGTTGCGGACATTCGTCCAATTGACTGGTGCCCTTGAACCGAGTTCCCAAATCGAAGTCCGCGTCGAAAATACGGCAGGAACACTTGCTAAAATTGCCGGACTCCTGGCGAAAACAAACGTCAACATCCTAAACGTCCTGGTCTACCCGACAAATGATCCGTACGTCCGAATCGTCGCTTTTCGTGTCCAAACAATGAATCCAATCCGCGTCATCGAAAAATTACGAAAGGAAGGATTCGACGTCGTCGGTCCTGACATGAGCCGATGAAGGAGTTTGCTTATCTTTACAGCCCGGAAGAGGCCGCCTACCGGTTCTCCGACTCCCATCCGTTTAATCCGATTCGACTTGAATTAACCCTGTCCTTATTGGAAGCAACCGGTGCCCTCGAGAATATCGACTGCATCGTCCCCCGTCCGGCAACCGACGAGGAATTGTCGCTGATACACGATGCGGACTACATACAGGCGGTGAAACTCGCAGGACACGGCGAACTTTCTCCGATGAAGGCGCAAATGTACGGATTAGGAACCGAAGACACCCCTCTTTTTGACCGGATGCATGAAAGTGCAGCCTTGCTCGTCGGCGGAACGATTGAAGCATGCGAACTCGTCCTGTCCGGTCAATACCGGCGGACATTCCATATCGGAGGTGGACTGCATCACGGCTTTCGCGGACGGGCTTCCGGTTTTTGTATCTACAACGACACTGCCGTCGCGATGGCAGCCATGATTCAAAAATACGATTGCCGGATTTTATACGTCGATACCGATGCCCATCACGGTGATGGTGTTCAATGGGCGTTTTACAACCGGGCGGATGTCATGACATTGTCGCTTCACGAAACCGGACGTTACTTATTTCCCGGAACCGGAATGGTGACGGAGCGTGGAGCAGAAGAAGGCTACGGCTGGAGCTGGAACGTTCCCTTTGACGCTTTTACGGAAGACGCTTCTTTTTTGCAGGCCTACCGGACCGTCCTGTTTGAAGCATGTGAACTCTTTAAGCCGGATTTAATCATTACTCAAAATGGCGCCGACGCACATGCCCTTGATCCCTTGACCCATCTGTCGTTAACGATGAAGAGCTACGAACAGATTCCTCAAATCGCTGTTGAGGCTGCTGACCGGTACACAGACGGAAGGATTGTCGCTTTAGGTGGCGGCGGGTACGATTGGTACCGCGTCGTCCCTCGCGCCTGGAGTCAAGTATTTGCTGCTTTAACGAATCAACCTCCCTTCCACGGGAATCTTCCGGAAGAATGGATTCAGCGATGGCAGAAAGAGAGTCCGACGGTTCCGGTGACATGGGCCGATCCTGTTCCGCTGTATCCGATGATTCCTCGTCGTCCGGAAATCGAAGAAAAAAACTGGGAGACCGTTAAACGATTACTGTGGCCGTTCATCGATGATTCTAAAAAAGAACATTTATCATTCTCATCCCCTTATTCAAATGATTAAAAATGTCTTGTTCTTTTCACAATTACTTCGTGGGCATTTCACAAGTTCTTGTTATACTGAATAAGCTTTCATTACTTTATTTAGTAAACGAAAATTGGGGGAATCCGTGTTGAAGAAAAAAACAATAGGCTTCATGGGGATGTTTTTCGCGACAGGACTTTTGCTTGCCGGATGCGCGAATGACAAACAAGCAATGGATCACGATACAATGCAAGGCTCGAGAAAAAAACCGGTCGACGTTACAGTTGATGTACCGGCGAAGACGATGGAAAACCAAAAAGTAGTTTTCCAAGCGACAGCACTTGAAAACAAAAAGGCTGTTAATCTGGAAAACGTGGCTTTTGAAGTCTGGAAAGCCGATGAAAAAGAAGCGGTTCATCAAAAATTCAAAGCAGCCTTAAAAAAGACCGGTACTTATCAAGCCGAAGCCAAGCTTGCCGAAGGCGAATACGAAGGTCTTTATCATATCAATGATAAGAACGGACTTCATCATATGGATAAAATCTCATTCGTCGTCATGGATCACTCCCATGAAGACACAAAAAAAGACACGACTGAACAGGCACATGAGCATGCGACCGTCGAAGGACTGTCTGTTCATTACATGGGTGCTAAAACAATGAAAGCCGGGGCCAAGCTACCTGTCTCCTTTCATGTCTTCCTAAACGGCAAACCGCTCCAGGCAGATGTTCAAATCGAAGTCATCGAGCCCGGTGTCGAAAAACATACGTATCTGCCGCTCACTAAAAAATCAGATCAATACGTAGGGGAAGTTTCGTTAACACATCCAGGCAAGACCATCATCCGACTTCATGTCGAGAACGATCAATTACATCATCATCAGGATCAAACCATTTCAGTTAAGTAATAAAAAAGGGCGGCAGATTTGAAATCTGCCGCCCTTTCCCGTTTAAAAAGAATCACTCTTTTCACACGACTCCTACAGGAAAGCGGGTCTTGTGTCTCGCCTGAGGAAAAGGCGTGAAAGAACGGGTGATTTCTTTTTGATTCATTGTCTTTTTTTAATCAAGAACGTGTCGAATCACGTTGTTCGATACGGTGTGGTAACGTCACGTCATTTGTCTCGATTTCTTCTTTATTGAGGATTTTCGTCAATAAACGCATTGATACTGCGCCGATATCATACATCGGTTGTACGACCGTCGTCAGCTTCGGACGAATCATCGTCGCAAGACGTGTGTTGTCATGTCCGATGACTTCGAAATCTTCCGGTACTTGGTGACCGGCGTCTTGCAGAGCGTGAATGACACCAAGTGCCATTTCATCTGTTCCCGCAAAAATCGCACGCGGACAAGCATCCCCGAGTTCAAGTAATTGGTTCATCGCCTTCATGCCTGAATCATACGTATAGTTCCCAAGGACAACGTTTTGCTCATCGAACGGCAGATTGGCTTCTTCCAGGGCACTGCGGTAACCAGCAAATTTCTTTTCGCCATTAATCTGTTGTTCCAACGGTCCGGTAATGAAGCCGATACGTTTATGACCATTGTCAATCAACGATTTGACCGCATCATGTGCAGCACTCTCATAATCAATATTAACGGCCGGAAGATCATACTCTTGATTTAAAGTAGCCGCCAACACGATTGGAACAGGCGATGTTTTGAATTCACGGACAAGATCTTCATGAAGACGTCCACCCATGAAAATAATGCCGTCGACTTGTTTTCCAAGCAACGTATTCAACAGGTGAATCTCTTTTTCCGGGTTTTGATCCGAGTTACACAAGATGATGTTGTACTTATACATTGTCGCAACGTCTTCGATTCCACGTGCCAAATCGGCAAAAAAGATGTTCGAAATATCCGGTACGATAACACCGACAGTTGTCGTTTTCTTACTGGCAAGACCTCGTGCCACTGCATTCGGACGATATCCGAGCTGATCGATAGCATCCTGTACTTTTTTTCGCGTCGATGGTTTGACGTTCGGATTTCCATTCACTACACGTGAGACGGTCGCCATGGAGACGGCGGCTTCCCGGGCGACATCATAAATCGTTATATTACTGTTCAAAACAAATTCCTCCTTATTTTAGACAATCCTTTTGTTTTCATTCTCGTTTTCATTTTTAGGCAACACGAAAGGAAGACAGGAAAAGATACCTTTCTTTTCCCATTCTTCCCTCATTGTAAAACGTTTTCATTCGCTAAAGAACAGCCTTTTTAGAAAATCATTGAACGTTTAGTGCCGGAAAAGTAGAAGTCAGATTCTCGATGAACGAATCGAACTCATTAAAATCTAATTGTTGGTTCGCGTCCGACAACGCAAGCGCCGGAAACGGATGGACTTCTACCATCACCGCGTCTGCCCCGATGGCATACGCTGCTTTGGCAGTCGGAAGAAGTAAATCTTTGCGCCCTGTCGAATGGGTCACATCCACCATGACCGGAAGATGTGTTTCTTGTTTCAGGATTGGCACGGCAGAGATATCAAGCGTATTGCGGGTTGCCCGTTCATATGTCCGGATACCGCGTTCGCATAAGATGACCTGTTCGTTACCGCTTGCCATGATGTATTCCGCAGCGTACATGAACTCTTCAAGTGTGGCCGATAAGCCCCGCTTCAACAGAACCGGCTTGTTTGTCCGCCCTACTTCCTTCAATAAGTCAAAGTTCTGCATGTTGCGGGCACCGACTTGAATGATGTCGACGTAAGGTAAAGCTGATTCGACCGCACTCGGTGTCATGATTTCAGTAATGACATGAAGACCATGTGCATCTGCTGCTTTTTTCAACATTTTTAATCCTTCTAATCCAAGACCTTGGAAATCATATGGGGATGTCCGTGGTTTGTAAGCACCGCCGCGCATGAATCGAACACCATGCTTCGCCAGTTGCTCTGCCACCTCAAAGACCTGTTCTTCACTTTCGACCGCACATGGACCCGCAATCAATTGTTGGGAACCGTCACCAATCACATCATCCCCGATCCGAATGATTGTATTCGTCGGTTTTTGTTTGCGGGAAACCAGTAACTTGCGTGTCCGGTCTTCTCCTTGTAACTCAAGCGATGCTTTGAAGATTTCTTTAAATACGTGCTGTAGGCGTCCTGTTTCAAATGGACCATGATTGCTTGCTGCAATCGATTCAAGCATTTGACGTTCACGTACCGGATCATACCGGTCGATTCCCTGGGCACGTTTAACTTCACCAATTTCAACCGCGATTTCCCCTCGTTTATTAATTAACGCCAGCAACTCAGCATTCACTAAATCAAGTTCATCCCGTAAACGTTTCAATTCTGCATGTTGATCCATTCTTCTACCACTCCCTAATCAGCATATAGCTCGTAATAGCAACTAATTATAGCGAACTCTTTTGCAATTGTATACAAAGAAAGCGTACTACCCGTTAAAAGTCAGGCAGTACGCTCCGATTCTTTATTTTTTAGGTTTCTTTTCATGACTTAATTTTGACTGAGGATCGTTGTCCTCATCTTCTGTATCATCCTGCTCTTCTACAAGCTTCTCCCGGAATTCCGACAGTTCAGCGACGGTTTCTGTATCCAGTTCTTCTGCAACCGATGCTCCGTCCACTTCGTCGCCGATTTCACGTTCGATGTCACGGACCAGCTGTTCCGCCTCAGCAAGTGCTGCATCGATGCTTGATTGGTCTTTTTCAAACCCAGCATATTGTGCTGCTTCTTGAACAGTAGGGTTTTTCTTCGCTTTTTCAATGACAGGCGCTGCTTTATCTTTTGCCAGTTGAATCCATTCCCCTACGAGCGGTTCTGCTTTTTCACGAACGACTTGTGTCTGTTCGTTCAAACGTTGGCGTGCCGGTGCTGTGCGCTCATCGAGCATTCCGCGCATTTCACGGCCTGATTTTGGACTTGATAATAAGGCTGCTGCTGCGCCGATTAATCCACCGACGATGATACCTGCGAGAAATCCGCCGCCCTTAGAAGTATCTTGTGTTTGGTATGGATGTTGTTTTGTCATTATGAACGATCTCCCTTCAACTCATCTGGAATACTTTCGACATCCGGTACGGAAACGATTTCCGGTGTGACCGGTGTTTCTGCTTTTTTACGGAAACGACGACGCGGTTTCTTTTCAACAGTCGTTGTAGCCGTTGTCGAAGATGAAACTTCCTGACCCGGTTCAGGCTTATTTTTTTTAAAGAGTTCAACCGCGACTGATCCCCAACGGACAGCTTGCGCGATTTGTTCTTTATTTGTATCGGCAGCACCTGCAACCGTATCAGATACGGTCCGGACTGAATCGGTTACTTTATTAAGCGATGTTCCGAGTTCTTCAATTGAATTGGCAACTGGTGCAAGCAATTCAGTTTTTTCTTCAATCGTATCAACAAGACGGTTCGTTTTGTGTAACAACGCTGTCGTCTCCATCATGATCCCGTCTAATTGACGTTCGAGTCCTGCTGTCGTATCTGCTACGTTGTTAAGTGTCTTACCTGCTGCGCTTAAAACGCGTGCGAGGAAGATGACGAGTACTACGAATGCAATCGCAGCGACCAGTCCGGCAATTCCGCCTAATGTGATTTCCATGGTTCGTGCCTCCAATTTCTTTTGCTAGTGTCTAGTTGGTAGTTCGACGTAGAAGCGATGGTTCCTGCTACTCCAAATGGTTTATTTCCGTTACAATGATAAATGAAACCTACATACATCATTTTGAGGAGGAACTTTTCATGCGTGACCCACGTCTAACACAACTCGCAACGAATCTTATCAATTATTCAGTAGCACTTGCTCCTGGTGAAAAAGTCTTGATCGAGAATTTCGGAATCGAACGTGAACTTGTCGAAGCACTCGTTGATGCCGCTTATGAAGCCGGTGGCCTTCCATTCGTCCTCTTAAAGGATAACCGCGTGTTACGGAAATTGTACCGCAATGCGTCGGAAGAACAGCTTCAACTGATGGCGGACATCGAACAAAAACAAATGCAGGCAATGGATGCTTATATCGGGTTGCGTGCCGGCGACAATATCAACGAACTGTCTGACGTTCCGTCTGACAAGATGAAGCTGTACGGTCAAACACTCGGCAAGATGCATACCGAAGACCGGGTCAAAGGTACGAAGTGGGTCGTTTTACGTTTCCCGACGACTTCCATGGCACAACTGGCGAACCAATCAACGGAAGCGTTCGAAGACTTTTACTTCGATGTTTGTACGCTTGATTATGCGAAGATGGGCGACGCCATGACACCCCTCGTCGATCTGATGAACAAAACTGATCGCGTCCGTCTTGTCGGCCCGGGAACAGACCTGGCTTTCTCCATCAAGGACATTCCAGCCATCAAGTGTGCCGGCAATGCCAACATTCCGGACGGAGAAGTCTTCACCGCACCGGTCAAGGATTCGATTAACGGTACCATCTCTTACAATACACCTTCTCCTTATCAAGGATTTACCTTCGAAAACGTCAAACTGACGTTTAAAGACGGTAAAATCGTAGAAGCGACAGCAAACGATACGGAACGCATCAACCAAGTATTTGATACAGATGCCGGAGCTCGTTTCGTCGGAGAATTCGCAATCGGTGTCAACCCGTTCATCCAACACCCGATGAAAGATATCTTGTTTGATGAAAAAATCGACGGCAGTTTCCACTTTACGCCTGGTCAAGCATATGCTGAAGCGTATAACGGAAACGACTCATCCATTCACTGGGATTTGGTGAACATTCAACGTCCGGATTACGGCGGCGGAGAAATCTGGTTTGATGATGTTTTGATTCGCAAAGACGGTCGCTTCGTTTTACCTGAACTCGACGTCTTGAATCCTGAAAACTTAAAGTAAGGGAAAACGGATGGCTTATTCCACATAGGATGAAGCCATCCGCTTTTTTAAGTTATTTTTTTAATGTCGCGCGCAACATCCAAATTTGTTTCTCGATTTCTTTTGCTTGTGCCAGCAAATCATCTTCAACCGTTACGTCTTGCGATTCAAGATGAACGATTGCATCTAGCATTTCTTTGCGAATCTGTTGGAAATCACTGATGACCGACTCCACCATTTCATCTGCCGATAAACCCGGTTTTGCTTCTTCAAGCGTCGTCTGCTCTAAATATTCCTTCAGCGTCGCAGAAGGCATTCCATTGTTCATCAACAGACGTTCTGCCACGACATCATATTGTTCTGAAACCCAAGTGTATAACTCTTCAAGTTTTACATGCAGCGTCAAGAAATCAGGACCTTTAATGTACCAGTGGTAGTTATGAAGTTTTACAAACAGTACCCCGTAGTTTGCCACCTGTTGGTTTAAAGCACTCTTAGCGTGATTACTAATCATGATCGATCTCTCCTCTCATAAAACTGTGTTTTGTTCTATATCATCTTTATCCTTAAATAACAAAACTTAAACATGATTTCATGGGAGATTCTTTCAAAGACCGATGATGAAATTCCTTACTGGGATCGTTTTAATCCCTTGAGCATATAGCCTCCTTTGAAATCAACGGAATCAAATGCGACAAGAAAAGCTTTTGGTTCATATTCCTCGACCAGATTACGCAACACTTTCATTCTCGTCCGGGCTGCTAGTACATCCAGACGGTATCGAATTCCATCACGGCCCTGCCCTTGATAATGCGTGACTCCGAATCCGTTATCCCGGATGACCTGAATCAGCTCTGCTGGGAAGTCCTGTGTATGCACTTGAATCATGTTGTATCCGATTGCCAGCTTCCGTTCGACAAATCCTCCGATCAGAATTCCAAGCCCGAATCCAAGGGCGTAGACAATCATGCCGACTGTCGTCAAGTCACGGAATACGATTCCGAGCGCAAAGATATAAATCAACGTTTCAACCGTTCCTAACACACCTGCAATGATAGTTCTTCCTTTGACGAGCATGATGGTACGTAGTGTCAAAACAGGTACGTAAATCAGCTGCAACAGTAAGATGAGTAAAATTTGTCCCATGACGTCTTTCCTTTCTAAATAACATACCCCCACTATTCCAAAAATCAATTCAAGATGCAATCAAAAATTCAACAGATTTTTTCTCAAAATCCCTTCCGATTTTTTGTTTCACGAAACCGACAAAAAAGACGCTGACAAATGAATGTCAGCGCCTGTTCCTTCTGATGATGTTACTTGGCATTTTCGTACTGGTGTTGATACGTTTGAATGTCTCCTGCTCCCATAAAGAGCAACACGGCATTTTCATGTTTACGTAAAATCGATACATTGTCCCGCGTCAAAATATCAGACCCCGGCACTTTATCTTGTAAATCTTCTACACGGACTTGCCCTTCTTGCTCACGTGCCGATCCAAAGATTTCACACAGATAAGTAGCATCCGCCTCACGTAATGATGTCGCAAAATCATCCATGAATGACTTTAAGCGGGTATACGTATGCGGTTGGAAAATCGCTACGACTTCACGATCCGGATATTTCTTGCGTGCCGATTCAATCGTCGCACTGATTTCTTTCGGGTGATGCGCGTAGTCGTCAACAAGGATTTGCGAACCGAAGTTTGTTTCGCTAAAACGACGTTTCACTCCACCGAATGTAGACAGACGTGCAGCGACTTCTTCTTTGTTCAGTCCTTCATACTGGCAGATCGCAATGACAGACAACGCATTCAAGACATGGTGTCGGCCAAAACCAGGAATCAGGAACGTCCCGTAAAAATCATCCCGGAGATAGACATCAAATGATGTTCCGTCCGGCGTCGACGTCGCGTTTTCTGCACGAAAATCATTATTTTCTCCAAAACCATAATACAGAATCGGAACATTCGCCTGAAGGTTTTGCAGGTGCTCGTCATCTCCACAAGCAACGATTGCTTGTTTGACCTGCATCGCCATCTCTTGGAATGCCGAGACGACGTCGTCGATTCCCGTAAAGTAGTCAGAATGGTCGAAGTCAATGTTCGTCATGATGGCATAGTCTGGTTTGTAATATAAGAAGTGGCGTTTGTACTCGCACGCTTCAAAGACAAATGCTTTTGCTTCTGCCACACCGGCACCTGTTCCATCACCAATCAGAAATGCCGTTGGTGTAATTCCACTCAAGACGTGCGAGAGTAAACCAGTCGTCGATGTTTTACCATGTGATCCGGTAATCGCAACAGACCGATACTCATCTGCTAAATGCCCCAAGAAATCGTAATAGTGATAAATCGTCAAATCCAGTTCCTTTGCCCGAGCAATTTCTGGATGGTCATCCCCAAAAGCATTCCCTTGGATGATGACTTGATCTTCTTTAATGTTTTCCGCACTAAACGGGAAAAACGGAATTCCTTTTGCCCGTAAGGCATCCTCTGTAAAAATATGCTTGTCAATATCAGAACCTTGTACTTGATGATTCATTTCATGCAGTACTTGGGCGAGCGCACTCATCCCTGTTCCTTTGATCCCTACAAAATGATAATTTGTCATATATGAGCCCTCCAATTCACGTTCCGGTCCGTACCATCGGGCTTGGGTACAAAACCTGTACCATTATAGCAAACCGACTTATTTTTTACCATGTAAATTATTTTGTTCCCGACGTGCACGATACATCGCCATCAAGTCCTTCGTCGTCATCACGACGTTTACCGGCGGACCGACCGGCTTTTTGATTTGAATCGACTGGTTTGCCGTCGGTTCTGTTTCCACTGCAACTACTTGCTTCATTTCATCAACTGAAGCGTCGTCGGCAGAGAGCGGTTCTTCCATCTGAGAATCCACGTGTACCATATCCGTTGAGGACGGAATGGTTTCTGTTTCTTCCTGTACCGTCTGATCTGCTACAGGAACCTCAGGAGTCGCTTCGATTTGCGTTTCCACTGTTTCTTCTTTGTCGGTTTCTTCTGCAACTGTTTCTTCTACCTTATCTTCTTTGTCCGTTTCTTCTGCACCCGGATTTTCTGCTTCTTCAACTGCATCCTCTTCTTCAGGAAGAAGAGTTTCTGTTGACGCTTGCGCTTCGACTTGATTTTCGACAATATCCTCCGGCGAAGAATTTTCTTCAATCGACGGTTCCGGAACGAGAATCTCTGAATCTGTCATCGGTACCAAGCCAGCATCCGCTTCGGTTAGATCCGTCTGTTCCATCGTCTCGATCCGCGACCCTTCGTTCAATTCCTCTGTCTCATGTTCAAGCGACTCT
Source organism: Exiguobacterium sp. K1 (assembly GCF_033721435.1). NCBI lineage: Bacteria > Bacillati > Bacillota > Bacilli > Caryophanales > Exiguobacterium > Exiguobacterium sp. K1. The sequence continues at coordinate 69,926 of NZ_JAOTIT010000001.1, read as the reverse complement.
TCTGATGACTTTTCCTCTTCATGTACACTTGAAACATCGACTTCAGATTCGTCCGAATGGATTTCCTCTTGGATCGACCGTTGCTTTTTAGGTCGTTGGAATCCGTAAATAGGCGATGGAACATCCGTCAACACGAATCGATCTTCACGTTCTTCTTTTTTTGGACGTTCGACGGGTTTCGTTTCTTTTTCGCCTGCTAATTCACGTCGAATCCGTGCTGCTTGTTCCTTTAACGACTGCTCATAACGATTGCTCATTCCCTCACCCCTCCATCTTGTTAAAAAATCGGCCGAATTATCGACCGATTAAAAATGCTTCCCCCGTTTTCGCGGTACCTTCGAGTACAAGAATTCCTTTTTCCTGCGGTGCATCCGGCAATGCCAGTTCCCGGGCAGAACAAAGCATTCCGCTAGAAGCCACTCCACGTAAAGCGGAAGGACGAATAATCAATCCGGACGGCATGACCGCCCCCGGTTTAGCGACGACTACTTTTTGTCCGGCGGCAACATTAGGTGCCCCGCAGACGATTTGCAGTGTCTGACCATCCACCTCTACCTGACAAACCGACAACTTGTCCGCATCTGGATGTTTTTCGGCAGATGCTACGAATCCGACGACGAATTTAGGTGAATAATCAATTTCACGTGCTTCAAAATTGATTCCATTTTCTCCTAGTATGCGTTGAATCGTTTCAACAATTTCCGGTGTCAAGTCGACCGGTCCTACAGCATTTAATTCAAACTGGTTTGATGCTTCGAAGATGTTATAGCCAATTACGTCTTCGCCATGGAAAATCGTTGCTACATCGCCTTTTCTTTCGGCAGTGATTTCAGCGCGGGGTGCATCTGCTAAGATGACCATCAAGACGTCTCCGACACCTTCTTTATTATAAAAAACATTCATGCAATCCATGACTCCCTTCAAACTTTCTCACAATGCCTATTGTAGCAGATTATTCAGCTTTTCGGATGCTTGTTTTTTGCAAGGACGAAGACAGGTTCGAGTCTGCCTTCTTCGTACATGAAAGGAAGTGCCGTTACCGGAACCCGTCCGTTCGTGAAGAAGTCAAACATCAATTGTTGCAGAACATCGTATCCCGCGTCGTTTCGAATGTCAGCAAAGATCAGCACGTCCTGATGCGGAATTCCGACAGCAAACTCTCCTGTCATTTTTTCAGCGTAATCGCTTAATAATTGTTTGTTTAAGACACGACTCGCTTCGTAGCCGTCACCCGTACTCAAGAAATAAAAGATATTCCCGGCCACTTCATCCATCTTAAACGGCGCTTCGAGTGATTTTAAATTAAACCGCGCTGCCTCTGACAAATGTTCGGTCGTCCATCCTGCTTGATTCAACAATTCTTCGTCAATCAACCGGTACGTAGCCCCTAAATCAAGCGCGTACATGATTTTCGTTTCACCGGTATGTGGTGTACTGATGATTTTTTTGCCATCTTTCGTCTCATCGGCAAAAGATTTTGCCCGAATGACAGGGAAGACCTGTTGTTCATGACCAATCAGCGAAACCGGTTCCGTCTGCTCCAAAACGGCTTTAATGTATTCGATCGTCTCTTCGACCGCTATGACACCGCGACGCTTTGCTTTCGCTACAAGCGGATTCAATCCCAGATCGACTCCTGTCCGATCCTGTTTGCGTTCGATGCGGAGAACCGATTTTTCCCGATCGAAATACGTTGTATATTGAGTGGTATCAAATGCCTCCGTAACGAGGCGGCGAATTTGTTGTAGTTCCATGAATCCATTTCATCCTTTCCTATTAAAAAAAGCGAGTCAGCGCTCGCTTTTGTTTCAGACTGTTTCTAAAAATGCGGTCACCTGTTCAGGTGTTTTTCGTTCTTTCCCGACATAACGACCCGTTTCTTCATTTTCACGATACGCAACAAAGCTCGGAATTCCGAAGATGTCCATTTCCTGGGCAATTTCAATGTGCTGATCGCGGTCGACGTAATAAAAATTAAATTCACTGAACGTCTGTTCCATTTCCGGCATGAAGGGATCTAAAAACCGGCAATCCGGGCACCAATCCGCTGAAAAGAGGAAAATCGATTTTTCTTTTTTCGCTTGATCAAATTGTTCTTTCGATTCTAATTTTTTCATCTGTTACACTCCTTCAATACTTGCTTTTTCATTGGCTCCATCATAGCATATTCGAATGTTTCTGTGCGTTTTCGTGCTCTGTTTGCTATACTGCAACTAGAAAATGTCCTGAAAGGAAATTATTATGACTGATCAACCTGTTAAGCATCCTTTTGAACGATTTGTTGGTTTTGTCGGCATGACAAGCTGTCTCCGGTACGGCTATTCGTTTATCGATTCCGAACGTAGCCTGCCTCAAATCCTGATCCTTCTTGTAGTCGGATTTGCCATCATCATGTTGCTCGAAGCAATCGGGAAACGGCTCGCCAGAAAATTGCCGATCGTTCGGATGCGGTATTTGATTCCGCTCTATCTTTTATACTTGTATGTCTTTTTCACCAGTTTTTACTCCAGTGCGTTCGGCTTTTCACTGTGAACATGAAGGGACTGACTTTTGAGTCAGTCTCTACAAAAAAGCAAGGGTGGCAGAATGATAATCTGCCACCTTTGCTTATCTACTCATCGAAAAAATTTGTTCATCAATACTCGATTTTCAGATCCCCGTCTTTAATCCGTCCCATGCGACGGAGGATACGGTAAATCAAATAACTGATCAGTGCTGGTGCCAGGAAACACAATACGAAAACCGCTAAGTAGTACTCGCCTTCGAATCCCATCGTCTTTAGCAACATCAGCGGACCGACCAGTCCGCTCGTCCCCATCCCCGACCCTTCAGGATTACTTTCGAGTGTGAGTAAGACAGTCGCAAATGGAGCGAGCAATGCGCCCGCCAGTGTCGGCGGAACAATCGTCCATGGATTTCGAATGATGTTCCCCACCTGCAACATCGACGTGCCGATTCCTTGGGCAATGAAACCCCCAATCCCGTTATCGCGATAACTGATGACACCGAAACCGATCATTTGTGCGGCACAGCCGATCGTTGCAGCACCGGCTGCCAGTCCATCCAGACCTAACATGATTCCGAGAGCTGCACTCGAGATGGGAGCCGTCAAAGCGAGACCCATGACGGTCGCTACAAAAATCCCCATGACTAAAGGTTCTCTTTCTGTTCCCCACCGGATGATTTCCCCTAAATCGGTCATCAGCGTTCCAATCCAAGCTCCGACATATTTTCCACTCACAAAACCGATGAGCAAGGTGATGAATGGCGTCAAAATGATATCGAGTCGCGTCGTTTTTGAGATCAGTTTTCCGATTTCGGTCGCAATGACGGCTGCCACGTAACTTCCGGCAGGACCTCCCGCTTCGTAACCAAAGGCACCGACCGCAACGGCTGAAAACAAGACAAGCGGCGGAGCTTCGAGCGCAAAGGCAACCGCTACTCCGATTGCCGGCCCTGTCAGTGCGATAGCCTGCTGCCCGACCGTGACGAGTATTTCCGCATCGATTCCTTTTGTGATTAACCCTTCACCAATCGTCTTTAAAATTAGTCCCATAATCAAAGAACTGAATAATCCTAATGCCATATAACTGAGTACCGTAATAAAATATACTTTCGGACTGAGTAAAATTCCTTTTCTTTTTAACAAGCTGCCACTTCCTTCTGTTTAAAATCAGATTCATTATAACAAACTCTAAAAAAAGGTCATACATTTGTTTTTCATCTGACAAGACAGTTGAAACCAAAAAAAAGAGGATCGCAACGATCCCCTCTTCTATCACGTTCATTTAATTTGTAACGTCGCAAGTGTCGTCGCATCCAGTTGCGTGACCAGTTTCTTCAGTAATTCTTTTGCCGCATCATAGTCATCCGTGTGCATGATTGAAGCATGTGTATGGATATAACGTGCCGGAAGACCGACGACCGTCGTTGGAATTCCGTTGTTCGAACGATGGATGACGCCTCCGTCCGTTCCACCTGCTCCGACGTAATACTGATACGGAATATTGTTCGATTCCGCTGTATCGAGCACATAATCCGTCATTTCTTTCGATAAAATCATGACGCTGTCTTTAATACGTAACAACGGTCCTTGACCAAGCTGACCGAATTCCGTTTTATCTCCTGAAGCATCGTTGGCCGGTGAGGCGTCAACGACAAAAGCAACATCCGGATCAATCAGATTGGTGGCCGTTTGTGCACCGCGCAAGCCGACTTCTTCTTGAACCGTTGCACCTGAGAATAAGACGTTCGGATGATCCGCTGCTGTCGTTTCTTCCAACAACTCAATTGCCATCCCGACGCCGTAGCGGTTGTCCCATGCTTTGGCCATGATTTTTTTCGGGTTCGCCATCGGTGTGAACGGGAAAAACGGGACAGCCGGAATACCCGGACGAATACCAAAGGATTCCGCTTCTTCTTTTGAGTCTGCCCCGACATCGATGAACATATCTTTGATCGCCATCGGTTTATTCCGGACTTCATCCGTCAGCAAATGTGGTGGTGTTGACGCAATGACACCGGGAATGATCCCGTTATCGCCGCAAATCGAAAAACGTTGTGCAAGCAGAACCTGACTCCACCAGCCACCGAGCGGTTGAATCCGGAGCATCCCGTTTTTCGTAATCTGTGTGACCATGAAAGCTACTTCATCCATATGACCGGCAACCATAACTTTCGGACCATCCGCCTGACCCGTGCGTTTTCCGAAAATTGAACCAAGACCGTCCATGACGATTTCATCCGTCACCGGTGTAATCCGTTCTTTCACAAAGCGTCTGACATCATGTTCAAACCCGGGTGCACCGTTCAATTCTGTCAATGTTCGAAACAAGTCTCTTGTTTTTTCATTCATATGTATCCCCTCCTGTTCATTCATTATACAAAATTTTGCTTCAATCACTTAACCTTTTGTTTCTCACTGGACGGATTATTTGGTACAGTAGGAATAGAACCTGTAAGGAGGGGAATTTTAATGAAAAAACGCTATTGGATTATCGGTCTCGCAGCAGCGGTCGTTGCCGCTTTCGCAGTCAAGAAGGCTGTCGACAACAAACAACTCTCTGCCGAGGAAGCGCTCGAAATCACGAAACGCACATTTTCAGCAAAAGGACGTGTCCAAGGTGCATGGATCTCTGCAACACCAGAGGCGTACGCATACGAGTCACGTGACTACCAAAGCTACAAAGGTGGCATCTCGGTCCTTGAAGGTGACGATGAAAAAACGTATCAATTCACAGTTGATGCGGAAACAGGTGCTTTACTCGAATACGCATAATAGACGGACCATACTTCGATCGACGAAGTATGGTTTTTTTCAGAAAGGAGACACTCGACATGTCTTTACTCGCTACTCTCTTCGTTTTAATAGTCGCCGTGGAACATTTTTATATTCTGGCACTTGAAATGTTTTTCCTGTCATCAAAATCTGCCCGGCGTACATTCGGTCTGACCGAAGAAGCCGTCTCCAATCCGCAGATCCGGACACTGTTTGCCAACCAAGGTCTTTATAACGGTTTTCTTGCTGCTGGTCTGGTTTTCGGGCTGATCCTTGATTCCTCAGCGGTCCAATTGTATTTCCTCGGTTGTGTCATCGTCGCCGCTCTGTATGGTGCAGCTACTGCCAACACCTCAATTCTTTTCAAACAAGGGCTTCCGGCCATCATTGCTTTTTTACTCGTCTTATTCGTCTGAATTCATCAAAAAAAATCCCTTGTCGCACCCGGTAATTCGGGTAGACAAGGGATTTTCATTTAATTCATAAAAGATTAACGCGGGTTATCATTACGTTCGTAGATCGGGTTCATGTATTCACTTGTTGAATACAGACGCGGTACAACAACGTATAGCATGATAGCTGGTACTGCAATGATTAATAACATCAGTAACATCGGCAACCAGTAAACCACCTTTTGGTGCAGGTTATCCGAGTTGCTGTCGATGTATTCTTTGACGCCTTTTACTTTAGCCGCATCTGCGCTTGTAAGTAATTTACCGCTGTCTGCGTTGTAGAAATGAATTTCACGTTTGATCGTGATGAAGATTCCATCACGAACTGTCTCGATTACCGCGATTCCACCGATAATATTTTCACCTTTTTCACCAGTGAATGTTTTTGGATCTTCAATTTCTACAGAACCTTTTTTATAGTCGTAATGTGTACTCTTCAAATCCTCGTCAAGTGCTTTTTGCATAGATGACGTATCAATCGCAGCGAATACCGATTGTCCGATACTCAATGCGAGAAAGAGTGCCGTTACGAAGGCTAAGCTTTTTTGCCACATCCCCAATTTCCCCCTTTACCTGTAAATACAGTTCTTCAGTCAACAACATTGTACCAATTAATAAGAAAAAAGTGTGAAAGAAATGCTAGGAAAATAAGAAAACTTTTTGTCTAAATTATTTCGTATACGTTGCTTCCATCCGATAAATCGGTTGACCCATTGCTGAAAATCGTTCTTCGTATTCCGTTCTGACGTTATTTTCCGGCTCGTTGGCATGTAAATCAAGTGACATCCAATCAAATGTCATCCCGTAAGCAGACATCGTCATCAGACTTGATTCAAATAATTTCCGGTTATCCGTCTTGAAATGAATCTGCCCTTTTTCCGGTAAAATATCTTCATATGTTGCCAAAAACGTTTTGTACGTCAAGCGGCGTTTCGCATGCCGTGATTTCGGCCACGGATCGGAGAAGTTCAAATAAACACGGGCCACCTCTCCTTTTTCAAAGAAGTCACGCAAGTCTTTGGCATCGACCGTCAAGACACGGACGTTAGCAAGCGGTTCTTCCACCATCTTTTGAACGATGGCGACTGCAACACTCTCAAACAGTTCGATTGCGACGAAGTTGACCTCCGGATACTGTTTTGCCATCCCTGTGATGAAGGCGCCTTTACCTGATCCGACTTCGATGTAAATCGGATTCTCATTCTTAAATTCATTCGACCAGTTTCCTTTTAGAGTCGACGGGTCTGCTATATAGATGGAGGATTGCTCTTTCATATAATCCAGTGCCCATGGTTTGTGACGTAAACGCATACTGCTCATCCTTTCGATTCTTAAATTATCCGCAGATAAGTTTATCATGATTCGGGTAAATATATAAGATGTTCTTCATTCTCCCAAAAGAATGTTCAGCAGATCGTCACTTGAGAATAAGTGAGCAATCTACTACACTTACAGTACGATGATTCCTAAAGGAGGTTTTAATATTGGAAGACTTCTTGATTGCGTGGGGTTCTCCGATCGTTCTCGTCATGGGTGTAACGGCTCTTTTCGTCTGGGCGACGTTCGGAAAAGTGAATGCGGAATAAACAGTTAGCGGCAGACATCTTGTGTTGATCACAAGGTGTCTTTTTTAGTTTCTGAAGGATTCACCTTGGTTTCTCATTGAAACAGATGTATACTTTTCACGAAACAGTTTTTATATTACAGCTATCGAACAACCAAAACTACTGGTATAAAAGGAGAATTGTAATGAAAGAAAAACAAAACAGTGATTCAAATGACTTAGTACAGAAGAAAACAGGAGCCGATTTGGTCGTCGATACCCTCATCGAACAGGGTGTCGACTATATCTTCGGGATTCCTGGAGCGAAAATTGACTCTGTCTTTAATGTTCTGCAGGACCGGGGACCGGAACTGATCGTCGCACGTCATGAACAGAATGCCGCGTTCATGGCACAAGCAATCGGCCGCTTGACGGACAAACCCGGCGTGGTACTTGTCACGTCAGGACCCGGTGCTTCCAATCTCGCGACCGGTCTTGTCACGGCCAACTCGGAAGGTGACCCTGTCGTCGCGATTGCCGGTGCCGTCACACGAGCCGATCGGTTGAAACGGACCCACCAATCGATGGATAACCAGGCACTGTTCAAACCGATTACCAACTTCAGCGCTGAAGTTCAAGATGCCGACAATATCCCTGAAGTCTTATCCAATGCTTTCCGGACAGCGGAAACGACGTGCGGTGCCGCTTTTGTCAGCATTCCGCAGGATGTCGGATTAAATGAAGCGAACGTCACTTCGTTCAAAGCGGTCGAAGCACCTAAACTCGGCATCGCTCCGGAAGAATGGATTGATGAGACGGCTACCCTGATTGAACAAGCGAAGTTACCGGTTTTGTTACTCGGTATGCGCTCGAGTCAACCGCGTGTCGTTCAAGCCATCCGTGCTTTGCTCGAACGCGTGTCGATCCCGGTCGTTCAGACATTCCAGGCCGCCGGTACGTTGTCACGCGAGCTTGAATCTAATTTCTACGGACGGGTCGGTCTTTTCCGTAACCAACCGGGAGACGCCTTACTTGCTGAAGCCGATCTCGTCTTATCGATCGGATACGATCCAATCGGATATGATCCGAAATTCTGGAATCAACCGTCTCACGAGCGGACATTGATTCATCTTGATCAGATGCGGGCCGAAATCGATCACTTCTATCGTCCGGACCGGGAACTCGTCGGTGATGTTGCAGCAACCATCAATGCGTTATCAGAACGTTTGCATGCATTGACACTTCCGGCAAGCTCAACTGAATTTTTACACGGTCTTCAACAACGTCTGGAAGAACGGGACATCCCGCCAATCGTGAAGGACTCACCACTGACTCATCCGCTTTACTTCATGAAAACATTACGCGAACAAATCGCGGACGACGTCACGGTCACAGTAGATGTCGGATCGCATTACATCTGGATGGCACGTCACTTCCGGTCGTACGAGCCTCGTCATCTCTTGTTCAGCAACGGCATGCAGACACTTGGTGTCGCATTACCTTGGGCAATCGCCGCGACGCTCGTCCGTCCGGGTAAAAAAGCGGTCTCGATTTCCGGCGACGGTGGATTCCTCTTTTCCGCCATGGAACTGGAAACGGCAGTCCGCCTGAATGCTCCGCTCGTCCATTTCGTATGGCGGGACAGCGGGTTTGATATGGTAGCATTCCAGCAGGAAATGAAATACAAACGGAAATCCGGTACCTCGTTCGGAGAAGTCGATTTAGTAAAATACGCTGAAAGCTTCGGCGCAAAAGGACTCCGTGTCAATCATCCGTCCGAACTCATCTCGGTCATGGAAGAAGCATGGCAAACAGAGGGACCTGTCATCGTGGATGTTCCGATCGACTACAGCGATAACATTACACTCGGTAAAGAGGTACACTTGGATCAATTGAACTGATAAGGAGATGAAAGCGATGCAGCATGACGATACATTACTTCAGATTTCGACAATGATGGCCTTACTCGACGGTGTATTCGAAAGTGAAACACGCTACGAATCGATTCTTTCCGGTTATGATTTCGGAATCGGTACATTCGACCATCTCGACGGGGAAATGATTGGTTTTGACGGTTCCTTTTATCAACTGCGGTCGGACGGCAGCGCCCGTCCGCTCGATCCCAAAACGACAACTCCGTTCTGTTCTCTTACGCGATTCGTTCCTGAACAGTCGTTGTCCGTGAAGCAAACGATGTCTAAAGCTGATTTTGAACACTGGCTAAGTGAACAGCTTGGTACGATCAACAGCTTTTACGCCGTCCGGATTGAAGGACGATTTTCCGAGGTCAAGACACGAACCGTCGCTCGGCAGGAAAAACCATTCCGTCCAATCACTGAAGCCGTCGCGACACAAAGCGCCCGGACATTCGAACACATCGACGGTACGTTAGCCGGTTATTTCACACCCCGGTTTGGTCATGGAATCGCAGTCGCCGGCTACCATCTTCATTTCATCGATCAAGAACGAAGCGGTGGCGGACATGTCTTCGACTATACGGTACAAGACGTAACCGTTACATTCGAGGAAAAACCAAAGTTGGACTTACGTTTGCCGACGACAGCAGCGTACCGGACAGCTGATCTTGAAAGTCATGATATCGAAAAAGAAATCCAAATTGCCGAAGGCTAAAAAAACGTGCGGACACAGAATCACTTGTGTCCGCACGTTTTTCGTTAGTGTTTTAAAATTCTTGTCTTGAACAGATCGCCGCTTTAATCTTCCTGTTCCATTTCCAGCAATTGCGCTAAAAAAAGATAACTCTCTGTTGCATCAGGATGCATGGTATCTTCATACCAGTAAATCGAGAGTACGGCTTGCGCCACGACGTACCAGTACATGCGTTGTTTCAAATCTTTCGTCAACGGATGTCCGTAATGCGCAAACCATTCTGGCCAGCACTCTTCATCGACATAACTGTATAACATCATCCCCAGATCATACGCACGATCTGCGATAATCGCATCATCCCAATCATTAAGATACAGATGTCCGTCTGTTCCGACCAACCAGTTATTATGATTTAAATCCGAATGGCAGACGACTTGCTCGTCTGTCCGGACGTAAGTTAACCGCTCGGACAAATAGTCGATGGCCTGTTCAATCAATTCCGGTTGTGCCAGTTCAGCAGGTTGAAAATATAAACGACACTGCCGCAAGAGTTCATCCGGTTCGATCGGACGCTGATCCAATTGTTGTAACATGAACAACAGTTCCTTCGAATCATGAATCTTTCCGAGCAACCTTGCGACTTCCGGCCGTTCCATCATTTCCGGTTCCAACTCTTGACCTTCGATGAATTGCTGGGCGCTGATGACATCTCCGCTGTAAATCCGCTTTGTCCAAAGCAGCTTCGGCACGATACCATCCGCTGATAAAATCGCCAAAAATGGCGAGGAGTTTCGTTTTAAAAAGAGTTTTGACTGCCCCGTTGAGGCAATGTATGCTTCTCCCGTAATTCCGCCTGCTGGCGTAAGGGTCCAGCCTTCGCCAAGCGCATCTAAAATATCTAATTCCATTATAATCCGCTCAACTTTTTAGTAGATTTGCCTTAAGGCACAATGATTATCTTAACATGTGGCGATCGTTGTTGACAACGGAAGGACCGTGATCTGCGAAACACCCTTCTCAATCGGTGTGATAGATGCTTCGTTTCCATAAACATGCACATTCCATTTAGGATGATCCAGCGCGATATCAATCTTCTCAGACGTCACATTATGCACGACAAGCGTCCGTTGCCAGGCATCGTAGGAATGAACAGCCCCTACTTCGTATGCGATGACTCCAGGTTGCATCGGCAAAAAATGCATCAGTTCCTGCACTTGGTTAGCTCGGTGCAACCGGAATCCACCGTGCATCCGACGGATTTGCAAGATGTTTTTTAAATACTCGACCATCTGTGCCTGGCGGTCCCGTAACGTCCAGTCCACCCGATTAATCGCATCAGGTGCATTATAGCTGTTCTCGACGCCTTGTTTCGTTCGGCCGAACTCTTGTCCAGCATGAAGAAACGGGATGCCGGCTGATAAAAATATAATCGTTTGGGCCAGTCTGCTCATCTGTAACCGTGTCGTTTCATCGAGGTCCGGCCGGGCGAGTGTCAACTTGTCGTACAAGGTGTGATTGTCATGTGCTTCCACATAATTGATCGAATACGTCGGCTCAGGGAAACGCCCCGTCGTCTGACCATTCAACGTGATACTGCCGGCCATTCCGTTGCGTACTTCCCCTTCCCACCAACCGTTGCCCGATACAAAACCACAGTCTGTTTCATTGAACGTCGAGCCTTTTAAAGCATCCCGGAAAACATCATTAAAATGACCGATTCGCGGCATTTGTGAAGCGACTGAACTGATTGCCTTTTGACGTTGCGGTAATGGTGTCGCCAAGTCCCATCCTTCGCCGTACACAAGAATGGTCGGATCAATATGATCTAATGCTGACCGGACATGATTCATCGTCTCAACATCATGAATGCCCATCAAATCGAAACGAAAGGCGTCCACATGAAAAATGTCTGCAAAATAGGTCAGGCAGTCCACAATCATCCGTCGCATCATGAACCGTTCCGATGCGGTGTCATTCCCGACTCCAGTTCCATTGGCAAGTGTTCCGTCCATTTCATAGCGGAAATAGTAGCCCGGCACCAGGTATTCGAGCGCTGACCGTTCCCGGATGTAGACATGATTCATGACTACGTCAAACGTCACTCGAATTCCCGCTGCATGAAGCCGTTCAATCATCCCGACATACTCAAGAATCCGGACCTTTGGATCGATTGGATCGCTGGCATAACAGCCTGTCAGTGAAAACCACTGAACAGGATCGTATCCCCAATTGTAAGGAAGGCGGCTCACTTCTTCCGTCGTCGTAAACAAATGAACCGGTAACAGTTGGAGATGGGTCACACCGAGGTCCAATAAATAATCGATGCCTGTCGAGCGTCCTTCCGGTGATACGGTCCCTGTTTCCGTCATACCGAGGTATTGTCCGGGATAATGAGAACCGGAAGACGGATCAATCGTGAAATCCCGAATATGTGCTTCATAAAGGATGGCATCTGTCGGTTTGATTAACAACGGCCGTTTTTGCCGGTGAGGAAACTGTCGGTTGATTTCTTGCTCGACATCAAGCAGAACCGCGAATTGTCCATTTACGCTGACAGCCTTGGCATAAGGATCAACAACTTCCTCTGTTCCTTGATACGTCGTGACCCGGTAACGGTACAGGCTGTTCTCCCATGAACGGGGAACCACTAACCGATACGCGCCGCGTTCTTGCCGTTCAAAGTCCCGGCTGTCCCTTTCGACACCGTCTTGATCGTAGCGGATACATTCCAACCGTTCAGCCAGCGGGGACCAGACATATAAGGAAATCATGTCGGTTTCATAGACCGCACCCAAAGGTCCTTCATAACTGTATTTGCGATCAAATCCTGCCGTCTGTACAATCCGATTTGGCATCACGCGGACTCGTTCCTGATCGGGTAAGATGATTTCATAACAGCGTCCCAATTCAACCGCCCGGTCGAGCAGCAGTGTCAGTTTGATTGTTCCGTCCATATCTTCCCGATTTTCGATGGAGTAGTCCATCGGCTCACCATCACAGACGAGCGAAAACTCACCTTGTCCAAACGGTGTTTCGGTTTCCATTAAGATGGTTTGAAATGTCACGAACTCAACTGAATACAATCTGACTTGTTGCGTTTCCGATTCATTATTTATCATCTGTTTACGCGACAAGCAAACATCTTGCCGCTTCCCTCCCTATTTTTGAATCCGCCCATTTTCCTGACTGTTCAGTGCCATTTGGAATGTCACCGAAACGGTCTCTTTTAAAATCTGTTCGCATACGCGCATCTGAAAAGCTTTTGTATGCACAGCCGACAGATTCATTTTCCGCAACCACTCTGTAAAATCAATCTTACTGACGTAAGTCGTCGTTGTCTCTTTTGGCATTTGATCGAAATAGCCTTGTGACGCTATGACGACACGCTCGATTGGCAATATGAATTCGGAACCTAAAATCAATCGCAGGATATCCTCTGTCCGTTTTAAACTGATTAACGGATTAACGATGTTTTTCGACGAGGCTTTGAATGGTTGTTCGCGCCACAGTTTACTGCGTTTGATGTGATAGATGCTCTCTTCGCCGTCTAACCAATCCAGTATATAGATGGCAGAAGGCCCTACGACAAACGGACTGAGTTCCACTTCTCCCTGCTGGTACTGAATGACGGCACGGTAAAACATACCGAATTGATCATTCAAGAGATGCAGCATCTGATAAAAATCCAGGTGTCGTCTTAAAGGAAGCCGCCAGATGTCATCTTCCGTCGCTCCGCCTGCGACATAAATTAATTTTTGGACTTCCACTCGCTTTTTGTACCATTTATCAAAAGCCGACTTCGAGATTTGTTTTCCCGGCACCTGAAACATTTCCGGTTTCTTAAAAGGCTGCCACCATTTTTTCGGCCGGATGATCGTCTCACCCGGGAACAATTCACCCGTCTCCCATTTTTTCAAGACGTTCGCATAATCAACAAGCTGCTGATCTTTAAAACGTTTTGAAGTTTCGAGCGGATTTCTTTCGTAACGGCTTTCTAAATCATAAAGTTTCATCAATAATGCCAATCATATCACCTCGTTCATTCTTCCCAAATTGAAATCGTGTATCTGCCTGATACCGCGGTTGATTGTCCGGGCAAATCTGATACAGAACGATTTCTTTGACATGTAAGCTGGCGGCAGGTGTTTGTTCGGGTGGGTGGAGCGACACTTCTTGATTCCACTTCTTCGCAAAGGTAATGTGTGGAACAAACGGTTTAGCCGGATCCGGATCAATCTGCCGGGCAAGCTGAAACAGTTTTTCCTCATATGCCGGTCCGGCAGCAAAGACACGTGGTCGTTCTGCTAATCCAAATCGTTCAAGGTGATCTAGTTTTAAAGTAAAGGCGGAAGTCATTTGCGTAATCTCCGTCAGCTGACGCCGCCAGTTTCTCAACTCGTCATCGGTTAGTGAGCCTAAAAAACGCAGTGTCAGATGATACTCGTTCGGTTCATATACCGTTTTGTAATAACGCTCAAGTTTCAGGGAAGACGCGAATCGCGCCAACGTCTCGTCAGCAACCGGAATGGCGATGAAAAAGTGTTTTTGCATACGGATCACTCCTTGATTTTTGAGCTAATCAGATACAAACAAGCACCTAACAGGCTACTACCTGTATATACCCAAAATACCGCGTAGATGGTCCATTGATCCAAAACAATCCCGCTCATTAAATTGAATAATGCCGTCGCAAGACCGGTCGTCGTCGCCATATACGTACTGACTGCCGTCGCCACTGTTGAAGGCGGTACCAGCGAGCGGACATAATCAAGAGCGACCGGAATCAACAGACCGATGATGAATCCTTGTAATGCCGCCAAAATCCAAAGTGTAAAAATTGGCGGCTCAAGCGCCAAGATTCCGGTCCGCAACGCGGATAAGACGGAAATAAACACCAAGACAGGAATCGGCCCAAACCGCATCATGACTCGTGTCGCAATACGCATGAATGGAATTTCACATAACACCGCAACAAAAAACAGCGTTCCGACGAGTGCCGTCGATTCTCCACGAATCGTCACGTAACTGCCGAAGTAATAATTATTGGCAAAAATCGGTCCAAACACTAAACTGCCGCCTGCTAAAAACAGTAAAAAACGTTTATTCGAAAACAAAGCCTTCAACGGAATGTGTTCACGTTCGACCGTCGAAACAGGGGTTTCTTCAATGCCAATCAACACCAGAAATCCTAGAACGAGTGCTGTTCCACTCGCATAAAAAATTGCACCGAGCGAGCCCTGTTCCGTCACCTGACCGAGAATAAAGACAGCGAGCGCAAAACCGGCGGAGCCAAATAAGCGTAACGCCCCGTAGTCGACTGATTTTCTTTTGGAGAATTCAATCGCCAATGTATCGACGAGCGGAATATGTGCACACTGGAACAACGCCCAGAGTGAAGAAATCAATAACAGAAATAAGTAAATAGAAGTCAGTAAATAACTGATGGTTAAGAGACCTGCCGCGAGTAAGGCCACCAACAGTAAACGTTTCGGTCGCCCGAACCGGTCGGCGGCCATTCCCCAAATCGGCTGTAAGACAATCGATAATACGGGACCTACTGCAACAATCGTTCCGATTTCCGATGCTGATAATTGAAACGCATCATTGGAAAAATACAGTGCCAAATAGGGAATAAGTGCACCTTGCCCAAAGAAGATGAAAAAATACAGGGCTTGAAAATGATATTTTTGACGATGGATCACAACTGACTCTCCTTCAAGAATCAATCCCCCTATCACAATGGATTCGGGGGATTCATTTCCTTATAAATTGGTTTTTCAGATGAACAGATGTTTATTTCGCCAATTCGTAAATCGCTTCTGCATAGATGGCGACGGCTAATAACAACTCTTCAAAATCAACATACTCATCCACTTGGTGCGCGACTTCCGGTCCGCCCGGGAAAACAGGTCCAAATGCAACACCTGCTGTCAACGAACGGGCATAGGTTCCGCCACCGATCGCAATCAAGTCGGCCTTTTGATTGGTTTGCCGTTCATAGACCGCACTGAGTGTCCGGATCAGTTCATGGTTCGGATCGACATGATGCGGCGGCATATGTGTGCGTGTTTGAAGTTCGAACCCGTATGCGATGGCTGCTTCTTTAATCAGCTGTAAGCGTTCTGTGAAATCAGCACTATAAGGATAACGGATATTAAGCGAAGCCGTCCCTTGCCCTTGTCCGTAACGGAAAACGCCTCCGTTGATCGTCAAGTCGCCGGTTTCATCGGATGCAGCCACACCAAGCGCCACACCGCGTGAATCACGGAACATGTGCACGACCATCTCGAGATAACGGCGGCCATTGTAATCAAGATGAAGGGTATGCAGGAAACGCGCCAAATGAAGGGCTGCGTTTTTCCCGTTATCCGGTTCCATCGCATGCGCCGCGACGCCGATGACATCAAAGACAAGTCCTTCAGCCGTCTCCTTGACTGTCCCTGTCACACCTTGTTTCTCCAGATACTGATGGAAATCTTCTTCGATCGTTCCCCGTTCAGCGACATGAACCGTAGCCGTCGCGTGACCCGGTACCATATTCGGACGCTCTCCGCCTTCGAAACGAACGAGTTGATAGCCTGTATCTGCTGCTTTTACGGGTTTACCTTGAACGAGTAATCCGTCATACAATCCTTTTTCAGCGTTAATGATAGGGAAATCAGCATCCGGTGCAAATCCAAGCGTCGGCATTTCTTCATGCTTGAAGTAATGATTCACACAGCGCCATTCGCTTTCTTCATCCCCACCGGCAATCAAACGAATCCGTTTTGAAAGCGGAAGCCCCAACTCTTTGACGATCTTCAAGGCATAATACGCCGCCATCGTGGGTCCCTTATCATCGATTGCACCCCGCGCAATCAATTTCCCGTCGGCTAATGTCGGATTGAACGGGCCGTATGTCCAATTGTCACCGCCTGCTGGTACGACGTCCAGGTGGCAGAGGATTCCGAGTAATTCATCTCCTTGACCATACTCGAGGTGACCGGCATATCCGTCGACGTTCTTCGTAATAAATCCATCCCGTTCCCCCAGCGCAAGCATCCAATCGAGTGCCCGTTTGACTTCCGTCCCGAACGGAGCACCTTCTTGAATCGTCGTTTCATCGAGAATACTCGGTATGCTTAATAGTTCCTTTAAATCAACTAAGAGATCTTCACGTCGTGCCATGACTTCTTCTTTCCAATTGACCATTTGACTTCTCTCCCTTGTCCGCTAATTCGTTCACCTTTAAGTATAGCGAAAATTTGACAATTACGAACATCCAAAATACCAAATCTTTTGTTATTACGTTTTTAACGAACATTAAAATGAATAAAAGACGTTTCATTCGCTATTAACTATTGAAAGTTTATGTGTTTTTTGAAAACGTTCGGTTAAATTACTTGCATTCTATATTAAAAGAGTTATACTAAAGGCGAAACAACTTAATTCATCATCGTCTTTTGTCACCCGAAGCTTTAGAACACTATTCTATCCATTGGGGGAGTGGTTATACCAATGAAAGATTCTACAGACCGTATGTTGACCCGGATTAAATCGATTTATCTCTATATCAATGAGAACGGAGCTACTACGACAGCAGACTTGGTTGAAGAATTCGGCATTACTTCAAGAACCGTCCAGCGTGACTTGAACGTGCTCGAATACAACAACCTCATTGTAAGCCCAAGACGCGGTACTTGGACATCAAGTAAAAAACAACGACAAGCCGGCTGATTAAGATGTTTCACCAAACTATTTTCTGTAACGACGCGAATCCTTCGCGTCTTTTTTTGTTATTTTTTTTTCAGGCAGGGTATATCTAGTTTGAGAAGGAGATGATGAGATGAATATTTTAATCATTGGAGCAAACGGAACAACCGGGCGAAAAATGGTTGAACTGATCGGAAAACAAGGTCAGCATCAAGCTATCGCCGTCGTACGGGAAGAAAATCAAATCAATGACTTAATCGCCCTTGGCGCATCCGAGGTCCGTCTTGGTGATTTAACGAAAGATGTGACAGATGTCGTCAAAGATGCGGATCTCGTTATTTTTGCAGCCGGTGCCGGCGGAGCTTCGGAAGAGTTGACGCGCGCCGTCGACCAGGATGGAGCCATTAAAGTCATCGATGCGGCCAAAGCAAGCGGGATTGAGCGTTTCTTGATGCTCAGTTCAATCGGTGCCGATCATCCGCAAGGTGATTTAAAAGTTTATCTGGAATCAAAAGGTGCGGCCGACCGTCATTTAAAAGACAGCGGTCTCGATTATACGATTGTCCGTCCGGGTCCACTCAGTTATGATGAACCGAGCGGTACGATCGAGACAAAAGAACACTTTGATTCGTATGAAGGACGCGAAGTCTCACGTGATGATATCGCGGCCCTCTTCGTAACCTTGATTGATCACCCGACTCAAACACGTCAGTTCGAAGTATTAAGCGGTCCCTTCCCGATTGCAGAAGCGTTGCGTAATCAATAATTCAAAAAGGGCGCCCTTCTATAAGAAGAGCGTCCTTTTTTCATTCCGGTTTCCAGTCAAACAAGGCTAATTCGCCACGTGTGAGTTCCCGGTATTCTCCTGCTTCAAGTGTCGGATCAAGCGGCAATTGTCCGATTGACAACCGTTTCAGATACGTCACTTCTTTTCCGAGAGCAAGCATCATCCGTTTGACCTGATGGAACTTCCCTTCGGTAATCGTCAGCTCGAGTGTTGATGTTTCGTCCGTTGCTTCCAAGATAATCAGCTTGCCCGGCTTTGTTTTATAGCCGTCCTCAAGTGTGACCCCTTCTGCAACTTCCTCCACGTCCTCTTCTGTCAGCGTACCGATGACTTCCGCATAATAGACTTTCTCGACGTGTTTTTTCGGTGACATCAATGCATGATTAAATGATCCGTCATTCGTCAGCAAGAGCAACCC
Organism: Exiguobacterium sp. K1; assembly: GCF_033721435.1. Taxonomy (NCBI): domain Bacteria; kingdom Bacillati; phylum Bacillota; class Bacilli; order Caryophanales; genus Exiguobacterium; species Exiguobacterium sp. K1. The sequence goes on along the minus strand of NZ_JAOTIT010000001.1, from coordinate 51,146 downwards.
TTCCGTATCCTTGTCGAGTCGTCCGACCGGGAACGGTTTGAAGTACGTCACGTCGTCAAACAGTAAATCAATCACGGTTTGATCCCGCTTATCTTCTGTCGCACTGATTACGCCGGGCGGTTTGTTCATCATTAAATAAATGAATTTTTGATACGTGACCGGTTCGCCGTATAATAACACTTGTTGATTTTCTGTATCGACGTGCTGTTTCGGGTCGTAGACGATTTCGCCATCGACTTGAATCGCACCCGACTTGAGTAATTGTTTTACTTCTTTTCGGGATCCTGCTCCCATGTTTGAGAGTAATTTATCTAGACGCATTTCCTCGTCCTCGTTTCATTGAAAATTTTCGTCCAAGTACGGCTTCCGCAAGACCGCTCCAAATGGCAAGACCTGCAAAGACGACAATCCCGATTCCGGCTCCGACGATTAAGATGATGAGTGAACCGATCGTCGTAGCGGGAAGCAGAGCTGCTAATCCCCATTTGACGAGCGCGACGCTCGCACCCATGATGGCACTGATGATCATAATCAGTGACGTCCGGCGCAAGACTGTGCTGAACGGGAACTGAACCGTTTGTGTAATCCGGAAGAACATCAATCCGGTTGCGACGACGTATCCAAGGATGGTTGCATATCCGGCCCCTGTTCCGTCTCCGGTCCAGTGAATCAACGGTGCGTTCAACAGATACTTCGTCAGCAATCCTGCCAGTGTCGCAATAATCGTGAAATACTGCCGGTTGATTCCTTGCAGTACTGCCGCTGTCACGGAATACAATGCGAGGAATAACGCACTTGGTGCATAACTTAATAAATAGACCCATGCCGCCTGATCTCTCGGGAATAAGACATGGAATGTCTCTTCACTCAGTAAAATCATACCGACGACCGCTGGGATCGTTACGAAAAAGGCCAGCTGGTAAATTTGCGAAATTTGTTTCCGGACTTTCCGCATATCCCCTTGTGTAAACGAGGCCGTCAAAAGTGGTGTCGCGGATAAGGATAATCCTGTCGCGACCGAAACCGGAATCAAGACAATTTTATGACTATCTGCAATCAGATAGGCTGTTGCGTTTCCGGCGGCTTCAAGCGTGTATCCGATGCTTTGTAAAGCCGCATTCATCGTGTTTTGATCAATGACCTGATAAAGCGGTGTCGACAGACCGACCATGACGATCGGAATCGCATACGTCAACAGTTCTTTATACAACCCTGATAATGGACGATTCGGCGATATCGTCGTCTGACCGTCGCGTAACGCTTTTAAGCCGGGAGCACGTTTCCGGAAATAATAAACGAGCACAGCGACACTGCCGATTGCCCCGATGAAGGCACTGAATGTCGCAATCGTTGCTGCCCAGGCTGCATCCGTATCAAACAGATAAATCGCGATGCTGACGCCGGCCAGTAAAAAGATGATCCGGACAATCTGTTCCAGGATTTGCGAAATCGCAGTCGGTCCCATCGATTGATATCCTTGGAAATATCCGCGCGTCATACTCATCGCCGGAATCAGAATCAAGGCAAAGCTGACACCGCGGATCGTCATCGTGACGGCATCGACGTAAGAGGCCGAGTCGACATCTCCTCCGGGAATTGCCCGGTGAGCCAGATACGGAGCCAGTAAGAATAAGGCCAGAAAGGAAACGACACCGGTGATGGACATGATTTTTAATCCGGATCGATATAAACGCTCGCTCGTGTCATATTCCCCCATCGCATTGTACTTCGCGACAAACTTCGAGACGGCGACCGGGATACCGGCTGTTGCGAGACCAATCATGATGGCATAATAGTTATAGGCATACGTGTAAAACATGATTCCCGTCGCTCCGACCATGAACTGAAACGGAAACAGATAAATCAGACCAAGGGCACGGGAGATGAGTGATGCACCGGACAACAACATCGTTCCACGAACGAATCCGGTATTACTGGATGAAGTTTCTTGCTTTTTGCTCACAGTCGACATGGATAACCTTCCTCGCACTTTCTATTTTTTCTTGACTCGATAAACGTCTCAATATACAAGTTCTCTCTTGCACAATTGCAAATCATTATACCGCTCAGCTTCCATAAAAGAAAGAGACGGTTTGTTTACAGTACAAACTTCTGCTAAAGTGAAACAAGCAGAATCCAACAAATGAGGTGACCACATGTATGATGTAATCGTAATCGGAGGCGGACCAAGCGGCTTAATGGCAACGCTCGCCTCGTTACAAGCAGGCGCTAAGACGCTTTTGCTCGATAAAGGAAGTAAACTCGGACGAAAATTGGCAATTTCAGGCGGCGGTCGATGCAACGTCACGAACCGCAAACCATTGGAAGAATTGGTTCAATCGATTCCCGGAAACGGCCGTTTTCTCTACAGTGCCTTTTCTCAGTTCAATAACGAATCCATCATTGAACTGTTCGAGGGCTTTGGTGTCGCTCTGAAGGAAGAGGATAATGGACGGATGTTCCCGGTTTCCGATAAAGCAGCTGACGTCGTCCGGGTATTGATTGATCAAATCCGCCAGCACGGCGCTGAAATTCAAATCAATGCGGAAGTTGCAACACTTGACTTCCATCCGGACGGTTCGTTCGCAGCCGTCCTGCTTGCGGACGGATCCCGCCTCGAAGCGAAGAGTTGTGTCGTCGCTGTCGGTGGACAATCGGTTCCCCATACCGGTTCAACCGGCGACGGTTATCCTTGGGCACGTAAAGCCGGTCATACGATCACAGAACTTTTCCCGACCGAAGTGCCGATTTTACTGAACGATACGTTCATCCAAGAAAAGACACTTCAGGGTCTTTCGTTACGTGACGTCGCGCTGACGGTTCACGGTAAAAAAGATAAACCGATCAAGACGCACACCGGCGATCTGTTATTTACCCATTTCGGTCTGAGTGGTCCGATTGCTTTACGGTGCAGTCAGTACACGATCAAAGAAAGAAAACGGTCTGGTGAGCGTGTTGTCCATCTTTCGATCGACTTGTTCCCGGAAGAATCGATTGGTGCCCTGACGGAACGGTTCCAAGCTGCCCTTGCCGCTAACCCGAAAAAAACGGTCCGCAATGCGTTAAAAGGATTTGTTCCGGAACGATTGCTCGATCTATTATTTGCCCGGATTGGTTTTGGAGATGAAGTCTGTACGCAAATTAAAAAACAGGACTTCACTCTATTGCTGGCGACGCTCAAACGCTTCCCGCTTCAAGCAGTCGGAACACTCGACTTTGATAAAGCGTTCGTCACCGGCGGCGGTGTTTCGATCAAGGAAATCCAACCAAAAACGATGATGTCGAAAAAAGCAGACGGTCTCTTTTTCGCCGGCGAAATCCTCGACATTCACGGCTATACAGGCGGTTACAATATCACAGCCGCTTTCGTGACCGGCCATTGCGCCGGCACGAATGCTGCACTGACCGCGTTATGACAAAAAGGCTAGTTCCACACGGAGCTAGCCTTTTAGTCGATTGGTGTAAACGAACGGCTCGAGAATTTATCCGTTTGGATCAAAGCAAACAACTCATTGTCCTGAACAAATATACCTTCTGCCCCGTAGACTTTCGGGCTTGCCGACTCCCCTGTAATCGTCACATCTTTCGTGTCAATCGAATACAGGAATAATGCTTCCGAATCCAGCGTGTAAATCCGCCCTTGCCGTTCGGCAAGACCAATCGGACGGAAGTTTTCCGTGAAGGCTTTTTTCGCATCACTGCGCATGCCGCCGGCCGTGTCAATCCGCTTCCGCTCTACAATCGTCAAATACGGCGGTTTTTGTTTTTTCTTTAAGGCGCGTTTTTCCTTTGCGGTCGCGTCTTTATCGATTTTTATTTCATCTTGTTTCGTCGTGAAATACGTCAGTTCACTTCGTGCTAACGAACGAATGTGATTGATCGTGTAGAATTGTTTTTTCTTGGCATCGTAACCGAGTCCGTGGAAACTGTCGCGGATCGTCGTACCTGCCACCCGTTCCCGCTTGTCTTCTTTCCAGACGCCTTCATCCCGTTTGACGGTCACGAGAATTTGATTGGACGTCAATAAGGCGACAGTCTCGCCGTCAACGAGCGTCATGCCGTCAAGTCCCGATAACATCAACTTGCCTTCATCCTCGATTTGGAATGACGCATTGATTCGTTCACCGGTCCCGCTGATTTCAAAAAAGTGATAATCTTCCGTTACGACAAGATAGGAACCGATCGAATCATCGTACAACATCTGTTGAACGTTTTTGATCAATGGTTCTTCCGGATTCGGAATGGAAGACGGTGTTTTCGCCGGTACTTGTTTGACTGCTGCTTGGTGTTTCGATTGTGTCTCAATTTTGGCAAACGTCTCTTTGATTTGTGCGACGGTCTCAGGTCTCGAAAAGACGAGCGACACACAAAGGATCAGACCGGAGACGACGGCAAAAATCGTTGTATAGACTATATAAGTTCGTTTCATTTACACAAATCGCCTTTCTGTCTCGGTTTCTGATTCAGTTTAGCAGAAGGCGCCCTAAAAAAAAAGCGGACTTGCGACGGAGATAACCGAAAACCCCTCCATCTGACGAATCAGATGAGGGGTTTTGCCTTAGTTCGCTACGATATTGATCAGTTTTTTCGGAACGACGATGACTTTTCGAACTGTTTTATCGCCAATCCATTCTTGTGTTTTTTCATCGGCAAACGCAAGGGCTTCAATTTCTTCTTTTGTTGCCTCCATGCTGATGACGAGCTTCGAACGGACTTTACCGTTGACTTGAATGACGAATTCCATTGTATCGCTGACGAGTTTCGTTTCGTCAAATGTCGGCCATGCCGCATATGTCAATGTATCCTCAAAACCAAGCTGTTCCCATAACTCTTCCCCGAGGTGCGGTGCGACCGGGGTCAGCAATTGAATGAATCCGCGAAGGAAGTGACGCGGTAAGACCGGTTGTTTATTAGCCTCGTTGACGAAGACCATCAACTGCGAAATTCCGGTGTTGAACTGAATGTTCGTGAAGTCTTCCGTTACTTTTTTAACCGTCTGATGGTAGACACGTTCAAAGTCTGCATCGACTGTCGTCACGTCCTGAATGTCCGCCGTCCGTTCGAACAGACGCCAGACGCGGTCAAGGAAACGACGTGCCCCGTCAAGACCGTTCTCCGACCACGACACCGAAGCATCAAGCGGTCCCATGAACATTTCGTACAAGCGGAGTGTATCTGCACCGTGCGATTTGACGATTTCATCCGGATTGATGACGTTTCCGCGTGATTTCGACATTTTTTCATTGTTTTCTCCAAGAATCATCCCTTGGTTATACAACTTTTGGAATGGTTCTTTCGTCGGTACGACACCGATATCATACAAGACTTTATGCCAGAAGCGGGCATACAGTAAATGAAGCACGGCATGCTCGGCTCCTCCGATATAAATATCGACCGGAAGCCAGTATTTTAGTTTTTCCGGATCGGCAATCGCCTCTTCATTATGCGGATCAATGAAGCGGAGGTAGTACCAGCAGCTGCCGCCCCATTGTGGCATCGTATTCGTCTCGCGGCGTCCTTTAAGTCCCGTGACCGGATCCGTGTAATCGAGCCAGTCTTCTGCAAGGGCGAGTGGTGATTCACCTGTGCCGGACGGCTTGATTTCCGGAATCATCGGCAATTCAAGCGGAAGTTCCGATTTATCGAGTGTCTTCATCGTTCCGTCTTCCATGTGGACGACCGGAATCGGTTCACCCCAGTAGCGCTGACGGCTGAATAACCAGTCACGCAATCGGAACGTGATTTTTTTGCGTCCGACTTGATTCGTCTCCAGTTCAGCGATGATCGTTTCAATCGCCTCCTGTTTTGACAATCCATCGAGCATTTGTGAATTGACGTGTTCGCCTTCACCCGTATACGCTGCTTCGTCAACGTTACCGCCTTTGACGACTTCGATGATCGGAAGGTCAAACTGTTTCGCAAATTCATGATCACGCTCATCGTGTGCCGGAACGGCCATGATCGCGCCTGTTCCGTATGTCGCGAGGACATAATCGGCGATCCAGATTGGCAGACGTTCGCCGGAAATCGGGTTGACAGCAAAAGCTCCCGTGAAGACGCCTGTTTTTTCTTTCGCAAGATCCGTCCGTTCCAAATCTGACTTCGTCTGGACAGACGCGATGTATGCTTTAACCGCTTCTTCGTGATCCTCTGTTGTGATATCCGTGACAAATGGATGCTCCGGTGCCAGAACGAGATACGTTGCGCCGAAGACGGTATCCGGACGTGTCGTGAAGACCGTCACTTGTTTTTTATGACCGTCGATCGTAAAGTCGATTTCCGCACCTTCCGATTTTCCGATCCAGTTCCGTTGCATTTCCTTGACGGATTCCGGCCAGTCGAGTTCATCCAAATCTTCGAGCAAACGGTCCGCATACTCGGTAATTTTTAAAACCCACTGCCGCATCGGGACGCGGACAACCGGATGATTACCACGCTCGGACAGCCCGTCGATGACTTCCTCGTTCGCAAGCACCGTTCCAAGAGCCGGGCACCAGTTAACGGCGACTTCGTCAACGAAAGCGAGTCCCTGTTCATACAATTTCGTAAAAATCCACTGTGTCCATTTGTAATATTTCGGATCCGTCGTATTGATTTCACGATCCCAGTCGTACGAGAATCCCAAGTCTTTTAACTGACGTTTAAAGGTTTCGATGTTTTGGGCAGTGAACTCCCGCGGGTCATTTCCTGTATCAAGCGCATACTGCTCCGCCGGAAGTCCAAACGCATCCCATCCCATCGGGTGAAGAACGTTGTATCCTTGCATCCGTTTCATCCGGGCCAGGATATCGGTTGCCGTGTATCCTTCCGGGTGACCGACATGAAGTCCTGCTCCCGATGGATAAGGAAACATGTCTAACGCATAAAAACCTTCTTTTTCCGGATCTTCTGTTGTGACGAACGCATTGTCCTGTTCCCAACGCACTTGCCATTTTGGTTCGATTTCACGATGATTATACGGCATCTTTATTCCTCCTCTGAATATACAAAAAAACCGGTCTCCGCCCCTAGGAATAGGGACGAAAGACCGGTTTGTCTCCCGCGGTACCACCCACGTTGTCTGCTGACGCAGACCACTTGATTCACAGATAACGGTGTGAAGGACCGGAGTTCGCTACTTGATTTCACGAATCATGCTCCCTGACGAGTTCAAGGACGATTCCGACTGGTTTGCACCGACCACCAGCTCTCTAAAACGGAATGACTCCCTTACTATTTCAGTTCGTCGCAATGGACTATCTATGTGTAAGTGTAAGCCGAACCTTCCCTTACCGTCAACGGTTGCGTAAAATTTCTCCAATCGCGGCGTGCGATGATACGGCATGATCCGCATGATGCAAGACTTGTGCCGGCATCCGATCGTCGAGCAGGGCAATGACTTCCATGCCCGCTTTTTTGGCACCAATCATCCCGTTTGCGGCGTCTTCAATGACGATACAGGCCTCGGGTGACTGATTGATCCTCTCTGCCGCCAGACGAAAAATCGCCGGATCCGGTTTGGAACGCGGGACTTCAAATCCGCTCGTATAAGCATCGACCATCAATTCATAATGCGTAATGACACGTTTAATTTTTTCAAGTGAACTCGAGGACGCAATCGCAATCCGGTATCCTTCCGTCCGGGCCAGTTCCATCAGTTCTTTTACGCCGTCCTTCAAACCGCAGGTCTCCGGCTTCGCATGCTGTTGGAATAATTCGTGTTCGAGTGCCAGCAATGCTTCCGTCGAGTGCGGTAACGCGTGTTGTGTGATCAGTTCCTCCCACATCTCATCCCCGGTTTTCCCCATGAATGTCGCATACTGCGTCAAATCCAGTGGAATCGATAACGTGTTGAACATCTGTTGATGGACTTTAAAATATTGAATTTCACTATCGAGGATGACCCCATCCATATCAAAAATCAAACCTGTTTTTTTCATGATTTCCCCTCCTGTTATCAGCCTACCAAAAAACCTGATCATCTGCCGATGATCAGGTGGCTAAAACCGTCTCTTGATAACGGTATTCCGGGAAATAGTTGGTTGCTTCGTCGCTTCCGTACCGTTGACACAATTGTTCATAGACATGGGGAAGAAGAATCGTCTTTCCTTGGTGGTATTCAAACATACGGTAACCTGTATAGCGACATTTGCTTTCAAACAGACTGTCCCGTTCCTTATAGCCGCCACCGAGGTGCTGCTCGACCATGCCGGCTGACTTGGAATGTAAAATCGCCTCATACTCCAGGCGCTGATTCGGAAAAAGTTTATGTTCATCACGTTGACAACCGATCAGATGTCCGTGTGCATACTCGTTCCCGAGCAGGACGAAATATCCACCGACCGCTTCTCCCTGCCACTCCGCGATTAACAATAACGGTTCACACAATTCCGTCGGTTGAAACAACTGTTCAAAATATTCGGTCGTGAAATAGTAATGCGACGAAGCATCCTTCCGGTCCATCGTTTGATAGTAAAGACGGATGAAGGTTGGCAGATCTTCTTTCGATCCTCTTCGGACCGTCAGCTCTGACGCCAAGGATTTCCGGATCATACTCCGGTTTTTTTTATGAAAGGTCTGCATGATTTCTTCTACAGAAGGCCGAAGATCGATGCTTGTCGTGTGGCGGATGAATTCCGTTTTAGTCCAATCTGCTACACGTTTATGGTTTTCCGTCAGCGGATTAAAACGAATCAATTCGGAAACAATTTTTTGACGCATCGCCCATTGTCGAAACGAACGTTTGGCATCGGTCAGCTCTTCTGAAGTCAACTCACCAATGATTTCCGGACCTCCGTATCCGTAAGGCGTAATCAAATCAAAGTATTCGGTGTCAAAAATCCGCCGCTTCAAGAAGGGATAAAATAATTCACCTGATGCTCCTTGAAAATAAATCAGTCCGGCCGATTCATCGGTCCGGGCATTCAAATGAACATATTCATAGCTATAAAAAATATCAAGTGATTTATTTTCCACAAGTGATGCCCACGTCAACTGATCTTCCACAAAAATACATCGCCTCATCTTTTTCCACCTCCGGCATATGACACGTCGAACATAACTATTTTTCCTTTAATTTGGTTAATCAATTAATTTTTACCTTTTAATTCAATACCCATTTTACATGTTTAATATGCTTCTTCAACAAAAAAGACAGACAGCGGAATCAAGCGACCGCTTCTGTCCTTTTCTCATTTTACCGCCTTGTTTGGTATAGCCCGAACGAATGTGAATCCTGCCAGCAGGATCAATCCAATCAATGTCATGAACACGGCATTCATACCGGATAAATCATAAATCAGCCCTCCGACAGTCGGACTGATCATCCGCCCTGCCGAAGCGGCGATATTGACATACCCCTGAAACTCGCCTTCTTTCCCGATCGGAGCCAGGCGGGCTGCCATTGCCGGAACCGCCGGCCAAATGAACATCTCACCGATCGTCAAAATGACCATCGCTACTAAGAACATCTTGAATCCGCCGGCAAAAGGCACGATCGCGTAGGACAAAAGAAAAATGCCGGTTCCCGTCAGCAACTGACGTTTCAAGTCGTCACCAAACCAGCGCAGGACAGGTGTCAATAACGGTTGCGCAAATACGATCAGTGCACCGTTGATCGTCCATAAAATCGAGTACTCGGAAATCGTCACACCGAGGGATTTTGTATGCACGGCGAATGTTCCCTGCCATTGAACATACACAAACCACAAGAGCGCATAGCCGACCGAAACGTACAACATCGTCCGGACTGAACTCTTCGAGAGCGGTTCCCGCACTTCTTCCCCTGCCGATACCGATTGACGTTTGACCGGATGCACTTGAATCCAGTTCAGCCCCACCAAAAGGACGACGGCAAACAATAAGTAAAGTATCAGATTGGCGATGAAAATGAACTGGATGTCGATTGCTGCAATTTGTCCGCTGATTGCGGTCCCCAGTGCCACACCGACATTTTGGGCAACATAGATTGCATTAAATGCCCGTCTTCCACCTTCCGGCCAAATGACACCGGTCAAAGCATAGATGGTCGGAAACACCATTCCTCCGACGAATCCGATCAATCCTAACATCAGCACATACCCGGTGAAGGTCTGATGGAACAGCCAAAGACCAATCGAAGCAAGGACCAGTCCAATGACACTGATGACAAGCGTCCGTTTCCCGCCTAATCGATCGAATGCTTTTCCGCCGATATAGTTTCCGACAATGGCGAGAGCCGAGTTGACGAATAAAGCCATTCCGGCTTTTGTCATCGACTCTCCTAAATAATCATGAATGTATAATGTATTAAACGGCCATAAAAAAGAGGATCCTGTCGTATTGATCGCCATCGCCAATACCAGAATCCAGACCGCGCGAGGTAATTTCGGCATGGTAAGCATCCTCCAATGTAGTTTCCAACCTTGCCACTTTACGAAATTATTCTCCTCTCTGTCAAGGAACTTCGTTATTAAACGAACAATCGGAAAAATGATACAATTGACTAAAGGGTCAATTTTCCGGGTACTTAGAAAAAAATAGAGCATATTATCAGAAAGAGGAGTTTTTGCCATGTCACTTGCACGTGTATTACCTTACGCAAAAGAATTATTGGAATCAGTCATCCATGAAGGGGATTGCGTCGTCGACATGACTGCGGGGAACGGTCATGATACGCATTTCCTTGCCGAACAGGTCGGACCGAGCGGACGGGTCATCGCGTTTGATGTCCAGGAGCAGGCCATCGAAGAAACGACACGTCGTCTGCAGACAGCTCATGTCTTGGACTGGGTCGATTTATACCATGAAAGCCATATTCACGTCGGAGCCCGCTTGTTTGCTGAACAACGTCCGATCCGTGCCGGAGTATTTAATCTTGGGTACTTGCCGGGGAGCGACAAATCCGTCACGACGACCGGAGAAGAAACGCTCGAAGCACTCCGTGCCCTCCTTCCGGTTCTTGTCCCCGGCGGTCTGGTTGTCCTCGTGATCTACCATGGCCATTCGGAAGGACGACGTGAACGCGATGCGGTGTTGGAACATGTCTCTTCCCTCCCGCAACAGGATTATGCCGTCCTGCAGTATCGTTTCTTGAATCAGCAAAACAATCCCCCGTTCATCGTCGCGATTGAAAAAAAATTAAAGAAACAAACAATCGACTAAACAAAAAGAGGAATCCCGATGCTATCCGGATTCCTCTTTTTCTTGTTGCCGTTTAATCTTCCACCATCTTTAGAAACAGCAATAGCTTTTCAGCAAACCGCGTATTCAAACGTTCAAAACTGAAGTGCGGGAAACCGTGCAGACGTTGCAGATAAATCTGGTCTCCGCCCATTTTCCGGCACACTTCAAGTGTCAGCTTGACGTCGGCGAACTGATCATCCGGTGCATAAAAACAAGCGAGATGGACCCGCGGCAGTTTCTTACGTTCTTCGTCATGGATGACGATTTCTTCTTCAATCTCGCGATATTCCGCATACGTCAATTCACCAAGACGTGCAGCATCCTCATTGTTCTGTCCGAACGGCAATGTGCCGAGCGGAGCATCCGGACGGAACCGGTCGAAAGCACTTGCAAACACTTGTTTGACGCCGCCTAGTTGCTTCGAGTTGTGCCAATCAAATAACGGCGAGATGAATGTCAGGCTCGCCATCGGCAACTCATATTCTTGAAGCAGGCGATTGACGACAAGTGCCCCCATACTGCAGGCAATGATGTGAATCGGTAATTTTCGTTTACCGGCTTCACGTAATGCTTCTTTTAACAGCTGTTGATGTTCTTCAAACGATACACGACGGGGTGCATCGACCAGGAGAACTTCGTATTCGCGTTCTAATACACGAATCAGCGCCTCACTCGGCCGAGCACGTAATTGGAGTGGATATACAAGAACGATTACTCCGGTTGGTTGTTCTACCACAAACTCACCTCTTCATTCGATATCTGTTTAGTATGCAACAAATCCGACTCCAGCCAAACCGCCTTAAGTCGGATTCCATTTCTTTAATATATACGTTGCAGACGCGTCACAGGTTCCACTTGTCCGAAGACTTCCTCTGTCGTCTCGCTGATTTCCTTGAATCCGTACGACGTTAAAAAGTGGCGGGCTTTATAGTTTCGGGATTCGACATACACTTCGATCGGAGAGGCTCCCTGCAATTCCAGCTCGCGGATCAGCCGGCGTCCGATCCCGTTTTGTTGGTATTTCGGCAAGACATACAATCGGACGATTTCCCATGTTCCCTCAACATCAATCGCGTGAATGAAACCGACGATTTCCCCGTCAATCAGTCCAACGTTGAAATATTCTCCACGTGCTTCCTCCGCTGTCCGAATCGCCCGGACCACTTCTTCCTGCGGGTACGCTTCTTGAACGAAATGGGCTTTCGAGCGTTCTGAATAGATTTCCTCATATGTGTCCATCCAAGACGTGAGCGCAATATCATGAATGCGTGCTGCATCAGCCGGAACCGCTTCGCGTATCTCCATACCGAAATCCCCCTTTTCCTTTTACAGAATACAGACTCATGTTCTTTTACCCTTTTCTAGAAATTTCAGTCGTATCCCTGCAAAGTTCAGGAGAAACAAAAAAAGTTCAGAAACACCCTTTAGAAGGATGTTTCTGAACAATGAATTATGCGAAACGTTTTGCCTGCTCTTCAAGAGTAGCGGCTTTATCTGTCTGCTCCCATGGTAACTCGATGTCTGTACGACCGAAGTGACCATAAGCTGCTGTCTGACGATAGATCGGACGACGGAGATCAAGCATGTTGATGATTCCAGCCGGGCGAAGATCGAAGTTTTCAGCAACCAATTCGACCAGTTGTGCTTCAGGAAGTTTTCCTGTACCGAATGTATCCACCGCGATTGATACCGGATGTGCGACACCGATTGCGTACGCGAGTTGAACTTCCGCTTTGTCTGCAAGACCTGCAGCTACGAGGTTCTTCGCGACGTAACGCGCTGCGTAAGCAGCTGAACGGTCGACTTTCGTTGGATCTTTACCAGAGAAAGCTCCACCGCCGTGACGTGCATATCCGCCATACGTATCAACGATGATTTTACGGCCTGTTAATCCAGCATCCCCTTGTGGTCCGCCGATGACGAAACGACCAGTTGGGTTGATGAAGAATTTTGTATCGGCATCGATGTACTCAGTCGGAATGACCGGTGCGATGACATGTTCTTTCAGATCGGCTTGGATTTGCTCAAGCGTCACTTCTTCTGCATGTTGTGTTGAGATAACGATTGTATCAACGCGAACAGGTTCATTGTTCTCATTGTATTCAACCGTGACTTGCGTCTTACCATCCGGACGGAGGTAATCGAGTTGTCCGTTTTTACGAACTTCTGCAAGACGACGAGCCAGTTTGTGTGAAAGTGAGATCGGAAGTGGCATGAGTTCAGGTGTTTCTTTCGTTGCATAACCGAACATCAGACCTTGGTCTCCTGCTCCGATTGCATCGATTTCTTCATCTGACATGTTTCCTTCGCGTGCTTCAAGCGCTTGGTCAACACCGAGAGCGATGTCTGCTGACTGCTCATCGATTGATGTCAATACAGCACAAGTGTCTGCATCGAAACCGTATTTAGCGCGTGTATAGCCAATTTCGCGAATCGTTTCACGAACGACTTTCGGGATATCCACGTAAGTTGATGTCGTGATTTCTCCTGCTACTAATACGAGTCCTGTCGTGACAGAAGTTTCTGCCGCAACACGTGCGTTTGGATCGGCTGCAAGAATTGCATCCAAAATTGAATCCGAAATCTGGTCACAGATTTTATCCGGGTGACCTTCTGTTACTGATTCCGACGTAAACAGTCGGCGATTAAGGTTTGTCATGTTTGACCCTCCCAAAAAAGAATTTGACGGTGTACTCATTTCCCCTAGTTGAGTGGGACGGTAAAATGAAAAAAACCTTTCCATGTCCAAAAATGGTCAGGGAAAGGTTGTGCGTTCTTCCTTTACCCTCTTATCGTTCGAAGTGTTTACTTCGCTTCAGGAGAGCACCTTTTCCTACATTAATGATGAAATTAATATAAGACGGTTGCCGGGTTTCTTCGGGCCTTGTTCCCTCCACCTGCTCAGAATAAGAGTATCCGTTACGAATTACATGATATAAACTTGTGCTCACTCTGTCAAGCAACGTTTTAATTTCTAGTCGAAAAATTTCGGAAGAGATGTTAAACTGTTAATGCTGAAAGCGTTTCCAGATAAATAGAAATCAGCGCATGAAAAATGATTGCTCTATCATTAGTATGTCATATATAATAAATGTGTCATACTAATAGTAGAGCCAAAACCAACGTAGGGGAAAGGTGGGGTCAGGATGCCGATGACGGTCCTGAATATCGAAGAACTACTCAAGAAGGAGCATGTGTTCAAACAACTGTCTGTTGCTGAACTAGTCGAACATGCGATTCGCAACAAAGAAGGAGTTCTTGCAGAAAATGGTGCTTTGTCTGTAGAAACGGGGAAATTTACAGGTCGTTCACCGAAAGACAAGTTCATCGTCCGTGATGATTCATGTGAGATGCATATCGATTGGGGTCATGTCAATCAACCGATGGAGTCGGACAAATTCGAGCAACTGTTACAAAAAGTCCTTCGTTACATGAACGAAGCCGATCAACTCTACTACACAGAAGCTGCTGCTGGTGCCGATACGCATTTCACCCTTCCAGTGCGCGTCGTAACCGAATATGCTTGGCATAATTTATTTGCGAAACAGCTGTTTTTACGTGAATATCCTACGGTTGCGGCCTTTGAACCGTTTACGGTCGTCTACGCACCACACTTTAAAGCGGATCCGGCGGTTGACGGCACAAACTCCGAGACCTTCATCGCGATGTCATTCGAACACCGGATTGTCTTGATTGGCGGAACAGAGTATGCCGGAGAAATCAAAAAATCAATTTTCTCTGTCATGAATTATCTTTTACCTCAACAGGACGTTTTATCGATGCACTGTTCAGCAAACGTCGGACACGACGGCGATGTCGCCTTATTCTTCGGACTCTCAGGAACTGGTAAGACCACGCTGTCTGCTGATGACAGTCGTCAATTAATCGGTGACGATGAACACGGTTGGTCTCATGACGGTGTCTTCAATATCGAAGGTGGCTGCTATGCGAAAACAGTCAATCTGTCACGCGAAAAAGAACCACAAATCTTTGATGCGATCCGCTTCGGAACCGTTCTTGAAAATGTCGTCCTCGATGATGCGCGGATTCCGGATTATGATGATACTTCATTGACTGAAAATACACGTGCCGCTTACCCGATTACAGCAATCGACAACATCGCTGTTCCGTCACGCGCCGGTCACCCGAAAACGATTGTCTTTCTGACGGCGGATGCCTATGGTGTCTTGCCTCCAATCAGTAAACTGACGAAAG
This sequence comes from Exiguobacterium sp. K1, assembly GCF_033721435.1. Lineage (NCBI taxonomy): Bacteria > Bacillati > Bacillota > Bacilli > Caryophanales > Exiguobacterium > Exiguobacterium sp. K1. Next base: position 35,789 of record NZ_JAOTIT010000001.1, on the reverse strand, counting down.
AACAGGCGATGTATCACTTCCTGTCCGGCTACACATCAAAACTGGCTGGAACGGAGCGCGGCGTTACAGAACCGGAAGCCACATTCTCGACGTGCTTCGGTTCACCATTCCTGCCGTTGATTCCGGAAAAATATGCGACGATGCTCGGGGAACTGATTGATCGTCACGGTGTCACAGTCTATCTCGTCAACACAGGCTGGACCGGCGGCGCTTACGGTACAGGAAGCCGGATGAAACTCTCCTATACACGAACGATGGTCAATGCGGCCGTCAACGGTCTGCTTGCAGACATCCCGACAGAAGAACATCCGATTTTCGGTCTGCATATGCCGATTGAAGTACCTGGTGTTCCGACTGACCTGCTCAATCCGGTAAAAGTTTGGGCAAATCCATCCGATTACGAACAACAAGCGACTGCACTCGCACAAAAGTTCACACAGAACTTCGCGCGTTTCGAAAGTGCGACCGATGCCATCAAATCAGCCGGTCCTCGCGTCTAACATCATACTGATACAAAAAAGGTTGAGCTCCGTAACGGATGCTCAACCTTTTTCTGTTAGACGATTGAATCGGTTTTGTCTTTTAAATGGAGTTCCTTTTGCGCAAGCCAAACTTGACTCTCTTTCAGTAACTCATAAGCCCGGTGCTTCATAATCCCGAACCGATTACTGAGCATCTCAAACCGTTCAAACTCGCCCCGGTCTGCGCTGATCGCAAGCAACAGGCAATCGCGAAACGGGTGATCTTCCCCTTGCAAGACATTTTTCAAAGCCGGTTCAATCGGAAGCTGATCGATGATTTCACCGATATCCACGGAAAGCAAGGCATCGATGTGTGACAGTAAGCCGATCATGTAGGCACTTTCTGCTTTCAGTGTCTTCGTTTCCGTCGCAAACAGTTCACATAGTTTTGCGCAATGCAAGGATGAACGCAATAATTCGTCCGACCATTGATACGGACTCGCTAGTTTCATCTCACGCAAGACGATCAACGAAATCCAGCTCTTCAGCTGGGAAAAGCCCAGCAAGGAAATTGCTTGACGGACGGAACTGACCATGTTCCGAAGACCGATGCCCGGAGAGTTGATCAATTGCAGTACTTGCACACTGATGTAAGGATTGCCCTCGATTTCATCCACGACGTCATCATAATGGTCATCCGTATCAAGCCACTTCAACATTTTCAACAGGACAGGCACTTGCGGAGGAACGGCCTTTCCTTTCATCAGCATCGGTTTGGCGTAAAAGTATCCTTGGAACCAGTCATACCCCATCGCAAGGCTTCGCGTGTGGTCCTCGTGTGTTTCAACCCGTTCAGCCAAAAAGCGGATATGCGGATAGTTCCGTTTTAAAATATGTAAGATTGCACTTTGTTCGCGTGGATTGATGGCTTCGATATCAATTTTTATCAAATCAATCAAATCAAACAGCTCCGGACCGTGGTGACGCAACAAATCCGTTACGAAATCATCAAGCGCCAGGACGAAGCCGGCTTCTTTCCATTTTTGCAGCGTCTGGAGCATCATTTCATCAATCTGAACCGTCTCCAATACTTCAATCACGAATTGAGTCGGATCCAGATGATCAATCAGTTCAGACTGCAACAGATCGCCTGTGAAATTAATGAATAATCGTTTTCCTTCTGCTACACGGTCTACTCCGAGATGAATCAGTGTATTCGTCAACACATCCATCGTCGCCAAGTCACCATCAAACACTACAGGTGTTTCAACGGAACGATAGAGCAGCTCAAAAGCGTCAATCGAACCAAACCGGTCTACAATCGGTTGTCGCGCAAGTAAGATTTCCATCTCATATATCCCTTCTAAATCCGTTAATCTGGCTTATTTAATATGTTCTAGTATACCAAATATCGTTTCCCCTTAAAAAATCTCTTTTTTAAAACATATCAATGTTCCCATCATTTGGAGAAAAAAACATCTCAATGCAAGGCATCAAGATGTTTTGTAAGTCTTTTCTATTCAGATAACATCCAATCAATGACTTGTTTCGTCACAAGCATTTTTTGATGGATCGGAAATTGATGCGCATACTGATAGACAATCAAGCGGGTCTGTTCCGGATAACGGGCCGCATAATTCGTCGCATGACGCAGTCGGACATTTTGATCATACAATCCGTGAATCAGCAAGATTTCCCCTTGAGGCGGAAAATACAATGGCGACCGGACACGGTATGCCTGCAACTGTTGTTGCGGAACTCCTCCCGTAAACCGTCTGAGCATTTTTCGCATCGTCTGTTGTTCTTCATACGTCCAAGTCAGATTCGTTACACCGGCCCATGACACCGTCCGGGCGACTTCTCGATGGTGCGCAAGTAAAAGCGCCATCTGTCCACCGCGGGAAAAACCGAAGACCGACGTCCGCTCGACATATTGATCGAGCCAATCAAACGCACTGATGGCGTCGAGGATATCCCGGTGTCCGAAGTCTTCTTTCCCCGTCCCTCCTAGATTACCGCGGTAAAAAGGAGCCATGACGAGATAACCGGCTTGCGCGAACTGCATTAAGCGGGTCGGCCGAACCATGCCGATATTACGTGTCCCACCACGTAAATACAAAAGACCTTGCCCGTTCGCATGAACCGGCAGGATCACATACGCTCCGACCCGTTCCCCGTCGGATGTTTCATAAAAGACCCGAAAGGTGCGGAACGGTCCCTGGCGCGGGAGCTCAAACCAATCGGCGTTCGGCGAGTACACGAAGAGTCTCCGGAAGGACACGGTCCTTCATCATGAAGCTGTATTGGCGGTTCGTATCTAAACGTTTCGGGATATCGTCTAGTAAATAGGCTCCGTCCGTCTCATCGACAGCCAGGTGTGGAACCAGTGATTCGATTTGAGCGAAGTAGATATTCTTGATGATCGTGTCCCCTCGACCCTCGACCCGGTATTGTCCGATATACTGGAGACGTTCGATACGTCCCCCTGTCTCTTCCATGACTTCCCGGTATGCGGCTTCCTCCGCCGTCTCCCCCGGTTCGACCTTTCCACCCGGAAACTCATATCCCCGTTGCTTGTGATGCGTCAGTAACCATTTCCCTTCGTACACGGCAATGACCCAGACATGAAGCGGATGGACTGAAAACGGATGGTCTTCAAAACTCAGTTCAACCCGATTTTGATAATAATCTAAAAACGTAATCACGTGCGTGCACCTCATTTCTTCTTCTCTCTTCACTTTACCTGTTTCGAAAGCATTCTAAAAGTGAAAGTGCGTAGGAATTTGCCAGAATGACAAAAAAAGACATCCCTCAGAATCGAGAGATGTCCGGATGCTTATTTCAAGCGAGCTTCAAGCTCTGCTTTTTCTGCTTCAAATCCAGGTTTACCGAGTAGGGCAAACATGTTTTTCTTGTATGCTTCAACACCCGGCTGATCGAACGGGTTCACACCAAGCAGGTATCCACTCATGGCACATGCTTTTTCGAAGAAGTAGAACAAGAATCCGAGATGATACGGTGTCATCTCAGGCAATTCGACCGTCAAGTTCGGAACTTGTCCATCTGTGTGGGCAAGCAACGTTCCTTCCGCTGCCTTGTCGTTGACGAATTGAATCGATTTTCCTTCCAGGAAGTTTAAACCGTCGAGATCCTGTGCATCTTTTTCAATCGTTAAAGCATGACGCGCTTGTCCGACTTTAATGACTGTTTCGAACAGATCACGACGTCCTTCTTGGACATATTGTCCCATCGAGTGAAGATCCGTTGAGAAGTCGACGGCAGCCGGGAAAATTCCTTTGAAATCTTTTCCTTCTGACTCTCCGTACAACTGTTTCCACCATTCTGACACATAGTGTAAGGCCGGTTCATAGTTGACGAGCAACTCGATTGTTTTTCCTTTAGCATATAATGCATTCCGGACAACTGCGTACTGGTACGCTTCGTTTTCCGCCAAGTTCTCGTTTGAGAACTGAACCTGGGCATCACGTGCACCTGCCATCAACTCTTCGATCGAAATGCCGGCTGCTGCGATCGGCAACAGACCAACCGGTGTCAAGACAGAGAAACGACCTCCGACGTCATCCGGGATCACAAATGTTTGGTATCCTTCCGAGTCCGCAAGTGTTTTCAAAGCGCCGCGTGCTTTATCCGTCGTTGCGTAAATCCGGTCTTTCGCACCCGCTTTACCGTACTTGTCTTCCATGAACGTTTTTAACAGACGGAACGAAATCGCCGGTTCTGTCGTCGTGCCTGATTTCGAGATGATGTTGACCGACACATCTTTTCCTTCAAGTACTTGGAACAAATCGTGTAAGTACGTCGAAGAAATGTTATGTCCAGCATAAATGATTTGCGGAGCTTTCCGCTCTTCTTTTGACAATAAGTTGTGGAACGAATGACCCAGCATCTCGATTGCAGCACGTGCACCAAGATACGATCCTCCGATTCCGACGACCAACAAGACGTCTGAATCCGACTTGATTTTTTCAGCTGCTGCCTGAATTTTTTCAAATTCCGCTTTGTCATAGTTTGTCGGTAAATCGACCCATCCTAAGAAATCACTGCCGGCACCTGTGCCGTTGTGGATTGCTCCGTGTAATGTTTTTACCGTATCCGCCATATAGTCTACTTCATGTTGTCCTACGAATTGTAGGGCCTTCGAATAATCAAAACGTACCGTTGTCATTCACTCGTCCTCCTTATTCATTCGCAAACAAATGCGACCTTCCTTTTCATTAAAACGCAAGAAGGAAGGTCGTTCAAGTCTTTTGTGAAAAGATTAGCAAATGTTATGGCGCTTACAAAGCCGCTGTTACGATCTGACGGACATCTTCGTTGCCAAGTGATTTGAAGTTACCGAAGTCTCCGCGTGTCATTGCTGATTTTACGATTGAGTCGACTGTATCTTCTTTGATGTCGTAATCTGCAAGACGGTTTGGAGCACCGAGTGACGTCCAGAACGCACTGATGGCATCGATTGTAGCGTGTGCTGCTTCCATTTCTGATTTACCTGTCGTATCGACGTCAAAGACGTTTTCACCGAGTGTAACGAAACGGTGTGCATTTGACTCGTCGAGGACATGACGCATCCAGTTCGGGAAGAGAATCGCCAAACCACCTGCGTGCGGGATATCATGAACAGCTGAAACCGCGTGCTCAATGTTGTGTGACGCCCAGTCACCGCGTGCGCCCATTTGCAGGACACCATTGAGTGCCATCGTGCCGGCAAACAGGATGGTACCGCGGAGTTCAACGTTCTCAAGATCGTTAACGAGTTTCGGTGCTGCTTCGACGACCGCTTTCATGACGCCTTCTGTCATCCGTTCTTGAACCGGTGCATGTGCCGTATGGAAATATTGCTCGAGGCAATGGCTCATCATGTCGACGATTCCGTAAATCGTTTGGTCTTTCGGTACACTGACTGTGTACTTCGGATCAAGGACTGAGAATGTCGGGAATGTTAACGGGCTGCCCCAACCGTATTTTTCTTGTGTCTTCCAGTTCGTGATGACCGAGCCTGAGTTCATTTCTGAACCTGTTGCAGCAAGTGTCAAGACGGTTCCGAACGGGATGACCGTTTTTGGTGTTGCTTTCCCAATGACGAGATCCCATGCTTCGCCTTCGTACGGGATACCGGCAGCAATCAGTTTCGTACAGTCGATGACTGAACCGCCACCTAGTGCAAGCAATGCGTCAACGCCAGCTTCACGTGCGATTTTAATACCGCGTTCAGCTGTTTCAATACGCGGGTTTGGTTCGACGCCGTCGCATTCAACGTATTCGATCCCTGCCGCACTCAGTTCGCGTGTCACGTCATCATAAACACCATTGCGTTTAATACTGCCGCCGCCAAATACGAGCATGACTTTTTTTGCATCTAAAGCTTTCAATTCGTCTGTAATTTTGCTGACTTGACCGTCACCAAAAATAAGTTTCGTTGGATTACGATATTCAAAGTTTTCCATTGTGTGTTGCCCCCTTGATAAGTAATGAACACCTTACATTATCCACACATTCCCCTTTTCCATCTATTTTAATGCTTATAACGCAAAAAAAGAGAACCGACCGATGTCGATTCCCTTTCAAAATCTTATTTTTGGAAGTTTGATTTTTCAATCCATTCTTCCAATTTGCCTTTTAACACGTTGAAGCCAGGAGCTTCTTCTTGTTTGAAAGCAGGACCCGCATCGCGACGGCCAGCGTTTTTGCGTGGGCCTTTAGCGCGTGCTTCGCGTTTTGGAGCTTCTTGTGTTGCTTTGATCGAAAGCTTCATTTTTTTGTTAGCTTCGTCGATGTCGAGAACTTTAACAGTTACTTCATCGCCAACTTTTACGTAATCGTTGATATCTTTTACGTAATCGTGTGAGATTTCTGAGATGTGGACGAGACCTTGTGTTTGCTCGTCAAGTGCTACGAAAGCACCAAAGTTTTGAATACCAGTTACTTTACCAGTAACGATTTGGTCTTTTTCAAAGTTTGCCATAGTTTATACACTCCCTAACTAAATTCATCAACTTATAATAACATACTTTTTACGGATGGTAAAAAATATTTTTCAAATTGTTTATTTTTTATTTTACGAGGGAACAAATTAGTAGCAAGACTTCAAGTATTCCCCCTGATTCTGCCGGACTTTTTGAGTCCGGCCCTTTTTTTGTTTCTTCTTACTTTTCAACGCAAAAAGGACCAATTCGGTCAGCTCACTTTCCGCGGACAAGCCATCCTGCCGCTTCAGATGCGGTGCATCTTCCAGGGTCACGATTGGCTTGTTTTTCCGCAGGAGTCGAGCATGACCTCACCTGTCCTAGCGTAAAGGAAATTTCATGGTGAAGCAATCAAAATTTCTGTCCGTTTACAGACTTACAAATCATCAAATCCGTTTGCATCCGTTACTTTTGCATACGAGCGCGATTTTTGCTCGAAGAAATCGGATTTCGTCGCATTCATCGAGTCGTCGGAATAGGCGCGGATCCATGGCATGACGTCTTCATCATGTCCTTCATACAGATCGTCAAGTCCGATGACACGGAGACGCTTGTTGGCGAGGTATTTGACATAGTCACGCATTTCGCTGACATCAAGTCCGTCCAAGTCACGTAACACGTATTCACTCCACTCGATTTCAAGATCAACGGCACGCTCGAATGTCGCGTAGACAAATTTCGTGAATGAACCGTCGGCATCGATATCCGGATGTTCTGTCAAGACGGCACGCAACAGCTGACTGATGAAGTATGAGTGTTGCAGTTCGTCACGCTGGATATAACTGATCATCGTCGACGTTCCGACCATTTTCTGATGGCGCGCCAAGTTATAGAAGAAAGCAAATCCGGAATAGAAGTTGATTCCTTCAAGAACGATCGAGGCCACCAGTGACTTCGCAAAGTTTTCCGGTGTCCGGTCGTTTTGGAAATCTTCATACAGATCCAAAATGAAGGCATTTCGTTTCATGACCATATCGTCGTCTTTCGCGATGTCGAAAATCCTGTTCTGCTCCGACAGTGGGACAAGACTCGACAGCACATAGCTGTAAGATTGGTTATGAACGACTTCCTGTTGGGCGACAATCGCGAGAATCGCATGAATTGACGCGTCCGATGTGAACATCGCCGACTCCAAAATATAACGGGTCTGGACGGAGTCGAGAATCGACAATAAGCCGATGATGCGTTTGAAGGCATCCTGTTCCCGCTCGCTTAATTGATTCCATTGTTGCATGTCTTTTGACATTGAAATCTCATCCGGAATCCAGAAGTTCGATAACAGCTGTTTATAGATGGAATAGAACTGCGGATACGCAATGTCGTTCCAATTGACGATTGAGCTTGTTTCCCCGCCGATGATCGCGGTCGCGCGATTCGGGTGTCGGGCATCAAGCAGTTTGATTTTTTGTAGTTGTTCCATGTTGTTCGGCTCCCTCTTGCTGTAATTGCAGTAGTGTTCGACGTGTCCACTCTTTGACCGCATGCGGTCGGTTACGCGGCGATTGTTCGATTTTGAGTAATTCACCTGCGAGCGGAACCCCGAACTTCGCGAGATGGTACGCCATCTCATCGACGGCACGGCAATATTTGACGAACATCTTATCGCCCGTCCCGAAGACAGCCGCCTGCGGAATCGCGTGCGGGCTTTCTTTTAAGACGACCTTCAGACAATCCCGCATCTCATCCGGCAGTTGTCCGTCTCCCCAGGTATAAGAACCAAAATAGACGATATCATAAGGGACCAGCTGATACGTCGTCACATCATCGGCAAAGATCATCGTCGGTTCGACCTGCATTTCGGAACATGCTTTTGCAATCAGTTCCGCAACCTCCTCTGTATTTCCGCTCATTGACGCATATACGATTGCTGCCTTCATGATATCGTCCTCCTTCTCTTATGATGAACACGACTCACATTCATCGATTTCGACAGTCGTCGAACGTGTGTAGTAAATCGTCTTCATCCCGAGTTGCCATGCTTCCATGTGCATCTCGAGTAACTCTTTTGCTTTGACGCTGTTTTTAACGTAGAGATTAAAGCTGATTGCCTGGTCAATATGACGTTGACGTGAGGCATTTTGACGAATGCTCCAGAGTTGATCAATCTCAAACGCTGATTTATAGAACCAGTTCGTTTCCGGTGTTAAATCGGGCACTGTAACCGGAATCTTGTAGTTTTTCTTTTCTTCCGCGTAAACCTTCTTGTAAATCGGATCGATTGACGCTGTACTGCCGGCGATGATTGCCGTCGACGAGTTCGGTGCGACTGCCATCAGGTAGGCATTCCGCATACCATGTGCTGTGATGTCTGCCTGCAGACGATCCCAGTTCAGTTTATCCGTTGTTTTGTAGTGACGGCGGGCAATGTATTCCCCGGTCTGCCACTCCGATCCTTCAAAGAGACGGTAAGCGCCTTTTTCTTTCGCCAGTTGCATCGACGCGTCAATCGTCAAATAAGCGATTTTTTCATAGAGACGGTCGGCGTACTGGACGGCCTCGACCGACTCCCAGCGGATACCTTCGAGAGCGAGCAGATGGTGCCAGCCGAATGTTCCGAGACCGACGGCACGGTATTTTTGGTTCGTAATCTGTGCTTGCGGTACGTCGATCGTATTTAGATCGATGACGTTATCGAGCATCCGCATTTGAATCGGAATCAACCGTTCGAGCACATTTTCACGGACTGCACGTGCGAGTGCGATCGAAGACAAGTTACAGACAACAAAATCGCCCGGTGTTTTCGTGATGATGATTTTGCCGTCTTCCGTGTACTCTTCCGTCACCGTCGTCGGACTCATATTTTGCATGATTTCCGAACAGAGGTTGGACGAGTAAATCATTCCCGCATGTTTATTTGGGTTGGCACGGTTGACCGCATCGCGGAAGAACATGTACGGTGTACCCGTTTCAAGCTGCGAACGCATATAACGTTTGACGAGATCAATCGCCGGTACTTTCGTCCGGCTCAGACGCGGTTCGTTGACACAGGCTGTATATTTTTCCGTGAAACTGCCACCTTGTTCCGTTTCGTCAAACGAATCTTCAAGGCTGAAGCCCATGACGGTCCGAATTTCGTGCGGGTCAAACAAGTACCAGTCGCCGCGTGCTTCGACCGTCCGCATGAAATGGTCCGGTAAGCTGACGCCTGTGAACAAATCGTGTGTCCGCAACCGCTCGTCCCCGTTATTTAATTTCGCATCAAGGAACTCAAGGATGTCTTTATGCCAGATATCGAGGTAAACAGCAATCGAACCTTGGCGCATACCAAGCTGATCGACACTGACTGCTGTATTGTTCAATTGTTTCATCCACGGAATGACACCGCTCGATACGCCTTTAAAGCCTTTGATATCCGATCCGCGTGACCGGATTTTCCCCATGTAGACGCCGATTCCGCCGCCGCCTTTTGAGAGCGTCGCGACATCGGTATTTGAATCATAGATGCCACGGAGCGAATCATCGACCGTGTCGATGAAGCATGAAGACAGTTGGCCGTATGATTTACCGGCGTTTGATAAAGTCGGTGTCGCAACCGTCATGTAGAGATTCGACAGTGCCCAGTACGACTCTTTGACGAGCTTGATCCGGCGGTCTTTCGGTTCTGTCTGCATCAGTGTCATGGCGATGATCATGAAGCGTTCCTGCGGTAATTCGTATAATTTTTTGACGTGGTCGCGCGCTAAGTAACGGTCGGATAATGTCCGGAGTCCGATATACGTGAACAGATGATCACGTGACGGATCAATCGATGCCGCAAGTTCTTCGACTTCATCTTTCGTATACGTTTCTAAGAGGTGTGGCGTAAAAATACCAATCTCCGTTAATTTTTCGATCAAGTGATAAAGCGAACCGTACCGTTCGTCTGCTGCATAGCCGCGGTTTTCACTTGCTTCCAGATACAACCGGTTCAAGTACGTCGCTGTCGCAACGAATGTCCAGTTCGGTTCCTCTGCCTTTAACATGTCAAGTGCATGCATGGTTAAGAGTTCATAGACTTGATCCGCCTGTAACGTCTTCCCTTCGAGTGCCCGAATCGCCCGTTCTGTATAACGTTCGACGTCGAGCTCTGAGTATGCTGCCGTAATCTGACGGATCACCGTATATACATCTTCTATTGTCATTGCACCTTGATAGATGCGTGCTGTATTCAGTGGAGATGCCACTATGAACCACTCCCATTCTCTAACTTTAAAATAGGTTCCGTTGCCGTAAAAAATGCGCTAAACTAAAAAAAGACGCCCTACATATAGAAAGAACATTTTAATCTTCACTCTATATATAGACGTTTCAGGCATTTTTAAACCTATTTATCTACAAGATATAGGTTATCACTGAATGACTAAAAAATAACCCCTTGCATTGAAAATCAGGTCAAACAAATTTGAAAAGGCGGATTACCGCCTTTTGAGATATATTGAGATAAGGAGTTTTATTGATTATGAGTTCAGAAGAACTTTTAAAAAAATATGATCCATTTCACCTAGGAGAAGGAAATTATCCGACGGAAATGTCTGCTATACTAAGCTTACTGACGGTTCATGATCAAATAAGCCCACTTGCGGAAGCAATCGGGATCGTTTTTGAAGAATCTTTTGATGAAAGACCGGATCAGCAGGAATTGATTTTACTCGCAACGAACTTACTTTTATGTGAAGATTCGTGTGAACTTTGAAAGGAGACTGATTATGCAAGTTGATTACACGCCTAACCCGAACTCAGTAAAAATCACCCTCGACGGAGACCGCTTCGGTGCCAAGAGCACCAGCGTCAAAAAAGGGGATACACCGGAAGACGCTTTGCTCGCATCACTCATCACGATTGACGGCATCGACAATCTATTTGCATACGGTGATTTCGTCACCGTCACAAAAGAAGCTGACGCTGAATGGAATGACTTACTTCCGACAATCGAAGAAAAAATGTAAATATCTCACAAGGACACCTGAATTTCAAGGGTGTCTTTGTTCTAAGGAGACGACTTAAATGCCGATGGTCTCAGTCATCATCCCCACATATAACCGGTTGCGTGAGTTGCGCGAAGCACTGACCGCACTGACAAAACAAATCTATCAGGATTTTGAAGTCATCATCTTGAACAATAATGGAGAGCCGCTGACTTCCGTCGTTGCCGATTTTCAGGACAAACTGACGATTACGGCAATTGATTTGCCGGAAAATCACCATGTCCGGGCACGAAATCACGGTGTCTCGTTAGCAAACGGAAGGTATATTCTTCTCCACGACGATGATGATTTATTGTTACCTTCACATATCGAAGAAGCCGTCGGCGATCTCGAAGCCGGAGCGGACTTAACGTACGTCGATGCGGAACTGTTCACCTACGAATGGCAACAGGATCATCGTGTCGTCAAAACAACGGAACCGTTCGCTTATCCGTATGACCGGGAAGCGATGAAAGAGGACTCGACCTATATCCCGTCCGGTTCACTCTACCGGAAGTCACTTCACGAAGAGCTTGGTTTATTTGACGAAGACGTCTTCAACTATTGGGACTGGGACTGGATTTTACGTGTCGGACAGGATCATCTCGTCCTGCACCCGGCCCGGGCGACCGTCCTGTATGCGTTTAATCCTTCCGGTAACCACCAGTCGGCTAAGCAGGATGCATCGCGCCGCGTCTATTTCGACCGTCTCGTCGAGAAGCATCATCTTCCGACAACTGATATGAAAAATTTCCACATCGTGCAAGAGGAACGCCGCTCGCGCCTGCGCGAGACACGCCGGACGTTCAATGGTTGCCTGACAGAAAGCGAGTGATGATTGTGTACACAGACAAACAACTGGAACTACTTGAATTATTGACACAGAACGGACCGGTCGATCCTGTCCTGGCCGCTCAAATGCTTAATTTGACAGAGGATGAGGTGTTATCCTCACTCGAAACATTTAAACAAGACGGTGTCCTGCTCGGTTATACAGCCGTCATCGACTGGCAAAAAATCCACGCCCATCACGGCGTGACCGCCTTTATCGATGTTAAAGTAACGCCGAAACGGGGGCGCGGTTTTGATGAAGTCGCAGAACGGATTCATCGTTTCCCGGAAGTGACATCACTCTACCTGATGTCAGGAGCCTACGATTTACAAGTCGTCCTCGATGGAAAATCACTGCAGGAAGTCTCACAGTTCGTCTCGGAAAAACTATCGACACTCGATTCCGTGATTTCGACGACAACACACTTCCGTCTGAAAACGTATAAACATGATGGTGTTTTATTCAGCCAGGATGATGGGGACAAACGATTGAAGGTGTCTCCATGAAACATTTATCTGAACGTGTCGAACGGTTGGCACCCTCCGGCATCCGGCGATTTTTCGATTTGGCCGGTTCGATGGAAGATGTCATCTCGCTTGGTGTCGGTGAGCCCGATTTCGTTACGCCTTGGAACGTTCGGGAAGCCAGCTTCGCGGCGCTCGAACAAGGTTATACGGCATACAGTGCCAATGCCGGATTAGTCGAATTACGCCAAGAAATCAAGTTGTACATGCAAGAAAAATTTTCGATTGATTACCGGGTCGCAGATGAAATCATCGTCACGACCGGTGCGTCGGAAGGACTGGATTTGGCCTTCCGGACCTTGATCAATCCGGGTGATGAAGTCATCGTCGTCGAACCTGCCTTCGTCTCTTATGCTCCGTTGATTGAACTGGCGGGCGGTATTCCGGTCGCGGCAGCCTGTCGCGCAGAGGACGGGTTTACGATTCAGCCGGAAACGATTGAAGCCGTCATGACAGAGCGGACAAAAGCCATCATCTTTTGTTTCCCGTCGAATCCGACCGGTTCCGTCATGACACGCGATCAATTGGCCGATCTTGCGTTACTCGCGAAGAAACATGATCTTTATGTCATCAGCGATGAAATCTACGCCGAACTTTCGTATGAAGATGAGCCAACCTGTTTTGCGACTCTCCCTGACATGCGGGAGCGGACGATTGTCATCAACGGATTCTCTAAAGCCTTTGCAATGACCGGTTGGCGGCTCGGTTTCACCTGTGCTCCTCCCGCGATCAGCCAGGCGATGCTTAAAGTTCATCAGTACGGGATGATGTGTGCCCCGACGCTCGTTCAGTTCGCCGGAATCGAAGCGTTACGTTCGCGTCACAAGACCGTTCCGGATATGGTCCGCAGTTACCGCCAACGCCGGAACTACTTCGTCAAGGCGCTCAACGATGCCGGATTGCCGACGCATTCGCCGGGCGGAGCATTTTATGCCTTCCCGTATATCGGTGGGACGGGTTTGACGAGCGAAGAGTTCGCAGAACAACTGTTGCTCGCGGAACGCGTTGCGGTCGTCCCCGGTTCTGTCTTCGGCGCAAGCGGTGAAGGGTATGTCCGGGCCAGTTATGCCAGTTCGATCGAACAGCTCCAGCAGGCGATTCACCGGATCAACCGTTTCATGCAACACTTGAATCAAAAGCAAGTCGAATTATCGAATCCTTCAAGATAAACCATACAAAAAACGTCCGTTCCGACTGGAATGGACGTTTTTTGGTTTACTCATCGACATGTAGTACAAGGAACATCCGGTGATCATCTTCCGCATGATACGGTGACACGGGACCCAGTTGCGGTGCGTAGACATCAATCCGGTACGGTGCTTCTTTAAACGACAACGGTGTCTGCTCTTTAACGATCCGGCCGATTTCATCCGCTTGATTTTTGACGCTCCGCAAATTGTCCGTCCGTTCCATCGGAGCTTCGATGACGAATCCGGCAATCCCTTCAATCCGGGCGCAACGCAGGAACCGGCGGAGCGACGGTAAAGCCGCTTGAATGTGCGCCTCAAGCGCGAGATCACTTTCATAAGCCGGTGCCCCCCAGAGACGTTCCGTATTACCGGTCGCACTCCGGAAATGATCAATCGTCGCTTCCGTCACCGGATCACGTGTTAACGCAAACCGTTTGCGGTCACGATTTAAATTCTTTTCGTTTGTACGATCGATTTCCTGCAGAAGATTGATGCCGTGAGGACGGGCCAGTCGGAACAACTCCCGTTGAAGACGGGCAAGCGACATCCCGATCGGAATGATATCTTCCGTCTGTTTTGGGGGTTTGTCCCCTTCATATCCGTTCATCACACGGGCGACCTGCCCCGCTTCATGAACGAGGCGGTAAAACGAACCTTGCCCCTCGTCTTCCATCGTTCCGAGCTGTTGATGCTGCTGTGCCAAATCCGTAACGTATTGATTCGCAAGACAGGTCGAGATCATCAGGACATCCACCAGTTCCGCCTGAAATGACAACTCATCTCCAGTTTCGAGCGCTTCCCCCACTTCACCGACTTCCTCAATCAAACGGGCTAGTCCAGACAATGGACGAAAGTATCCGCCAAGCGCCCGAATCGTTTCATCAACCTTTTGCTGAAGAAGAATCATCTCCTGCATCGTCCTGCACCTCCGCCATTCCTTTCACGATCCGGTCTTCCGATTGTTCCTTAAATCGTTTGGCAAACTGTTTATTCTTACGCCATTCACGGACAGCGAGTCCGCTTGCAACGGCGAGTGAGACGAGTACTCCCATTTCTTTTCGTTTCATCTGAATTCCTCCTTTTGAATGATACGTTCGTCTGGCAAACATGATATGATGATGACATTACATACATAGTAAGAGGTGTTGCTTATGTCGACTGAACGTTTATGGCAAATAGCCCGTTTCATTGGCGTCATCCTTGCCATCTTTTTCACCGGTTGGCTGATAATTCGCTTGTCTTCTTTCATGTACCCGTTCGTCTTTGCTTTTTTACTGGCTTTATTCAGTCGGCCGCTCGTCGACTTTTTCCAAAAGCGGCTTCGGATCAACCGCGGTTGGGGCGCTCTGCTATCGATTATTTTAATGAGCGGTTTGTTGATCGGCTCACTCGTCCTGATCATCATGCAGTTGATTCGTGGACTTGTGTTTGTCGCCAATCAGTTGCCGGCCCAGATCCAGGAGCTGAGTCTTTATTTCCAGAAACTCTACAATGAAAAGCTGGCTCCCATTTGGAACGATGCATCGGAAGCCCTCCGGTCGCTTGAACCGTCACAACAAAACACCGTCCAAAACAGTATCCAGTCACTCGGCAGTTCACTTGCCAGTGCCATCGGTGAAGGCTCGAAAAGCGTCGCCGGGATGTTGCAGACGGTTTTAGCCACACTGCCGTCCATCGCGTTGATTTTAGTCATCGTCTTGCTCGCCTGGTTCTTCATCTCCAAAGACTGGCACCGGTATGAGCTGCGATTGAAAAAATACGAGATGTTACCGTGGTTCGCCCGTGCCGAATCGGTCGTCACGAGTCTCCGGTCTGCTTTATTCGGTTATATTAAAGCGCAACTGACATTGATTACGATTACCTTTTTCATCGTCCTGATTGGACTGTTGATCATCGGCGTCGAGCATCCGTTTGCCATCGCCTTTATCGCAGCATTTTTTGACATCCTGCCCTATCTTGGAACAGGCTCCGTCTTCTTGCCTTGGATTGCCTATTCCATCATTACGGGAGATACGGGTCTCGCCATCGGTCTCGCGATCCTTTACGCAATCGTCATCTTACAACGCAATATCATGGAACCTAAAATCGTCGGCGATAATATCGGCATCCAACCGATCACCGCGTTGATCGCCTTATTTGTCGGCATTCAGGTATTCGGTGTCTTCGGATTAATTTTAGGCCCCTTGATTGCGGTCATCATTAAAGCACTACACAACGCTCAAATCTTTCATTATCTTTGGGACTTTATCAAAGGATCACCTACACCGTTTCGGTGAAGGTGATCTTTTTTGGTAAAGCTGCATATAAGGGAAATCCGGTTGTATCAACGGGGCAATCAGCCGGCAAATAAACCGCCGGTAACGTTGCCGCAATCGCAAGCAGACAAGCATCGATCCAATCGTCCGTCGCGACACCACGCACGTTGAGTTCCCAGTAAGCCGGACAAGCATACCGTTGCAACAGCGCAATCCGTTCCGCTACTCCCTCGACCGTCCGTTTACTGTGACGTGCCGGATGACCCGTCAGTCGGGCAAAACAGACTTCCGGATGGGATTCGACCCATCCGGGTTGGTAATGAGTCCGGACCTGCTCGATTTTCGGCAGCAGGTACCAGGCTTGTTTCGATAAACCAAAACTTGCATGTTGCTTTGAATAGTCGTTTGCCGTATGATAGTCCGGTTGTTCAAGTGCTGTGCGTAACGGGGCGTTAAAGACGCAGCTCGTCCGGCCGGGTTTCAATTCTTCCCGTAGTAACCGGTCGACCGACCGCCGTTTGTTTTCTTCCAGTCCGACCGGCATGTCGATATAGGTCCGGGTCCCGCATTCGATCTCGTCGAGCGACGAAGCGACGGTCCAGGAAAACTGACCGTCTTTAATCGAAACGGCGACCCATCCGGCTTTTGCCGCATCAATTCCGGTGACGTCCATTGGACTTCTCCCGCAGACTCTTGAGCAGCGATAATATCGTAAAGACGCCGAAGAAAGTCGCTGCCGCTAAAGGAATCTGTTCCCGTGAATCCAGGTACCAAACAATACTGATAATCGTCACTAAAATGAGGACACTGTTCAGACGCATCATTTTTCGCGTTCGACGAAATGATAGAGACTGCGGACCATGACACCGGTCGCCCCTTTTGGACCGAGCTCTGTCGCGGCTTTTTGTTCGGACGTTCCCGCGATATCAAGATGGAGCCATGGTGTCTCGCCAACAAATTCACCAACAAACGCACCACCGAAAATCATATGTCCCATTCGTCCCGGTGAATTATTTAAGTCGGCGACATCCGAGCGGCGGACTTGCTTGATGAACTGATCGACGTATGGCATCTGCCAGACCATCTCATTCGTCTCTTTTGTTACGGCTTCGAATCGTTCGTACAGACCGGCATCATTCGTCAAGGCACCGGTAATTTCTGTCCCGAGTGCCACTAACACTCCGCCTGTCAGCGTAGCAAGATCAATGATCATCTTCGGTTTATATTCTTTCGCATAGGTGACAGCGTCTGCGAGGACAAGTCGACCTTCTGCATCCGTATTCAGGATTTCAATTGTTTTCCCTGCCATCGACGTGATGACATCATCCGGTTTGAAGGCGTCACCGGAAATCATGTTATCCGTCGCCGGAATGACACCGAGGACATTGACGTCCGGTTTTAGGTGACCGAGGGCTTCGAATAATCCGAGGACGGCTGCCGCTCCCCCCATATCCCCTTTCATCCCGACAATCCCGTCTTTTGGTTTAATCGAGTAACCGCCGGTATCAAATGTCACACCTTTTCCGACGACTGCAATCGGAGCGTCGTCGCCTGCTCCTTTGTATTCAAGGACAATCAGCTTCGGTGGAATTGTCGATCCTTGATTGACCGCAAGCAATGCGCCCATTCCGAGGGCTTCCATGTCGGCTTTTTCAAGAATCTTCAACTCATGCCCGTGACGCTCGGCAATAAAGCGGGCTTCATCCGCCAAAGCCGGTGCCGTCAATAAATTTCCGGGCATCGTGACAAGACGGCGCGCGAGATTCGTCGCTTGTGCGAGTGCCGCTCCACGTTCGACCGCCTGTTCGCCGGCGTCTGACCAGATTGTTACATCCAGATCATATGTCGCACGGGTGTTGGTTTTGTAATGTTTGACTTCATATGTAGCTAAGCCAAACGTCTCAGCAATCAGTTCGACCGGTTGATCCGGGAAGGTCGTCGCGTCAATCGTTACTTTGGACAGCTGACGTGCCTTCAGGAACTGAGCCGCTTTTCCGAATAATCGGCGCAGACCGTCCGTTGTAAGTCCTTCCGCCTTGCCAAGACCGACGAACAACACTCGTTCCACCGTTCCCGTCAGTGTCGGCAGCAAACGGAGTTCTCCTTGTTTCGTTGAGATGTCCCCGCGGCGTACCCATTCATCCAAACGATCCGGATATAGTGACCGGATCCGTTCCTCGACCGGCTGGTTTCCTGAAATACCGACAACGAGTACTTCGACATGAGCTTGTGGATCTACTTGATTCCATCGCATATTCAAATCCCCCTTTAGTGATAGGTATAAGTATGAAGCGTTTGATCTGATTTTCCAACTGATAGCCTCCGAGACGAATGAAACCGTTCTCAAAAAAGACGTTCTTTAATTTGTCGATTTGGAACGTTTCAAACAATTGTTGCCCGTTTCACAATATGATAGGATTAAACAGGTGAAAAGGACAGGCACTTCTATTTAACGGTCATTTGGCAACGACAGAAATGTCTACGTTTTCATTCAAAGGGAGAGTCCGCAAGCGACCCGTTAAGAGAGATGCGTTTATGGGTATCTATAGATAGCAAAGAAATGACGTCGCTGCGGCGAAAAAACTTACTGAAAAGAGGGTAATGCACATGGCACAGCACATCAAAGGAATTGGCGCTTCTGCAGGGATTGCGATTGCAAAGGCATTCGTAATGGAAACACCTGTCTTTGAAATTCCGACGCATAAAATCGAGGACTCGGCAGCAGAAAAGGAACGTTTCCAAGCCGCCATCGTTAAGTCGAAGGGTGAACTTGAAATCATCCGCGAAAACACATTAAAAGAACTCGGTGCAGACAAAGCGGAAATCTTCTCAGCTCACTTGTTGATCCTGGAAGACCCGGAAATCGTCAGCCAAGTCAACGCAAAAATTGACGATGAAAAAACCAATGCAGCACAAGCACTTGATGAAGTGTCACAGATGATGGTCATGATTTTTGAATCGATGGATAACGAATACATGCGCGAGCGTGCAGCCGATGTCCGTGACGTTACAAAACGGACAATGGCCCACTTGCTCGGTATCACATTCGTTACACCGGCTCAAATCAATGAAGAAGTCATCATCATTGCAGAAGATTTAACACCTTCAGATACAGCACAACTCAACCGGAAGTATGCAAAAGGATTTGCTACGAACATCGGTGGACGGACTTCGCACTCGGCGATCATGTCCCGTTCTCTTGAAATCCCGGCTGTCGTCGGAACAAAAGTCGTCTTGACGGAAGTCAAACACGGTGATTTCTTGATCCTTGACGGAACAGAGGGTGACGTCATCGTCAATCCTTCAAGCGAACAAATCGCAGAATATGAAGAAAAACGTTCAGCGTACATCGCGCAAAAAGAAGAGTGGAAAAAACTCAAAAACGAAAAAACAGTCACTGCTGACGGACATCATGTCGAGCTTGCAGCAAATATCGGAACACCAAACGATGTTAAAGGTGTCCTTGAGAACGGCGCGGAAGCAGTCGGACTCTACCGGACAGAGTTCCTTTACATGGATGCGGAAACGTTCCCGACGGAAGACGAGCAGTTCACAGCATACAAAACGGTTCTCGAATCGATGGGCGATAAAAAAGTCGTCATCCGGACGCTCGATATCGGTGGCGACAAGGAATTGTCTTACCTCGATCTCCCGCATGAGATGAACCCGTTCCTCGGATACCGCGCGATTCGTCTTTGCCTCGATCAAACGGATCTCTTCCGGACGCAACTCCGTGCCCTTCTCCGGGCGAGCGCGTATGGAAAACTTGCTGTCATGTTCCCAATGATCGCGACACTCGAAGAATTCCGTGCAGCAAAAGCACTTCTTCTCGAAGAAAAAGCAAACCTTCAAGCAGAAGGTGTGACAGTTTCAGAAGACGTTGAAGTCGGTATGATGGTCGAGATTCCTTCAACAGCTGTCATGGCGAAGCAATTCGCAAAAGAAGTCGACTTCTTCTCAGTCGGAACAAACGACTTGATCCAATACACGATGGCTGCTGACCGGATGAATGAGAAAGTTTCATACCTCTATCAACCGTTCAACCCGGCTATCTTGAACCTCTTGAACAACGTCATCACAGAAGCACACAAAGCAGGCAAATGGGTCGGCATGTGTGGTGAGATGGCAGGAGAAGAACTCGCACTTCCAATCCTTCTCGGACTCGGACTCGACGAATTCTCAATGTCAGCTTCTTCAGTCCTTCGCGCACGTAGCCTGATGACTCGCTTGAACAAAGCAGAGTGTGAAGCAATCGTCGAACAAGTACTCGATATGGACACAGCGGAAGATGTCGTTAACTTCCTCAGCACAACGTTCGATATTAAAAAATAATCTTTTCTGACACGTCCCGTTTTGGGGCGTGTTTTTTTGCCGTGTTAACAAAGTCCTCTCTTTTCTTTATACTTCGTGCGGGAAATCGGATTAGTTTACGTCGAAATCATTCTATGCACTCGCTTTCCTCAGGCGAGACACAAGCCAGTTTTCCTGTAGGAGTCTCGTACATCGAATGATTTCGAACAACAAAAAAGGGAAGTGGATTTTGACTTCCACTTCCCTCTCTTCGGTTAATGCTTATCTAAATAGTTTTACCCACACTATAGTTCAACCACACTTTATGCTTGCTTTGTTTTCGGTCGTTCGCCCTGTCCTTCTTTTAACGTCGGGCGTTCATTGCCCATCAGGCAGACAAAGATGACACCGAGTACAGCCGGAATCAATGCCCACAGATAGACCGACGAAATCGATTCGGCAAGTGACGATTTGATTGCATTTGCTACTTCCGGCGGCATTTTCGCAAGGGCTGAAGCCGTCGGGAATTGTCCGCCGTCCGGTGCGTTTCCACCCGGTAACTGTTCACTGATCGTCGATGAGAAGGTCCGCGATTGGACGATTCCAAGGACCGTTACACCGAGCGTCATGCCGATCGTCCGGAACGTCGATCCCATTGATGTGGCTGCACCACGTCGTTGCATCTCAATCCCGTTGATACTTGCCAGGTTGAGTAACGAGAAGCTGAAGCCGACACCAAATCCTAAAATGATCATATAGATTGTGATGGCGGTGCGCGATGTTTCAAGCGACATCGTACTTAAGAGATACACTCCTAACAAGAAGAAGACCGCTGAGACAAGCATGACATTCCGGAATCCGTATTTATTCGGTAATCGTCCGCCGAGCTGGGCAGAGACGACGGATGCAATCAGCATCGGCATCAAGATCAGACCCGAGTTGGTCGCACTGCCCCCGAAGACACCTTGGACAAAAATCGGAATGAAGACACTGGCAGAGATGAAGACAAAACCGTAAAAGAAGGCTACGCCTTGTGTCGCAGCAAACAGTTGCCGTCTAAATAAACTGAACGTGATGACAGGATCCGCTGCCCGGCGTTCGATGAACCCGAAGACGATGAAGGCAACAATCGCCCCGCCAAATAAACCAAGAATTTGCGGTGAGTTCCACGCATAATCTTTTCCGCCCATTTCAAGGGCCAGCAAAAACAAAACAAGTCCTGCCACTAACGTCACAGCACCGGCATAATCGATTTTTTGCGTCCGGTGAATCGGTGACTCCTTGTAAAACAAAGAAACAAGGGCAAGCGCCAATAATCCGAGGGGAATATTGATGTAAAAGACCCAACGCCAGTTGATGGCATCTGTTAAGACGGCACCCAGCAACGGACCAAAAATACTTGAAATTCCGAAGACGGCCCCGAACAAACCACTGACTTTCCCACGTTTTTCAGGCGGGAAAATATCAAAGATGATGGTAAAGGCAATCGGCATTAACGCTCCGCCACCCAAACCTTGAATCGCACGATACACGGAAAGTTCAACAATCGAGTCTGCCATTCCACACAGGATACTCCCTGTGATGAACAGCAACATGCCGAATAAGAAGAATCGCTTCCGCCCGTACATATCACTTAACTTACCAAAGATCGGCATCCCCGCTACAGTCGCAATCATGTAGGCCGATGTGACCCACGCATATTGGTCGAAGCCGTTTAATTCGCTGACAATCGTCGGCATCGCTGTCGCAACAATCGTATTATCCATTGCTGCCACTAAAATCCCGATCAGTAATCCTAACACGACATAACGTGTTTTTGTCGAAGTCGTAGCCATCGACTCACCTCTTTCTTATCAAAAAATAGCTAATCTTCATAATAGCTTATTCATTGTATCATCATATGTGCAAAATCTCATCGTTGAATGTTCACGGAATACAAAAAAAAACACGACTCCAAAATCGGAGTCGTGTTCAGCATCCACTTCTTATTTAATGTCATACGAAATCTTTTCACCCGCTTCAACGGTTTTACCAACATCAACGGAGACTTTCCGGTCGCCGCTGTTCGTGACGATGATTGGTGTGAGCAATGATGGAACCAGTGGTCGGATTTGTTCCAGATCGACGTTCAATAACGGTGAACCTGGTTCGACCCGGTCGCCGGCTTTCGCCAACGCTTCAAATCCTTTTCCTTCGAGCGATACTGTATCAATACCGATATGAATCAGGATTTCATCCCCGTTATCGGCCAAAATACCAATCGCGTGTTTCGTTGGGAAGAACGTCGTGATTTCACCGGAAACAGGAGAAACGACATATCCTTCTGTCGGTTCGATGGCATAACCGTCACCCATCATCCGTCCGGAGAAGACTTGATCGGGTACATCATCAAGGGAACGAATCACACCGCTGAGTGGCGAGACATATCCTTCGCTCGGGACATAGGCACCATCTGTTCCGGCTAATCCGGACCGGTCATCTGTCCGGTTGTCCGTCCGTGCTTCCGCGCCTGTCGGAACCTGCGGAATCGGATCGGCTTCCGGTTTGGCTGGTGGTTGGTAATTCGGATCGTTCATGATTTCTGCCATCTCCGTTTTAATACCGTCCGATTTCGGACCGAAGATAGCCTGAACGTTGTCCCCGACTTCGAGGACACCGGCAGCACCCAACTGTTTTAAGCGCTCTTTATTGACACCGGATTTATCATTGACGGTAATCCGAAGCCGTGTGATACAGGCATCCAAATGTTTGATATTTGAAGGTCCGCCAAATGCCTGGAGAATTTCATACGGCAATTCACCGGCTGTCGCACCGGCTGTCGCCGCACCTTCCTGAATCGCTTCACGTCCCGGAATCTTCAAATCAAATTTCTTGATGACGAAACGGAAACCGAAGTAATAGATGACGGCAAAGACGAGACCGACCGGAATAACGAGCCACCAGGAGGTCCGGTTCGGCAGAATACCGAACAGCGTATAGTCGATCAATCCTCCGGAGAAGGTCATCCCGATCTTGACGTTTAAGATGTCCATGATCATGAATGACAATCCTGCAAATACTGCATGGACTGCAAACAGCAACGGGGCAACGAATACGAACGAGAACTCAACCGGTTCCGTAATCCCTGTCAGGAATGAAGTCAGGGCAGCTGAGAAGTATAATCCTTCAACTGCTTTCCGGCGATCTTTCGCAACCGTATGGTACATCGCAAGACAGGCAGCCGGAAGTCCGAACATCATGAACGGATATTTCCCGGTCATATACGTTCCGGCTGTAAACGGGACACCATCCTTTAACTGGGCGAAGAAGATCCGCTGATCCCCGTTGACAAGATTGCCCGCTTTATCGGTGTATTCACCGAATTGGAACCAAAAACTTGAATACCAGATATGGTGGAGACCAAATGGAATGAGGGAACGTTCGACTAATCCAAAGATGAAGGCAGATAACGTTTCGTTTGATTCGATGATGGTTTTTGAGAACGTATTGATCCCTGTTCCGATCGGCGGCCAAATATAGGACAGGGCAAAACCAGCGACTAAACTGAATAGCGCTGTAGCAATCGGTACAAATCGTTTACCGGCAAAGAATCCAAGGAAATCCGGAAGTTTAATCTTAAAGAATTTATTATAGCTGTACGCCGCAATCAACCCGGCGATAATCCCTCCGAACACCCCCATTTGCAGGGTCGGAATTCCTAAAACGGTCGCATACGATAAATCACTCGATTTTTGTGCTTCTGTAATCTTTTCAGGCGTAATCTGTAAAAATGAACTGATAACTTTGTTCATGATCAAGAATCCGACGATTGCGGCCAGTCCTGCGACCCCTTCACCGTTCGCAAGACCAATCGCAACCCCGACGGCAAACAGTAATCCTAAGTTGGCAAAGATGATATCCCCTGCATCCTGCATGACCCGCCAAATGACGACCAGTGCGTC
Source organism: Exiguobacterium sp. K1 (assembly GCF_033721435.1). Taxonomy (NCBI): domain Bacteria; kingdom Bacillati; phylum Bacillota; class Bacilli; order Caryophanales; genus Exiguobacterium; species Exiguobacterium sp. K1. Next base: position 11,369 of record NZ_JAOTIT010000001.1, on the reverse strand, counting down.
ATTTTCGAGAAACGGAAGATACTGCGTCAGATTCGGGTTTTGAAACGCCGTACCAAACGCCAGGAGCAACCCCGCTGCCGGTAGGATTGCGACCGGTAACATCAAAGCTTTACCGATCCGTTGCAATACACCGAACACATTTTTCCACATCAGTGATTTCCCTCCTTTTTTTGACCAAACTACTTACTTCATACCCTTAATGTTTCTTGCGCAAAACTATTTGTCTGATGTTTCTTTCCACAAAAAAAGAGCCTTCCCAAATTGGGAAAGCTCTTTTAAATATTAGACTGACTTTTCTTGTTTACGTGAGTTGATGACGGCTTGAATCTCAGATTTAATGTTATCTGATTTTGGTCCGTAGATGGCTTGAACGTTGTTACCAACTTCAAGTACTCCAGCCGCACCTAATTTTTTCAATTCGTTTTTATCAACTTTTGATTTATCAAGAACTTCAACACGAAGACGTGTGATACATGCGTCAAGGTGTTTGATGTTTGATTCAGAACCGAGTGCATCAAGGATACCAGCTGCGAGTTCAGAACCTTGTGCCATTGATGTCTCTTGTACTTCGTCTTCACGACCTGGTGTTTTCAAGTTGAACTTGCGGATTGCGAAACGGAATCCGACGTAGTAAACAACTGCAAGAACAAGACCGACGACGATAACGAGCCACCACTGCGTGCGTCCTGGAAGGACACCGAAGAGAAGGAAGTCAATCAATCCACCTGAGAATGTCATACCGATTTTAACGTTCAACAATTGCATTGTCATGAACGAAAGACCTGCGAAGACTGCGTGAACTGCGAACAAGATCGGAGCAACGAACAAGAATGCGAATTCGATTGGCTCTGTGATACCTGTCAAGAAAGCTGTAAGTGCTGCTGATCCAAGAAGACCACCAACGACTGCGCGACGCTCTGGGCGTGCTTCATGGTACATAGCAAGTGCTGCTGCAGGAAGACCGAACATCATGAACGGGAATTTACCAGTCATGAATGTACCAGCTGTCAATGCAACGTTATCTTTCAACTGAGCGAAGAAGATCGCTTGGTCACCGTGAACAACTGTGCCGGCTTTGTTCGTGTAAGAACCGAACTCGAACCAGAATGGTGCGTAGAAGATATGGTGAAGACCAAATGGAATCAATGAACGTTCAATGAGACCAAAGACGAATGCTGCAAGAGTCGGGTTTTTCTCCATCATGAAGTGGGAGAATGTGTTCAATCCGTCTTGAGCGAACGGCCAAACGAAAACAAGTACAAGACCTGCGAATAATGAAACAACTGCTGTAACGATTGGAACAAAACGTTTTCCTGCGAAGAATCCGAGGAACTGCGGCAATTCGAGATTATGATACTTCCCGTAGGCCCAGGCTGCGATTAAACCGATGATGATACCACCGAAAACTCCTGTTTGAAGTGTCGGGATACCGAGTACGTTAGCGTACCCTTGTCCGTTAGCGACCATTTCTGGTGTAACGCCGAGCCAAACGCTCATTGTTTTGTTCATGATCAGGAATCCGACGATGGCTGCAAGTCCGGCTGCGCCGTCCCCTGCTAATCCGATCGCGACACCGACCGCGAATAAGAGTGCTAAGTTACCGAAGATGATATCCCCGGCTGCTTCCATCAATTTTGCAACCTTGATGACTGCATCATTTTTTAAGAACTCGAGTTTTGACGTCAAGTTCGGATTTTGCATCGCGTTACCGAATCCAAGTAAGATCCCGGCAGCAGGCAAAATCGCAACAGGAAGCATCAACGCTTTACCAACACGTTGAAGAACAGCGAAAATCTGTTTGAACATGTGTGTTTCCTCCTTTTGATGTACGAGCTAAGAATAAGGAATAATACCAATGACAGGTCGAAAAAAGTCAGACATCTGACCGATTTTTACAGAAAAAAATCAGGCACGAGCGGATTGTAGACAAAATACACTTATCCCGTAAAAATAACGGAAATAAATTATCTTGCCCGACATCCCACTCATGCCTGATCGTATCAGTAACACGTAGTCCGTGCGGTCATTTACCTAAATCGTACTGCACTAAGCGTTGCAGATGCATCGTAAGATACGTCGCTTCACCGCGCGGTACCGCTTTCTTCAACTGACGTTCCATGATGGACATCAGCTCCCAAGCAGTATCATAGCACAGCGGATATTCTTCGCGCAATAGCTTTTCTACTTTTTCTGGCGCCTCTAGGTACTCCCCATTGGAAACCCTTTCAATCGCTGAACGCAAGTGCCGGATTAAACGCTTGTAATCCAGTGATTTCCGGTCGATTTTAATCTGTAATCGTTGTTCAATATGACTGGCAATCAATCCGACCAATTGATGATGCCGGTTCACTTCGAGGACATCTTTGAAGTTCGTCGCCGAGTGAATATGAAGGGCGATAAATCCTGTTTCGGCCGGAGGTAAATAAAAGTTCATCTCGGCACTGATGAATTCGACGATTTCTTCAGCGAGCGCATACTCTTCCGGATATAAGGCTTCCGTTTCCGCAAGAAACGGATTTGTGACTTCCATTCCCTGTTCGAGCCGCTTGAACGTAAACGTCAAATGGTCCGTCAGTCCGATATGAATGTGCTCGTCGACCCGTTTTCCGAATCGCGTTTCGATCATTGAAACGATCTCATTCATCAAAGCGATGAAGTTTTCATCCAGATGTCCGACAAGCGCCTTGTACTGCGCTTGCTCGTCTTTATCTTTTAACGTATACACTTTTTCCAATTTATCAAGATCCGTTAGTTGATCGCCTGGCTTCCGACCGAAGCCAATCCCTTTTGCGAGGATAATGACTTCCTGGTTGGCACCAGTCGAACAAATGACGACATTATTATTTAAGACTTTGATAACGTGGTACATTTGTTTATCCATTCGCTCTCAACCCTATCTGCTCTTACACATTTTTTTAAAGACACTGATTTTATTATAACGTGTTTTCACATACTAAAAAAGCCTACTCACTCAAGTAGACTTTAAAACATTTGGTAACCGCTCTTACGCAGGAAGCGAATTGACATTCCGGCGATGATGATTCCGGCAAGACCGGCAACGAACATCGTGATATCCGCCGTCTGCAGACCCATGATGCGTTCCCCGAGTTTCGGGATCGCTTCACGCGCATTCGTGAAGTAATCCAGTGTCGACTGATTATCAATCATCATGATGATGATAATCGGATACAGGACAAGCATGATCCACGTACTGCGTAACAACATGTTTAAGATAAAACCGATACTAAAGAACATGACGAGATATAGAACACTCCCGATCACGGCTTGAATGATATGCATAATGTTCCCCCTTTGAATCTCTTTTAGTATAACCGACAAAAAAGGCAAATGCACGAGTGTACATTTGCCTAAAACGTGAACTTAGAATTTACCTTTTTTGATGGCAAGACCAATCTTTTTAAGCTCAAGGAAATGTTTGTTGTCGATGACTTTTTTCATGAACGATGCGTTACGGCCGTAAATCTTCTTACCGAAGACCATTCCGATTCCATCTTTATGACCAAGTGAAGCGACAGTTCCTTTGTTTTCGTATGTGAATGTCGATGTTTGACGTCCACCGATGAGTGCAGCAATGTTTTCAGCCACTTTATGTGCCTGTTGTGTTGCGATTTGTGCTGTCGGCGGGTATGGGCGGTTTGAAGCCGGATCCATAACAGCTGAACAGTCACCGATCATGAAGACATTTTCATGTCCAGGAACGCGGAGGTCTTCTTGAACGACAACACGGTTACGCATTGCTTCAAAACCAGACGCTGCAACAACAGGGTTACCGCTGACGCCACCAGTCCAGATGATTGTGTTCGCTTCGATTGTTTCTGTTGTATCCCCTTGGAGCGGTCCGAATGTAACGCTGCCCGGTCCACATTCCTTGATGCCGTTACCGAGTTTAAACTCGATGCCTTGGCGCTCAAGCCATTTGTGTGCGTAGTTTACGAGATCTGCATCGAATCCAGGAAGAACAGTCGGTGCAGCTTCGATGTTGACGACACGAACGAGTTCGCGCGGGATGTCATATTGTTTGCACAGTTCAGGAATCCGGTTGACGAGCTCACCCATGAACTCGATACCCGTGAACCCAGCGCCACCGACGACAATCGTCAAGAGTGAACGGTTTGTTGAACCTGTCGTTTTGTACTCTGCGAATGAGTAGTCGATGTGCTCTTTGATTTTACGGACACTGTTCAATGAACTGATTGTTAGAGCGTTCTCTTTCAATCCTTTGATGCCGAATGTTTCAGGAACTCCGCCGAGTGCCACGACGACATAATCGTAAGGGACTGTTCCACCGTCGACGAGTTTCACCGTGTTGCTTGCTGTATCGACTTTTTCGACGATTCCTTTAACAAGCTTGACGCGTGAAGGGTTGATGACATCGTTGATATAGATACGTGCTTGTTCAGCAGACATCGTACCTGCTGCTGGTTCATGTAGCCACGTTGTTTGGTAATGGTAATCGTGTTTGTTGATTAATGTGATGTTGGCTTGGTCGACGCCAAGTTTCTTTTGAAGGTTGACTGCTGTGATCAATCCACCGTAGCCGGCTCCAAGAATAACAATGTTTGGTGTGTTCATGTTCTGATACCCCTTACGCATAATAGTTTTGTTGTGATTTTCTTCACATTCAATTGCAGATAAATGCTCAAAAACTTTGTTCAAATAATGTTCACACGTCTATACGTTTATTGAACCATTTTCTATCATAGATTGCAAAGGGAAATTATGCAAACCCAAAAAAATGTGAGATGTCCCGTACTTGCAACATCGAACCCTACTTCCTATATAATAGAGGTATCCAATTTTAGGAGGGACTCAGATGCACCAACCATATGATGTCACGATTATCGGGGGCGGTCCGGTCGGGCTGTTCACCGCGTTTTATTCAGGCATGCGTCAAATGAAGACGAAAGTCATTGAAAGTCTGCCGCAACTCGGCGGACAGCTGGCGACGCTCTACCCTGAAAAATATATATACGATATTGCCGGCTTCCCGAAAGTCAAAGCCCAGGACCTGGTCGACCGTCTGCTGGAACAGGCAAATGAATTTGATCCGACGTATGTGCTCGGCGAAACCGTTCTTGCATACGAACGCCTGGATGATGGACTGATCCGTCTCGTCACGAACAAGGGTGAACATTATACGAAAACCGTCATCCTGACAGCCGGGAACGGTTCATTTGCTGCCCGTCCCCTCGGTGTCGCGGACGCAGAACGATTTGAAGGCAGTAACTTACACTACTTCGTCAACGAGATGGACCGCTTCAAAGATCGCCAGGTCGTCCTGCTCGGCGGCGGTGATTCCGCAGTCGACTGGTCGCTGATGCTCGAGCCAATCGCGAAATCCGTCACACTCGTTCACCGACGCGATAAATTCCGCGCCCATGAGCATACGGTCGAATTGTTGCATAACTCGTCTGTCAATGTCATGACACCTTATACCCTTGAATCCGTCACCGGAGAAGACAGTATCGAGACGCTGACATTCAAACATGCCGAAACGGATGAAGTGATTGTCGTCGGTGCCGATGATGTCGTCTGTAACTTTGGTTTCGTCTCATCACTCGGACCGCTTAAAGAGTGGGAGGTCGAATTCGAACGGAATTCCATCCGTGTCAACTCGAAGATGGAAACTGCGATTCCCGGCGTATTTGCCTGCGGCGACATCGCGACGTATGACGGTCGTGTCAAATTGATCGCGACCGGTTTCGGAGAAGCACCGATTGCCGTCAACCAGGCGAAGTTGCTTGTTGATCCATCAGCCCGCCATCCGCAACACTCAACCAGTCTGTTCGAAAAAGTGAAAAATCATTAAGTGATCACGAACAACAGCGTCCCTTCGATTTCGGAAATCGAAGGGACGCTGTTTTTTGGGCTTATGCGTTGGATACGGGATCGAGTGTAATTCGGTACGTCCACTCACTCAGCTGTTTCCCACCCCGCTCGATGGTTTTTTCGGAAACGAGTCGTCCGCCGAAACGTTCGTAAAAATGACGGGACGGGTTATCTGCCAGCACACTTACCATGCAAGACGAGAAGCCTTTCCGCCTGAGATCTTCCAACACGTGATCAAACAACCGTTTACCGGTTCGTTGCCCCTGATGGCTTTTCAACAGATAGAGCGCGTACAGCTCTCCCTCCGTCGCATCATTTTCCCTGTTTGGTCCGCCGTTCGCAAAACCGACGATTTCGTTTGTCTGATCAAGTGCCACGAAAACCGGACCTTCGGCAAGACTGTTCCGCCAACCCGGTTCCCGCTTCTCCGCAGATAACTGATCGAGATATGCATCCGGAATAATCGTCCGATATGTTTCCCGCCAAGATGCGACATGAATCCGGGCAATCGCAGCAGCGTCTTCCATGTCGGCTCGTCGAATCGTTAAAAATCCGGTATTCATAGTGGAATGATAAATCGCCGGACCCGTGTTCCATCTTCTTTGATGTAAGATTCGATTTCTTGACCACCGTTTGTCAAAATGACACGACCGGATGCGGTGTTATCCGCACTACAGGTGATCAAGACGGAGGCAAGTCCCCGCTTTCGCGCAAATTCAAGCGCTTGCCGTAATCCTTCCGTCGCATACCCCTTATTGCGCGCACTCGGTCGAATGCCATAACCGATATGCCCTCCGACTTGTTGCAATTGATCGTTTAGATCATGCCGGAAATTGACTGCACCGACAATCGTTTCCCCGTCATACAACCAATACGTCGAGTGGGTCACCCAGTTCGTCGGGGCCACCCGTTCCTCTTGTTCCTGTTCTTCCAAAAAATCCTCCAACGGCAGAAACGTTTTACTGACGACACTCGGAACGATGCTTTCACCGGATTCTTGCCACTCTGATACATAATCAAGGTATTCCGGTTCCAAGTGCAGCGATGGTTTAATTAAGGTAATCATTTGTGGTTCCGGACCTCCTCTTCAATCAAACGATCAAGCCAGTCATCAACATGTTGGAAGATATATCCTGCTTGTTTGGCTGCCGTCGTATCCATATAGAAATCGTGATCCGGTGCAAGCGGTGACGGCTCTTCGCCTGTCGTCTCAAACCGTGATGTCGTTCCTGCCACGTGATCAATCTTATCCATTAAGTCCTGAATCGATAATACGCCGTCACTCGCGGCATTAATTGGTCCTGTCATCGTCGAACGGCCGCACCACTCGAGGAAAGCTGCAGCTTCATAACTCGAGATATATCCCATCTTCGCATACAGATTTTCAGCGATGACCGGTTGATCGGCTAGTGCCCGTTTGACATGAAAGATCAGCCGCTCCGTGTAATCATCCGGTCCGAGGACAACCGGGAAACGAACGGCAATGACCGGGAAAGTCGCCCGTTGGAAGAAATAACTTTCCGCCTGACGTTTTCCTTCGCCGTAATCATGTTCTTTTTCGAGATCATATTTCCCGGGAAACGGATTATAGGACCGCTCGGAAATGTTTGTCCCGCCCTGCTCATAGACCGACATCGTCGACGTCAGAATGTAACGCCCGACTTTCCCTTCGAAGGCATCGACCGCAAGCTTCGCCTGATACGGATTAAAACAAATATTGTCATAGATGATATCCCAGTTTTGACTTCCAAGATCCTTCATTGTACTGCTTGATGTCCGGTCCCCTTTAAAAAATGTCAAGCCCTTCGCGACAGGCGGCGTATGTTCCCCACGCGTGACAATCGTCACATCATCCCCCGATTCCGCGAGCCGTAATGCCAACCGTCGACCAAAGTAGCGTGTTCCACCGAAAATCAGTACCTTTCGCATCGATAGTCCTCCCTCATCATAGCGTGCTAACGTTCCTGTTAGTCCTTCTCCATCTCTATTGAAAAGTCCTGTCAATCGCTCGTGAAAACAAAAAAATCGCAGACGGCAATCGTCTGCGATACAAGTCATTTCATTAACAGCCGCCCGGTGTGCCGGCATTCGTCGCCGTTCGGAACGACGTCCCGCAACCGCATGTCGCGATTGCATTTGGATTCGTAATCGTGAATCCGCCTCCGAGCATGGATTGTTTATAATCTACTTCCAGTCCTTTAACGACCGGATAATCTTTTTGATCAACGATGACTTTGACTCCGTGTTGCTCAAAGGTCAAGTCCGTCTCTTTTTCACTGTCAAACCCCATGCCGTAGGAGAGACCACTGCATCCGCCGCCTTGGACGAGCATGCGCAGATTTTGTTCATCGTCCGGCGCCTGCAACATCATTTCTTTGACTTGCAGTGCGGCCGCTTCTGTTAAATGAATCATGTCATCACCTTCCCTTTTTTATTAGTATACGCAATTTTAAGGGGAATCGAAACCTAGTTGCTTGAAACAATCTTGAATTCGTTGTATAAATAAGTTGTATTAAAAAAAATTAAATCGTTCCATCTTCAGGGCAGGGTGAAATTCCCGACCGGCGGTAAACAGGCGATTCGCCTGAAGCCCGCGAGCGAATAGGGCGCTATTTGCTGATTCTGTGTAACTCAGGAGCCGACAGTATAGTCTGGATGGGAGAAGATGGCGGCATGTTTCTTTCTTGAACCGATTTTGCAAAAATCGTTCAGGCTTAGTTTACTGCGGACTTCTCCCCCATCGAACACTTCGATGGGGGTTTATTTTGAACGCAGACATGCCAATACTTCATCGAGAGGAACGAGCAAAAGGAGATTATACTCGTATGAAACGCACACAAAAAATGGTCACATTATCGATGTTAGGTTCAATTTCATTTGTTCTTATGCTACTGAATTTTCCGCTTCCGTTTTTACCGAACTATTTGAAGATCGACTTCAGTGATGTTCCTGCTTTGATCGCCGCAATCATGTTCTCACCTGTTGCCGGCGTCATCGTCGAAGCACTCAAAAACGTCCTGTACTACATCTTCCGCGGAAGTGGTGTTCCGGTCGGTGAGCTTGCCAACTTCGCAGCTGGCGTTGCCTTCATTCTTCCGGTCAGTTGGTTCTATCATAAAAAGAAATCGACAAAAGGTCTCGCAACCGGTCTTGTCGCAGGTACGATCACGATGGCACTCGGTCTTGCCATCCTCAACTATATCTTGATTCTTCCAGCGTACGCTTGGTTCTTCGGTATGGACTACATGCTTGACCCTGCCGTCAAGTGGACGACGATTACAGCCGGTATCTTACCGTTTAACATCATCAAGGCGATGTTCATCTCAGCACTCTTCATCCCGCTGTTCCTGAAACTAAAACCTTGGATGACACGTCGTCAACAAACTGTCTAAGTCCGAAGCCGCGCCCGCTGACAGACACAAATCCCCGGTCTCTTGTGAGACACGGGGATTTTTTTAGAGCTCGTTTTCTTCGATTTTCTGATAAATCTTTTCAAGCAGTTCTTCCGGTGTCTCCCCGACAACAGTTTCTCCATCGACGAGACAAAAATGGTCAAGCGAACAAATCCCGCAATAACCGAGGCAACCATATTCGACGACATCGACATTCGGGTCCCGTTCGAGCTGTTGCATGACGACCTGAGTCCCTGTCGCTAAGTTACTGATACAAAATTCAATAATCGGATTCACTTTTTTTCCTCCTTCAGGCAGGAATTATCTTTCCTCATGTCGTATTATACAAGGTCAGACTGATTTAGGGGAACTAAGGGGGATTTTAAGTTATGAAGCAACTGGTTGTTTTAGGTGGCGGATATGGTGGCATGCGGATTTGTGAACGATTCAAGGATGAAGATGTCGCTGTGACGCTCGTCGATCGTTTACCGTACCACGCGTTAAAAACAGAGTATTATGCACTTGCTGCCGGAACATTGTCGGACCGGGATGTCCGGATCGCGTTTCCGGAAGGGGAACATCTCTCATATAAGTATGGACATGTCGTAAAGATTTCACCAGAGACGAACTCCGTTCATCTGCAAGACGGAACGGAATTGTTTTATGATGATTTGATCATCGCCTTAGGTTGTGAAGATAAATACCATAACATACCGGGGGCACAAGAGTTTACTTACAGCATCCAGACACTCGAAGAGTCACGGAAAACACAACAGGCGATTTGCGGACTTTCACCCGGTGCGATCGTTTCCATCGTCGGAGCCGGATTATCCGGAGTCGAGCTCGCGAGTGAACTGCACGAAAGCCGGAAAGATTTGAAAATTCGCCTATTCGACCGGGGACCGTCCGTTCTGTCCTTCCTCTCGGATAAAGTGTCGACCTACGTCCAGGAATGGTTCGAGGAGCATGACGTCGAAGTCATCAATAACTCGAACGTCACCTTCGTCACGGCGGATGATGTTCAAAACGGGGATGACGCCTATCCATCGAACTTAACGATTTGGACAGCGGGTACGCAACCGGTTAAAGTCGTCCGTGATCTTGGTTTTGAAGCTGACAGCGGCGGACGGATCAAGCTGACGGAACACCACCACGTGCCGGAACATGAAAATGTGTTCGTCATCGGGGATTGTGCCAGTCTCCCGTATGCGCCAAGCGGTCAGCTTGCCGAGCATCAGGCCGATCAGGTCGTCGATGTCCTGCAGGCAAAATGGGCCGGCAAAAAATTACCGAAACTGCCGGAAATCAAATTGCGCGGTATGCTCGGATCACTCGGAAAGTCAGACGGCTTCGGCATCGTCATGGGGAAACAGGCGTTGACAGGGAAAGTTCCACGTCTTCTGAAGTCCGGTGTGCTCTGGAAACATAAAAAAATTAAATAAGAAAAACGGCGCCGGTCATTCCGGGGCCGTTTTTTCAAGTCTTCTGTCAATTGCCTGCGTGATTTTTTTCAACTGGACGTATCCTTCATCGACCATCTCACCGTCAAGCAGAACAAGCGGATAAAAATAAACATCGTCCTGAAGAGCCGTAATCCATTCATCCTCGACCGGTGCCGCTTCGAAATCCACGTATTCAAACGTCAATGCCGTCTCGTACTTCCGTCCAAGAACGGCCTGCAGCCAGCTGTAGGTCTCTTCTGAACTCGGTGCCCCGACGCAACTCGGACACGTCTGTGCCGCCCCATATACCTTGATTTCCATCTGTGGTCCCCCCCTATTTGTTACACTTCTTTTTTAGTATACAAGTTTTCCAGATTGAGAACATTTTTCAACCCTGTTACAATGATTCTATAAGAAAGGATGTGTTTACGCATGGAAATGTTTGATCAAGTAAACGAAGTACTCGAAAAATTGCGTCCGTTCCTTCTTCGTGACGGAGGAGACGTTGAACTCGTAGATGTAGAAGATGGTATCGTCAAACTCCGTTTGATGGGAGCTTGCGGCAGCTGCCCAAGTTCAACAATCACACTGAAAGCTGGTATCGAACGTGCCCTGCTTGAAGAAGTAGCCGGCGTCGTTGAAGTCGAACAAGTTTTCTAATGAAGTAAAATCCCCACTGACATCC